>JAVERV010000134.1:0-7537 GCA_034006945.1 Desulfobacterium sp. | reverse complement strand
GAATAAATTTTTTCAAGAATTTTAATCTCCACACCCGATTCACTTGCCGGAAATCCAGTTGAGTACTGGTCCATCTGCTCCCGGAGACGCTGATAAATATCGGCTCCCATAATCCTCTCCTTTTTTAGTTGTGGTTATGTATCAACTTGATGTATAGGCATATAGCGATGTTTTTTCCGTGTCAATCAGTTTTTTTATAAAAAATTCCCGTCGAAACATCCTAGTGAGGTCTCGACTTTATAGCACTCTTTGGTTTTCCTGACCGGAACGTTCAAAACCAAAGGGGGGAAAGCATTAAGAAGCGTTAAAGTGATCTCCGACGTTTTGCGGTTCCGGTCAGGATAACCAAATTTTAGACTCTATCTAATGGATAGTCGCCAGTCGTAAAAACTGGCTGTGCAGGGAGGTTCTTTGTGACAACGCTATATTGGATACAGGGCGGCAGTTGTGGTGGGGATACATTTTCCTTTTTAAGCAGTGAATCTCCTAATATCATTGAGCTGTTTCGAATGCTGAAGATCAATCTGCTCTGGCATCCTTCCATCACCAATATTTCCCCCAGGCAGCATGACGATTTGCTAAACTCGATTTTTTCAGACGAACAACCCCTTGATATTCTCATTGTTGAAGGGTCTGTAATTTGCGGCCCTACAGGTACAGGGATGTATAATACAAGGGATGGCAGGCCCAAAAAAGAGCTGATACACTCCCTGGCAAAAAAGGCCGGGGTTGTCATGGCAGCCGGAACCTGCGCCTCTTTTGGCGGTTTTGGATCTGATACCGCCGTTGAAGCCAAAGGTCTTCAGTTTTCCAAACGAAAACGGGGGGGATTTCTGGGCGAAGATTTTAAGAGCAGGTCAGGCCAGCCCGTTATCAATCTGGCAGGATGTCCCTGCCACCACGATGTGATTACCGGTGCCATCATGGGTGTTATCAAAGGTGTTGTTTTTGAACTGGACGAATTTCAACGACCCCTGGAGTGGTTTAATGCAGTTGTTCACCAGGGCTGCACCCGAAACGAGTACCATGAATATCGGGTGGAAGAATCAGACTTTGGAGAAATGGGGTGTCTTTTTTTTCATATGGGATGTGCCGGTCCCCTGGTGCCCGGCCCCTGCAACAAACTATTGTGGAACAGACAATCGTCAAAGCCACGGGCAGGTGTTCCCTGCTTTGGCTGCACCGATCCCCATTTCCCAATGACAACCCCCTTTTTTCAAACCCCAAATATTGAAGGCATTCCCCTGGCTTTACCCATGGGGGTCAGCCGTGCCCATTACATGGTCTATAAAGGGATGGCAGCAGCAGCAGCACCGGAACGTCTTAAACTACGAAGCTCAAAGGTATAGCAAAGATCAGGAGCAGGAACGTGGCATGGTAAAAAGACAAAAAGGCATTAACATCCCAATCAATCGGGCCGAGGGAGATCTTGAGGTTGTCGTTGATATAACCGATGGTGTGATTACAGATGCATGGAGTTCAGGGACCCTGTTCAGGGGGTTCGAAGGGATGATGCAGGGTCGGGGTGCCCTGGACGGCCTGGTGATTACCCCCAGGATCTGCGGCATCTGCAGCTTGACTCACCTTATGGCTGCGGTCGAGGCCCTGGATGCCATCACCGGTATTAAACCGCCGGACAATGCCTTTCGCCTGCGTAATCTGGCCTTGATGGTCGAGACCATTCAAAGCGATGTTCGCCAGGCCGTATTGATGTTTATGGTGGACTTTGCAAATAAAGAAGCCTATGGAAACCATTCCCTCGGAAAAGAGGCACAGCTTCGCTATTCTCCGTTAAAGGGCCGGGCAAGTATTGAGGTGATTCGTGAGACAAAAAAACTCATTGAGATAATCGCCGTTATCGGCGGCCAATGGCCCCACACCTCATTCATGGTACCCGGGGGGGTGACTTCAATCCCGGGAGTAAGCAAGCTTTTGCAGTGTCGTTTAATTCTGGAACATTTTACAACCTGGTATGAACGCAGCATTCTTGGATGTTCTCTTGGGCGCTGGCAGGCCATACAAAGCGTTGCGGATCTGGATGAATGGCTGGCAGAGAGTCCAAAGCACAGAGATAGTGAGGTGGGGTTTTTTGTCCGGTTCGCAAGGGAGGCAGGTCTTCATTCCATGGGCCGGGGACCCAATCGTTTTCTCTCCTACGGAAGCTTTCGACTGCCCGGGGTGACATCGGTTCAAGGTGTTGATGGAATGCTTACGGCAGCCGGGTTTGCAACGGGTTCTGCTGTCTCTTGCCTCGATCCTTTAAAAATAACCGAGGACATCTCCCATGCCTGGTTTGAGCCTGGTAATGGTCCTTCCCATCCCTCTGCCGGCGAGACAAAACCCTATGCGTCGGGCCAGGGCGGGGACCCATACTCCTGGGTCAAGGCCCCCCGTTACATGGGGCAGGTGGTTGAAACAGGCCCCCTGGCAGAGATGATCATTAACGGGGATGGCCTGTTTGTCGATTTTCTGCATAGGGACGGCCCCAATGCCTTTATCCGGGAACTGGCCCGCTTTGTCAGGCCGGTCCGTTTTTTAACGACCATGCCGGTCTGGGTCGATGAACTTGTGGCTGACCATGATGCCAAATTCTACCATAGGGTTAAGGGTGTTCCCGATGGCCGGGGGCAAGGCATGATTCAGGCGGCTCGGGGTGCCCTGGGGCACTGGGTGAAGATTCGTGACAACACCATTACCCATTACCAGATTATCACTCCCACGTCCTGGAACGGTTCGCCACGGGATGAATCCGGTGAGAGGGGGGCCTGGGAACAGGCATTGATCGGTACACCCGTCCGGGATGTAAATAATCCTGTGGAGGCGGGCCATGTGATCCGATCGTTTGATCCCTGCCTGGTTTGTGCGGTCCATACGGTTGTCAACGGTAAAAAAACAGGCCGGTTGACCCTGGGGTAACATCCATGAAAGCCACGATTATCTGCATTGGCAACAGACTGATTCCAAAGGATGCAGCTGGTTTGGAAGTGTTTGACAGGCTCAAGGAACTGGTGCTGCCCGGGGACGTTGATCTGGTTGAAGGCGGACTTATGGGCTTAAATCTGTTGCCGCTTCTCGAGCGGGGAGGGCGGGTTGTTTTTGTGGACAGTGTATCGGGTTTTACCAGTGAAGGAACCATCGTTGTCCTTGATCGGATGGATGTCATCCAAAGTTTAACCCCTGACCATTACGGACATGGGGCCGGACTTCCCTATCTTTTGTCCATACTTCCAGGGGTGTGTGATGGCCAGATGGCCGAGGAGATAGTGCTGATCGGCATGGAGGGGAATTTGAGTGAACCTATGATAGACCGGGCGGCCCAATTGGCGGTTTCCATTGCGATCAACGGCCTGGGAGAGTCAGTAGGGAGTAGGGAGTAGGGAGTAGGGAGTAGGGAGTTGGGAGTTGGGAGTCGGTTGGCCTGCTTGCATAGCATTAGGGAGCTTCCAGGAAAGAATATAGTTTTCGCCCAAATACGAGTTTTCGGTCAGCCACTAATATACGCATATTGCGCAGGCCCAAATAGGCGAATATGGGGCACTGGCCAAACATTTCGAATATTTACCTGGGAGAAGAGGTGTGGCGGTCGATAAATACCAGGAACTGCTTGCGGAAAACATGATGCTTCGCCAGGAGATCAAGGTGGCAAGACAGGCTTCCGACATCACAGCGGCCTTTGTTGTCAGTCAGTTTCAAGAGACAGAGCAGATGCTGCATCGTTTTCAACGTGTAAATCTCGAACGTCAGGCGGTTTTGGATGCGGCAACTCAACTCTCGATCATTGTCACCGATCTTGAGGGGAAAATAACCCTTTTCAGCAAAGGGGCGGCCAATCTTTTAGGATATGCTGACCATGAGATGGTTGGAAAGGAAAACATTCTTTCCCTGCATTTAAAGGAGGAGCTTGACCATTATGGTGATAAGGTCAGCGGGATTTTAAAATCCCATCTGTCAGACATGAAGGTGTTTGACCAGTATGTGAAGCAGAAACTCACCCGTGCCATGGAGTGGATTTATATCTGCCGGGATGGGACCCGACTTCCGGTAAGCCTTTCCATTGCGGGACTTCCCGATGCGGCAGGCAGGATGATCGGCTATCTTTTTACGGCCATGGATATGACCGTTCATAAAAAGATGGAGGCCGAACTCATTGAGGCCAAGGAGTTTGCTGAAGCTGCCAACGCCTCCAAGGGCGATTTTCTGGCCCGGATGAGCCACGAAATAAGAACCCCCATGAACGGCATCATTGGAATGAGCTATCTTATACAAAAGACTGAACTTACGGATAAGCAGCACAACTATGTTGAAAAGATCCTGAGCTCAGCAAACACTCTGCTCAAACTCATTAATAATATTCTGGATTTTTCCAAAATTGACGCCGGAAAGATGGAGCTGGAGTCGATTCCCTTTAATCTTGAAGATGTCCTGGGCAACATTGTCAATATTGTGGGCATGAATACTGAAGAGAAGAAGCTTGAGTTTCTGTTTCGCATTGATCCGGATGTGCCGTATCATCTGATGGGCGATCCCCTGCGTCTGGGTCAGATTCTGATGAACCTTGCCGGCAATGCTGTCAAGTTTACATCCATGGGCGAGATTATCATTTCAGCGAGTGTGGAAGAGCGCTCTGAAAATGGTGTAGTGCTTCTATTCTCTGTGGAGGATACAGGTATTGGGCTTGGGGCTGAAGAGATATCAAAGCTGTTTGAGGCATTCAGCCAGGCCGACGATACCACCACCCGAAAATATGGCGGTACAGGCCTGGGACTTGCCATCTGCAAGCAGCTCATAGAGATGATGGGGGGCAGAATCTGGGTGGAAGGTAATCCTGGCAGGGGATCTAAATTTTCCTTTACATCACATTTTGGTATCTCCCGGGAAATCCAGGCTCAAGATTTGAAATCCAGGGAGAAACTCCAGGGTTTTCGTGCTCTGGTTGTCGATGACAATGGGGCTAGCAGGGATGTGCTGTCCTCCATGCTTTCATCGTTTAATATGTCCGTGGATACGGCTGTTGACGGTCAAACAGCCCTTGCTCTTCTTGACGCTGCCGTGAACCGATCTGCCCCCTATGATGTGGTATTGCTCGATTGGATCATGCCTGGAATCGACGGTATTGAAATGGCCAGACGCATTCGGGCCAATACGGCCATGGCAGAGATTCCCGCCCTGCTGATGGTAACGGCCAACGGCCGTGAAGAGGCCCGGGTTGAAGCCCGGATGGCCGGGTTGGATGCCTTTCTTGTGAAGCCGGTCCATGCCTCTGTGATGTATAATACCCTGCTTCAACTTTTGGGCCTTGATGTTGTTTCTGGACCACGAAGAGCCGTAAAAAACACTAAGTCACTGGGAGAACTCAAGGCAATTAAAGGTGCCCATGTTCTGCTGGTGGATGATAATCCGATTAACCAGGAGGTGGCCACAGGATTCTTACATGATGCCGGGATGGTGGTAACGGTCGCCTCAAGTGGCCTGGAGAGTATAGAGGCCTTTGAACGCAACCACTTTGACCTTGTGCTGATGGACATACAGATGCCTGGCATGGACGGCCTTGAGACAAGCCGGCGGATCCGTAAGAGAGAGGAGTTCATGGAGGTGCCCATTGTTGCCATGACAGCCAATGCCATGGCAGCAGACCGGGAAAAAAGCCTGGAAGCCGGCATGAACGATCACATTAATAAGCCTGTGGACCCGGCTATACTCTATCAGGTTTTAAAGCGGCTGATTCCCGCAAAACATCCAGGCACATGTTCCCCAACATCCCTGGCAGATCCTGTTTTGTTAAAGATAGAAGAGCCTTTGAACTTTCCAGATTTTCCTCCCAAACTTCCCGGCATTGATAAGGCAGAGGCTCTTAAAAGAATGAACAACAACGTTGCGCTTTTTGTAAAAATGCTCAACGATTTTTACCACGATTATGCCTCAGCTCCAAAAGTGCTGAAACAACTATCAAAAAATAATGCCTGGGCAGAGGTTCAGACCATGGCCCATACGGTCAAGGGCATTTCAGGCTATATGGGTGCCCGCCGCCTCTTTCAGACGGCAAGTGATCTTGAAGGGGCGTTAAAAAAAGGAGGAACAACAACCCATGGAACCTATGGAAAAAATCTGATTCAACCCTTTGTCAATTCACTTTCTGAGGTACTTACCTCCCTTGCCGGTCTTCGTTTGAACCCCCCTGGGGTCACCGGGGAAAAGGCTGTGGCCAAAACTGCTGCCCTGGATATTGATGTTGCGGTATCCAGGCTTGAAAGGCTTATTGATTCTCTGGACCGGGGCGAATATGCTTGTGAACAGCTGTTCTCTGAAATAGAAGAGATCCTGAACGGCCATGGCTATGACGATCTCCTTGTCACCATTGGGGAATTGATCGATGATATCGAATATTCAGACGCTGCAGATGTGGCACAGGAATTAAAGGAAATGCTGGATGGCCAAGGAAAGTGGAGTTGATCATGAACATGGAAGAGCGGTCAAGGATACTTATCGTGGATGATGAAAAGATAAATCTTAAGGTCCTGGCCGATGTGTTGAAAAATGAATATTCCCTGGTTCTGGCCAGGAGTGGTGCCAGGGCATTGAAATATATCCATGATAATGCGGCTCCGGATTTAATCCTGCTTGATGTGATGATGCCGGATATGGGTGGCTATGAGTTGATCAAGCATCTTAAAGAGAATAAAAAGACAAAGGATGTCCCGGTGATTTTTGTAACAGCCCTTGATTCCATTGAGGATGAGGAACATGGGTTGAAGCTGGGTGCTGTTGATTATATCACCAAGCCTTTTTCTCCGCCCATTGTTCAGATGCGCGTTCGAAACCATCTGCGGTTTGTCCATCAGTATAAGCTCTTAGATCAGCTGGCCCACCTTGACGGTTTAACGGAAATACCCAACCGTCGTCGTTTTGAAGAGGTGTTAAGTAAAGAGAGTTCCAGGGCGGCCCGTAACGGAACCCCTTTTTCCCTTGCCATGGTGGATGTGGATTTTTTCAAGCAGTATAACGATCACTACGGCCATGCCGCCGGGGATATTGCGTTGCAGGCCATTGCAAGAACACTCCATGGGAGGTTAAAACGTCCCGGGGATCTTGTTGCCAGGTATGGGGGAGAGGAGTTTGTAGCGGTGCTTCCCGAAACCGATTTTGAAGCTGGCAAAGCCCTTGCCGAACTGGCTCGAACTGCCGTAACCGACCTTAAAATTCCCCATGATTACTCCAGGGCCGCGGCCTATGTTTCAGTGAGCATCGGTTTTGTTACCGCAACCTTTGACAGGAATTCTGATCCTTTAAAAATGGTGATACAGGCCGATCAAAACCTCTACCATGCAAAACAGAACGGTCGCAATCGGGTTGTGGGGACTCAACTTGACTCTATCTACCAAAAAAGTTTATAGCCTCCTGCAGTGCCACGTCGAAACATCACTGTCTGATTCTGGACAGTTTATCGTCAAAGATAAGGTATTGGCCCCGGCCCGATCTTTTAGCCTCGTACATGGCAAGATCCGCCTCCTTTAAGAGCTCTCTACACCCCTGTGTGTCT
>JAVERV010000133.1:0-7592 GCA_034006945.1 Desulfobacterium sp. | reverse complement strand
AATGCCCGGGCGAATTTTGTCCATAAGGTACAAGCAATTATCAATGAGTGAGGTGTAAGATTGGAAAAGCCGGAAAACAACCAAAGGTTGCAAAGGAGAATCGCCAAAAGAGATTCGATTGAACCTTTGGACACCGGGCATATGCGTTGGGTTTTCCATGTCAATCTAACAGGTACTGCTGGCTCATGGTCTTTGTCCTCCTGAATTGACTCTGCATGCCCGGGAAAAAGGGCAGTAGAAATGTGTTCTCTTACAGATTGCTAATACATGGCTTCTATTATATCCTTAAATCGCTCATTAACCACTTTTCGTTTGATCTTCATGGTGGGAGTTACCTCACCGTCTTCCTCGTAGAGTCTCTTGGGCAGTATGGTGAATTTTCGGATACTTTCCACCCGGGCCAGGGTTGCATTGACCTGTTTTATTTCTTTTTCAATCAAGCCTATAATCTCTTCGTTCTGGGTAAGATCCCCATAGGTGGAGAACTGAATCTTGTTGTCCTGGGCATATTTCATCACATTGTCCTCGTCGATCATGACAAGGCAGGAGACAAATTTTCTCTTGTCTCCAATGACCACGGCATCATTGATATAGATGCTGGCCTTGAGTTTGTTCTCAATATACTGGGGGGTAATGTTCTTGCCTCCAGCCGTGACAATGATGTCTTTTTTACGATCCGTGATCATTAAGAATCCGTCTTTGTCTATTTTTCCCACATCCCCGGTGTACAGCCACCCGTCGATGACGGTTTTTAAGGTTGATGTTTCATTTTTATGATAACCCTTAAAGACTCCGGGTGATCGCACTAGGATTTCTCCGTCTTCGGCGATTTTCATGTCTGTCCCCTTGATGACCTGGCCCACACAGCCGAACTTGACCCGGCCTTCCGGGGAAAGGGTGGTGACCCCGGTGCCCTCTGTCTGGCCGTATCCTTCAATGAGATTCATGTCGATCGCCTGGAAAAACCGCAGCACCTCCTGGGAAATGGGGGCTGCCCCGGAGTAGGCCACCCGGATTCGCTCGAACCCCAGCCGTTCTTTGAGCTTCCGGAAAACCGTAAACCTGGCCAGGAAAAAAAGAGCTGATTGAACCAGGGGGACCGGTTTGAAGTTCATGACCAGATCTGCCTGTTTTTCCCCGATCTTCAGGGCGGCTCCAAAGATCGTCCGTTTAAACCAGGTGGCATCGGCCATCTTGATCATGACATTGGAATAATATTTTTCCCAAATCCTTGGCACGGCATACCCCACCGTTGGAGACACCTCCATCATATTCTCCATGACCGTATCGGGTTTTTCCACAAAATTAACGGTATAGGCATAGTTGATATGGATAAACACGGTAAAAAGCCGCTCAAATATATGGCACAGGGGCAGAAAGGAGAGCACCTGGTCCGTGTCAAAAACAGGATTGGTCTGGGCCACGGCCCTGGCTGTCCAGATAACGTTTCCATGGGTCAGCTCCGCACCTTTGGGCGGTCCGGTTGTTCCGGAGGTATAGATCAGCACGGCAGTATCTTCGGGGGTGATCCTTGCCTGGTGATCAAAAAACAGGTCAGGTTTTCCCCTGTGCATGTCGGCCCCGATTTCCAGGAGTTCCTCAAAGGTCATGACCATGGGGTCCTTAAAATTCTTAAGTCCCCTTGTATCCCAGACAATTACCTTTTTTACCAGCGGGGTTTTCTCCCTGAACATGAGCCATTTGTCCAGCTGTTCTTCGTTTTCCACAAACAAAAACCTGGCATCCGAGTGGGTCACCACGTATTCCACCTGGCTCCAGGCATTGGTTGAATAAACACCCACGCTGATCCCCCCCACACACTGGATGCCCATGTCCGCCACCACCCATTCCACGGCATTGTCCCCGATGATACAGGCGGCATCCCCTTTTTTAAATCCCATGGAGACAAGGGCAGATCCCAGCCAGCAGACCTTTTCGTGGTATTTTGCCCAGGTGATGTCCTGCCAGAGCCCCAGTTCCTTTGTCCGCAATGCAATGCGATCCTTATTCCTGGCAACGGTTTCATTAAAAACCCCGGGAACAGTTTTCGCCCCGTCTGCCTGGGCCTTGTCAGCTCTACTCCTGTCCTTGTTCATCGCCATGCTTTTTTCCTTTTCCATCGTTGAAAGCCCTTGGCTGAGGTTTCAGACTTAACGCCCAGGTAAAACTCTTTCACATCCTTGTCTTCCAGAAGTTCCCTGGAGTCTCCTTTTTTCACAAACCTGCCATTTTCAAGGATCAGGCCGGTTGTGGAGATGGAAAGGGCCTTTTTTGCATTCTGTTCGACCAGAAGGATGGTCACTCCCCTTTTGTTTATTTCCTTGATAATGGAAAAAATCTCCTTGACCAGAATGGGGGAAAGTCCTAGAGATGGCTCATCCAGAATAAGCAGCCTGGGTCTCAGCATCAGGGCCCTGCCAATGGCGAGCATCTGCTGTTCGCCGCCGGAGAGGGTTCCGGCCCACTGGTTGGTCCGCTCTTTTAAAACTGGGAAAGATTCAAATACCTGTTCAATATCTTCCCTTATGGCGGCCTTGTCATTTCTGGTGTATGCCCCGAGCAACAGGTGGTCATAAACCGAGAGCTCCTCAAACACCTCACGGCCTTCCGGGACATAGGCGATTCCCCTGCCCACGATTTCTTCCGTATCCTTATGAAGAATGGGCTTGCCGTCAAAGGCGATTGTTCCCTTGTCCGGCTGGTTGTCGATGAGCCCCATGATACTCTTTAAAATGGTTGATTTTCCGGCACCATTGTTGCCAAGGATAGCGGTGATGCTTCCCTCTTCTACGGTAAAGGAGACTCCCCTTATGGCATATACCAGATCATAGTAGGTCTCAATGTTTTTAACCTCAAGAAGATCGGTCATCTTTAATCCTCCTCGCCGATATATGCCTTGAGCACCTCGGGGTTCTGCTGCACCTCTTCAGGAAGGCCCATGGTAATGGTTTTTCCAAAATTTATGGCCATTATCCTGTCGGAAATATCCATGACCATCTTCATGTCATGCTCAATTAGCAAAATGGTGATACCAAGATCATCCTGGATATCCTTTATCCAGAATATCATGTCCTGTTTTTCCTCTGAATTCATTCCGGCACAGGGTTCATCCAGCAAAAGAATTTCCGGCTCAAGCGCCAGGGCCCTTGCAAGTTCAATAATTTTCTGGGTGCCGTAGGGAAGTCCGCCCACAAGCTTATCCCTGACATTCTGAAGCTCCAGAAAATCAATAATCTCCTCGACTTTTTCCCTGTGCCGGATCTCTTCCCTTGCGGCCGAGGAGTTTCGTCCCCACATGAGCATCCCCAGGAAAAGGCCGGTTTCCATGTGAACATGCCGGCCAGACATGATGTTTTCCATGGTATTCATGTTGGAAAAAAGTTCAATGTTCTGAAAGGTCCTGGCAATGCCCATTTGGGCAATTACATCGGGTTTTTTTCCCTGTGTTTTTTGACCCTTAAGGACAATATCGCCCTGGTCAGGCTTATACAGCCCTGAAATACAGTTGAAAAGGGTGGTCTTTCCCGCACCATTTGGACCGATCACAGAAAAGATCTCACCCTTTTTTATTGTAAAGCTTATATCCTGAAGGGCCTTGATGCCGCCAAAGGAGATGAACAGATTGTTGATATCAAAAAAAGAAATGGGTCCCATACTAATCCATTCGCATCCAGCCCGTGAGTTTTTTGGTTTTTCCATCGGCCAGGCATTCTACCAGAAAGGTATGGCGTGCACCCTGGCGGGAGTAGATATCATCTGCATCATAGGGTTTGTAACTCACCAGTGAGCCGATGCCCTTGAAATCCTTGATTTTCTCCATCTCGGTAACAAATCTTTCCGTTGTCAGATCCCGGCCCGTATTTTTCAGGCCCTCGATCAGGGGTTCGGCAAACATGATACCGGCTGTATAAAAAAGGCTGAAACGTTCTTCCCTGGATGCATATTTTTCAAACACCTCTTGTTTATATTGCGCCATACCAGGATCATCCCCATCGGTCAGCTCACCAAAAGTGGCACAGATGACCCCCTCCCAGAGCCCCTTTGAGATATGGCTCATCAAGGCAAAGTCAGACAGGGTGCTGGTACTCATGAACTGGGGCGTAAACTGCATGGCCTTGGCGGTTCCCACAATGCGCACGGCAGCATCCGGGGTAACCCACAGGAGGACCATGTCCGCCTCTGATTTTCTCAGCTTCATTACGTGGGGTTTCATATCGGTGTCGGATTTTTCCACGGGAACTTCGGCCACCAGCTCCATATTGTGGACTGCAAGTTGTTCCATGGCTCCCCGAAGTCCGTTTTTACCATACTCATCATTGAGGTAGATTACGGCCACCCGTTTTTTATCCATGGTTTCAACCGCATATTTTACAAGGGTTTTTGCCTCGCTGAAATAAAGGGGATATACACCAAAAAGATACTTATAAGGAGGGGAGACCCAGGCGAGGGAACCTGTGGAAGGCCCTACCCAGGGGACTTTTTTGTCCATGAGATACTCCCGTACTGCAAGTCCTGAAGAGGTTCCAACCCCGCCCACCCAGGCAAATATGCCCGTGCCCTCCTGAAGTTCTTTTACCCCGGCCTTTGTTTTGGCAGGGTTGTAACCGTCGTCAAACATGTGATAGACAATTTTTCTGCCATGGATGCCGCCATTTTCATTGATCCATTTAAAGTAGTCACCGCTTCCCCTAGCCACAGACCCCCATGGTGCAGCAGGTCCGCTCTGGGGGCCCCACTGCCCGATGTGGATTTCTGTGTCTGTGACACCCTCCTGGGCCATTAAGCCGGAACTAATACCTAGAAAAAAACCCAGGGAAATAAACAGCGTTGTCAATACTTTTTTCATCATTTCCTCCTTACATTAATTTTGACATTAAAATTGGGTTCAAAAAAACTTGATCATCCAGCTATACCTTTTTCACGTAATGCCTTGCAAAAAGTCCGCTGGGTTTGAAGCAGAGCACAATCACAATAATGGCAAAGGCAACCACAGACTTAAACTCAAGGGAGATATATCCGCCAAATAAATTTTCAATAATGCCAAGCATATATGCTGCGACAACTGCTCCGGGTAAAGAGGTCATTCCCCCCATGACAGCGGCTGCAAACCCCTTGAGCATCGGGTCCCACATCATATACGGCTGCATGATAACAGGGGATAGCAACAGCCCGGCTACCGCCCCCACAAGGGAAGATATCCCCCAGGTCACCATCATGATCCGGTTGGTCCGAATCCCCACAATTTTGGCGGCTGTACTGTTCTGCTGGGTGGCTTTCATGGCAAGGCCCAGCTTTGAATACTTGAAAAAAGAAAAAAGAACCCCCATTAAAAGCATTGCCGCCACAAGGGTCAGCACTTCTAATTTGCTGATAAAAATATCCCCGAATATGAATGAATCATAGGGACCTATTGGGAAGGGCATTGTTTTCTGCTCCGCTCCAAACTTCCAGGAAACAAGCCCTACTATAACCATTTCAATACCTATGGTAATGATTATAAACCCCAGAATATTCGGGTTCTTTGCCCTTCTTAGAATTGCGAATTCCAGAAAACACCCAAGCAGGACGGCAAAGACAAGGGCAAGGAAAAAAGCAAGATAAACCGAGATGTTCAGGGTGGTAAGGAGCATCATGGCAAAAAAAGAAGAGATAAGTGCCATTTCACCCTGGGCAAAGTTGGGGACTTCAGATGTCTTGTAAATAATGACCATGGCAAGCCCCATGAGTGCGTAGGAACTCCCCACGGCAATGCCGCTTACAATCATCTGGATAAAATCTATCATTTAGCCTCCTTGCTCGAATCAAAAAAAATCTTTCTTTAAAAAAGCATCCATCATCTTCCGTTTTACAATATATGGCCATTCCCTGAAATGAATGATGCCTTTCTCTTTCGTGTTCTTCTGTTCTTCGTGCCTTTCGTGCCTTTCGTGGTTAACAAGTACAAATTACTTTTATGCGATATGAGGGATGCCAAAAAAGAAACCGTCCTCTAGAATGGCCAGGTCCGCCAATAACGCTTGGTTCTCAACCATATTCCATAGAGTCCCAAGGGCTCAAACAGCATGATAAGAATCATGATGGACCCAAACACGATAAACTGAATATTGGAAACCCCGGTAATGGAGAACCATGATTTGGAAAGGGTCTCCAACCAGTCTCCAACATAGGGGATATCCAGGATGTTTCGCAATTTCAAGTCCAGCCAGCACAGGAGAGCGGCACCGGCGATGGAGCCCATCATGGAGCCGAGACCCCCAACCACAACCATTGCAAGGAACATGATGGACATCATGAGGGTAAACATTTCAGGATCAATGAACTTTAAGACAAAGGCATAGAGACCACCGCCAATCCCGGCATAAAAGGCGGACACGGCAAAGGCAAGGGTCTTATAGTAGACAATATTGACCCCCATGGTCTGGGCTGCGATATCTGCATCCCGTATTGCGATAAATGCCCTGCCCACCCGGGTTTTAATCAGATTCCGCATGAAAAGCAAAAGGAGGATGGTCAGGGTGATCAGCAGGTAGTAGAATTCTTTGTCCGTATCAATTATCCAGGGACCAATGACGATCTCAGGGGCATGGAGCCCTTCTCTACCACCGAACAGATCAATGCGTCCGATGATCTGGGTAATGGTGAGACCAAATCCCAGGGTGGCAATGGAAAGATAGGGGCCTTCAAGGCGCAGGGCAGGCAAGCCCAGGAGGAAGCCAAACCCGGCCGCTATAAGGGCGGAGCAGGGCAGTGCCAGTAAAAAAGGGAATCCTGCCTTTACAATGAGGATTACCGTGCCATAGGCCCCTATGGCAAAAAATCCGGCATGACCAAGGGATATCTGGCCCGTATATCCAACCATAAGATTCAAGCCCGTGACCACAATGATATTGATGGCAATAAAATTGGCTACATAGATATAATAATTATCAACTAAGGATGGAAACAGGTAAAGGGATACCAGAAGTGCTGCGAACCAGAAGCCGACAACCGGTGATGAGATCAGGCGAATATCTTCATAGTAATTGCGCTTCATATCCATGAGCAGCCCCTTTCTCCGATTTTACAGTTAATTAGGATTTGAAAAATAACTTTATAGACACAAAATATCAATGTCAAGGAAACAAAGCGAATGGCATTTAACTTTGGGCATATCATTCTATTGTGTGTACAGCATTCTGAAGGGGTAACACTGCCCAAAACAAGTCTATGGCTACCCTTGCGGCCGCACTTTATTGCGGTTTAATAAACAGGTTTGGGTTTCAGTCTTTTTAATCCAGAGAACCATGGCTCCGGTCTGAATTGCAGACAATAGGATAATTGTCAAAAAATATCATCATCGAGTATCATTTTTTCATGGGTAATGATATGTTCCAGAATTGGATGGAAAATAGTTTTTAATCTTTTAAAATATGGTGGGTTGTTTATTTATAGATGGATAAAATAGAAATTCGAGGCGGAAAGCGTCTGACGGGCAAGGTGAGGATCAGTGGTGCTAAAAATGCAGCGCTTCCCCTTGTTGCATCCTCCATCCTTGTGGATGGAACCATGACTTTTACCAATGTGCCGGACCTTGTGGACATAAGGAGCATCAG
>JAVERV010000132.1:0-7595 GCA_034006945.1 Desulfobacterium sp. | reverse complement strand
ATTAGGGGCGGATTTGACCTCAGCCCCAGGGATAAAAAGCTTACAAGATTCTCACCGCTGGAAAAATATCAGCAAGAAATATGCCATTGCTTTATGAGTTGAGGAGATAGGGAAGGACTGCCGTACAGGACATGGGAGGTCTGAGTTTTCTGTTCCATGGGAACTCGGAGGTCTTTTTTTCATATCAGTTCCCCGGGACAGATTTACTGCTTGTACCATTCATTGGCGATGATCATGGACATGACCTCGTTGGTCCCGGTCCAGATGGAGGCAAGGCCGAGATCCCTGACGATACGTTCTACGGGATAGATATTAAGGATGGTCAAACATTTGTATTCTCCCTGTTCGTTATCCGGTCTAAATTGCGACAGCCGTTAAAAACCCCCCGTGGATAGCGTCGTTTATTTTACCTGGCCGAACACAATCACCAATGACTGACCAGGGGATATTAAGATCAGAAATTCCATCCTCCAGGGTTTTAACCGGGCTTGAGCCTGCGGCCAGGATCACCGTGTCAAAATCATCCTGGAGCATCTCCCCGCCCCGTTCATAGGTCACCTGACCATCCTTGATGGAGATCACCCTGGAGCCGGTTTTAATTGTAACCCCGTACCTCTTTAAATTGTTCATGAGTATCCACCGGGTGGATTTACCCACATCCTGGCCGGCTTTTTCCAGCATTTCAAATAACGTAACATTAGAGGCGCCGTTAAACATATAGTGTTTTATCCTGTCCATCCCAAGGGCTTGGTAGGTGATCAAAAAGTGGAGGACCTCGGGTGAGAGTGTTCCTTTTACAGCTGCAAAATGGGCGGTCTCGAGCCCCACGGCTCCGCCGCCGATAACCGCCACCCGTCTGCCAAGGCAGGGATTGTCCTTTAACACCTCCCAGGACGACCGTACACTTTTATCCTTTACTCCGTCAATGGGCGGAATAAGGGGCGCAGCACCCTGGGCAATGATCAGATGTTCGGGGTTGACCTTTTTGATCAAAGCAAGATCCACACAGGTGTTCAAATGGATTGGAATCTCATATTTTTCCACCATGGCCCGGTAATACCGGATAAATTCGAGCAGCTCCTGCTTATGGGGGGGAGCTGCTGCAATCCATATCTGACCGCCTATATCTCCGGTCTTTTCGTATATCTCCACCCTGTGTCCCGCCTGCCTGGCGGTTATGGCCGCCTCAAGACCTGCAACCCCTGCACCCACCACCATCACCTTTCTGGGACTGGTCGTTTTTTTTATGATTCGCTCTCCCTCAAATCCTGCCCTTGCATTGCCAATGCACGAGACCGGCCTGCCGTTGAACAGTTCATCGGTGCACCCCTGGGAACAGGCCACACAGGGTCTGATCTCCTGGGGCTTCCCAGCCCTGGCCTTGGCCGGCCAGAAGGGATCTGCGATGAGCACCCTGCCGAGATTCACCATGTCTGCCTGGCCGTCTGCAAGTATTTTTTCTGCCTGGTCAGGCGTTGTTATGCGATTGGATGCCATGACTGGAATGGAAACAGCCCGGCGGATATTCATGGCCAGGAAAGAAAACCCAGCCCGGGGCAGCTCCATGGGCAGTTGGGGAACCCTGGATTCATGCCATCCCCCGGTGACATTGAGCACATCGGCTCCTGCCCGTTCATATACCCTGGCAATCTCAGGGGTGAGATCATCACCGGTAGAACCCGGCACAAAATCATTGCCAGCCATTCTCACGCCAATGGGATAGGCCGGCCCCACACGCTCCCGGATCATCTGGATGATCTCCCTTGGGAACCTAACCCTGTTTTCGAAGCTGCCCCCGTATTCATCCTCCCTCAGATTTGTTAAGACAGATAAAAACTGGGTGATAAGATACCCGGCCGACCCGATGATTTCTACCCCCTCAAAACCCGCCTCCTTTGCCCTTTGGGCTGCGTCTGCAAAGGCTGCCTGGACCCCCTTTATCTCTTCCAGGCTCATCGCCCTCGGGGTTGTTTTGGAATATTTTGAGAACACGGCGGACGGTGCCATGGGGGTTTCATTGTTAATGAGAAAAGGATGGGTATAGCCGCCTCCATGGAAGAGCTGAATCCAGGGGCTGGCACCCCTGCTGCGTATCACTTCTGCGGCCTTGGAAAAAGAGTCGATGGCCTCATCCCTGGCAAGGGAAAGAGGAACAAATCCCGCACCGATGAAATCCACCCCAACTGGACCTACCGTGACAATGCCGGCGCCGCCCCGGGCAATCTCGTCATAAAAATTATAATAACGATCGTTGAGTCTGGTGTCATAGGAATATAACAGCCCCAGAGATGGATAGGCGATCCTGTTTCTGATCTCCCGGCCGTTGATGGTAATGGGACTGAACAGATGGTTGTACATGTCAACTCCTCCTGGAAAGTTCCAGGGCCCTTAAATCCTTCCTGAGAACCTTTCCCACATTGGTTTTGGGTAGCTCAGCGGGGTTCATCAGGGACTTCAATACCCTGGATAATGCTGTCAATCATGGGATCTACAAGATCTGTGAGGGTTTCAGGCGTCCCGGTCATGACCCAGTTGGTCACCAAATGTTCAATGCTCCCGAGAATAATGGCTCTCACCAGATAAGGATTTAGGTCTTTTTTAAGTTCATTGTTCTCAATCCCCTCCTCAATGGTCCTGGTAATCTGTTTTATCCCCTGTTTGATGGCATGGTGACCCTCAGTATCAAGAAACTTCTTGTTATGTTTTAGATACAGCATGAGAACCGCTGCAAAATCAGGATTACTCTGGTAGGAATCCATGAGTAGAAAAACAATGGCCCTCAGCTTATTGGCCGTTCCTCGAATCAATTTCAGATGAAAAGCCATGACCTCAAAAAGATCCTGGCTGATTTCTCCAGGTATGGAAA
The DNA here is from genome assembly GCA_034006945.1 of Desulfobacterium sp. Taxonomy (GTDB): domain Bacteria; phylum Desulfobacterota; class Desulfobacteria; order Desulfobacterales; family Desulfobacteraceae; genus Desulforapulum. The sequence continues at coordinate 4,729 of JAVERV010000132.1, read as the reverse complement.
ACAGGAGTCCTTCCTTGGTTGAAAAATATTCATAGATAGAGGCCTCCGAAACCTTGGCCTCGTTTGCAATTTCCGTGATAGTGGTTTCCTGAAATCCTCTCTCTGCAAACACCCTTGCAGCTGTATCTACAATGTTTTTTTTTCTGATCTCTATTTTACTCAATACCATATTAAACCCTTGTCAAATTAAATATTTATTGAATCAGGACCATGCCCTGGTCCAGATATTTCAGGGCAAGATCCACATAGACTTTTTTACCGTAATTCCAAAGATTACGATCCTCTTCGGTAACATCCCTGACTACGTGGGCAGGATTTCCCACGGCCACAACCCCAGGCGCAATTTTCTGGTTGGCCCGGACCAAGCTGCCTTCTCCTACAATGCTCCATTCCCCTGTTTCTGAAAAAACACTCAGGATAGCCCCCATGCCGATGACCGAAAAATCACCGATGATATTACCGTGGAGAATGGCCCCATGCCCCAGGGTAACGCTTTTGCCAATTCGATATGTACATGTGGGTGGGGAATGAATCACCACGGCTTCTTCCACGGCCGTTCCACTCCCGATTTCGATACGGCCGTAATCTCCCCTGAGGATGGCCCCGTGTCCCACATAGCAATTGTCGCCAATCACCACATTCCCGATGACCTGGGCGGTCTCACTAACGTAGCTGTCCTTGCCGATAACAGGTGAATTTCCATCAAACCTAAAAAGCATAATCGTTCCTCATATATACCGCAATCAAAACCCATAGGTTTTGGTAATGATTTCGCACATAACCTCGCTTGCCCCACCACCAATGGAGAGCAGGCGTGAATCCCTGAAGCGCCGGGAAATATTCATTTCATTCATGAATCCCATGCCGCCGTACATCTGAAGACATCCGGAGGAGACATCGTTTAACAGGTCACCGCCCAACAATTTCCCCATGGAAATTTCCCTTGTGACATCCTTACCTTCCATTTTCATGCGAACGATATGGTAGGTCAACTGCTGGATGCTCTCGGCCTGGGCAAGCCAGTTGGCCAGGCGGTGGCGGAGAACCTGTTTTGTGATCAGGGGTTTGCCAAAGACAATCCTTCCCTTTAAATACTCTATTGTTTCAAAGATCATCTCTCGGATACCGATATAGCTCATGGGTAAAACACTGAAGCGTTCGTGTTGAAACTGCTGCATCTGGTGGATAAAGCCTTCGTTTTCGACACCGATCAGATTTTCAGCGGGAATTTCCATGTTGTCAAAATAGAGCTCCGCAGTATCAGAGCTGCGCATTCCAAGTTTGTCGAGTTTTTTGGAAACCTGGAATCCGGGCAGGTTGGTGGGAACAACAAAAAGGCTGAAACTGTGATAGCCGGGATCATCGCTTGTCCTTGCAAGCAGGGTTAAAAAATCAGCCTGGAGTCCGTTGGTGATATAGGTCTTGGATCCGTTGAGGATATAGTGAGAGCCCTGTTTCACGGCCGTTGTTTTGAGGGCGGCCACATCGGATCCTGCATCGGGTTCGGTCACGGCAATGGCGGCTACCATATCCCCTTTAAGGGCCGGCTTTAAATAGGTCTGTTTTAAATACTCGGACCCGAATTCCGCAATGGCAGGGGTTGCCATGTTGGACTGGACCGCAATAGCCATGGGAACTCCACCGCAGTTAATCCTGCCACACTCTTCCAGCACTATGGTCTCATACCAGTAGTCAAGGCCTTCCCCGCCATATCGTTCATCAAAGCGAATGCCCAGGAACCCTAAGTCTCCCATTTTTTTAAAAAGGTCATGGAGGGGGATCATACCCGCCTCTTCCCACTCATCCACATGGGGATTGATCTCTTTTTTTACAAAATCCCTGACAGCCTTGCGAACCAGTTCATGCTCCCTGTTAAAGTACATCTCTTCTCCCGTTTTTTATACCTAATAGTTACAACTATTAGGCTATACTTTTTGATCCGATTCTAAAACCGATACCGGCACCTCGATGATTTTGGCCCTGAAATACTCCCCAAGTGTTTTAGCCTGGGGGTCACTCCTCATGGAAGCCGCCACACCGTGCCCCAATAAACCCTTGATGTAAAAATTGAGTGCCAGGATATTTGGCAACTCATACCGCTCAACCCCAAGGGGCAATAGTTCGGGCAAGAGTGATTTTAACCGATCAACCGTCAGAAATTCGGATAAAAATGAAAATCCAACACTATCCCTTGCCCATACCCCGAGATTGGCATTGCCTCCCTTATCCCCGGACCGGGTGGCAAAGAGATGTCCAAGGGGGATTTTTTTGGTTGGAACGGCGGCTTGGTTAGAGGGAATAGATTCTTGGTTCACGACTTTTGCCTGAACATCCGGCCCTACGAGGGCCTGCTCTTTTCCCCAAGTGCCAGGTTCAATATCAACGACCTCATCGTTCAAATGAACCTGCTGAAGGATAAGTTCGTTTGAGATCAACGAGGGCCAGTGACGAATGGCCAGACTTGCCTTGGAAGGAGGGCCTGTAAGGGTAAATCCGGGAATACTTGCAAGGGCCATCTCCACGATTTTGCTAGAAAAAAACTTACCAGCCCTGTTTGAATCAGGATCCATGACTGAGATGCGAAGATGGGCAAAGGCCAGATCATTTGTAGCTGGATTCTCCCTGTCAGATCGAATCAACTGGGTTTCCACCTCGGCAAACTGCTCTTTTCCCCCCAGGAGTTCAAACAGGGTTTTTTCTACAATGGCCGCCTTTTTCTCAATATCCAAACCAGTGAGCACCACGGTCATGGTATTGCGATGGCCCCAGAGGGTGTTGATGCAGACCTTGGTCTTTTTCGTTGGCGGCTCTCCCCTTGTATTGAAAACCCTGACCCTGTCCTTTCCCTCCTCTACCATTTCAAGGGTATCGAAGCGAACCGTAACATCCGGGGTGAGATAGGCGGGAGTCCTGATTTCGTATACCAGCTGGGCCGTGACCGTTCCCTTGGATACAAGGCCTCCTGTGCCAGGGTGCTTTGTGATGACAAATGATCCGTCCTCGTGCATCTCGGCAACGGGAAAACCCATGTTGGTATAGGATGGCACCTCATCAATGAACGAGTAGTTGCCCCCGGTGGCCTGGGTGCCGCATTCGATAATATGTCCTGCGGCATAGGCACCGGCCAGCCTGTCCCAGTCATTTTCCTTCCATTTGAATTTCCAGGCACAGGGCCCGGATACAAGGGAAGCATCGGCGACCCTTCCTGTCACCACAATGTCTGCACCCATGTTAAGGGCCCGGGTGATTCCCCATCCTCCCAGGTAGGCATTGGCCGTGATAGGTTTTCCCTGGGCAGCCTTTAAATCCATTCCCGTGTCAAGATGGGTAAAGGCCTCTCCCTTTGCCTGGAGGGCTGAAAGGGTTGCCAGAAGATCATCACCGGTAATGGTTGCCACAGAAGGGTTAAGGCCCAGGGCCTGACCGATTTTCTTCAGCTCTTCAGAAAGTCCCAGGGGGTTAAGACCGCCCGCATTGGCAACCACCTTGATCCCCCGGTCAAGGCAGAGGCCCATGACCTCTTCCATCTGTTTTAAAAAGGGGGCTGCATATCCTTTATCCGGGGATTTCATCTTCATACTGAACAGCAGAGCCATGGTGAGCTCAGCCAGGTAATCTCCGGTAAGGACATCTATCCTGCCCCCGGTTACCATTTCTTTTGCCGCAGAAAACCGATCCCCGAGGAACCCGCTGCAGTTGGCTATGATCAATGTATTGTTGGATGTATCGTCGGATTTATCGTTCATGATTCCTCTCTTATTCTCCGGTAAAGTTGGGGGTTCTCTTTTCAAAGAAAGCTGTTATGCCCTCTGCCGCATCCTTTGTGGCAGCCACCTGTTCAAGTTTTGTGGCCAGGGTTTCAACAGCCAGGCCCAGGGGCATTCCTTCAACCTCCTGAAATGCCTGTTTGCCGATTTTTATTCCCAGGGGGCTTTTGCCTGCAAGGGTCAAAAGAATCGCCCGGGTCTCCTGATCAAAACTCCCAGGGGGAAAAATCCGGGTGACCATGCCCATTTCCAGAGCCTTTTCTGCGGTCATTTTTTCCCCCAGGAGAACCATTTCCATTGCTTTTTTTCTCAGGACGTTTCTGAAGATCAGGGCTCCGATCATCATGGGAAAAAGCCCCACGTTGACTTCCGGGGTGCCGAAAAGTGCGTCATCCCTGGCAATGACGATATCGCAGGCAAGCATGAATCCGGTGCCGCCAGCCAGGCAATGGCCGTTTATTCTTGCCAGGGTCGGTTTGGGAAATTGAGATATCCTGGTTAAAAGCTGTGCATACTGGCCAAACATGATCGCTTTTTTTTCCGGGGTCTCGTGCATGGCAGCCCCCAGATCTGCCCCTGAACAAAAGACCTTGTCCCCTGCGCCGGTCAGGCACACCACCCGTACTTTTGAGTCAGATTCAGCGTCATTCAGGCAGTTTAAAAAAAGTTGAATCGCATGCGGGCTGATGGCATTTCTCTGGCGTTCCCGGTTGATGGTCACCCAGGCGATATGGTCTTTTACCTCATATAACAGGTCGGTCATGACTCCTCCTTGTCAGGGTTATTCTGCTCATCATTTTCAATGCCCTTTTCAATATCCACGAGAATATCACCGGGCATAACCTTGTCCCCCTGTTTTACCCCGATCCTGGTAACCGTTCCCCCATGGGGTGCAGTCAGGGTGGTCTCCATCTTCATGGCAGATACCACCACCACGGGATCACCCTTTTCCACAGGATCAC
>JAVERV010000131.1:0-7679 GCA_034006945.1 Desulfobacterium sp. | reverse complement strand
TGGCCGGCGGCATCAACCGATCAGACGGTTCCCCGGAACTCTGGGTCATTGAAGCGGTCAATGTGGATGATGAAGCGGCTGATCCTTTGGAGTTAATATTCCTGTTGGAACAATATCCAACGGATGGAGAGATCCAGAAACTCTTGGATTCACCAATGGAAGAAATCATTACCCGGCAGGTTTTCGGCAGATCCGAGCCTCCCCGGTGGGTGATCCTGATCAGTTTTACCCAGATCATCCTTCTGGACCGGACCAAGTGGCATGAAAAAAGGCTACTGCGCTTTAATGTGCGGGATATCTTAGACCGCAGGGAAACATCCACCCTGCAGGCCATGGCAGCGCTTTTACACCGGGACTCCATCTGCCCCAAAGACGGCATGCCGCTTTTAGACACCCTGGATGAAAATTCCCATAAGCATGCCTTTGCCGTATCTGAAGACCTGAAATACTCTTTGCGTGAGGCGATCGAGTTGTTGGGCAATGAGGCGGTTTGGTATCTTACGGGAACACTTCATGAAAAAATCTACGGCCGGGACATGGCCGGTCAGCTGACCCGTGAACTCTTACGCTATATGTACCGAATGCTGTTTTTGTTTTATATCGAAGCAAGACCCGAGCTGGGATATCTGCCGGACAAATCAGAAGAATTCCGGAAAGGGTACAGTCTGGAGTCCCTGCGTGATCTTGAAATGGTGAAGCTGACCACCGATGAATCCAAAAATGGTTTTTATCTCCATCAATCCATCCAAACCCTGTTTGACCTACTTTACAATGGTTTCCAACCAAAGGAAATGGATGTCTTCGCAAGCCCGGATCACCACACGTTTAATATTGTTCCTTTGCGCAGTCATCTTTTTGATCCCAAACAGACGCCTTTTTTAAACAGGGTAAAGATCAGAAACTCTGTGATGCAACGAATAATAGAGCTGATGTCGCTATCCAGAGAAAAAAAGGGGAAAAATAACCGGCGTGGCCGCATCTCCTATTCACAGCTGGGTATCAACCAGTTGGGGGCGGTCTACGAAGCGCTGCTCTCCTACCAGGGCTTTTTTGCTGAAACCGAATTGTATGAAGTAAAAAAAGCCGGTGAAAATCACAATGTGCTGGATACCGCCTATTTTGTAAAACCCGAAGACATTGAGCAATACGTTGAAGATGAGCGGGTGTTTAATGAAGACGGGACTCTTGTCAAATATGATAAAGGGACTTTTATATACCGATTGGCAGGCCGGGACCGGGAAAAATCAGCCTCATATTACACCCCGGAAGTGCTGACCCAGTGTCTGGTCAAATATGCATTAAAAGAATTGCTCAAAGACAAAACAGCTGATGAAATTCTGGCGCTGACCGTGTGCGAGCCTGCCATGGGGAGTGCAGCGTTTTTGAATGAAGCGGTCAATCAGCTATCCAAAGCCTACCTGGACCTGAAACAAAAGGAAATCGATCAGACCATTTCCCATGATGATTATCCCAAAGAGCTTCAAAAAGTGAAAATGTATATTGCCGACAACAATGTCTACGGGGTGGATTTAAACCCTGTGGCGGTTGAACTGGCGGAAGTCTCCTTATGGCTCAACACCATCTATGAAGGCGGATTTGTGCCCTGGTTTGGCATGCAGTTGGTGTGCGGCAATTCGCTGATCGGTGCCCGGCGCCAGGTGTTTCATGAAAGCCTGCTGAGAAAAAAGCAGAAAACCGATCCCCTGTGGCTGGATGAGGTCCCCCAGCGGGTGATGCCCGGTGAGAAACGGGAAGCCAATACCGTCTACCATTTTCTGCTGCCGGATAAAGGCATGGCGAATTACAAGGATAAAGTCATCAAGCAGATGGCACCTGATGAAATCAAGGCAATTAACGAATGGCGAAAGGATTTTACAAAGCCTTTCTTAAAGAGTGAAATTGACCAGCTCAAAAAATTATCCGCTGCCATAGACAAACTTTGGAAAAAACATGCGGAGATGCAGCGATACATTGACGAACGGACCACAGACCCGCTGTATGTTTTTGGGCAAAAAACTTCAGGTAAAAAAACACAGCTTACCACCACGGAGTTTAAAGACCGGATCTATCAGCAGGAGATGTTTTCCAAAAATGTCCGGGACTCCAGCCCCTACAGACGGTTGAAGCTGGTGATGAATTACTGGTGCGCCCTGTGGTTCTGGCCCCTCCAGGAAGCGGATCTTCTGCCCAGCCGGGCGGAGTTTCTGTTTGATCTTTCTCTTATCCTTGAAGGGAACCTTTACGACACCAATGTGGATGAAGATGGCCAGCAGTTAATGTTTCCTGATACCCGACCCAAGCAGCTGTCTTTGAATCTGTTGAATGAACTGGGACATGTGGATGTGGACAGGTTGTGCCAGGAAAATAAACGCCTTGGCCTGGTAAAGGAATTGGCTGAAAGATACCGGTATCTGCACTGGGAACTTGAGTTTGCGGATTTATTTGAAAGTCAGGGTGGGTTTGATCTGGTGCTGGGGAATCCGCCGTGGATTAAGGTGGAGTGGAATGAAGGCGGGGTATTGGGTGATGCGGACCCGCTGTTTGTGCTGCGAAAGATGTCGGCCTCGGCAATAGCGGCAACCCGGGATGCGGCCATGGAAACCTTTGGCTTGAAGGATACTTATCTGAGTGGATTTGAAGATGCGGACGGAACCCAAAATTTTCTGAATGCAAATCAAAATTATGCTTTGTTGGCTGGGCAGAAAGCCAATCTTTACAAATGCTTTCTGCCCCAGGCATGGATGATCAGCAAAGCAGAGACGGGTGTGTCTGCCTTTCTTCATCCGGAAGGCATTTATGATGATCCCAAGGGCGGGAGATTTCGGGCTGAGGTGTATCCCCGGCTACGGTATCATTTTCAGTTTCAGAATGAATTGAATCTTTTTTCAGATGTGGATCACCACGCAAAATTCAGCGTCAACCTGTTTCAGAACCGTCCGGGTGTGGAAAAACAGACGGATTTTTCCCATATTGCCAATCTCTATATTCCCTCCACCGTGGATGCCTGCTTTGCCCATGGGGGATTCGGTCCGGTGCCGGGCATCAAGGATGATGACAATAAATGGAATATTCAAGGCCATAAAGATCGGATAGTAGAAGTCACTGAAAACGTTTTATCTCTGTTCGCTCGGCTCTATGATGAAGCCGGCACTCAACCTCTTCAGGCCCGGCTTCCGGCCCTGCATTCTCGTCAACTGGTAGGGGTGCTTAATAAATTCGCAACCCAACCACATCGGTTGGGAGATTTGGGTAATGAAATTTTTGCAACGCAGCATTGGAATGAAACCAATGCGCAAAAAGATCACACCATCCGCCGGAAAACCCGCTTTCCAAAACATGCCGGGGAATGGATTCTCTCCGGCCCCCATTTTTTTGTGGGCAATCCCTTTTACAAAACACCACGGGCAAAATGCACCCAAAATTCCCATTACGATATCCTTGACCTCACGACCCTGCCGGATGATTATTTGCCAAGGACAAATTATGTGCCGGATTGTGATCCAGCGGAGTATCGGCGGCGGACGCCGAGATTTAAGGTAAAAGATGGGGAAAGGCTGGTGACGGATTGTTATCGGTTGGCCAATAGACGAATGCTAAGTCAGTCAGGTGAAAGAACCTTTATAAGCAATATCATCCCTATTAGAGCTGGCCATTTGCATACGGTTGTCTCAACCACTTTTTTAAAAACAGAATATTTAGTTTCAACTTATTGTTTCGTTCAGTCCATTGTTTTTGATTTTTGGGTTAAAACAACCGGTAAGGGAGATTTTACCACCGGCAATATTCATCAAATACCCTTAATGTCAGAATATTACTTGCAAGGAATGCAGTCCATGACCTTTTGCCGAGGCATTATCCTTTGTTGCGTAACAAATCATTATGGTCAACTCTGGAAGGAAAATTTCCAGGAGTCATTCTGCAATGAACTCTGGGCTAAATCTGATCACCGGCTTCCCAGTTGTTTTTTTGCCGACCTCACTCCGACCTGGCAACGCAACTGCGCCCTGCGCACTGATTATGCCCGGCGTCAGGCTCTGGTGGAAATCGATGTGCTGACGGCCATGGCTCTGGGACTAACCCTGGACGAGCTGAAAAGCATTTACCGGGTCCAGTTTCCGGTCATGCGTCAGTATGAGACCGATACCTGGTATGATCAAAAAGGCCGCATTGTGTTCACTGCAAGTAAAGGCCTGGTAGGTGTGGGATTTTCCCGCCCGGAATGGAACGAGATTAAAGACATGACCTCCGGAACAGTGGATCGCATAATAATCGACGACACCATGCCCGGTGGCCCAATCGAACGTACTATCACCTACGAAGCCCCCTTTGACCGATGCGACCGAGAAAAGGACTATGAAGTTGTGTGGGCAGAATTTGAGCGCCGGTTCAAGGACCAGGAGGGCCAAGCATGATCCCATCCGTTCTGGCCCAGCATGTTGAACAAGGTATCAAGGATTTCCTGCGCACTACGTTTCCGGTTACCACGCCTTTTTTTTCCAACATTCTTGAAAATTTTCTAACAGAACCGGGCAACGTTTTCAAAGGCCCGTTTCTTGACATCCAGCTTCCCTTTCAGCAGGGCAAAGGCGGGACCGATTATTTTTCAGACCTGCCCATGCAGTTTCCGCCGTATCTTCACCAGGAAAAATCCTTTGACCGACTGTCCGGACCGAACCCGCAATCCACCATTGTCGCCACCGGCACAGGGTCTGGTAAGACAGAATGTTTTACCTATCCCATCCTTGACTATTGTTACCGCCACCGGGGAGAACCCGGAATTAAAGCCATCCTCATTTATCCCATGAACGCCCTTGCCACGGACCAGGCAGGGAGGCTTGCTAAACTGATCCACAACAGCAAGCTCAAAGGGCATGTCACGGCCGGGATCTATATTGGCCAGCGGGAAAAAGATCCGTCCATGCTCATGACACCAGACCGGCTGATTTCGGATAAACAAACGCTGCGGATTTCGCCGCCGGATATTCTGCTTACCAACTACAAAATGCTGGACTATCTGTTGATCCGGCCGGATGATCGCCCTTTATGGCAACACAACCGTTTAGACACCCTGCGGTTTCTTGTGGTGGATGAACTCCATACCTTTGACGGAGCCCAAGGATCTGACCTTGCCTGTCTGATCCGGCGTTTAAAAGCCAGGCTGGCCATTGAACCGGATTATCTTTGCTGTGTGGGGACATCCGCTACATTGGGGAGCCAGGAAGAACAGGCAGATCTGACAGAATATTCAGCTGCTGTTTTTGGTGAAAAATTTACAGCAAATTCAATTATCACCGAGTCCCGAAAGAGTGCCGGTGAATTCCTTGGCGACAGCCTGATATCCCATGTGGATATTATCCCCCAGGAAGAGTCGGCTGACCTTGATCCGGCCAGCTACAATAATTATGAAGAATATATTCAGGCACAGCACAGGCTCTGGCTGGATGAAGAGATTTCCGGTGTTTTCAGCGATTCCGGCTGGCGAATCGATTTGGGGAAAAAGATCCGAGAACACCTGTTTTTTCAGAATCTGCTAAAGGTGCTTCGAGGAACAATTCTTGGGGTCGATGATATTCTTATCCAGCTTGAGCGGGTCACCAAAGGGCTCAAAACAGATGATCAGTCGTACAAGTTGAACCTGTTGGGCAGCCTCCTGGCGTTGGTCTCCGAAGCCCGGATACCAGTGGTCTCCAAAGAACTTGACGGCAGTGAAAAAACACTCGTCCGCCCGTTTTTAAATGTCCGGGTTCAGCTCTGGATGCGGGAGTTGCGGCGCATGATTGCCGAAGTTTCAAAAAAGCCTCGCCTGCGCTTTGCAGACGACTTAAATGAAGATCAGTTAAAAACCCATCTGCCCCTGGTACACTGCCGGGAATGCGGAAGTATGGGCTGGTCGGGATTGAAAAGAAAAGTAAGCTCTGAAATTTCAGGACAGCTAAAGGATTATTACCATGCTTTTTTCAGTCATGATCCCAAGGTGGTTTACCTTTTTCCGGAAGACGGACAGCCAGGTCTGCCGGTTTCAAAGGAGAATGGGGAAGCAAGGGTACGGGATCAGAAAATCGGCATGTACTATTTTTGCAGCAGCTGCTTAAATGTCACAGCCAAGGCAAACTTAGACCGCTGCCCGATCTGTGAGAATGAAGATTTGATTCTGGTCTATATGCCGGATGTGCGTGTTTCAAGGGGCAACAGGCAAGTAAGCGTTAATGACTGCCCTTATTGCGATTCAAAGAACAGTCTGACCCTTTTGGGTTCAAGGGCTGCGAGCCTGACTTCTGTTATGATCGTTCAGCTGTATTCATCCACGTATAACGATGATAAAAAACTGCTGACCTTTTCCGACAATGTTCAGGATGCTGCCCATCGGGCGGGGTTTTTTAATGGCCGGACCTTTCGGTTTAATTTTAGAACCGCTCTTCAGGATGTGATTCTTAAAACCGGAGACGGCAAAACACTTGCCCAATTGCCGGACACCTTTATTGATTATTGGACCGGAAAAATTGATCAGGACAGATATATTTCTACCTTTCTTGCGCCGAATATGGAGTGGCTGCAGGATTATGATTATCTGAAAAAAAATGGAAGCCTGTCAAAAGAGTCTACCCTGCTGAAGAATGTCAATAACCGGGTTGGATGGGAGATTGTCAGTGAATATGGTTTTCAGGCCAGAGTTGGCAGGACCCTTGAAAAAACCAGTTCCTCTGTGGCTTATCTGGACCCGGAGAAACTGAACCTGGCCGTCGATCGCCTGCTTGAACCCATTCAAAATGAGATTGGCATATTAAGAGACATTGAGCGGGATATGCTGATCCGGTTTTTGCTGGGATTTTTTGTGCATTTGAAAAACCAGGGCGGGATCTATCTTCCTGCTCTGGATTCATTTATTGAAAGTCATGGGACACCGTTTCTTCTTAACCGGATGAACTGGATGCCGAATTTCGGTCCCAACTCCCGGACCCCATCCTTTTTAACCACAAAAAGAGGCAGCCGGTTTGACCAGTTGTTCAGCGCCAACGCTTCCCGCTTCACATGGTATCAGAGCTGGGTGGATAAATGCCTGTATACCATTTCACCGTTTGTCATCACCGCATCACAGCCGTTTTATGACCTTGTTCTTAAAGAACTTGTGAAGCAGGGAATGCTCGAGCAGAAATCAGTAAGGGGAGATACTGTATGGGGTATACGGCCTGAAGCGCTCAGGGTTTCATCCAACGTCACACAGCTTCGCTGTCAATCCTGCGGACATAATATCTCCGTTGCAAAAGAAGAAAGCAGTCATTTTGAAGGTTCTCCCTGTCAGCGGTTTCACTGTTACGGCCAATATGAACCTTTCCAGGTTGGTGTCGATTACTACGGGAAATTATATGCCACAGGTGACGTTGAACGCATCTTTGCCAGGGAACATACCGGTCTTTTAAAGAGGGATGAACGGGAACAGCTTGAGAAGGAATTTAAATCAAATGATGGCACGCGTAAACCCTGGTATCCGAACCTGCTTTCCTGTACCCCCACGCTTGAAATGGGGATTGATATCGGTGACCTGTCCTCTTTGATTCTCTGTTCCGTGCCCCCGGCACAGGCAAATTATCTGCAGCGGATCGGACGGGCTGGAAGGCGGGATGGCAATGCACTGAACCTGACGGTTGCGAATGCCAGACCCCATGATCTGTTTTTTTATG
>JAVERV010000028.1:0-45091 GCA_034006945.1 Desulfobacterium sp. | reverse complement strand
TCTTGTTCAAAGATGTAAACATAAAATTTACACCGGGTAACTGCTACGGCTTGATTGGTGCCAATGGAGCCGGCAAATCCACCCTCTTAAAAATCCTGGCAGGAGAGATCGAACCAGACCAGGGCGGTGTAAGTGTGGGACCTGACGAGAGGATCGCCGTGCTCCAGCAGGATCACTTTGCCTTTGATCGGGAAACTGTCATATCAACGGTGATCATGGGACACCCGAAACTCTATCAGGTTATGAACGAACGGGACGCCATCTACTCAAAGCCTGATTTCACAGAAGAGGACGGAATCCTGTCGGCAAATCTTGAAGCCCAGTTTGCCGACATGAACGGATATGAGGCCGAGTCTGAAGCCGCAACCCTGCTCCACGGTCTCGGTATCAGCGACGAGCTCTGCCAGAAACGAATGAAAGAACTTGACCCCACAGACAAGGTCAGGGTTCTTCTGGCCCAGGCCCTTTTTGGAAACCCGGATGTCCTTCTCCTTGATGAGCCCACCAACCATCTTGACCATAGTTCCATACAATGGTTTGAAGAGTTTCTCTTCCGGTTCCAGAATACGGTCCTAGTGGTCTCCCACGACCGCCATTTCCTGAACCAGGTGTGCACCCACATTGCAGATATAGATTTCGGACAGATAAGAGTTTTTGTCGGCAACTATGACTTCTGGTACCAGGCAAGCAGACTGCTGGTTCGTCAGCGACAGAATGACAACAAAAAAGCCCTTGACAGAGCTGCCGAGCTTAAATCCTTTATCCAGAGATTCAGCTCCAACGCCTCCAAGTCAAAGCAGGCCACCTCCAGGAAAAAGCTTCTTGAAAAGCTCACCATAGAGGAGTTACCCGTCTCTTCCCGGCGCTATCCCTACATTAACTTCAAACCCGACCGGACCTGCGGCAATGTGATCCTTGAAGTCGAGAATCTCACAAAGCGCATCGACGGGGTTACAATCTTCGAAGATTTTAACCTGGTGGTGAACCAGGGGGACAAGATTGCCTTTGTGGGCAGCGACACCGTTGCAACGACTTCCCTGTTCCAGATTCTCAACGGTGAAATGGAGCCTGACAGCGGCAGCTTCAGATGGGGAGCAACCATCACCAACGCCTACTTTCCCCAGGAGAATGACGATTTTTTTAAACAGAAGATGACCCTTGTTGAGTGGCTCGGCCAGTTTCACACCGAGGGAGAATCCTTTTCAAGAAGCTTTCTAGGGCGAATGCTTTTTTCAGGCGAAGAATCCTTGAAAATGACCACGGTCCTCTCAGGAGGGGAAAGGGTAAGGTGCATGCTCTCCCGGATGATGCTCACAAGCGCAAATCTCCTCATCCTGGATCAGCCCACAAACCATCTCGATCTTGAATCCATCACTGCCCTTAATGAAGGTCTTGTCGCATTTCCGGAGGTGCTGCTCTTTTCCTCCCACGACCATGAGTTCATCTCGACCATTGCCAACAGGATCATCGAGATCTCAAGCCGGGGGGTTATCGACAGGGCCATGGGTTTTGACGACTATCTTGAATTGATGGGCGCAGAGGAGCGGGTGTAAAAGTATCTATCCGTAGGTGGTATGCATCCTAGGATCCATGGCCTCCCTGATGGCTTCACCCGTAAAGGTGACGGTCATGAGAGTGACGATAAGGGCGGCCACCACCGAGGCCGAAATCCACCACGCCTCCATGTTGGTCCAGCCCTGCTGAAGAAGCTCGCCCCAGGAGGGGGTGGGAGGGGCAAGTCCGAATCCCAGGTAATCGAGGGAAGTTAAGGCCACGATGCCGCCTGAGATGGCGAATGGGGCGTAGGTGACAATGACGGAAACGGTGTTGGGAATGATGTGGTGAAGTATGATCCTTGCGTGGGATGCACCAATGGATCGGGCGGCCAGCACATACTCCCTCTCCCTTTCCCGGTAGGTCATGGTTCGCATCACCCAGGTCATCTGAATCCAGCCGAAAAAGGCCATGATAAAGAGCAGGACCATGAAACTTGGCACCACGATGGACGAGACGATTATCACCACGTAAAGAAAGGGGATGTTGCTCCACACCTCGAGGATTCTCTGGGCGGCAAGGTCAAATTTACCGCCGAAATAACCCATGGCACACCCGAGAAAAATCCCGATGGAGTAGTTGAACAGGAGAAGGATTGCTGAAAAACCAAGGGCCGTCCTGAACCCATACACAAGCCTTGCAAGAATGTCCCGGCCCACGTTGTCGGTTCCCAGAAAATGACGCTGGGCGAATGAGGGTGGGAAAGGCGGATAGCTGTTAGATTTCAGATCGTTCTCATAGGCGTTGAAGGGGACCATGGGCATGATCACCCAGTTGCCGGGCTCATCCTTTGCCCGGTAGAGGGCCTGGAGGACCCGGTAATCAGTCTCGTACCCGTAATCGAGCCCGAACTGAGTTCCCGGAATCATCTGACCATAGGTGGGAAAGAACAGACGGCCCTGGTGGGATACGACCAGGGCACGGCTGTTGATGAATACCTCAGCAAACAACGAAAAGAGCACCATGGCGCAAAGCAGAAGAAACGAGACATAACCCCTGCGGATCGAGACGAACCTGCGCCACTTTTTCTTTGCAGGAGAAACTCTCATTTAAATCTCACCCTCGGATCCACAAAGGCCACACAGACGTCCGACAGAATGTTGCCGATCATGAACAAAAGCGATGAGATCACAAGGATTCCCATGACGACCGGATAATCCCTGTCTACAACAGACTCATACCCCAGAAGCCCCATGCCGTTGATGTTAAAAACCTTTTCAATGAGAAACGACCCCGTGAGGATAATCGAGACGTTATTGCCGAAATGGGTGGCAATGGGAATCAGGCTGTTTTGGAGGGCGTGGCGAAAAACAGCCTGTTTAAAGGAGAGCCCCTTTGCAATGGCGGTCCTCACATAGTCGGAGGAGAGGTTGTCCATGAGCGTATTTTTCATCAAAAGGGTCATGACGGTGAACGAACCTAGCACATAGGAGAGGAGCGGCAGCGTGGTGTGCCAGGCAAGGTCCATCGCCTTTCTGACAAAGGACATCTGGGCAAAACCGTCGGAGACAAGACCGCCCAGGGGAAATAGATCGATCCAGGAGGCAAAGACCACAAGCATCATTACCCCGGCCACCCAACCTGGAATGGCATAGCCTATAAAGATGAGAATCGACGACAGGTTGTCAAACCCGCTCCTGTGGGCAACGGCCTTGGCAATTCCGAGGGGAATGCACACCCCGTACACGATCACCATGGTCAAAATCCCAAAGTAGAGGGAAACGGGTATTCTCTCTTTAATCATATCCCATACAGGATCATAATACCGGGTGGATCTACCAAGATCCCCCTTTAAGACCTTGAAGAGCCATGAGAAATAGCTGATCAGCACAGGCTTGTCAAACCCGTAGTAGATCTTCAGCCTTTCGATCTGCTCATCGGAGAGGGGCTGGCCGGAACCGGCCCTTGAGTCTGTTGCACCCCCGCTTTTGTCGGTGGTCTGCATCTGCCTTGCATCTGCGATGATCCTTTCAATTGGGCCTCCTGGTACAAACCTCGTGATGGTAAACACCATGACGGTGATGCCGATAAAGGTGGGGATAATCAGCAGGAGGCGTCGTAGGAAATAGGCTGTCATTTAAGGTGCAAAAACCGATGCCAGGGCTTTATCGAGAAATTCCGGTTTTGATCCTCCTGCCTGGGCCATGTCAGGCCGCCCGCCTCCGCCGCCGCCCACAATGGCTGCGGCCTTTTTAACGATGCTGCCCGCCTTGAATTTTGAGGTAAGATCATCGGTAACAACCGAGATGAGCAATGCCTTTCCATTGGATTCAGCGCCCAAAAGCACGACTCCCGAACCGATCTTTGCCTTGAACTTGTCGGCAAGGTCCCTCAACTGTGAGGGGTTGTCTATCTGAACGAGCTTTGACACTATGCGTACTCCATCAACATCCCGGATATCGTCATCTATATTTTCCACGGATTTTGAGGCGATCTTTGCCTTGAGGGAAGCGATCTCCCTGTCTGCCGACCGTCGATCGGCGACCAGCATTTTAACCTTTTCCACCACCTCGCCCCTTGCGCTTTTCAATATTTGAGACGCCTCCATAAGCTCGGAGGTGATTGCTTGAACGTGGTCAAGGGCTCTTGCCCCGGTAAGGGCCTCCATGCGCCGGATGCCCGATGCGATTCCTCCCTCGGACACGATCTGAAACAGGCCTATACTGCCCGAACGGTCCGTGTGGGTTCCTCCGCAGAGCTCGCTGCTGAAACCCGCCATGGAAACCACCCTGACCCTGTCTCCATACTTTTCCTCAAAAAGGGCCGTTGCCCCGGATTTAACGGCCTCGTCCATGTCCATCTCCCGGGTGGCGACGGGCACGTTTTCCCGGATGCGAAGATTCACCTCACCTTCCAGCGCCTCGATCTCCTGGCGGGTAATGGCGGCAAAATGGGTAAAGTCAAACCGGAGACGATCCTTTGTCACAAGTGATCCTGACTGTTTGACATGGTCGCCGAGCACCTTTCGAAGGGCCGCATGCAAAAGATGGGTGGCAGTGTGATTAAGCGCAGTTGCGACACGCTGCTCCTGATCGACGCTCAGGAGCACGCTGGCCTTTGAAAGGAGAGTGCCTGAAACCACCCTTCCATGGTGAATCCTGAGCCCCGACGGGTCCACAAGGGTATTTTCCACGGCAACGGTGCAATCCTTGTTTTTGATCGTGCCAGAATCGCCAGCCTGGCCACCTGATTCTCCGTAAAAGGGGGTGGCCTGGGTAACGATCTCTACCTGATCTCCGGCAACGGCCGATGTAACGGCAACGTCAGCCTTAACAATCAGAAGGACCTCGGAGGTGGTTTCAAGATCCTCGTATCCGGTAAAAAGGGTCTTGACTCCCTGGGAGGTGAGGCCTTTATAAGCCTCGCCCACCCCGGTAAAATGCTTTGAGCTCTTGGATCGCGCCCGCTGGTCGTCCATGGCCCGGTTGTAGCCGTCCATATCAAGGGTGATATCCCTGTCCACAACAACATCGTTTATGATGTCCACCGGAAACCCAAACGTATCGTAGAGCTTGAAGATCACGTCTCCGGTAATCTGTTTTGATCCTGATTGTTCAATCCCGTCAATGGTCTCGTTCAACAGCCGCAGCCCAACGTCAAGGGTCTCGGAAAACTTCTCCTCCTCGTTTTTCACCACGTTGAGGATAAAGGCGGACGACTCCTTGAGTTCAGGATAGGCCTGGTCCATGATTTCAAAAACCTGCTGAACCGTCTCGTGGAGGAACGGGCGCACAAGGCCTAAATTACGGCCATAGCGGATGGCCCGGCGCATGATGCGACGGAGGACATACCCCTTTCCCTCGTTGGAGGGAAGGATGCCGTCGCAGATGAGAAAGGCTGCCGCCCTGGAGTGGTCGGCAATCACCTTCATTGCAACATTGTTCTCGTCTGAGGCATCTTTTCGCCTGCCGGAAAGAACCTCGACCCGCTCGATTATAGGCAGAAAAAGGTCGGTCTCGTAGTTGGTGGGGACATCCTGAAGAACGGAAATCACCCGCTCAAGTCCAAGCCCGGTGTCAATGCTGGGTTTGGGCAGCGGCGTCATCGTGCCTGTTTCATCCCGATAAAACTGCATGAACACCAGATTCCAGAGTTCAAGATAGCGGTCGCACTCGCAACCCACCGCACAGTCGGGACTGTCGCATCCATATTTTTCCCCCCGATCAATGTGGATCTCGCTGCACGGGCCGCAGGGGCCGGTGTCTCCCATGGACCAGAAGTTGTCCTCTTCCCCGAGTCTTACGATTCTATCTTCGGACACCCCGATCTTGTCCCGCCATATATTGTAGGCCTCGTCATCGTCAAGATAGACAGATACCCAGAGTTTTTCCCGATCAAACCCGTACCCGTTGGTAAGAAGGTCCCAGGCATATTCAATGGCTTTATCTTTGAAATACTGACCAAACGAGAAGTTGCCGAGCATCTCAAAAAAAGTATGATGCCGTGCCGTGTACCCCACATTTTCAAGGTCGTTGTGCTTACCGCCTGCGCGCACGCATTTCTGAGCTGTAACGGCAAGGTTGTAATCTCTTTTCTCGTCGCCGGTGAAGACCCTTTTAAACTGAACCATGCCGGCATTGGTAAACAACAAAGTGGGATCGTCGCTCGGCACAAGGGACGAACTTCTCACATGGTGATGGTGATGTTTTTTAAAATATTCAATAAAAAGCCTGCGCGCTTGATTGCCTGTCATTGTCTGCTCCTAAAAATTACTGCCAACCTGTGTCAACCCGTATTGCTGGATGACCACTTGATTCTCAAGGGGATGATGAAGTTTTTATCAGGAATTTGCCTTGTCGTCTGGCTTGGTGTTTGTCTTGCCGTTTTCCTTGCTGCTTTCCACGGGTATAGTGGTGGAAAGTCCAAGGGCTTCCCTGACCCTGGCCTGGATCCGATTATATATCTCCGGGTTATCGCCAAAAAACACCTTGGCGTTCTGTCGGCCCTGGCCAATCCTCTCACCGTCATAGGAGTACCAGGCACCGCTCTTATCGATGATTCCGAGATCAACTCCCATATCCAGAAGCTCGCCGGTTTTTGAAATACCCTCGCCGTACATGAGGTCAAACTCGATGTTTTTAAACGGCGGTGCAAGTTTGTTCTTGACCACCTTGACCTTGGTTCTATTGCCGAGAATCTCTTCACCATCCTTAATGGCCGTGGCCTTACGGATCTCGATGCGGACCGAGGCGTAGAACTTCAAGGCATTACCGCCGGTTGTGGTCTCGGGATTTCCGTAAACCACACCGATCTTCATTCGAATCTGATTGATGAAGATAAGCGTTGTATTTGTCTTACCAATTGTTGCAGTCAGTTTCCTGAGGGCCTGGGACATGAGACGCGCCTGGAGCCCCATGTGGGAATCTCCCATCTCTCCCTCGATTTCCGCCCTTGGTACAAGGGCTGCAACAGAATCCACGATGATGATATCCACAGCACCGCTTCGGACCAGCATGTCCACAATCTCAAGGGCCTGTTCACCTGTATCAGGTTGTGAGACGAGAAGCTCGTCACAGTTCACCCCGAGCCTTTTAGCATAGGCCACATCCAGGGCGTGTTCCGCATCGATAAATGCGGCAATTCCTCCCTGACGCTGGGCCTCGGCCACGGCGTGGAGGGCAAGGGTGGTCTTGCCCGATGATTCAGGACCGTAAATTTCAATCACCCGGCCCCGGGGAAAACCGCCCACCCCAAGGGCCTTGTCAAGGGCAAGGGAACCTGTGCTGATCACGGGAACGGCCTGGACTTCCCTGCCCCCAAGCTTCATTATCGACCCCTTGCCGAACTGTCGCTCAATCTGGCCCATTGCCGTCTGTATTGCCTTATTTTTTTCTGTTAAATCAGCCATTTGTATGCCTCCAAACCCCACATAAGTTTAAAACAATATTCGTAAAACAACGGCACTCAAGAGGCCCGCCACAATATCATCAAGAACAATTCCCGGGCCACCTATAAAACGCCGCTCAAAATACCTCACCGGCCCGGGTTTTACAATGTCAAAAAATCTGAAAAGTATAAATCCTGCTCCCAGGGTGGAAAAAGTCACCGGCATGCCTGCCATGGCGACCGTGTAACCTGCCACCTCGTCAAGCACGATACAGCCCGGATCCTTTGATCCGATCATGACCTCGGCCCTGTCACAAATCCAGATGGAAACGACCATGAGGGTCACGACACCAAGGGTTGCCCACCCCTGGGTAAACCTTTCAAACATGAGTATAAACGGAATTGCCCCAAGGGTGCCAAAGGTGCCAGGTGCCCTGGGTATCCTACCAAGCCCCCCTCCCACAGCGGCCCAGAGGATCAGGTTTTCTTTAAATTTCATAGCTTTGTTTTTTTATATTCAACTCGGATTCATGTCAATTAATAGTTGAGTATACACCTTGATCAGGGGCATTCCCTGGTCCTCGGCAATCTTTCTGCACACCTCAAATTCAGGCGTCAGAGAAGCACTTTTGTCGGGCCGGATGATTTCCTTGGCCTGAACCCTGCCAAATGAGGTATCCACAAGAATCTCATTTCTTGCCAGCACAGCCCTTGTCTCTTGACGATATCTCACCCCGATCGTCGAGCTTTCACTCAAAATCAATTGGATTAGAGAATCAAGTTTCTCCGGCTCACAAACAACCTCAAGCCTTGTTCCCGGACGGTTCTTCTTCATCTGAACAGGAATGTGACAGACGTCAAGGGCTCCCTGTTCCAGAAGTTTTTCCATGAGATAGCCCGTTATCTCAGGGCTCATGTCATCAATTGAGGTCTCGATCACAAATACTCGTTGTGCGGATATGGTGTCTGTTTTTTCCTGACCATTTTCTGGATCATTTACTTTATCAATGGCCGATCCCAGAACCACCCTCAAAAGATTGGGCAGACCATGTTCAGATCCGGCCCCGGCTCTATTCTTGCCGGCACCATACCCAATGCCCCTGACCACCATCTCCGGCATGGGACCAAAAGAATCGCAAAGGGTTGTAATAATGGCCGCACCGGTGGGGGTGACCATCTCCATTTCAACGCCGCCGTCACAAACCTGCACCCCCTTGAGAATGGCAAGGGTGGCGGGAACCGGAACCGGGATTTTGCCGTGACTGCATTTGACCCAACCGTGCCCCAGAGGAACAACCGATGCATGAATGGAAGTTATGCCAAGGTACTCAACAGAAAGAAACGACCCCACAATATCCACAATGGCATCGATTCCTCCCACCTCGTGGAAATGAACAGTCTCAAGGTCTGACCCATGGATCTTTGACTCTGCAACTCCGATTTTTTTAAAGGCCTCAAGGCTTCTTTCCTTGACACCGTCTGACAGAAAGGAATTCTCGATCAATTGCCTGATATCTCGATAATTTTTTGAATGGGCCTCTGTGTCGGTATCCACAAAGAGATCCACCGCCCTTATGCCGTTCTGCTCCACAGGTCGGGTCCTGATATCAAAACCCTGGAGTGGAAGTACCGACAGTTGATCCTTGAGCCAGCCAATCGGCACCCCGAGATCCACCAGTGCTCCCAGGGTCATGTCGCCGCTGATGCCCGAGATAAGATCAAAATAGGCAATCATATATTTGTTTTCCCTGCCTCGACTTGGGGACCTGCCTGGTTGTCGTCATTGATGACAGATTGGCCGGCGGCTTTGATGGAGATTATCTCCAGAAGAACTTCAGCCGTGTTGACCATATCCGAAAGCCGAATGCTTTCCTTGACCGTATGCACGGCCGTCATGCCCGTACCAAGGACCCCTGCCACAATGTTTTTACTAAAGAAGATATTGGCGTCTGCCCCGCCCCCGATCCTCTTTGACTCCATGGGGCGCCCAAGATTTTGGGCCGCCTTTTTGGCAAGCACGACCACCTCGTGCTCCTCGGGGATATTGGTTGCAGGATAGTCCTGATCGAGATTCACCTCAATTCTGGGAAGCGTTTCCCCTTCACGTCTAAAGGCTGTGGCCGCATCGTAAAAGGCTTTGATCATGGTGTCGGTAATACTTTTGAGCTTTTGAGCGTCATGGCTTCTCGCCTCACCGTCCACACTGGTAAATTCAGGGATGATATTGGTTGCCTTGCCTCCCTGGATCTTTCCGATGTTACAGGTAGTCTCGTGATCGATTCGGCCCAGGGTCAGGGAATTAATGGCCCTTGCCGCAACACTGATGGCACTGATTCCATGTTCAGGTTCAGCTCCTGCATGGGAGGCCCGGCCATGGATGCTGATGGTGAATTTCGTGGATGCCGGTGCCTGGGTAACAACCCCGTCTGTATCCGTGGAATCAAGGATATAACCGATCTTTGAATCAAGCAGGGAATAATCAAAATGCTTGGCCCCCAAAAGACCGATTTCTTCACAGATGGTGAACACCACCTCGATGGGGGGATAGGGCAGGTTGTTTTCGAAAATCACCTCCATCACCTCAAGGATGATGGCAAGGGCGGATTTGTCGTCGGCCCCCAGAATGGTGGTTCCGTCGCTTGTGAAAACCCCGTCCTTAAAAAGGACCTTGACCCCCCTGCCCGGCTCGACCGTGTCCATATGACCGCTGAGGAAAAGGGGCTCGCCATCAACGGTGCCTTTGAACTTTGCGACCAGGTTGCCACAATCGCCACCCACCTTCTCACCGGCATTGTCAAAAATTACCTCCGCCCCCATTCCCTTTAAAATCTTCTCAAGCTTTCCTGCAATCTGACCCTCTTGCCTGGAAAGTGAATCTGTCTGGGCAAACGTGACAAAACGCCGGCTCAACCTGTCACTATTGATCATTAATTTTCCTCTCCTCATGTATACTCTCTTCATTAGCTGGCCTTGATCATAATGTCGACCGCTCATAATAATTGTTGGGTTTTGTTCCTCAACCCAACCTGTAGCGCCTCTGCAATCAGGTATTCTATTGGTCAAACCGATGATCAAGATCTTTTTTTGATATACATACTAAATTTATGGATTTTGTTCCACCTAAAATTCGATGATCTATCATTTCTGGATCACTGCAAGGAACTTCCTTGTTTTCCAGAATCAAGCACCGTGGCGCAGGGCGATCTTCTCGAACATCAGGGCAATGCCTTCATTCATAGTATAGTTGGATTCAATGTCAAGATTATCGTCAGATGCAGAATCAAAGTAGATGTGAAGAGTCGATTCAAGGCCATCTTCAGGTTTCCAGTAGCAGACCATTATTGGGAAAAGAGGCAGGGGAAATAAAACAATTGAGATATCCGAACCAATGTGGCTGACAATCTGCTTTCCATCGAAGATTTCAAGCATATCGCTAAACAGACCCGTATAGGTATCGGCAATCCGCTTCAACGGTTTTTCACACCGCTGTTGAAAATGAGCGTATCTGGATTGGCCGCCGCTCAACTCTCGAAATGTGACCCAGTTCCCCTGCAAAGGTTTACCCGAACTGTTGAGGATATAGTTCAGCGCCGGCACGACCATATATGCGTTGATATGAACATCGGATGACAGGTTGCCTCGGGTGTCTACACTGAATCTCTTGCCAAAAATCTTTATGGTCAGTTCATCTTTTGAGAACTCCGCTCCTAAACGTTCAGCTGCCTTATGAAGATCGATCAAAGATATCTTTTGCTTGAGTTCTTCAATGGCTTCGGCTTTATATTCATCAACTGTATTGGGTTTTTCAACTTCACCTCCATAAATGTCAATCACCTCTTTTTCCAGATAGGGGCAAGCCTGTATCAGCTTTTTTCCCTTAAACACGGCCACCGCAAATGCCAGGCAGGTTTGTTCATTACACTTTCTACAGTTGGAACCGTTCAAAAGCTTGAAGATTTCCATGGGGTTTTTGATATGTGCCATTTAAAAATTATTCCTCTGTTCAAATTCATTGCTCAGGGCTTCTTAACCCTGCAGAAATTTAACACAAAACTGAGATAGGTGCAAGGAGCGGGGTGAGCGTTTTATGTTTTAAACAGCTCAGACAGTTTTAACCACAGAGCACACAGAAGGGAACCGTTCTAGGTCTCTCATGTTTTCCGGGTTTACGACTTACCCTCCCATATATAAACGCCTGTTTTAACCACAAAAGGCACGAAAGAAAACCCCTGCTGTTTTCTGTGTTTTCTGTGGTTCCTCTCTTTTTCTTCTTTTCGTGCTTTTCGTGGTTCCCCTGTTTTTAATACTATCAGTGGCAACCCCGGCCGATACAAGGCACCTATTGCGTTTTTTCATCGATAGAAGTATAGATCAAATTTCAATTCCATAAAGTTTATGGTCAAAGGCAAAACAACAGGAGAGATAAATGAAACCCGTTACCCGGACAGGGCTTGAACGACTCTGTCAAAACCCAATCAAGCTTGCAAAAGATTGCAGGATAGGTCTTCTTGCTAACCCGGCTTCGGTTGACCCCAGGTTCAACCATGCGGCCCACCTTATCAACCGCCTCTACCCCGGACAGCTCAAGGCCCTTTTTTCACCCCAGCACGGATTTTACGCTGAAAAACAGGACAACATGGTCGAGTCAGAACATGGTGTGGATGCCGAACTCGGCATTCCGGTCTTCAGCCTGTACAGCACCACCCGGAAACCCGAACGAGAAATGATGGATCTGATCGATCTTATGATCATCGACATCCAGGATGTTGGAACCCGAGTCTACACCTTTATCTATACTATCTCCTACTGCCTTGAGGCCGCAGCCCTTTACGGAACCAAGGTCATCCTGCTTGACCGACCCAACCCCCTGGGGGGGGTGCAGGTGGAGGGAAACATTCTTGAACGAGGGTGCAGTTCGTTTGTTGGAAGATATGGAATACCCATGCGCCACGGGCTGACTGTCGGTGAAATTGCTCAATTTATCAACAAGGCGGAAAATATCGGGGCAGACCTTAAGGTGATTCCCATGGAAAACTGGGACCGGAGCATGGAATTTGAATCAACTGGACTTCCCTGGATTGCCCCTTCTCCCAATCTGCCTACACCTGCCGCCGCAGCAGTCTATCCGGGTCAGGTTGTTTTTGAGGGAACAAATATCAGTGAGGGAAGGGGGACTACCCAGCCCTTTGAGCTTTTTGGCGCACCCTTTATAGAAAGCAGGAAGATACTTGAACTGGTAAACGAAAAAATCTGCGGAGCCGCATTACGGCCGGTATGCTTTCAACCCTGTTCCGGCAAATGGCAGGACAAGGTATGCCGGGGATTTCAGATCCATGTGACTTCAAAAGCTTCTTATCGGCCACATCTGACCTCTCTTTTGCTGCTCCAGGCCATTATCCGTCTATGGCCGGAAGAATTCCAGTGGAAGCTGCCCCCCTATGAATATGAGTTTAAACGACGGCCCATTGATCTTATCCTAGGGAGTCAAACCCTTGCACAGAGAATTGAAAACATGGAGGACTTGGTAAATATTGGGAAAGAATGGAAAAAAGAGGAGATGGAATTTAAAGAGATATCAAGACCGTTCTGGCTCTATGGATAACTCCTCAACAACCAAAAAAAGAACTGACCCTCAGGCGTACTTGCAGAAGCACTTAAGGGGATCAGTTCTTTTCAGGTAGTAGAAAATCGACGGGAAAAACTATTTTTTAAGTTCGGCAAGCTCTTTTTCAAGTTCCGCAATTCTATCCTTATCATCCGTTACCGGTGCATCAATACCTTCATCTTTTTTCCATGAATCTTTAAGCTCGTCAAAGCCAAGGTAGAGGGCTAATCCGCCGCCAAGCAGAAGGATGGGAGGAATTGCACCGGCCAGAAGCTGCAAAAATGCACCAAACCAAACCGCTATGCCGATTATGCCAAGTAATACTGCAACAGCACCGCCAATCAATGTTTTCATAACCTGTTCTCCTTATAGCTTTATTAAATCATCTGTTGATACTTACTTTAAATTGTAAAATCCTAGTAAGGGTCGCCCCAGATCTTCCGCTGTCTCTTTTTCCGCTGTCTCTTTTAACAGTGTCACCAACTATCATATGGAACAGAGTAAATCAAGGGAATTTTAAGGAAGAACTATTCTGTTGCCTTCAAAAACCACCTCTGATAAAAATAAAGTTTAGATTGAATAAAAAGGAAATAAAGATGAAATTTTTTACCCCGATGCTCCACACCATAAAGCGGAAAAAAGATACTCTGCTCAACTGGGTGTCAAATTTTCTGGACACTGGGAATAACCATTTTTCCTGTTTGTATACTGGGAGCTCAAGCCCTGTTGTCTCCTGGATGTTTAAGCGAACCTTTTCGAAGATCCAGTTCAACCATCAGCGGCTTGCAAAGTTCTACCGGCTAAATGAGCAGGGAATGGTAGTTTATTCGGTGAAGTATAAAAACCTCTTTGAATTTTTCTACCTTAACTGGGCTATGAAAAAAAAGGGACTGCCCTACCCTGAGATCGGCATGGATATGGGGTTTATTTCGCTGTTGCCCCTGAAACAGGTGGTGAGGATAGCCGTTGGCCAGTTGATTCATTTTTTTAGACACCTGGGATTCAATGACCCCTACCACTCTGGATATATCACCAAAGAGCTTTTAAAGGGACGTTCCGGTTTCTTGTACCTTGTGGGAAGTGAGGCCTTTTTTCAGAGGGTTGTCAAGTTAAAGCCCGATCCCCTTGATATGCTGATCGAACTTCAGAAAAAGAGCGAAAGGCCCATTTTTTTTATTGCCCACACCGTTGTTTTTTCTTCCAACCCCATAAGGAGCACCCCCACCCTTTTGGATATTTTTCTTGGCAGCAATGAAAAACCTGGAAGACTCAGACGACTTGTGGCATTGATCCAGAGACCTGATAAGATCAGCGTCGAATTCTCCGACCCAGTTAATTTAAAAACCTTTCTGGTTAATTCCGCCGCCAGGGGGCTTGAAACGCAATTCCAGGTCCCTATTCTTCGCAATCACCTTGTGGATTTGCTCAATCGCCAGAAAAGATGCGTTACAGGTCCAGTGCTCAAAACCCGGGGGGAACTTTTCGAAGATATCTTAACGGACAAAACCCTTCAGGAATTCATGCAGTCACACTCTGAATCAAAGGGGGAGTCCCTTGTAAAGACAAAAAAAAGGGCTACGGATTACTTTAAAGAGATCGCTGCAAATTACAACCTGACTACCATTTACGCGTTTGAAAAGATCCTGACCTGGACATTTAATAACATATTTGAAGGCCTGGTCATCGATCAGGATGGATTGGACAGAATAAAAGAGGCGTCACAAAAAGCTCCCCTGATTCTGGTGCCATGCCACAAAAGCCACCTTGATTACCTGCTCCTCTCCTATCTCATGTTCAAAAATTCCATGCCCTGCCCCCATGTTGCAGCTGGAAGAAATCTTTCGTTCTGGCCCCTTGGACCGATCTTCCGAGGCGGCGGCGCTTTTTTCCTGAGAAGGACGTTTAAAGGGGCGGTTCTCTACTCAAAAATTTTCTCAGCCTATATTGAAAAGCTTCTCTTTGAAGGTTTTAATCTTGAATTTTTCATTGAGGGGGGGCGATCACGATCGGGAAAACTTCTATCACCCAAACTCGGCCTTCTTTCAATCCTTGTCCGTGCCCAACAAAACGGGGCATGCAGGGACCTGCTTTTTGTTCCCATATATGTGGGGTATGACCGGGTTCTTGAAGAGGACTCTTACCTCCATGAGATTGAGGGGGGCAAGAAAAACCCTGAAAACCTCTTCCAACTCATCCGGGCACGCAAATTTCTTAAAAAAAAGTATGGAAAGGTTTATATTAATTTCAATCAGCCCATTTCTCTGAAAGAATATATTGCCGAGGCAAGCCCTGCACCAGGAATCCCTGGTAAATCAGACAGACTCCGGCAAGAATCTTCGGTCGTAAATCTTCCGGCGGACAGACTTGACGAGGAAAGTCAAAGACGCATCTGCAAAAGCATGGGGTATAAACTCATCAACTCCATCAACTCCATCTCCATTGTTACACCCTATGGCATCATGGCAAACTGTATCCTCAACTCTCCGGGCAATCGTTTTTCCCTTCGTGATCTCAAATCCAGAGCCGAGGTGTACATGAATCTGCTGGTTTTTTTTAATGCCGAACTTTCAGACACCCTGATCATGGACCCTGATCTTGCCTTTTACCAGGTGATCCACAGTTTTGTGGCACGAAAATTCATCGAACTTGCCGATGAGTCTGACCCTGAGATTACCGAGACCACCCGGTTTATTGTCAAGGACAACAAACGACCCATACTTGACTACTATAAAAACAATGCAATCTCATTCTTTATTCCTGCGGCCTATACGGCCGTTTCCATCCTCAAACGAGACACCTTTCAATTCTCATCCCAGGATCTTGCCTCAACCTACAGTTTTCTCCAGGACTTTTTTATAGATGAATTTTCCTTTGATGAGGAAAAAAGCTGCCAGGAACATATTCAGGAGTGTCTCAAAGCATTTGTCGACCAGGGAATCATGGTTCCCACTCCCAGTATGCCGGACACCTTTAACATCACGAGCGAAGGGTTCAGGCGGCTCAAGCTCTTTTCAAGCCTCCTCGACCCATTTCTCGAATCATACAAGGTGGCACTGCTCTTTTTTGAAACCTTTCCAGCCGGTAAGATTGACAATAAAGAACGAATCAAAAAAGTACAGTCCCTGGGGGCAAAAATGTATAAACGCCAGGAAATTGTCCTCAAGGAATCCCTGTCCAAGATCAACTATATCAACGCCTGTAACTGTTTTTTAAACAGGGGAGTAAGGGGTTCGGAAGACCTGGCGACAATTCAACACTACAAAGAAATCATTGATCCGCTTCTGGAAATTACAGCGGTGAACCGGCCATGAAAGCTCTTATTCTTGCGGCCGGATTCGGAACAAGACTTCTGCCCCACACTAAAAAAAGGCCTAAACCGTTGTTTACCCTCGCAGGCGATGCTATTCTTGGCATTACCATTGAACGGCTGATAAAGATCGGGTGTACGGATATAATCGTCAACACCCACCACCTTTACCGGCAAATCGAAACATACATAGGCCGGGCAGGGTTTCCAATCCCTGTTCACACAATCCATGAACCCAAAATCCTTGACACGGGCGGTGCCATAAAAAGCGTCAAAGGGTTCATGGGAGCCGCCCACTTCATGGTTATCAACGCAGATATTGCAACCGACATTGACCTTGAATCCGTGTGGCAGTTTCACCTCAGGGGAAACTGGCCTGTAACCCTCGTGCTCCACGACCGTACCGAATTCAATGGGGTCGAGGTTGACGACAGAGGGTTTGTCAGGGGATTTTCTCCCAAAGATCAATCCAGAAAAACTATACCCAACAACAAAAAACTTGCCTTTACGGGCATTCAGGTGCTATCCCCGGAAATATTTGACCATATGCCCGACGACGATGTTTTCTCAAGCATTGACCTATACACCAGACTTGCCGATTCAGGGTCACTGGTCAAGGCCCATGTGGTAACGAACCATCAATGGGAGGATATAGGAACCCTACCTGCCTATGAGAGGACAGGAATCCAATACCTTGCACTGGCAGCCCTTGGACGGTCAGATTTTGAACAGTCAGGTCTTGAGCGTTCAGATTTTAAACCATTGGGTCAAAAGGTCAACCCCATGGATCTTGTTATCCAACCCATTTGCGGGGACGGTTCCGATCGAAAATGGTACAGGGCGTTGTTAAAAGATAAATCAATAGTCATTTGCGCCCACGGCATTTCACCCGACACCGGAATCTGTGAACTTGACTCGTTCATGGCCCTTGGAGATCTTCTTTATTCCCAAAAAATCCCAGTGCCGAAAATCCTTGCAAGGGATCCTTTTTCAGGCCTTGTGGCCCTGGAGGACCTTGGGGATGTTCATTTTTCCTCGATCGTTGCATCGGCAGCCACCTCTGCAAAGAGGGTTCAATGGTATTGCCGGGTGGTTGACCTTCTCATGGAATTTTCAATAAAGGGTGGTTGCGGATTTCAACCTGAAATGGCCTTTCAGACAAAGAGTTACTCAAGAAAAATGATCCTTGAACGGGAATGTCTCTACTTTGTGGAGGCATTTTTAAAGAACTTTTTAAACCAAAATCCTCCAATCCGCCTGCTGATACCTGAGTTCAACCACCTTGCAGACGGGGCTCTTGCCGGGGGAGTCATGGGACTTATGCACCGGGATCTTCAGTCAAGAAACCTCATGGTCAACAACGACAAAATTTTCTTCATCGACTTTCAATCTGCAAGGATGGGTCCTATCCAATATGACCTTGCCTCCCTTTTGATCGACCCCTATGTAAACCTTAAAGCCGATGAAAAAGATGAGATACTGGCCTATAGCG
This sequence comes from Desulfobacterium sp., assembly GCA_034006945.1. Classification (GTDB taxonomy): domain Bacteria; phylum Desulfobacterota; class Desulfobacteria; order Desulfobacterales; family Desulfobacteraceae; genus Desulforapulum. Next base: position 27,307 of record JAVERV010000028.1, on the reverse strand, counting down.
TTACAGCCATTTCAAGCAGAATATCAATTGACAAAGAGTCGTTTATCTCATCCTTTCGCCATTGCTGCATCACAAGGAACCTTCAAATTCTTGGTGCCTTCAGCCACCTTGGCATGGTAAAGGAAAAACGACAGTTCATTCAATACATACCGTCTGCCGTCGCAACCCTGAAACAGGGGTTGGGTCAAATTGACAGACAAAAAACACCGACACTCAACGCCCTTGTTGGACAATTATAACAGTGGTAACCTAAGGAGAGAAAATAAACCCATGAAAAAAATATATTTAATGATCAATGGAATTCCGGGAAAGGTTGCCCTTACAATTGCCGCCCATACAATCAACGACGACCGTTTCACCCTTGTCCCCTTTTCCCTTACCGGACCGGATATTGAGGAAGAGGAACACACGGTTGACGGTCATAGGATCAGGCTGATTCGCCCGGAAGAACGCAACGATCTAATCAAGGAGATCTGCCGTCAATACCCTGGTTTTATATCCATTGACTACACCCACCCCACTGCTGTGAACGACAATGCCCGTTTTTACGTTAAAAACAAACTTGCCTTTGTAATGGGAACCACCGGCGGAGACAGGGCCGCACTCATGGACACAGTCAGGAGCGGATCTGTCCCAGCCCTTATTGCGCCGAACATGGCCAAACAAATTGTAGGTTTCCAGGCCATGATGGAGTACGCTGGCAAGACCTTTCCAGGGCTGTTCAAGGGTTATACCCTTACCGTTGAGGAGAGTCACCAGAACGGCAAGGCAGATACCAGCGGAACTGCAAGGGTCATGGTCGGCTGCTTCAACGACCTTGGCATCCCCTTTTCAGACGGGGAGATTGAGATGGTGAGGGATCCCGGGATTCAAAGGGATGTCTGGAAAATCCCCGAAGAGCACCTCACGGGCCATGCCTGGCACACCTACACACTGACCTCAAAAGATGGATCTGCCAGTTTCCAGTTCAAGCACAATATCAATGGACGGGAAATTTACATCCAGGGAACCCTTGACGGAGCACTTTTTTTAAACGACCGCTTAAACGATCTGGCAGACAACAACCAGACAGATAAAACGCAATCCCATAAAACCCCTGCCAGGATCTACACAATGATCGATGTGCTTAGGACCGCGGATGGAATAAGTTGAACAGAAATAGTGTGAAATTATGGTCAGGACCGCAGATAAAGGTCCTACCCCACAAGGCGCATTAAAAACAGGATAAGAGATCAAAACCTTGAGCACCTATAATAAATTTTTGCTGATCTTGATCGCCCTTGCCTATCTGATAAGCCCAATTGATTTAATTCCGGATCTTTTTGTGCCGTTTGTGGGGTGGATAGACGACGCATTTTTGATTGGTCTTATCATCTATTACCTTAGATTTAACCGGCTGCCCAACTTTTTTAACTGGAAATCGGGCAATAAAAATTCCGGTCCAGGTGTGGGTCAAGGTTTTGCCCGAGACTATGGCCGGCCCCAGGATTCCGCCGACAGCCGGGCAAACCAGGGAGAACCGGGTGAACACAATCGCAACAGGAAATCGTCTGTCCCTCAAAAGCCCCATGAGGTTCTGGGAATCCACAAGAATGCAACCACACGAGAGATTCAAGAGGCCTTCAGGGATCTCGCAAAACGATACCATCCAGACAGGGTGGCAACCCTTGGAAAAGAATTCCAGGATCTTGCAAACCAGAAATTTATAGAAATCAAAGAGGCCTACACCATTATGATGGAAGGTAAACGATGAATATTCCCTCTCCAGACCAATGCCGTGAATTGATTAAAAAAATGGAGATGATGAGCCACATCATCGATCATTCACGCATGGTGCAGAGGGTTGCCAAAACTTTGGCCCTTTTCTTAAAGCAGAAAAATCCCCATCTTAACCTGGAGCTGATCCTGGCCGGTGCCATCCTCCACGACATCACAAAAACCCGAAGCATTGCCACAGGAGAAAGACATGCCGAGACAGGGGGAGCCTTGCTTACCCGGATCGGATATCCCAAGGTAGGTGAAGTTGTACGCCAGCACGTAGCCCTTGACCACCAGACCTTTGACCAAAACATCGACCGTCACATTATAACAGAGGCTGCCATAGTAAACTATGCCGACAAAAGGGTTCTCCACGATCAGGTGGTTCCCCTGGAGAATCGCCTCGCCTACATCATGGAAAGGTACGGTACATCAGAAAGAGCCGTGGAGCGGATTAAACTCATGTGGAAGGATACAATCCTTCTGGAACAGGTGCTTTTCAAGAACCTTGAAATCACACCGGACAGTATCCGTGCCCACCTCCAGGAACACCTTTTTTAGACCATCCTCATTCTAGAACATACATAATTCTTTCATAAAGTGGAAAATCATTTCATATAAAGTAGAAAATCATTTCATATAAAGTAGCATTGTTTAATCTCTTTGTTGAACCACACAGGGACAATATGAGGTTAACTATCTATATTTAAATTAAATAAACGCCTGCACTCGCCCCAATTTTTCCGGCACGGTACTTGCATATGCTAAAACAAGTGGATATCGATTCCGCCTTCTGAAAAATTGATATCCTAACAGAAAAGAACAATGTTTGCTCACCATATCATCTTCGTGTGATCCCCATGCATCCCAACAACGTGGCATGAGGTTTACGAATTAACTTTGATTTTTCGGATATGGATTGTCTCTAAAGTCGAACCTAAGTAAAAAATTAGCAACTCAAAAAAGGAGTTCAAAATGAAGCACAAATTTTTATCGGTCTTAGCAATTGTGGCATTCACCGTATTTTTCACATCCTCCCTGGTGTCTGCATCGTCGATATTAGGGGCGGCTCAGGGTTTCGCGGTCCTGGGTGCCTCGGCGGTGACCAATACCGGCTCAACCACCATCACCGGGGATCTGGGTATATCCCCAAACTCAGCCTCTTCGGTCACTGGCTACGGGAGCATCTCTCATACCGGGGCTGAGCATTATAATGATGGGACTGCGCAGCTGGCTCACGCTGACGCCCTCACCGCATACAACGGTCTGGCAGCCATGCCGTCTAACTTCAACTTAACGGGTCAAGATCTGGGCGGACTGACCCTGACATCGGGGGTTTATTCTTTTGATTCGAGCGCTCAGTTGACTGGAGCACTCACCCTCGACGCCCAGGGCAACGACAATGCGTGGTGGGTTTTCCAGATAGGAAGCACGCTCACTACCGCAAGCGGCTCTGCGGTTAATGTGATCAATTACGGTCCCAATAACGGTTCAGATTACGGCTTGTTCTGGCAGGTGGGAAGCTCTGCAACCCTCGGCACCAGTACGGCGTTTGAGGGGAATATCCTCGCAGACCAGAGCATCACCTTGAACACCACCGCACAAATTATCAACGGAAGAGCCCTGGCGTTAGTTGGTGCGGTGACAATGGATACCAACACCATCGAAAACGTCTGCCCTTTGCCCAATTCAGGCCCTGGTTTCAGCGGCGGTCTTGAGTTTGCTAATGGCAATATCGTGCCGGTTTCCGGCGCTCCTGCACCGATCCCGGAACCCGCAACCGCACTCCTCCTTGGATTAGGGCTGGCTGGGGTGGCGAGGTGGAAGAGGTCCAATAAAGCGTAAAAAGAAACCGCAGATTTTATAACTTGAACGGAAAAGCTTCTCTTTTGGCCCATCTACAGCAAAGCATCAAGGGCCCAAGATGCCTGCTATTGCACATTTAATGTGCCTTGTGTCTGTTCAACTTATTTCATCTGCGGTCCTAAGGCCAAACTGGGAACGGCCACAGGGGGCCGCCCCACTGCCCACTATTTTTGTTCCCTGACAATCATAACAGAGCAAGGCGCCTTATGGGCAATCCGCTTTGCAACACTTCCAAAGAGAACAAGCTCCACACCTGAAAGACCATAGGCCCCGAGAACAACAAGATCTATGGTTTCATCCAGAAGATAGTTGAGAATTTCAGAAGAGACATGGCCATCCTTAACAGAGACCACATAATTCATGGACGAATCTATCCTGGAGGCATAAACCTCCCGCATCTTTGCCTCTACCTTGGGAACAAGGGCTGCGGAGTTAGCCTCTGGAACGATAATATCGATGTCGGTAATCAAAGGGTTGACAACCGGCGGAAGCACATGGAGAAGATGGAGGGTTGAACCATACTTTTCAGCCATGTCCAATGATACCTTGAAAGCATTTTCCGCATTTGATGAAAAATCCACACAGCACAGTATTCTCTTAAACGTCATTTTAAAACCTCCCGTGGTCAATGGTCAATCTATCCCTGCCCCCATTCTTCAGCTTGAACAATGAACAGGCAGATCCCTAATCTCCTTTACAAGCAGTGAAACTCTTGCCTCCATGGTTTCAAGGGTACGGAACTGGGCCATTTTTTCCTCCCGGTCCAGGTCGATCACCCCTTCCATAGTTTTAATCTCCACACCACATACCCTGCACCTTGAAATAAGCTTTTCCTTAAAATCCCTTGAAACAGCACATAGAAGAGGAGTGAGATAATCGTTGGTAACGGCGTTTTGATACTCAGCAAGATGCCTGGCAATAAATTTTAAGGCATCTGCCTTGATTTTTTTCTCCGCTGCAACAAGGGCAGCCATGCCCGGAACGACCTTTCTTTTTTTTATTAGCTTTCCGGCAAGATCACCAAGGGAAAAAATTCCATACCTTGCCATGGCACCCACCCGGATGCGTGCACTGTACCTGATCGTAAAGACTCGTTCCGGAAGAGTCAGGCCCAATATCCCCTTTATGGTTCTGAGGTCGATGGGGGGAATGGTCTCATCCGGCCCTGGGAGTGGTTCCTGACGTGAAACGTCTTTTATAATATGGTCTGACTCACGACCTGGTTCATGGTCAGGATTCCGGCCAGGAAACACCTGAAGGGGATTAACATCATAGGATCTGTACAGGGCTTTAAAATAATCCTCAAAGGCTTTTTCCCGGTCATGGACAAATCCCAGTACCTTTGCATTTACAGTCTGAACCATAAAGATGTCAAGGGCAGATTTCAACTCCTGGAACATAAGATAAAGTGTATGTTCAAACCCATGGCCCACGAATGTTGTACTGTACACGGAAAGATCCATCCTGTACTGTGCAATAAATTGGAAAACCTCTTTTGCAATGATCCCCTGGCAAGGATCAAAAAGAGCAGCAGCCCCCTGTTGAGTCTCCTGCTCAAGCAGATCAACCGCCCCCTCGATGGAACTGTCCAGGATGGCCTCTTGCCGTTTACCCATTTCGAGCATATGCCTGAGCCGATCCATGGCGCTTCTTGCCTTTGTAAGATCCTGGGAGAGAAGGTCGGAAAAAAACGAAATTCGTTGTCGGACCATGAGGGCAATCTGTCCCAACCGCTCAATGGGGTTTGCCACGGTAAGATAGAACCTGTCTTTGTCGAGCCTGTCATTGAGCCTTGAATTAAACTTTTCGGTCATGGCGGTCAGATAGTCAACCAGCCTCTTATCTTCGTTCCATAGATCCAGAATCACCCTGTTCTTTTTTGAAATGTCAGGTGCAAGATCGCACAAAAGATTATAAAGGGAAGATAGGGCATAGAGTTCGGGATCTGGTTTAATATAGGTAAGCTCCTGTTTAACCCTTTGTTCAACCGACATGAGGTCCTCAAGGGTATCATGCTCGTTCAGGTCCACATTAAGGACAAAAACAATGTTTTCCATGAGGCCCATGGTCTTGATCACCCGTAAAAAATCAATATCAGCCTGACGTAAACCCGTCCGGCTGCTGATAAGGTAGACTATCAGGTTGGCCTGGATAAGGTAACTCTGAATCTGGATCATGTGGGAAGGGTTGGTTGAATCACTGCCCTGACAGTCGGCAATTTCAACATTTTGTTCAAGTCCGGGGGATGTCACCCCAAGGGCTACATCCCTTACAAAGAATGCTGTAGAATCATTGCCGGTGAATTTTTTGTGGGCATCAAACCCGGCATCTGAATACTCAAAGCCAGAAGACTGAGGGTCAGAAAATTCACAATCTGAAGGCTCAGACCCTGAAGGCTGATGACCTGAAAATTCGAGAACCGAGCGGTCCGGTTTGACAATATCCCTGACAGCCTCAAACCCTTCAACCGCCCGGGTAATTGTGACTGATTCGGGTCTAAGGCCCGAATCTGAAAGGGATATGTCTGAAAAAATCTTCTGGTTGAACTCTCTTAAAAATTGCCTGTCCCTCTCCCGTCTTAAATCAAAACCCGGAACATCCCTGTCTGGACGCCTCTCCTGTTCAGGGAACATGAAAAGTGCCTGTTCAATCTCACGGTTGATATCATCCCAGGACTTGAGAAAGATCCTTGCCCTTAAAGCTTTCGCCCGTTGAATACGTGTCACAATTGCAGTTACAACCCCGGAGCCCCGTTTTAACAGATCGTCCTTTAACCAGGCGTTGACAAAGGTTGTTTTCCCCGATTTAATGGCTCCGACCACGGCAATTTTCAACGTTTTGGATCGAACGGCAGAGGGAAGAGTGGTACAAAAGTTCAGCGAAGAATCTGCTGTACTGTCATACATGCCGGGAATTTTCCCCATTGCCCCAAGGATCAACCCTAGGTTTGAGGAGATGGTTCCCATATCGTATAAGATTTTTTCATTCATAGCCATAGAATCAGGTTCACGCCTTTCCAGAATCATCCAAAGGATTGTCCGACACAGTTCCGATCTGCATCATGGTTTTCTCCCACTTCAGGTTTACATCTGTTTCAAAAAGTATCTCCCGTACGACAGGGGTGGTCAACCACGCACTGTCGTTTATTTCACTCTCCAACTGGAGCGGTCCCCAGCCTGCGCATCCGAGGAGGATTAAAAAATCTTCCGGCCCCTCTTGCAATGCAACCGCTTCAAGGATGTCCCGGGTGTTGCTCAACCCAAGCCAGGAGTTTATCCGCATGCAGCCCTGCCAGTCAAAAGGGGGCCCGTGGAGAAGAAATACACCACTCGGCTGGACAGGACCACCAAGATAGATATTAATTTTTTCAATGACCCTGCTGGATTTTATTTTAAGATCTTCAAACAGCTCCAGACCGGTTAACAGCGGATGAACCCGGTTGATTATAAAGCCAAGGGCCCCGGTTTCGTTGTGTTCACAGATACAGGTCACAGTCTGTGCAAAATTAGGATCCGGTAATCCAGGTATAGCCATGAGAAAATGACCCTTTAAAATACCATAGTTTTTTTCAGACATAAATTTGCTCCGTGTTTTTTTCAACAATTCTAATTATGGGGTTTGCCTGCATCCACCCCATGGTTTAGAGTTTAAGCCTGCCATACACATCTTCAAACCTTACAATATCATCCTCACCAAGATAGGTTCCTGATTGAACCTCGATGAGTTCAAGGGGTATCCTGCCCGGATTCTCCATGCGGTGCATCACTCCCAGGGGAATGTAGACAGACTCATCCTCTTTGAGGAGCAGTTCTTCATCTCCCTTGGTGATAATTGCGGTACCCGAGACAACAGTCCAATGCTCGGCCCTGTGGTAATGTTTTTGCAAGGATAATTTTGCTCCGGGTTTTACGGTAATCCGTTTAACCTGAAACCTTTGTGAATCATCCACTGACTCGTAGGATCCCCAGGGTCTGTAAATCTTTCTATGCCCAAAGGCCTCAATCCTGCCCTTTTCCCGCAATTCCTTTACAAGGGTTTTAATCTCCTTTACCTTCTCCCTTGTTGCGACAAGCACGGCATCCTTTGTCTCCACAACAACCAGATCCTCAATGCCCACGGCAGCTACCAGACGGCTCTCGGAAAAAAGATACGAATTTTTAACATCTGAGAGCATAACGTCACCCTTGATCACATTGGCATTTTCATCCTTTTTGCCGGTCTTCCACAGGGAATTCCAGGAACCAAGATCGTTCCATCCAGCCTCAAGGGGAATCATGACTCCCCTTTGAGTATGCTCCATCACTGCATAATCAATCGAATTAGAAGGTGAAGCTGCAAAGCCGTCTTGATCAAGCCTGAAAAAATCAAGGTCCTGCACCCCTTTTTCCATGGCAAGTCTGCAACTTGCCACAATTTCAGGCACAAAACGCTCAAGCTCGCCAAGGATGGCCGAGACTTTAAACATGAACATGCCGCTGTTCCAGAAAAAATCTCCAGATTTGAGGTACTTCACGGCCGTTTCACTGTCTGGCTTTTCAAAAAAAGAGTCCAGCACAAATGCTTGACCCCCATCGCCAACCGGATCGCCCTTTTTAATATAACCGTAACCAGTTTCAGGGGAGTCTGGAACAATCCCAAAGGTAACAAGTTCTCCCTTTCGGGCATGGGTCTTTCCAACTTCAATGGCCTTGTGAAAATCTGCCAGGTTTTCGATCACGTGATCCGCCGGAAGAACCAGAAGAACCGGATCATGTTGCTGGGAAACAGCCATGAGGGCTGCTGCACAGATGGCAGGGGCCGTATTTCTACCCAGGGGCTCGAGCAGGATGGAAAAGGGTTTCACCTCTATCTGCCTGAGCTGTTCTGCTGCCATGAAACGGTGCTCCTGGTTACAGACAATAATGGGATCTTGAATCGAATTGAGATCTTTGAGTCTCAAAAGGGTATTTTGAAGCATTGTTTGCTCACCGGTCAGACAGAGCATCTGCTTTGGGTAAAGCTCCCTTGACAAAGGCCACAACCGGGTGCCTGAGCCTCCGGCAAGAATAACGGGTTGGATCATATTAACTCCTCGTAAATTTAAAGAAATCAGCCTGATAGTTCACTATATGCCCTGTTATTAGCCCACATTTACCACATTCTTACCACGTGGTCTGTTTTTTTTCATTAAAATTTGAATAATCAGATGAATCTGTGGTAAACCCATTAAAATCAAACTTGATCATCGAGTATAAAGTAAGACCAAAATAAAATTTGGCGGGAGAAAATAGCTATGATCGATTTTATGCAACAGTATAGTCCTGTAAATCAGGCGTTGATAGCGACTCTATTTACCTGGGGGGTAACCGCAGCAGGTGCAGGCCTTGTTTTTTTTACCCGAACGGTCAATCAAAAGCTCATGGATTGCATGCTTGGGTTTGCCGCAGGTGTAATGATTGCGGCAAGCTTCTGGTCTTTACTTGCCCCTGGCCTTGAAATGGCCGAACAGATGGGGCAGGTATCATGGCTTACCGCATTGATTGGATTTATGACGGGCGGCATTTTCATGCGAATCGCCGATCTTCTGCTGCCCCATCTGCACCTTGGCATGGATATGAACCAGAGTGAGGGAATCAAAACCTCATGGCAGAGAAGCACCCTTCTGGTCCTTGCCATCACCTTGCACAATATTCCTGAAGGTCTTGCCGTGGGGGTGGCCTTTGGAGCTGTGGCAGCAGATCTCCCCTCGGCCACCATTGGCGGTGCAATTGCCCTTGCCATCGGAATCGGTCTTCAAAATTTTCCCGAAGGAGCCGCAGTTTCACTTCCCCTGAGAAGAGAAGGAATGAGCCGGAAAAAAAGTTTCTTCATGGGCCAGGCTTCGGGCATAGTAGAGCCAATTGCAGGGGTGACAGGCGCCTTGTTTGTCATCCACATGCAGGGATTTTTGCCCTATGCCCTCTGCTTTGCAGCAGGAGCAATGATCTTTGTCGTAATCGAAGAGCTGATCCCCGAATCCCAGCGGATTGAGGCAAATATCGATAGTGTAACCATGTCAACTATGATAGGTTTCAGCGTTATGATGGTTCTTGATGTGGCCCTTGGCTGATGGTAGTTGTATTTTAAAATTTGGAGGTTCTATATATGCTTGTGAAACACTGGATGGCTAAAAACGTTATTTCCGTTGATGCAGACTGCACCCTTGAAATTGCCATTGCCCTGATGAAAACCAACAAGATCAGAATGATTCCGGTCCTTAAAAACGGAGGCCTCACAGGAGTCATAACAGACAGGGACCTGAAGCGCGCCTCGGCTTCCGATGCTGTAAAGGCCTCCCATGCTGACCTTGCCGCCCTTGCCCAGATAAAAGTAAAGACCATTATGACAAGAAATCCCATCCACGTGCCGTATGATTTTTCCATTGATGAAACCGCAGAGTTACTGCTTGAGCATAAGATATCAGGTGCTCCTGTACTGGATGATATGGATAACCTTGTGGGCGTGATCACCCAGACCAACCTGTACAAGGCCCTCATCTCATTAACTGGAAAACGCAAGGACAGCATCCAGGTGGGTGTGGTTATAAGGGACACCCGAAATGTCATTGGGGAGATCAATGAGCTTATTTTATACTATGGAGGGCGGATCATCAGCATGCTCACCTCGGACGACAATATGCCCAGGGGATACCGAAAGGTATTTATTCGCCTGGGAGGCATAGGCCGTGTCAGGCTTCAATCCATTATTGACGAACTCGAGACAAAGGGTGAGCTTATTTACGTCATTGACCACCACGACAATATCCGGATGGTCTATAAATAAGAGAGCTTCCAAAAGGTTGATAAGGAATGCAGATTAAAGTTTTAACCACGAAAGACACGTTTTAAAACTTTGTTTTTTCATGCCTTTCGTGGTTCTATCTTCTAAAGGTTAAATCACCCCATCAGTCAGTCATCTTACCCTATTCTCTTCAAGACAGCGCATCAGGAGAAATTTTCAAAGCCTCTGCCACACCCTTACCATATGCGGGATCTGCCTTTGAGCAGTTGTTGATGTGACGGATCTTGATCTCGTCCGGCGCATCTCCCATGGCACGTGCTGTGTTTTCAAAAAGCACCTTCTGCTGTTCGGGTTTCATGAGCCTGAAAAGCTTTCCTGGCTGGGAGAAGTAATCCTTGTCCTCCCTGTGGTCCCAGTTTGCCGCAGATCCCTCAAGGGGAAGAGGGGGCTCGGCAAATTCAGGCTGCTCCTGCCACTCACCATAGCTGTTGGGTTCATAATGAAGGGTTGAGCCGTGGTTGCCATCGGTTCGCATCATGCCGTCCCGGTGATAGCTGTGAACGGGGCATCGGGGTGCATTTACCGGAATCAGATGGTGATTGACCCCAAGGCGGTAGCGTTGGGCATCCCCATAGGAAAAAAGACGGCCCTGGAGCATCTTGTCCGGTGAGAATCCTATACCAGGAACGATGCTGGCCGGGTTGAATGCAGCCTGCTCTACCTCGGCAAAGTAATTTTCAGGATTACGGTTGAGCTCCATCACCCCCACCTCTATCATGGGGTAATCTCCGTGGAACCAAACCTTGGTAAGATCAAACGGATGATAGGGACAGGTTGCCGCATCCTTTTCCGGCATTACCTGGATAAACATGGTCCAGCCAGGAAATTCCTTGTTTTCAATGCTGTTGTAAAGATCCCGCTGGTGGCTTTCCCGGTCCATTCCGACAAGCTCCTGGGCCTCCTGGTCTGTGAGGTTTTTTATTCCCTGATTGCTCTTAAAGTGAAACTTGACCCAGTATCTCTCATTTTTATCGTTGATCATGCTGTAGGTATGGCTGCCAAAGCCGTGCATGTGGCGGTAGGTGGCTGGAAGGCCCCGGTCACTCATAAGGATGGTAACCTGGTGTAATGCCTCGGGAAGTGATGACCAGAAGTCCCAGTTGTTTTTGGCACTTCGAAGGTTGGTTCTGGGATCGCGCTTGACCACATGATTGAGATCGGGAAACTTCAAGGGATCACGAAAAAAGAAAACAGGGGTGTTGTTTCCAACAAGATCCCAGTTGCCCTGGTCTGTATAAAACTTTAAGGCGAACCCTCTGATATCACGCTCGGCATCGGCCGCTCCCCTTTCACCCGCCACTGTGGAAAAACGTGCGAACATATCAGTCTTCTTGCCAACCTGGGAAAAAATATCGGCCTTAGTGAACCTTGTAATATCATGGGTAACTGTGAATGTTCCGTAGGCACCAGATCCCTTTGCATGCATACGTCTTTCCGGTATTACCTCCCGGTCGAAATGGGCAAGTTTTTCAAGGAACCAGACATCCTGCAACAGTTGGGGGCCACGGGGACCCGCAGTCATTACATTTTGATTGTCAGCAACGGGGGCACCGGCATTGGTGGTTAATTTTTTCTTCATTTTTTCTCCTCCTCCTTCTTTTAAAAATCAAGGTTGAATCCGTAAAATCCGGATCGAACAAAGTGCAAAGGGCCCAGACTTTAGATGCTGACTCTTACATGAGAACCATTATCATCTAAATGCTAAAAAATTGCCAATCTTCTTTGAACCGTTTTAAAATTCTACTTTTCTTTACTCTGACACTCGGGGCAAACACCAAAAAAATCGAGGCGATGGCTTTCAATTCTATATCCGGTTTCCTTTGAAAGCTCCAGAGTCATAGCGCTGAGACTGGCAAGATCGGGATCTATAATCCGTTTACAACAATTACAGATCAGATGGGGATGGGGATGGGGTCGGTTGCCGTCATAGCGGTTGCTTCCATCTGCAAAACCAATCTCAAGAACTTCACCCAGGTTTTTCATCATTAAAATACACTTGTATACCGTTGCCAGACTGGTGGTTGGAAAATCAATGCGGACCTGATCATAAATGCGCTCAACCGTGGGATGACCCTGGCTTTTGGCAAGTATTTTGAGAACGGCTAACCTCTGGGGGGTAATCCGCAGATCATTCTCCCGCAGTTTGGTCAGCATTTGGTCAAGTCTTTTGTCCGGATCAGCCATGGCTCTTCTTTTTAATCCTGTTGCAAGGAACTTATTTGTAATTATTATTCATAAATATTCATTATCCCCGGTCGTGTCAAGAAAAAAACTGAGTTTTACTCTTGCAACTTTAAGATAAAATGATATTCTAACAAATAAATTCCAATTTGATTTACCACATTTTTTCTGTACCCCTTATTTTTATCCACGTTTTCAACCAAAATAGTTGGACGGGGAAAACATATGAAGGCAACTTTACCGAGCATGGTCAAATTTGAAAAGGCCGTTTTTGGAAAAAAGAATCCATTCTCAACCCTTCTTGGCTTTTCAATTAACCTTATGGGTGCAAAACAGGCCGGGCTTCTCTATGGGACCAACCAGAGCTACCAGATCTTCATTGCCCCGGAGCTTTGGGACCGGGGGGTTATCCATCGTTTTAAAGGAAGGGGGTTAACCGGCCTTTATCTCAAATTGTTCGGCAAGACGATCATCCGATTAAAGGGGCTTTCACCCGTGGCACTGTACAAACAGGAAACCCCGGGGAGAATAATCGTCAATGACGGCATCATAGCCTATCTTCTCAGGAACTACCTGGATTTTTATGAAAGCGGTGTAAAAATTGTCATTGTACGGGAAATCGCAGGAGGAACCCGGGATGGTGATTTTTTAAATCTGCCGGTTCTCTCCTATGACGGACAAGGATTCAACCCCCTGTTCGACCTCAAGGTGAATTCAGCCATCACCACCCAGTTTATCGTAAAAAATTTTATAGGGGCCTACGTCCCTGATTATGGTGCAATCATGGTAGATACGGTTGATCCAGACCTTCTGCAATGGGTATCGGGGGAGTTTGTCCATGAAATCGAACTAAAACACCGACTCGACCTTTTAATCCAGGCCATTGAAACGGCGTCCCTTGCCTGCTTCAAGCATTTAAAGGGGAAAAAGGCCGTTGAGACCCTCTGGAGAAAGGAAAAAGCCCTTAGAACCCTGGCCGTTGAGATTAAAAAAAAGCAGGCAGATGTTGAACGGCAAAAAAGCTATCTAATGGCCGTGGGTGCTGTAACCGAAGCCATGGTAAATATGGAGCCGGTCATAATCGATGACGGAGTTTACGCCTTTGTAGACATGGTGGGCTCAACCAGATTGCGGGACTTTTACTCGGCCCGGGACTATTTTTTCATGACCAATCAGTTCCGGGAAATTGCAGCCAATCTCACCGCCTGCTTTGCCTGCCGTCTTGGAAATTTTATTGGCGATGCTTTTTTTCTCCAGTGCGCCTCGGTGTTTGACCCGGAAGAGATCGATTATGCACCGACGATACACGAACGAACAGTTTTAATGACCCTTCTTCTTGTAACCATATTCAGGGAAATTGACCTTCTGGTACAAGGGCTTCATCCCATTGATCCTGAAAAAAGAGTCCAGACACTTTTAGATCAGTCAAAACACCGCATTGAATTTCGATGCGGCATTGAGGCAGGACCCGCAACAATCGGTCCCATCGGGAGCATGAAAAGAAGAATGGTAACCGCCATTGGAGAGGCTGTTGACCGTGCCGCAAGACTTGAGGCAAGCGGTTTGCCCGACCAGATTCATATGAGTTCCACGGTGATGAGACTTTTAAAACAGGCAACCATTTCCCCATCCACAAAGCTTGTTTATTCGGTCATTTCTGGTTCTGAACCCCATTCAGATTCCCAGCCATGTTACCAGCCGTGTTCCCATATAGACGGTTTGTATGCACAGGAAAAAAACCTGCTGAGAAAAGTCAACATCTCAGGTTTTATGGATTTTTATCGCTCAGGGTTTCCTCAGGGCCTGGAAATCGTAACAATGAGGAATAATATTCGCTACAAAGAGTTTTCAAGCGAAAAGACCTACCTCCTCAAATGGAACAAAAAACCCGATCCAGAGGGCATCTGCCTCGGTATCTAAACTCAGCGATTTCCACGGCCCTGGGCAGATTTTGCATCATTAAGGATTGGTGAATTTTAAACGATAAAGTTGAAAATTCATGTTTAATAGTATACATGGTTAAGATATGATGATGGAATAATCAAGAGAGAAAGACCAATGGATCTGTTTAAAGGAATAGTGTGTAATCTGAGGGGGCTCATACTTGGCCTGAGAACCCCCCGCCTTTTCCTGGTCGGCATGGTGCGATTCCTGGTTACTGTGGGCCTTGCAATCTTTTTTTCGGGTTTGATTCTTTTCTGGCACCAGGAGTTGTTGAATGTTGTCTGGACCATGCCGGAATCCGGCCCCATACTCTTCTTGTGGAAGGTGGTATCATGGCTTCTCTCCCTTGTTCTCTCTGCCATTGCCGGCCTTTTCTCCTATATCTTGGCTCAAATTTTTTTCAGTGTGTTCTTGATGGATATCATGTCAAGGATAACCGAGCGTATGGTCACAGGAGTTGAGGTCTCCCCCCAGGATTCTTCGGTTTTAAAACTTGTCTTTTACCTGCTCATGCAGGAGATCCCCCGGGCCTTTATCCCTCTTCTTGCCGTGGCTGCTCTGATAACCCTCGGGTGGCTGACCCCTTTTGGGCCGGCAATTACAGTTGTCTCATCCATTGTTGCAACCACCTTCCTTGCCTGGGACAACACAGACCTTGTTGCGGCTCGAAGGCTCGATCCGTTTAAGATCAGATTTGCAGAATTCAAGCGAAACCTGCTCTTTCACCTGGGTTTTGGGCTCTGGTTTTTAATTCCATGGGTAAACATTATCTTTCTTTCATTTGCCCCGGTCGGGGGAACTCTTTACGCCATCCAGACCAGGGAAAACAACAAAAATGGGTGACGGGTTTGTTACTTTTTAAAGAGACTCAGTCAGACTGCGGGGTTGCCACCGGGGTCCTGGGAAAAAATGAACGGGAGAGTGAGGAAAAAAAGGCCGTCCTATGCAGATTCTGCTACAGCATCATCACCCACACGGACAATCTTATGGCCGTAAATGGTTCCCACTCCCATATTTTTGCAAACCCCCATGGACATGTCTATGAAATCGGGTGTTACAAACGGGCATCTGGATGTCTGGCAATATTTGAACCATCTGCTGAATTTTCCTGGTTCAACGGATACCACTGGCAGGTTACGATCTGTAAAACCTGTTCGAACCATCTGGGATGGTACTTTCAATCAAATGCCTCCTCTTTTTTTGGCCTGATCCAGAAAGACTTGATCATCTTCCAATGAACCATCCTCTGCCAATGCTTAAAAAAAGATTTTGACACAACCTGACATTTATATATAACCGGCACGGCCGGAGCGAGAGATGGCATCCGGCCACAACGAATATTGAAACTCCGCTACCTATGGCGCTTCGAAGCGAGTTTCATATAATAATCTGACAAGGTGCTGCTGACATGGCTTGTCAAGCCCCCATTGTCAGAAAACCGAGGAGTGTAGAGATGAATATTACCCGGCCCACCCATGTAAAACGATCTATTAGGGATCGAAGATCGCCAGTTGACAGGCGGATTATGAAACTGGGTCCGCAACACCCTGGTAAAGAGATGAGAAAGGAAAGCGACCGAAGAAAAGGTTGGGAGGACAGGTATGGGTGGGAGCGTACAAGCCTGTGGAGCAGCTCCCCCATTTTTACGAAGATTCCCTGATCGTTAGGAGCCCAAAGCCTTTGAAACTATTTCGTAAACATCCTTTGACGGCTCCTGTATCGTAATAATCCGTTCCAAAGCCTGGTGCATGAGTTTTTGTCTGTTTTTGTCGTATCTTTTCCAGTGATTGAACCCCGACACCATCCGGGCTGCTATCTGGGGGTTTGACCTGTCAAGGGCAATGATCTGATCGGCAACAAAGGCATATCCCCCACCATCCGACATGTGGAATCCCATGGGATTTTGAAAGGTAAAGGCCCCCAGAAGGGAACGCACCCTGTTGGGATTTCTCAGGGAATAAGCGCCATGGGATGCGAGCCTTATAACCTCATCCACCGTGCCGGCACGATTTGCAACAGCCTGAACCTGGAACCACTTGTCAATGACCAGGGGATCTTTTTTCCACTTGTCGTAAAAAAGATCAAGGGCCATGGTTCTATAATCACTCTCCATGTGGGACAGGATGGCAAGGGCGGATATTTCGTCGGTCATCCCATCGGCCAGGTTGAACCGTTCAAAGACAAAGTCTGCGGCTTTTTGAGTCTTAAGGCTTCCCACATAGGAGATCAGCAGGTTCTTCAGGCTTCTTCCGGCCATGGCATCAAAGGAAATATCTGATGCAGGGACAGAAGCGCACTCATCTATAATCACCAGGGCCCTTTCCTCTATCCTCCTGGCAAGACCCTGTTGGAGTGTGAGCCTTACCCTGTGAATTGCGTCCACATCGATTTTGTCATAATTTTCCCCGATTTCATTTTCATCTGGAAGGGTAAGTATCCTTGCCGCAAGAGCCTGGTCTCCTGGGGCGGCATCAAGGGCCAGGTCAAAGGCCTCCAGCACATGGGGTGAGATTTCCACTGATTTACCCTGTTGCGTCCTTTTGAGCAGACGGTCAATTTCCCTGAGATAGAGCTGCTGGGCCGCATCCCAGCGATTAAAAGAGTCTGTATCCTTTGCCATGATAACCGCAAGGTCTGTGTCTGAATAGTTGGCTTCAATCTTTACAGGTGCGGAGAACCCCCTGAATATGGATGGGATACAATCTTCCGGAACACCCTCAAACTCAAGGGTCTCTGTCTTGCCCTTGAGATGGAACAGACCGTATTTTGCATGATTTAACCGATTTCCCTCCCCGTCCATAAGAGCTATCTCCACGGGAATGTGCATGGGTAACTTTTTGTTCTTATCTTTATCGCCTGGGAGAGCCTGGGAAAAAACCAGGGTCAACCTCTTATTTTGAGCGTCATATGTATGTTCCACCTTCACCTTTGGCGTTCCAGCCTGGGAATACCAGAGGCGAAACTGTCCAAGATCCACACCGCCTGCCTCTTCCATGGTGGCAACAAAATCCTCGGTGGTGACGGCCATGCCGTCAAATCTCTCAAAGTAAAGATCCATGCCCCTTCTAAAAAGATCGGGACCAAGGATGAGGGAGATCATGCGGATAACCTCGGCACCCTTGTTATATACGGTCATGGTGTAGAAATTATTCATCTCCATGTAGGATTCAGGCCGAACAGGATGGGCCATGGGACCGGAATCTTCGGGAAACTGCCCTGCCCTGAGCTTTCTTACGTCGGATATTCTCTGGACGCCCCTTGAACTCATGTCCGATGAAAATTCCTGGTCCCTGAATACGGTCAACCCCTCCTTTAGGCTCAGTTGAAACCAGTTTTTAAGGGTAACCCGGTTGCCTGTCCAGTTGTGGAAATATTCATGGGCAATGACCCCCAGGATACCCATGAAATCGGTATCTGTTGCCGTTTCAATGCTGGCAAGGACAAATTTAGAGTTGAACACATTCAGGCCCTTGTTCTCCATGGCACCCATGTTAAAATCGTTTACAGCAACGATCTGATAGAGATCAAGATCATACTCCCGCCCGAATTTTTCTTCATCCCAAGCCATGGATTTCTTCAGGGCATCCATGGCGTGGCCGCACTTCTCCCTGTTCTCAGGCTCCACATAGATCCTGAGATCAATGTGCCTGTTGGAACAGGTGGTAAACGAATCCCTATTGCAGACAAGATCGCCTGCAACAAGGGCAAAAAGATAGGAAGGTTTTTTAAAGGGATCCTGCCACAGGGCGTAGTGCCTCCCGTCGTCAAGCTCCCCTTTTTTAATCAGGTTTCCGTTGGAGAGAAGAACCGGATATTTCGCCCTGTCCGCCGTGATAACACAAGAATAGGTGGCCATGATATCGGGCCTGTCCGGAAAACAGGTGATTCTCCTAAACCCTTCCGCCTCACACTGGGTGCAAAAGGTGCCGCCCGATCTGTATAACCCCGAAAGGACAAGGTTCTCCTGGGGTTTTATCCGGGTTGTAATTTCAAGTTCAAAGATTTCCGGCACACTGAAAAGGGTGAAATTCCCATTCCCATGCCCATATTCCCCAGGGAGAAGAACCATGCCCCCGGCTACGACCGAGACGATTTCAAGATCCTCCGAGTCAAACACGAGGGAGGTAGTTTCATCTGCCGTCTGGTTGTTGCGTCTTATCCTCATATGGGATTTTACCAGGGCGTGGTCTTCATAAAGGTCAAACTGAAGATCGATGCTGTCGACCCAGTATTCCGGTTGCCGATACTCTTTAAGATATTTTATTGTGTGCTTTTCCATTTCGATCTAATAGTATCCAATTGGTTTTTTGTCAATAGTACTGCTGGTTCGGGGAGTTCGTTGTTGATAAAACAATTCTTTTTCTATATAGTGACCCATCTTAACCATGGAAATATCGATGATTATTCTTTACATTTAAATGTCAATAAGGAGGGGCGTAAAAATGAGCGATTTATCTCAGATCACTTTTTACAGCGGAGGCCACAGGGGTGCTGAAGCCGAGTTTGGCAAGCTTGCAGAACGTTTTGGAATCCAAGAGGTCAACTTCAGCTTTGAAGGGCATGCTCCTGAACGTCAGGCAGGTATAACGGTCTTAACCGCTGACGAGCTTAAAAAGGGCGATGTGAGCATGGATATTGTTTCAAAACGCCTGGGCAGAAACTTCTCAAAGATGGATAAAATCCGCAAGGTGATCCAGTCCATTTTTCACATGGTGAACAAGGGCTACCAGGTCTTTGTTGTGGGATGGATACTCCCGGACAATACCGTCAAAGGTGGAACCGGATGGGGCGTTGAGCTTGCAAAGCTTTTCAATCGACCTGTTTTTGTCTATGAGCAGGACCGCAAGGCCTGGTTCTCCTGGATCGACAACGCCTGGAAAGAGGTTGTTCCTACCATATCCCACAAGACCTTTGCAGGTACGGGAACCCGCAACATTACCGAAGATGCTAAAACCGCCCTTGCCGATCTCTATGCCAGATCCTTTAAAACCGAATAAGTCATAGACAGTAGAACCCCTTTGGTTTCCCTGGCCGGAACATGGGAAACCAAAGGGTATTCTATTCTGGAGATGTAAAAACATCCTCCGACGTTTTACCGTTTAGCTTCTCCTTTAGCCACTCTACCCCACTCCCCTTAACCCCTACTATTCTCCTTGGAGCACCCTTTAAAACACCATGCTCTTTTAAAACGGTCAGGGCCAGGGGGGGATTAAAGTTTTTCACATGGTGAAATTTTATTGTCAGGGTTTTTTCCCGACAGAAAACGACAATCTCACCGTAATTCCAGGCCGTGCCTGGACCAAGGAACCGAACCATCCCATGGGGGCTGGAACAGACAAGGGTTTCCTTGACCACCCCCATGGCTGTGATGGCAGAAGGCCCTTTGGTGCGATATATCAAAAGGTTGTCTCCAGGTAAAATGCCGGTTGTTTCGCCAGGAAAGAGGCAAACTTTTTCAATTGCGTTTCCCCGGGGGCCGAAACATGGAAAAAGGGGCAGCTGCTGGTCTAATTCAGGAAAAAGAATTCCATGGGCAAGGGGAGCGAGCGGCAACACCCAGGTATTGTTTTCCTTGAATGCAATCTTCGGAAAGGCCATTGGGTTCTCCCCTTCACACCCAAGGGATTGTGCCAATGCCATTATTTTCCTGCGCCCGGGAAACTTGGAAAAAGAAATTTTTCCGCACCCATCAGGTGCATACCGGTCAAAAATGGCCTTGAACAAAAGCCCACCATACTGGCTTACAGGATAGGGGCTGATCACATGGAAAAGACGTATTAAAATCCCCCTTTCCTCCTCCTCTACTACACAGATTCCGGCAATCAAGGATTTATCCCCATCCCTGATCACAAGAGCATCCCCTCCCTTTGCCCTCAACCGTGCAAGCGTGGTGTTAAACAGATCATCCTTTTGTTTATGGCCTTGTTCCAGTTCCTTTTCCCTGCCCTGGCCATACTCCCGGTTAAATCCATGAACTGCCATAGTCCATAAAACAGGATCCCGTTCCTCTATGGATGAAAAAGGTATCTTTTCAACCCTTGGTTTCACCTGGGAAGAGGTTTCAAAGAGATCTGTAACAAGCCCCAGGGCATCGCTAAGGAACAGGACCCGGGTCGAGAGCCCGAGACGGTTTGCCCTTGTGTGCAGGGATATCCTTTCAGTCACCAGGAAATCAACCGCCTCGGCCTTGACCGCCGCCAGCAGGGCATTTTCCAGATAATCAGACGAACCCTTTTTCGGGACCCCCACCCGGTTTTGTTGAAAAACCGACAGGGGCATGGGGGCATCGACCAAATCATAGGCCGCCATCTGCTCTTTTATCTGAACGGCCCTTTCACCCTCAAATCTCAGATCCACCTCTTCAAAGGATTGGGGATGCACAAAAAGGGCACCCCGGTTTTTCCTTACAATACGTTGAAAACATACCGCTGAGTAGGCATGAATTTCCAGGTTCTCCTCACCGCCAGTTCCCAGGGAGACAAGGATATCGGTATCAACTAGGAACTTCATCATCTCATGGATGCGTCCGTTTTTCTGCCCTTTTAAATAACGATCGGATGGTTTTGATTCTTTGAAACTTGACGCCCATGATTTTTCTCCTCCGTTGTGAGTTCATATATATGCTTTCTTATCCTATTCAAAGATAATTGAAAAGAAGATCTAATTTATGGTAAACTCCCTTAAATGTGTTGCCAAGCAGAAAGTTTCATCGTTCGTTGAGGGCGGACGCCTCTACTGTTCAGGCCTTGTAAGCTGTTCAAGGTTTTTGTCAGAAAACATTCATGGGAATATTTATATGAGAAAACGAGAAAAGGAAGAGATCCTAATCACTTTCCTTAAGGAAAGGGAAAAATACGAACGGCTTGCAGAGTACATCATTCAGTTTGTCAAGGAAGACCCCTCTTCACCCAAGGAGAACTTACATACCATTTTATACCGAATTAAGGAGAAAACAAGACTCATAGAAAAAATCAACGAGGAAAACCGGCAAACCGGAGTTGATGCAGCGCGGATCACAAAAAGCAATTTCCAGGAAAGAATCAACGACCTCCTTGGCATCCGGCTTATCTGCCTTCGCCTTTCAGACATTGATAAGGTAAAAGCCTACCTTGGGCTTCTGGCCGAAGATAAAATTTTGCGATTCATTGAAGAACCGGATTACAAAAGATCATTCATCCTGCCGATGGACCCCGGGGAAACCATTGCTAAGGGACTCACCCTCAGATACAGCGGGTACTCGTCCATTCATTTTCAGGTGAGGCTTGGCGAACTATCAGACGCACCCGATGAACTTAAAAAGCTTCAGGTGGAATTTCAACTGCGCACAATACTCGAAGAGGCGTGGGGGGAGATTGATCACAAGTACAGGTATCGATTCAGCCGAAGCGGAACAAAGTTCCCTGAACATATATTAACCGGTTTCTACAATCTGAGCGCTTATCTTCAGGCAGCATCCCTCCATGCAGAGCACCTGTGCCGTCAGACAGAGGCTCATCAGATTCTCACCATCCAAAAGACAAAAAAAGAACCGGCAATCAGGGATAAATCCATCCAGAGGACAATCCCAACAACCTTCCCCGTTCTAATGGAACAGACCTTTGGCTTTAAACCCACCCCACGAACCCTTGCCTATCTTTTGAAACGCCTTGGAGAGAGCGGTTCTGCAGAAGAACCAGGAATGTTTTTCCAGAAAGTATTCACCCAGGAGAAGTTAGAGGAATTCAGCACTATTTTTCAGCAGGTGGTTAACCGAAAACCGTTTGAGGATAAAAACAAACGAAACCTTGATGCCATAAATGCGGTTAACTTTGCCCTTTCCAGCGAAATCCAGGGGAACAGGGTTGCTGTTGAAGGGTTGAAATCCATTCTGAAAAAAAAGAAAAAGCACTCCAGATGATTAACTTGAGTTGCAGGCCCAGGATGTAAAACTTTTGCAAAAACATTTTTCCCCTTTGTACTATTAGGGCAAATGAGATTATAATAAAAACATTATTAAGCTAAGCTAAAAGGATGGATTCAGTGAACCACACGATTTTTGATGCCCCTTTATGGCTGTCGGTCATGGGCTTTCTTTCCAGAGCCTGCCTCAAACTGAGCGGATGGCGGGTATCGGGCAAAATGCCTGATACAAAAAAGATGGTCATCATTGCAGCCCCCCACACCTCTAACTGGGATCTACCCTTTACCCTTTTTATAGCTTTTGTCCTCAAAGTAAAGATCTACTGGATGGGCAAGGACGCCATTTTCAAACCTCCCTTTAAAAGGCTGTTCAAGCTGCTTGGCGGAGTTCCCATCGATCGCAGCAAATCAAACAGCGTTGTGAATCAGTCCATCGAACAATTCATGGAAAGGGACGAGTTTGCCCTTGCCATCCCCCCATCTGGAACCCGGGCAAAGGTCACCCACTGGAAAACAGGCTTTTACCATATTGCCGTCGGGGCAAAGGTTCCCATTGTCCTTGGATTTCTTGACTATAAACGAAAAATCGGCGGATTGGGACCAACCATTTATCCCACAGGCGATCTCGACCGGGATATGGAACGTATCCAATCTTTTTACAGTGGGATCACAGGGAAACATCCCGAAAAATCCAACACCCTCGCAAAAATCAAAAAGACAGACCTCAAAAACCCTGCCTGACTGACTCCCTAACGATAATAGACCTGGCTCACATCAACCGTATTTAGGTGAGTCGACCCCTGACGCCTCAGATTACATGTTGTTTTTTAGCGGCCATAGGTGATATGAAGAGTCACATCAACGACTTAAAATCAAGACGGAATCACCCTGCATGGATAAAAAAAAAATCAAAGCTGAAACTATTATTACAAGCCACCTGAATGCGGACTTTGATGCAGTAGCATCCATGCTTGCGGCTCAGAAGCTCTACCCTGAAGCCGTTGTTCTCTTTCCAGGCTCCCAGGAGAAAAACCTCAGGGATTTTTTCATCTCGTCCATGAGTTATCTCTTTAACATGGCCGATGCCGACGCCATTGATTTTTCCAAGGTAAAACGTCTTGTACTTGTGGACACACGCCAGCGCCAGCGCCTGAAAACGGTGGAAAGGCTCCTGGATCGACAGGAGGTGGAGATACACATCTACGACCACCATCCAGCCCTTGCCGACGACATCACAGGAGAGGTTGAGCACATACGCTTCACCGGGGCCACAGTGACCATCCTGAGCAAAATCATCCAGGATAAAAAGATTCCGGTCACCCCGGAAGAGGCCACCGTCATGGCCCTTGGGATATACGAGGATACAGGTTCGTTCACCTTTGCCTCGACCACAGAGGAAGATCTTCACATGGCCGCCTTTCTGCTTTCCTCCGGGGCAGACTTGAACATCATATCAAGCCTTATTTCCAAGGAGATAAGCCCAGACCAGATCACCTGGATCAACGAACTTTTAAACGAAATGACCAGCCACAAGATCAGCGGGTATGATATCAAAATAGCAACCATCTCTTCCCCTGCCTGGATCCAGGATCTTGCCACAATTGTTCAAAAGGTTGTGAAAATAGAAAACCTCGATGTTTTTTTTACCATTGCACTCATGGGCAATAAAATCCACATCATAGCAAGAAGCAGGATACCCCAGGTGGACGTGGGTAGAATCCTCTCTTCCTTTGGCGGCGGCGGTCACTCCTTTGCCGCATCCGCCACCATTACCGACATCCCCCTTGCCCAGGTTGAACAGCAGCTGATCGATACGATCGAGCAGAAGGTAAGGCCATCCCTTGTGGCCAAGGAACTGATGTCGTCCCCTGCCATCACCGTCGAGTCCCATATTTCGTGTAAAGAGGCTGCAAGGATAATGACCCGGTACAACGTCAATGCCCTTTTGGTGCGTGAATCCGGAACAGACAAGATACTTGGTTACACCACAAGACCTGTCATGGACAAGATTCGTTACCACAACCTTGAAGACCTTGCCGTACACGAATACATGACAACGGAAATCTCCACGATCTCCCCAAGGGCGGATATCGCAGAGATCGAAGCCAAGATCATCGGAGGTAAACAGCGGTTATTGCCCGTAATCGATGATAATACCCTCCTTGGGGTGGTTACCCGTACGGATCTCCTTAATTTCCTTGTCCAGGACAATAAGGATGCAAGGGACTTTCAAAAGGGTACGGAGGCCTATGAACAACATGCAAGAAGAAGAAACGTTAAACATTTTATCGATGAACGGCTAAGTAAAAAGGAGACAGCCCTTTTACGGCAGATAGGAACAGCCGGCGACACCCTCGGGGTCAATCTCTTTGTAGTCGGCGGTTTTGTAAGGGATCTCATGCTCTACCGCAAGGTCGATGACATGGATATTGTGGTCGAAGGGGACGGCATTGCCTTTGCTGAGGCCTTTGCAACGCTGTGCAACGGGCGCTGCAGTATTCACAAAAAATTCGGCACGGCCGTGGTGGTCCTGCCCGACGGGTTCAAGGTGGATGTGGTATCGGCAAGGCGGGAATACTACAAATCTCCGGCAGCCCTTCCAACCGTTGAAATGAGTTCCATCAAGCTTGACATGTTCCGCCGGGACTTTACCATTAACACCATGGCAATCCAGCTGAATCGAGAAAAATTCGGCACCCTCATCGATTTTTTCGGAGCCCAGCGGGACCTTAAGGATAAAACGATCCGGACCATCCACAACCTGAGCTTTGTGGAAGACCCCACCCGGGTATTCAGGGCCATTAAATTTGCCAACAGATTTGATTTTACCATTGGAAAGCTTACGTCAAACCTGATCCATAATGCGATAAGGGTTGATTTCTTCAAGGAGCTGAGCGGCCTGAGGGTCTTTTCCGAGCTTCGCCAGATTCTGGAGGAGGACAACCCCATCACCGCCATTAAAACCATCCAGGAGTACGGCCTTGAACGGGTAATTCACCCCAGTCTTGTCTTTGACACAAGGACCTTTGTTCTGCTCGAAGAGGCCAAAAAGACTCTGGCCTGGCACGATCTTTTGTTCCTTGACACCTCCTACTTACGCTGGTCCATCTATTTCATGGTAATGATCAGACTTTGCAGCCCGAAAACCGTTCAGGAGATTGCCGACAGACTTAAACTACCTCCCAGCCACCGGCGTATCATCCTCCAGGAGAGGATAAAGGCGGAGCAAAGGCTCAACCTTCTCGAGACAAATCCGCCCTCAAGGGACAGCGAGCTCTACAACCTGCTCATAATTTTCAAGACAGAACTTATTCTCTACATGATGGCCTGCGCCAAAAAGGAAGAGACAAGAAAGGCCCTCTCCCTCTTCTATACAAAGCTCAAGGATACCAATATTTTGATCAAGGGAGAACACCTCATCAAATTAGGCATCACTCCGGGTCCTTCTTTTAAAAAAATCATGGCATCGGTCCTCAAGGCCCGCCTGGAACTTCAGGTGACCACCCTTGAAGATGAGATTGAATTTGCAAAAGGATTTATTCGTCAGAACAAAATCATTGATTAATCCAGGAGATTTTGTTACTCCCGTTTACTGGTCTAAATCTAAGTATCCCAGATGCAATTAGCCTTTTCGTGCAAGCTATAAAATCTGAGGTCCTAAACATGTAAGCAAGTAAGGTTAAACATGAAAAAAAACGCAGATCTGTTAACAGGAATAACAACAACCGGAACTCCCCACCTCGGTAATTATGTGGGAGCCATTCGACCGGCCATCAATGCAAGTAGACAGCCTGACAAAACCTCCTACTACTTTCTGGCCGATTACCATTCCATCATCAAGTGCCAGGACCCAGAAAGAATAAAACGATCGGTGGTTGAAGTAGCTGCCACCTGGCTTGCCATGGGCCTTGACACGGAACGATCCGTATTTTACCGCCAGACAGACATTCCCGAAATTACGGAGCTTACCTGGATACTCACCTGCCTGACCTCAAAGGGGCTGATGAACAGGGCCCACGCCTACAAGGCATCGGTTGCCGAGAACGAGGCAAGGGGCAGAAAAGACCTTGACAAGGACATCACCCTGGGGCTCTTCTCCTACCCGGTCCTCATGGCAGCCGACATTCTGATGTTCAACGCCCTCAAGGTTCCCGTGGGAAGCGACCAGACCCAGCACCTTGAAATGGCAAGGGACATTGCCGGTAGGTTCAACAACACCTATGGGGAGCTCTTTGTGCTTCCAGAGGCGATTGTCGATGAAACAACGGCCGTGCTATCAGGCCTTGACGGAAGGAAGATGAGTAAGAGCTACAACAACACCATCCCCCTTTTCGAGCCGGAAAAACGCCTCCGAAAACTGATCATGAAGATCAAGACCAACTCCCTTGAACCCGAAGAGCCCAAGGATCCGGCAACCTGCACCCTGTTTGCCATATACAGGGCATTTGCAACTCCGGAAGAGACCAAAGAGATGGAAAAAAGATACCAGAACGGGATTGCCTGGGGAACGGTCAAGCAGGAGCTTTTTGAATACCTTAACGAACTTTTAAGGAAACCAAGAAAGATCTACAACGAACTTGTTGAATCCCCGGGGGAGATGGATGCCATCCTGAAAAAAGGGGCCCTCAGGGCCAGGGAATATGCAACTCCCTTTCTCGCAGAGATACGATCGGCAATCGGGATACAGCAGATGTAGGAAAGGCAGGGGCAGGAGGTTACCCATGGAGATTCAATGGCTGGGCACGGCAGGGTTTAAAATCAGCACCCGGAAGGCATGCTTTCTAATCGATCCTTATCTGAGCCGGAATGCCGATGCAAGCCCCTGCCAGCATCTTACCCC
>JAVERV010000130.1:0-7806 GCA_034006945.1 Desulfobacterium sp. | reverse complement strand
TCATTTGTTTGCGACTTTCTATTTCCATGGAAGTCTACAGGCTGCAGAATTAAGTATCAGGGGGTGGGCGTTGATTCAAAATTTTGCTCCGTGCAACCCGACAACGGTAAAAATTCATGATGGGTGGGAGATGTCCGGCTGAGTGGCTAAACAAATCCAGGTATCATGAAAATTGGCTGCAAAACCTTTTGGCTTCGGCTTCTATGAATGGTTTTAGGTATCCTCCCCCAAAAACGTTATAACCAGCAATTGCCATTTTCGCTTTAAGGTTTCCGCTGTAACTTTTTCTCATGGACCTCCTGTTTCGGTGTTAATTTGAACCTGGGATTTAGCACTTGTATGTCTCTTAGCAACTGGTTCAAATTATGGGGTCCATTATAGTTTCTTGTGGGGATGATCGGACAAAAGATACTAGGATAGAACCTGAAGAGGGAAGTGTCATTTTGTTTTTTCACGATAGAGCCACGGCCCACTCTCCTGGGGAGTCCCAACACCCCCCTGGAGAGTGGATTTCCCCGCTGTTAAAAAGTAGCGAAAGTCTTGTCTTTTATGCCCTTTATATGATTATCAGGCTTGCGTTATTGACTACAGCCCCTAAAGGGCGTTCAATCCCCAAACCTGGCGGACAATTTAGGTTACAAAGCACATAGAATCAAAAATTTTTAATCATTGAAGCTATTTCTATAAGTCTTTTAGCTTGATGCTTAACGGCATCTTTAACATCTTCTACCATTCCATCCCCACCTACGGTAACTGAAGTACCATAAGGATTTCCGCCAGCTTTAAAAATAGATGGGTCTGTATAACCGGTAGGCACTATTATAGCTCCCCAATGCATCATAGTTGTGTATATTGCTTGAATGGTCTGTTCTTGTCCACCATGGGGATTTTGAGCGGAAGCCATTGCCGATACTACTTTGTTTATTAACTTTCCTTCTGCCCATATACCACCTTGTAGATCCATAAAATTTTTAATTTGGCTGACTACATTCCCAAATCTAGTTGGAGATGAAAATATTATTGCATCTGCCCAAACTAAATCTTCTGAAGCAGCTACAGGAACATCTTTAGTATCCTCTGTAAATTTTTTCCAAGCTGGATTAGAGTTTACAGCTTCAATAGGTGCTAATTCTGCTGCTTTCAATATTTTTACCTCTGCACCAACCTCTATAGCTGCCTCTTCTGCCCATTTAGCTAATTGATAATTAGTACCTGTCATACTGTAATAAATTATGGCTAACTTAACTTTTTTCATTTGAATCATCTCCCCACTTCATAATGAGTTTATTAATCACATATGTATACTTTACCCATGTAAGGCTAAAACAATCAATTCAAAACCTCTCTTATTTATAATAAAAACCATTATAAGAGCAAGCCTAAAAGGTTAAGTTAAAAGAACATAAGCAAATTTTACGCCAGGTCTTTGCCCGCTAATCAAGCATACTCTATGCCTTATGTACAATATGGGCAGCCGCCGACACAAAAGAAATGGTTTCAAGACGATACTGACTACTGGAAAGATATCGTAAAAGCAGTTTAAAAACTTGTATAAGTACGATACTGCAAAGATTTAAAAGGATACTATTTGACCAATTGGTTATATATGACCATTAAATTATCCAATTTCAAAAACAGGATCTGGTAATGTTTAATTTGCACATTCGGCTGCGCAGGGTGAATGGGTTAAGGCCGAGAATCTCGGCGGCGCTGTTGACCACCCCCAGGGATTCTGGAAGTTTCAGGTGGTAAATTATAAGCGTCCCTATTTGCCTACAAGGTCTGAAGAAAAGAGGCTGTGTCAGTGACCTCTGCGTAAAACATTTGCAATGCCGCCAGAAAAGCCGCATGGACTTGTGGTGCAGAAACTTTTACTCCATTAAATTCAAGTGACCGTGCAGCACAGGCGTCGTGAAGAACAACCACTTTAAAGCCCAGATCGCTTGCCGCCCTGCTTGTTGCGTCTATGCACATGAGTGTCATCATCCCGGTTATCACCACTCGTTCAACCCCGAGTGAGCGCAACTCCTGCTCAAGATCTGTCTTTAGAAAGCTATTAGGAAAATGTTTGAGAATGACCTTTTCTTTGTCAACAGGTGCCACAGAGACATGGGTTTTCGCGCCTTCTGAACCCAGCAGGAAAAAGTCTACCGCCTCGTTTAAATTTTCATGACGGATATGGATAACCGGCATTTGCCGCCTTCGGAATTCAGCGAGGACTTTTGCAGCTTTTTTTGTAGCGGCATCTGCCCCCTCCTGCTCAAACTTTCCTCCTGGAAAATAATCATTTTGAATATCTACAAGTATCAATGCGGTGTTTTTCATGAACCTTCCTCCCTGGTAATATTGTTGGCTGTTATTACTTTCCAAACCATTGCTTTAAAGTTTCTTTTGCTTTTTCAGCGTGTTCAGGTTTTATATTAGCAGCAACTACTGTAACTGCCAATGCCAAAACACCCAAATCATCTGCATACCCCACAAATGGAGTCATGTCTGGAATTGCATCAATTGGTGAAATAAAGTATCCCAGCGCCCCGTAAATAGCACCTTTTGCCCAAGTAGGAGTATCTTTATCCTTAGCGGCATAATAAAGTTTTAATGCTGGTTCCAAAACTTGTTCACCAGCTGCTTTTGCAAAGTTTTTAACTTTATCCCAAAAGCTGGCATCCGAGTATTGATCACTATATTTATTGTTCTGCATAATACTCTCCCTCTGTATTGTATTTGATGATTGCGAACAGTCTTAATAAATGGAAGCTTTGTTTCAAACTCTGCGAATACAAGCATTACACTTTAAAACTCCCGACTATTTTATTCAGATCTCGAGATTGATCAAGGAGTTCTTCTGCGCTCTTTTTAACTTCACTGCTGTTATTTGAAACATCCTGGGATGCTGCTGAAACTTTCGTTATATCTCGAGTTATGTCTGCGGCAACCGTAGAGCTCTGGCTTACATTCTCATTCACCTCCTGTATGCCTTGACTCGTTTGTGCTATATTGTTTGCGATTTCTTGTGTCGCAGAAGCCTGTTCTTCCACCGCTGTCGCTATGGTTGAGACGATATCATTTATACCGGTAATCACCAGGGATATCTGGCCAATGCCCTTCTCCGACAACCTTGATGTACTTTGAACATTCTCGATGAGATTTTTAATATCCAATGTCGCACCAGCTGTCTGTCTGGCAAGTTCCTTTATTTCGTTTGCCACAACGGCAAAACCCCTGCCGGCCTCTCCGGCTCTGGCAGCTTCAATGGTTGCATTAAGTGCCAGTAAATTTGTCTGATCTGAAATATCAGTAATTGTTTCGGTGACTTTGCCGATTTTATCGGCAGCCTCACCAAGATCTTTTATCTGGCCTGACACAGTGGTGGCCTGTTCAACGGCTTCAGAGGAAATATTTTGTGCTTTATCTACATTTTCAGATATCTCGCCAATGGTAGCGCTCATTTCCTCGGCAGCGGCTGCCACCATATTTGTATTTGTTGAAGACTGTTCCATGGCTGCAGCAACGTTATTAAGGTTAGCACTCATCTCTTCGGATGCTGTTGCAACATTTACAGACCGCTGTGATGTGTCCTCAGCACCAGCCAGTAATTTGACAGATATGTCTGAGAGACGTTTTGAGTTTACAACAACACTTGTGGAGTTCTCTCCAATCTGTCTTATCATTTGTTGAAGTTTTTCAAGGAAGGTGTTGAGACAACTATTCATCTCACCAATTTCATCCTTTGACGTCGCCTGCAGCCTTATCGTTAAATCACCTTCTGTTATCTCTTTTATTGTTTTAGTAGTTAAGGCGATGGGATTGGCTAAAGAGTTGGCAAGGAACAATCCGACAAGTGCAAAAACAGCTGTTACCACCACACCCATAATTAAAACTGTTTTGAGCATGGAGTAAACCTGAGCCATTATCTCATTTTTTTCTATTAACCCAACGAGCTTCCACTCAAGTAAAGGTGAGGTAAGTATGCGAACCGCATAGTCTGTACCGTCAATTTCTACTTCAAGATTGCCATCTCTCTGTTTGTTGATCTTGGTAAATGCCGGGAGATTAAATTCCACAAGGTTTTTGAAATTGTGCTCAGGAGTTTTTGGATCTGCCAAAATTACTCCATCATCTTGAATGAGCATGACGTATCCAGTTTTGCCGATTTTGGTGGTATTTATCAGATCGGTCAGTGCTTTAAGACTCACATCAATTCCAA
The DNA here is from genome assembly GCA_034006945.1 of Desulfobacterium sp. Lineage (GTDB taxonomy): Bacteria > Desulfobacterota > Desulfobacteria > Desulfobacterales > Desulfobacteraceae > Desulforapulum. Next base: position 3,599 of record JAVERV010000130.1, on the reverse strand, counting down.
CAGCACCGATTATTTCATTTTTGAACTCTACGGCTTTTGTGGCAGTCACTACTCCCCCGCCATCTCCTGTTACAGTTTGGTAAGCTCTGGAAATAGTGGCCTTGCCGCGGTTGTCCAGGGCTTGTTTATACCAGGGTCGCCCCCTTGGATCAAAGCCCGGTGGTATTTTGGCGTCGCTGGCCAGTGACAAGCCGCCATACTTTGTCCCCACATATAATTCCAAGTAGGAAGTATGCGTTTTCATAAGGCTTTGAGTCAAGTCTAGGATTGTACGTTCTACAGGAGCAATTTCAAAGTCAGAAGTGGCCTTGGGTTCGGTTTGAGGTATAAATGAGTTAACGGAATCATCCAGGTCTTTGACGGACGGGTGTTGTGCGAGCAGGCTCGTATTGGCTTTGGTTTCTTCTATAAATAAAGAGATTGAGTTTTCTATATGATTCAACTCATTTCCAGTGGAGGTGAAAAAGCTGTCCAGGGAATTTTCCCGAATAGTGTAACCTAAAAGAATACAGATAAGTACAATAGGAAAAATCGTTGAACCAAATATCGACAGGAGAATTTTCCTTTTCAATGTAAGTTTCATAGTTCACTATCCTCAAAATGTTATTGTTTTATTGCTTTTGTCTTTAAAGCAAAGTTTCGGTGCTCGTGTTATCACCAGGATAAACTGCCCCATCCTAAATCAAAGGCGGCGCTGGGCAAGAATTTTAACATCCTTACCATAGTGGCTAACCCCAGGGGTAATAAAACAAATGCTAATAGGGAGATGTTCATCAAGATCCCTCCGTTACAAATTATGATGACGATGCCTTTTACCAAAGATTATTGTCTAATACAAGAGATGTAAAAAACATTGAAAATAAATCTTTACACCGTGTTATAAGAAACTCCCGTCAAAGGGCCACCGTTGGCGGAGCTTCAATGTTCGTTGTGGTCGGAGGCCTCTCTGGCTCCGGCTCCCGGCTTATTTTATCGAGTTTCATCGTTCATTGTGTCCTCCAGAAGATGGGGGTTATACAGATTTGACTTTTTATGCTTCATGCCAGATAATGCCGGTGTATAAATATGAGTGCAGGGATGACCCTTGCGGTCGCCCTTTGTGGCGGGCAATTCAGAGGGAGTTTCAAACAAAAAAAAACAGGAACAATATATTGATAAAAAAAAACTATTCCCAGGGGTTCTGGCAACCTGCCGACACCCTTCCCGAAAAGGGCTTTGAGAACATAAAACAACACCTGATGCGGATCTCACACCCCATCTATATGGTTGAGTTTGAACGGGAAACGGCTGCGGCAACAACCGGTTCAGCCCATGTGGGAAAAGACCTTAACAACCAGACAGGCGCCTGTCCACTGATAGGCTATGCTCCGGCCCTTCCCATTGATAGTCTGGGAGACGAGGGTTTCAAGGCAAGGCATGGGATCAGATACCCCTATGTTGCAGGTGCCATGGCCAACGGCATCACCTCGGTTGAGATGGTGTCTGCCATGGCCGAAAACGGAATGATCGGTTTTTTCGGTGCCGGCGGCCTCAGTATCGAACAGGTGGACACGGCCATTACTGCTTTAAAGGAACGCCTTGGTGAACTCCCCTTTGGCTCCAACCTGATCCACTCCCCAGGGGACTCCGAACTTGAAATGGCCGTTGTCAATCTCTACCTAAGGCACGGCGTCACACGCATATCCGCCGCGGCCTTCATGGGCATGACCCCGGCCCTTGTTTACTATCGCATCAAGGGTGTTCACCGGGACAGCAACGGAAAAGTTGTCGCCCCCAACCTTGTAGTTGCAAAGGTTTCAAGGATCGAGGTGGCGAAGCAGTTCTTTTCTCCTCCCCCGGAAAAGATCGTGGCAAACCTCCTGGAAAAGGGCCTGATCACGGATCAGGAGGCCCTTCTTTCCCGGCAGATTCCCATGGCCCAGGATCTGACGGCCGAGGCTGATTCCGGCGGCCACACGGACAACCGTCCGGCCCTTGCCCTGCTGCCGACCATGCTCTCCCTGAGGGACGAGTTCAGCAGGCGCTTTGACTATGATGAACCCCTCTGCGTGGGTCTTGCTGGAGGCATTGCAACTCCTGCGGCAATAGCTGCGGCCTTTCAGATGGGAGCGGCCTACGTGCTCACAGGGTCCATAAACCAGTCCTGCATAGAGGCGGCCACCTCGGACGACGTGAAGGAACTCCTTGCCCAGACCGAGCAGGCGGACGTTGCCATGGCACCTGCCGCCGATATGTTTGAGCTGGGAGCCAGGGTCCAGGTTTTAAAGCGGGGCACCATGTTTTCCATCCGGGCCGAAAAGCTCTACAGGCTCTACAAGGCCTATGACTCGTTCGAGGCGATCCCAGCGGCCCAGCAGAGGGAGATCGAAACACGCTTTCTCCTGGCAGGCTTTGAAGAGACCTGGCAGCAGACCCGGGCCTTTTTCCTCACGAGAAACATCAGGGAGGTGGAAAGGGCCGAAAAGGACCCAAAACACAAGATGTCCCTGGTGTTTAGATCCTACCTTGGCCAATCCTCCCGATGGGCAATCACAGGAGAGCGAAATCGGAAGATGGATTTTCAAATCTGGTGCGGACCTTCCATGGGTGCCTTTAACCAGTGGGTAAGGGGAAGCTTGCTCGAGCATCCTGAAAACCGCAGGGTCGTTGATCTTGCCCTCAACCTGCTTGTGGGAGCCTCTATTTCAACCAGAGCCGGCTGGCTCAGGAGTCAGGGTGTAACCCTTGATTCCAGGATCGAAAACTTCACCCCCCTGCCCCGGGAGGAGCTCCTGGGGCTGATCTCCATGTAAATTGCTCTTGTGCTTTTCTACGACTGGGTTGCTGTAGTGGTTCCAATCGGACGACAACTCTGTCTGCTTCAGATTTAATCCATCCATGACATTGTGCTGACGGTTCGCTAATTTTTTAGCAGCATTTGAATTAACGTGGCTTTTGCACTGGAAAATATAGGCAAGCCGTGTCATGGTCAACATAAAACCCTTTATCCTTGAGGTTTATGATGGCCCCGAAAATTGAGAGAATCGACACGATACCGCTTATCATTGCAAGCCTTGAGAAGATGAATGTTCAAAAAACAGTTATCGAACGTGTGACGGGCTGGAGTGTGGGTGAAAAGGATGCCACGGCCTTCAACGTGTACCATGACCCGGAGAACAATAAAAACGGTGTCTTGGCATTTGGCCACAGCAAGGATCATCGGCCAGATCTTCTTCAATTCAAACAAGGTCTGGCAACATTGGACCCGGCAGGAGTTCCAATTTTGAGCGAAACCCAAGAGTGTATTTTATAGCATTATGATATTGCTAAATTTAGGGGGAGATATAGATGTCCTGGGTAAGAGCAGAGAACTGTAAGTGCTTGAAAATAAAAGATGTTACGCTTACTGATATTCATGCCTTAAGAGCGGAAATTATATCTGCCTGTCGCGTTGGTCAGAGGCCTGTCGGATTTTTCGGTGTTAAAGAGAGCAAACATATAAGACTTTTCGTTGTTCTGGCTGATGATGAAGGATCGTCACTGTCAATTGGATCTTCTGTTGTTGCTACTGATTCACACTATCCGTCAATTACTCCTGACATTCCGGCTTTTCACATGTT
>JAVERV010000129.1:0-7815 GCA_034006945.1 Desulfobacterium sp. | reverse complement strand
TGGTACAAGATAAAAGACTGCCAGGGAGTCATTTTCAAGACCCTGCTCCAGCCCTTTGAGCACCTGCATATAGGGCCTTATCCGGTCTGATACCACCACGGCAACGCTGTGTTCACCGGAATTTGCAGCGCCGGGTATGCCAAATAGCAGAAACACCATCAACAGCAGATCAAACACCTGTGGAAAAGAGGCTTCTCCATTGTCAATTCTGGTATTAATCAGACTTCCCCATATATAAAAAACATTCTTGCGTCACAGCACCCCCAGGGTACTATTCTTTTAGCTTTAGTTAGTATTTCACAGTTGCGACCATAAGGTCGAGACTCCCCAAAAGATATACACCCAAGGCCCATAAATGACAACACCAGAAAAAAACAACCAGCTATTCTCATTTTGAGTTTCTCCTAGAGGCGGGAGTCAATTTCCCTTGGTGAACGATCCTATTTTCCCTTGACAAAAATTAAATTTAATCTAAAACTGCCTGGATCATTAAATTTAAGGCGACAAATTCATGGTGTTCAGCTCAGAAATCTTCATTTTTGGTTTCCTTCCCTGTTTTATAGCATCCTATTATCTGGCTCCCAAGAGATGGAAAAATCAGCAAATTCTCTTGGGGAGCCTTGTGTTTTATGCCTGGGGCGCTCCAAAATTCATCCTGATTGTATGTCTCTCCTCATTGATCGACTATCTTTTGAGCCTCAAAGTGTTAACCGTTGAGAAAAAACAGGCAAAAAAACTGGTTGCCCTTTCCATCATTATCAATATCATGATTTTAGCTTACATGAAATATGCCAATTTTTTTGTCGGAGAAATAAACACCATATTCCAGTACTTTGGGGCTGCCCCCATGGACTGGACCCGGGTTATCCTGCCCATTGGCATATCGTTCATTACCTTTCAAAAGATAAGCTACATGGTGGATATTTACAAAAAAAATGTCGATCCGCCAGAATCACTATTGAACTACATGGTATATATCTTTTTTTTCCCCCAGCTCATCGCGGGTCCCATTGTAAGGTACCATGACATCAACAGGCAGATCCAAACCCGCAGACATTCCTACCAGGATGTTTACAATGGTTTTTTTCGATTCTGTATCGGTCTTGCAAAAAAAATACTCCTTGCAGACTGCCTCGGAGAGGTGGCAGACACCATATTCGCCCTGAATCCTGGGTCAATGACCGTTTTATATGCCTGGATCGGCATCCTGTGTTATACCTTTCAAATCTATTATGATTTTTCAGCGTACTCTGACATGGCCATCGGGCTAGCCCGGATGATGGGTTTTCGCCTGCTGGAAAATTTCAACTGGCCCTACATATCCACAAACGTCACGGAATTCTGGCAGCGCTGGCATATTTCCCTATCCCGGTGGATGAAAGAGTATCTTTATCTTCCCCTGGGCGGCAATCGGGTGGGGAAATGCAGGGGATACACCAACCTCTGGATCGTTTTTCTTTTTTCTGGATTATGGCATGGTGCAAACTGGACCTTCATTGCCTGGGGAGCATTCCACGGCCTCTTTTTGACCATTGACAAATTAACCTTAAAGAGCAAAATTTCCCAACAAATCCCAAGGCCCTTTAAAATCGCCACAACATTCTTCATTGTCTCCATGGGGTGGGTGTTATTCAGATCCGAAACCATTGGGCAGGCATGGCAGTACTATGGTTATCTCTTTGGCAATGCTCCACTTTACACCTCACAGCAGATGTGGGTTGATACTATGACAAATCGATCCAGCTTTGTCCTTTTTACCTGTCTCTTTTCGTTTTTACCCGCAATCCCGGCATTTTTGAAACGGGCACAAACCCTTAAACTTGCCACCAAAATGTCCGCAGGCCCCGGATGGACGATAAAAATAGCCACGGGAGCCTGCCTTTTTATCCTGTCCATGGCCAGCCTTTGCAACTCATCTTTTCATCCCTTTCTATACTTTAAATTTTAACTGATGGCGTCCCCCATGAATCCCCCAAAAAACCCATTGCAGGCCAAAGTTTCAGGCTTTTCCTTAAAATCTTTTATTTGGTTATTGGTGACCGGGCCTTTGATCCTATTGCTTTTTTTCCCCGTCATTCAATGGAAATTCAAGGTGCTTCCAAAGGGTTCCCTGGTGGGTGTTGAAACCCCAATGGTTGATCAATTGTCATTTAACTATTCGGACTGGTTTGCCGGAAGGTATCAAAAGAAAATCGAGGGATTGTTTGCAAAACAAAACGGTTTTAGAAGCTTTTTTATCCGACTGGACAATCAAATCAACCTTTCCCTTTTTGGGGAAAGTAAATCCTACAATAACGCAATTGTAGTAGGAAGGGACAACTGGCTCTTTGAACGAGATTACATCAAAGACATGAACAACGAAAATCAGGTCGATATAGGAGTTATTGAACCTCAAATATCGGAGATGAAAAAGCTGCAAAACCTTCTTGGTTCTCGGGGAATCTATTTTCTCTTTCTCATATCCCCGAGCAAAGCAACAGTCTACGGCGAGTATGTGCCCAAAAGTTACATAAGAGAGTCCTTGGTTCAAGACACTATTAACTACACCAATGTTAAACGCCTGGTGACAGAGTACGGCATCAACTGCTTGGATGCCCATGAATTTTTCATCAGGGAGAAGCAATCTGCCCCCCACGATCTTTTTGTCCAGAGCGGTACCCATTGGAGTTATTATGGGGCAGCAATGTTTAGCACGGCCCTTGTATCCAAAATTCAAAGCGCCAGCGGCATCCCCATTGGATCTCTCACCTGTGAATCCATTCGGGTGGATCATCTTCCCCTTGGAACGGATCGTGATCTTTCATCGTTGATGAATGTGTTCTCCATGAAATCCTTGTTTGGAGAAACTGCCCATCCCACGGTAAAGGCGCATTTTCAAGGCAAGACGATTCGACCCGATGTGCTGATTGTCGGTGGTAGCTTTATGCATACCATCAATGAATTAGTATGCGACAACCTGTTTGGCAAAAGAGATTTCTATTTTTACTACCAGCGAAACATACCAGACACACCCGACAGGGACGGGGAAAAAATCCCAGCAAACAGACAACTCAAAGATGCCATTTTAAGCAAGCAGATCATTATTGTTGAAACCAACGAAATATTTTTGCACAATATCGGATTCGGGTTTATTGCAAATGCCATTAAAGCATTGAGCCCCGGCAACGTCCTCAATTCTTCCAAAACAGACAACATCCCAGCAACGGCACCCTCCTCAGGTTTAACCCAAACCCAGGTATCACAGCTCTATGTTTCGATCTTTGGTCGAGCCTCAGAAGGTCAAGGCAATGCATACTGGAGGAACCAAATAACAATGGTCAGGGCTGCCGACGCCATGTTAGCCACAAAAACGGCAAAAAACTATTTTGGCAACAGATTAAAAAAAAATAGGATGTTTATTGAATTCATATATAAAAACACCCTGGGAAAAACCCGTGCCCAGGACCCAAAAGGCCTTAAATACTGGACACGCCAGCTTGCAGAAAAAAAATCAAAGGGCGAAGTTGTCGTCAGCCTCATCAATGCCCTGGTGAGTCCCGACCACAGGGGATCAACAGCCCAGGATCAATTTCTCAACAAAGTGGCCATAAGCAACTATGTTGCCGATAAAATTGAGGTGTGTCCAGATGGCTATGATCTTTCCGCCTTTATCGGGTTTATTTCAGGTGTAACCCATGAGTCATCCACAGTTGTGACGGCAAAAGCTGACGTAAACAAATTCTTAACCCAAGCCCTCGACAACCGAGAAAAAAAATAATCGTATATCAAAATTTATCCTCCAGGTAAAACCAGTCCCCCTTTAATTGAATACATTTTGCAATAACATTCTTTCCCGTTGCTCCCATCACCATCAGCAGACTCCCAGCATAGGGAAAAAAATGCAGGTGAAGGTCAAAGGTGTAACGATAGGGGCGCTGTTTCGGTACAACAATAATTAGTCGCTGTCTTGCAACCCTCCTTAATTCAAAGATTGCTTTTTGGATGTTTTGCACATGCTCAAGGGTGTGGGTGCAGATCACCGTATCAAATTCATCATCCTTAAAGGGAAGATTTGCAAGTTGAGCTTCTTTAAACTTAATGTTTGGATTTTCTGCCTGCAATGCCGAGTCAATAATAATATCAGCACCTGTTACCCGGTATTTTTCAGCCAGACGTTTTGCAAGATATCCCCTTCCGCAGGCAATATCCAATACAGTGTTGCCCAATATGGAATTATCGATGACCTCCAGGCATTCCTGGTTTAAGTCGGTTTCCCGTTGGATATGGACAGATGCGGTCTCTTTGTAGATCCGGCAGAACTCTTTTTCAGATAAGATGGGTGCTATTTCTTTGAAATTAAAAAAAACATCCGCTTTTTTGCCAAAGAGGAGTTTAAAGGGAAGCCACATAAACCAACGGCTGTCCCGCAGACAGGGAGGGATCAACTGGTCAAATATAAAACGAATAAAAAAGGTGAGGTTTCGGGAAATTTTCATGGGGTTCTGGTGATGTCGTCGGTGGCGTCTGATAAATGACCTTTTAAACGACTTTTTTCCTCGTCAACAAGGAAATGGGGTCTTTGCTTGATCTCATCAAAAATTTGCTCAATGTAAATCCCGATCTGTCCCAGGGAAAACATGATAAAACTGCCAGAGATAAGGATGAGAAGAATCACCGTTGGAAAACCGCCTGCGGCTGTTCCAACAAATTTGTCATAGAGGGCAATCCCCCCAACCATTAAAGCACTGACAAAAAAAATCCCGCTTAAAAAATTTACCAGGTGAAGGGGGGCCGAGGTGAAATTTGTCATGGCCATGAGGGCAAATTTAAAGAGACGGAAACGGGACCAGGATGTTTGGCCATGGGGACGCTTGGGAACATCAAAGTAAACCTGGGCCGTTGAAAACCCCATCCAGGGTATCATGCCTCGAAAGAAACGGTTTCTTTCCGACAGGTTACAATAGGCATCCACCACTTTTCTGTCCAATAATTTAAAATCGGACTTATCCTTTATTTCAATTTTTGTTAAATATTGAAAAACAGCGTAAAAGCCTTTGCTCAGCAATTTTGTGGATAAATCTTCTTTGCCCCGGGAGGATTTGCAGGCATCCACAACCATGGCTCCTGCCCTCCATAGTTCAATCATCTCGGAAATCAGTTGCGGAGGATGCTGGAGATCACTGTCCATGACAAGAACGGCATCACCAGACGAATTTCTCAGACCCGCATGGACCGCTGCCTCTTTGCCAAAGTTTCGGTTCAGACACAGCAGGGCCACCTCTTTTTCCCGGCAGCAAATTTCTTTGACCTGATCAACAGTATTATCCGTTGACCCGTCATCAACGATAAGAAGATTAAAATCAATCCCTCTAATTTGTTTAAGGTGTTCCAGGATCACAGCAAGATGGAGGTGAATGGCCCCCCCTTCATTAAAAACTGGAATAACAACAGAAAGTAACATGGATTTTACCCTTTGCTTTTAATGGTGCTTTGCATAATATTATATTGATATTCCATTATACGATACTGGCTGAAGTGCAACTCCCTTATTGGTTTCCCCAGGAAAACGGTTATTTGCTTTTGGGCCAGACGATATTCATCGTCGGTCAGCATTAAAAAAGTGGGGCCTTTATATCTTTCTGCACGGTAAAAATCTTTAGAGGTCAGGGTGAAAAAAGGGTTTATTCCGTTCCCATTGACTTCAACGGCATGTATTTTGGTTTTCCCTGCGGATAAAACAGATATAACCTCTGCGTTCCAAAAACTTGCATAACCATGGGTCAAATTTTCCGTGACCAGAAATTTTGCGGTTGCATCATGCCTTGAGGCGATTAATTGTAATTGGTTGCCCCTGTATTCAAAGCCTTCATAGATCATGAACTTCCAGTTAAAAACAAACAGGGGGATAAGTGCAATGAGTGTGATATGAATAATTCGTTTGCCAAACTTTTTTCTCATTTCATCCAAGTAGAATATTGCGATCAGGATGGATAAGAACTGGGGGATAAAAAAATATCTCGCCGATCCGATCCCCAGTGCCAGCCCGGAACCAAATATGTAAAGAAAAAAAATCAGGCAAAAGGTGAGTGAATGAAAAACAATCAGAAATCTTAATTCATAGCGTTCAATTTTTTCAAGACGCACCAACATAACCCATGGAGCGACAAAGATCACTGAGAACAAAATAAAACGGTACAAAGCCTCGGCCCCGGCAGATGATTTAATCATAAGACCGTACAGGGAAGAAAATGTAGTGGCCGAGGTTGAAGGATCAATAAAAAAAAGCCCGCTGCTGAACAGGTAGCCCTGGACAAACATTTTAAAATTGGAAAGGATGGTTTCAAAATCGACAAAGACCACCGTTGCTGAAATATTCAAAAAATGCAGGTCATTTAACAAAAACTGATTAATGCAATAACCGCAAAGCCATGAAAGGATGAGAATTCCCATAAAGGTTGTATTGATATATTGAGGAGTTGCCCTCCCCTTTATATATTTTATTGCCTCACACAAAATCTGGGTGCCGATCAGGGGGATTAAAAATGAAAACAACCCCCTTATTCCTGTAATTCCGCAGGCAAAATAAATCCCTGCCATAACCATGAGTCCTGCCCATTGGGCAAATGATCCGGGCCTTAATTTTGAGGCTGAATAATAGTGAAAATAATGGCCAAATGTTAACAATAGTATTAAAAGGCCCCAGGCATAACCGTAACTGACAACCCCGAATAAATTTTCAGCCATAAATGGGGAGATGCCGCTGAAGGTTAATGGGATTAAAAGAAAACCTGGTGCCGTTCTGAGTTTAGCTGCATGGAGAAAATAAAGCAGGGAAAAAAGCAGAAGCAGAGCAAATATCAGATTAGAAACGGCGTGGAGGTAAAAGCTGTTCTCAAAGAAATAAAGCAAGGGAACAATAAACAGATGATTGTAGAGCAGCCAGATATCGGCATTCCCAAATAACCAGTCCGAGGGAAAGAGTTGCCCGGTTCTTTTTATCTCCTGGGCAAGAATGTTTTTTGTGGCGGCATCGGAATGAAAATGCATGCGAAACGTAATAAAGATATAAGTTATCGTCGGAATAAAACTGAAAAGCACCAGACGTATTTGTTTTTTGTTTATCATGGTTTAACCTTTGTACTCCGCCTTTTGTTCTCCTGGTTCATGGTTTTCATTTTGTATCATAAATATAGGTAACCATTCAGCATCTGTTTTTGTAGACGCTTAAAAACGGGTAAAAGATTTGCCTCACTGTTGCAATCAAAAAATTACTCATTTAGAAATTCTGGCAGTTTGCCTTCAAATAAAAGACGTAATGCCTCGCTTGCCCTTACACCATTTTTTCTACAGGTTGAAAGATAACTGCGGATACGGCAAAACATAGCCGAACCTTGCATGGAGCGAAAACACCCGGATATTTTTTGCTGAACCTTTTCTTTTGTGGGGATAATAGTAGGTCCACCAATCATTGGAGGCACAATGTAGCCAATGCCTTTTCCCATCAATGTTAATACCAGTCTCATCTGCATGACAAATGTCGGATTCGATTAATTTTGATTTCACAATACCTTCAAAGACTTCCAGCCTTTCATAGGCGTCTTGGTTAAAGTTGTAAATAGAACCGGCACTTATTGGGATTCCAACCTGGTCTTGAAAGTTCTCTTCAACCCTATTATATGGGATCAATTGGTACTGAGACATATACACAGAATGAACCTTCACATTGATCCCATACTGAACAGGTCGGCTGACACCTTCAGGGAATGGTGCTGTGTAACGCTTCCCATTAACACCCTCAAGAACCTGGGCCCGGTATTCTGTTACAATTCGTGAGAA
>JAVERV010000128.1:0-7905 GCA_034006945.1 Desulfobacterium sp. | reverse complement strand
TGACGTGGTTCAGATGGTAAGAAAAGTGCTGGATGAATGCAAGAGTTTGGGGACAGCTTAAAGTAAGGCGTCCCCGGACTCTTTGTTATTGGTTCCTTGCCCTTAGAATATGCTTTTGAATTTTACCTGTGGCTGTTTTGGGCAGCTCTGTAAATTCAATCTCTTTCGGGGCTTTAAATTTTGCCAGGTGCTGTTTGCAGAACTCTACAATCTCTTCTTTGGTGGTGGTCGCACCTTTGCGCAGGGTGATGTAGGCCTTGGGGACCTCCTGCCATTTTTCATCGGGAATGCCTACCACTGCAACTTCCAGTATGTCTGGATGCTCGTAAAGCACGTTTTCAATTTCCACCGAAGAGATGTTTTCGCCGCCGCTTATAATAACGTCTTTAGACCGGTCTTTTATCTCAATATAACCGTCTGGGTGAGTAACTGCCAGATCTCCACTGTGGAACCATCCGCCTTTAAATGCTATTTCTGTCCCTTCTGGATCATTGTGGTATCCAAGCATGACATTATTGCCCCTGGCAACAATTTCTCCCAGTGTTTTTCCATCATGGGGAATGGGTTCCATGGTGTCCGGATCCACCACATCCATGTAGTTGGTTGTGATGTATGCAACTCCCTGTCTTGCTTTAATTTTAACCCTCTCATCAATTGGAAGATCGTCCCACTCTTTTTTCCATTCGCACAGGCTGTGGGGGCCGTAAAGTTCTGTCAATCCATAGCATTGAGTTACTGTGCTGCCAAGATGTTCCATCTGCTTGATGATTGAAGGCGAAGGCGGGGCTCCTGCCGTGTTGATGATAAAACCATCTGTGAATTTAACCTCATTGTGTTTTGCATAGTCTGACATGCCCGCAAGAACCACAGGGGCGCCGCATAGGTGGGTTGCCCCATATTTTTCTATATTTGAGAAAATTTCTTCGGGCACTACTTTTCTCAGGCAGATTTGAGTTGCTCCAGGTGCAAATACTCCCCATGTATGGCACCACCCGTTACAGTGAAACATGGGCAGGGTCCAGAGATACTTGGAATCGGACTTTATATGGTACTCGAGAACTTCACCAAGGGCGTTAAGGTAGGCTCCCCTGTGGCTGTAAAGAACACCCTTTGGACGACCTGTGGTTCCGCTGGTGTAGTTTAAACTTATGGGCTGCAGTTCATCATCTGCTCCAAAGAAGAACTCTTCAGGTTCCACAGAGATAAACTCTTCGTAATCAGGTGCGTCAAAGGCTTTTTCCTGTACATCGCAGATGTTGACAATCTCTACTCCCAGCTTCTTTATTTTATCGAAAACGGGTTTAATTGAATCTGCAAATTCAGTGTCGATAAACAGGAATTTACTCTGGGAATTTTCAAGGATATAGGCAATTTCCTCGGGGGCAAGCCTTATGTTGATGGGCACTATAACTCCGCCTATAAGGGGAATGGAATGATGTCCTTCCAGGAGATAGGGGGTGTTGGGGCATAGGAATGCAACCTTGTCCCCCAATTTGATGCCTTGCTGTTTGAGCGCTGTGGCAAGGCGGCAGACACGGTCTTTAAACTGAGTGAAGGTGTACTCCGTGTCATTGTAAATAACGGCTGTTTTGTCAGGAAATACATAGGTGCTTCGCTCAAGAAAATGAAGAGGGCTTAGGGGCTCATAATTTACTTTTCTCATTTTTTTCTCCATAAGTAGAAATAATCGATCCATAAGAGATCGGTCGGATTACCCTAATGGAAACATGACCATCTTTCCTCGACCGAAATCATCGCTTCCAGACAAAGACCACTGTTCTGTCAAAATCGTTTTACATTAGATTAGGATCTCCCCTGTTGTCAAGTAAAGTAAGAAAAACTTTGATTGACAATCATTGGGATTTTTGGCATCTATCACCCTTTTAAACCCATGGAAAATCATATATATATATGAAGCAGTTGAAAAAAGGCCAGCGCTTTACCAGCGAAATGGAACCGGAATTGGGTCTTGGCACCCTTGTTGCCGCTGATTTGCGAACCATGACCGTCAACTTTGCCGCAAGCAGCAGTGTCCGTCGCTACAGTACTGCCGCAGCTCCCCTGAAGAGGGTGCGGTTTGAGGCGGGGGATACAGTTCTCTTTGGCGACAATAGTACCATGGTTGTTGAAACGGTGGATGAAGTTGACGGACTTCTGGTTTACAGCGGTGGAGGAAACAGGGTAACTGAAGAGATGCTTGCCGACACCATGAGCCTTTCAGGGGCAAACGATCGCCTGCGGGCCGGGATGTTTGACCCGGTCGAAACATTTGATTTGCGCCTTGAGGCAAATCGCCTCAGGTATGACCATGAAACTTCGGAGGTCATGGGATTCATGGGGGGCAGGGTGGATCTGATCCCCCACCAGTTTTACATTGCCGGCGAGGTGGCAAACAGATACCTGCCAAGGGTTCTTCTTGCGGATGAGACAGGTCTTGGCAAGACGATAGAGGCCTGCCTGGTTCTCCATCGCCTGCTCTTGAGCGAGCGCATCTCCCGGGTGTTGATCCTGGTTCCTGAATCCCTGGTTCACCAGTGGTTTGTCGAGCTTTACCGGAGGTTCAACCTCGCCTTCAGAATCTTTGACCAGGCTCTTTGCCGGGACCTGGAACAATCTGAGCCGGGCAGTAATCCGTTCTTTTCTGAACAGCTGGCGATCTGTTCCCTCGATGAAGCTGCAAATGACGAGAAGAACCTGATCAACCTTGTCCAGGCCCAATGGGACATGGTGGTGGTTGATGAGGCCCACCATCTGGAAGAGGGGGGCAGCGCCTATTTGCTGGTCGAGGCCCTTGCCAGAGCCGGGGCCGGTATGATGCTTTTGAGCGCCACCCCCGAGCAGCTTGGTCAGAGGAACCACTTTTCCCACTTGAGGCTGCTAGATCCCGATCGCTACACCAGTTTTGACGACTATGTTGAAGAGAGCCGGCGGTACCGGCAAACGGCATCGGCCCTTGACGGTCTTGCCGTTGGCGGGAAATATTCCCGGGAAATAGACGAGCTGCTTGACTGCCACGGGCCGGGCCGGGCCGTGTTCAGAAACACCCGGGCCGTGATCAAGGGTTTTCCCCGGCGCCAGGGAATTCTTTATCCCCTGGCGAAAAAAACCGACATGGCCGATTCCGGCAATTCCATCAATCCCCGGGGCCCCCGTGGCGTTTCGTCGTTAACCGAATACGGGGAGGATGGTGTTTTCTTCGCCAAAGTTAAATGGCTCAAAGAACTCTTAAAATCATTGAACGGGAAAAAGGTGCTCCTGATCTGCGCCGCACCTGAAAAGGCGGCCGAAATCGAGGCAGCCCTTGGAACCCTCATCACCATGAAGATTGCCAGGTTTACCGAGGATATGACCCTTATTCAGCGGGACAGGAGTGCTGCATGGTTTTCTGAAACCCCGGGAGCTCAACTCATGATCTGCTCTGAGATCGGCAGTGAGGGACGAAATTTCCAGTTTGCCCACCATTTGGTGATGTTTGATCTGCCGGAAAATCCCGAGCTTGTCGAACAGCGCATCGGCCGGCTGGACAGGATCGGGCAGGTTCATCCCATGGTGATCCACGTTCCCCATTCAATTGATAGCCGCCAGGCAGTGCTGGCCCGGTGGTACAAGGAAGGAACCGGGATTTTTGAGAAAAACATCAGCGGCATCCATCAGATTCATCAAGGGTTTAAAGAGAGGCTTGCCCATCTGTCAGACATCTGTGATGGAACCGGTCGGGTTCCCCTGGAAGAGCTTGACCTTCTCATACACGACACCCGAACCTTTGCAGCCGAGACTTTTGAGATTCTCAGCAAGGGCAGGGACAGGCTTCTTGAACTCAACTCGTTCAGGCCCCGAAAGGCCGAACAGCTCATCACTGCTATTTCGTCCAGGGACAAGGATCAGACCCTTGATCTTTTCATGGCAAAAATGTTCAGGTTTTACTCTATCTCGCCTGAACCGATCATTGAAAGAACTTACCGGCTCGAACTCTTTAATGCTTCAGGAGTACCGTTTCCCGGTTTTAAGGGAGACGGTATGGTAGTGACTTTTGACCGAAAGATTGCCGTGGTCCGGGATGACATTCACTTTTTGACCTGGGATCACCCCATGGTGACGGGAGCAATGGAGCTGTTTCTTGGCAGCGACCATGGAAACGCAGCCCTTGGCGAGATCCATGGGACCGGCAAATTTGCGATCCTCCTGGAGTCTGTTTACACCCTTGAATGTCTGGCTCCAAAAGAGCTTCACATGAGCAGGTTCCTTGCCCGGACTCCCATAAGAACCCTGGTGGATCACAATTTGTCGGATGTAATCCAAGGGCGTACATCCCTTCTTTCCAAGCTTTCAACCCCTGCCCGATCCTGGTTGGGCGAATTTCCCGAGATCAAGGAACGTCTGCTCCCGGATCTTCTGGCTGCCGGGCGCAGGTTTGCCGAACAGGAGGCGGTCAAGGTTATTGCAGGGGCCAGGGAATCGGTTGAAAAGGTAGTGGGAGGCGAGGCAAAGAGGCTTGCAAGGCTCAGAAAGATCAACCCGGCCATCAGGGAGGATGAGATCCACAAGGCAGAGGAAGAGGCGGAAAAACTCGTCACCCTCATTGACCGGGCAAGGCTGCGGCTTGATTCCCTGCGCTTGATCAAGGTAAGTTAGCTTGATCCCCTTTGTTTCTTAATGTTCAGCAAGGGGATACCGACTGCCGCCCTCCAGGCTGACATCGAAAATGAAAATTGCTGTCAACCAAGGGAAAAGATGTTGATTTGGTAGTGCTTTTTGTATAGTGTTCGGTCTGAAAGTTGTTAGCTTTTAGCGGTTGGCTGTTAGCCCTTAGCTAATGGCTAACAGCTAATAGCTAAAAGCTGTTATCCTTATCATCATTTACAACGGAGGCATCCAATGGGTAAAAAATTTGACGGACAAAATCTGATGTTGATCATCAGCCTTTTTTTGATCCTTATGTTGAGCTATTGTTCGATTCCTTCCGGGGATAATCTGCAGCAGTCCGCAGAGCCCCAGGAAACCGAATTTCTTGCTCAGGATAGTGTTGACGGCAATGGGCTTGCAGCACCTCCGCCCCAGGAAATCGAAGCTCAAGTTGAAGAGTCGGCAGAGCTTGAGGATGCGTCTGTTAAGGTTGAAGAGCCAGCCGAGGTTGAAGAAATTGTCCCTGAGGTTGAAGAACCGTCCGAAGCCGAAGAATCAACCCCAGCCGAAGGGGCAGTCAGCGAGGATGGACCAGAAGCCGTACAGGCAGCAGTTGAAGGGGAGTATTTAGGCATGCCCGCCGTCATTGCCATGGACAATTCCATCTATGAGACTCACACAAAGGGAATCGTCCAGTTTTCCCATCAAAAGCATCTGGCCGATTACGGGATCGGCTGCGGTGAATGTCACCACGATGACGACGGCACACCCTTGGCTGACATGCAGCTGGGAGACGATGCAGTTGGGTGCGCGGAATGTCATTCTGAGCCGGGGACAGCACCCAAATCAAAGGATAAAAAACTTTCAGACTCAGAGCGCCTTGGGTACCATGCCGAGGCCCTGCATGACAGCTGCATCCCCTGCCACAGGGATCACAACAAAAAGAACAACACCAAGGATGCCCCGGCAAGCTGCGCCAAATGCCATCCAAAAATTTAGCGTTCAAAACCACAGCCAAGGAGGAGTCCATGTAGGGGCTCCCCTTGCGGGTGTCCTTGGGGGAGATATCGATCTAATTCTCCTTCTCCCGAAATCCAAAAAGCAGACCAAAAAACTTGATAATCAAGTTTAATGATTCAGGGTTGTCCTTGGGCAGGTTTTCGATACCGGTCCGGGGTAACTGCTGTCATTCTCCTATCAGCGGCGTTTCTTTGTGGCCATCTCCCAGGGAGTCGGGGCAGGGGGTTTTTCCTCAACAGGTTTTTCAGGTGCTTTGCCGGGGCTGTCAAGCAGGCGAATGCCCTCAGGGATGATATCGATGATCCTGCTCTTGTAAAGCCCGCCAATGGTTCGCTTGAACTCTTTTTTGCTCATGGCAAATTGCTCTTTGATGGCCTTGGGCGTGCTTTTATCGTTTAAGGGGATGAACCCGTTTGCCTGTTTAAGCTGTTCGAGTACCGTTACGCTGGAGTCCTGAACCGAGTCATACCCTGGCTTCTTAAGGAGAAGGTCGATCTTGCCGTCCTCCTTGATGTTGTGGATGTACCCCACGGTTTTATCTCCAACAGCGAGCTTTTCAAAGGTTTCGTTGTGGAAGAGCATTCCGGTGTAGCGGTTGTTGATCAAGGCCTGGATACCGAGGTCACTTATCCCATAGACCAGAAGATCGACCTGGTCCCCCGGTGCAAGGCTTTCAAGGTTATCATCGATGAACCGGGACAGGTTGGCCGTGGCATAGACCCGGTTGGTGGCGGCATCGAGGCAGGCCCTCACCACCACCCTGTCGCCGGGTTTTAAGGGTCTTGGCATCTCTGAGTTCGGCAGGAGCAGATCCTTTTCAAGGCCCCAGTCCAGGAAGACTCCAAATTCCTCGACATCTTTTACTGTAAGCCCTGCAAAATCCCCCACGGCAACAAGGGGGGTAAGGGTGGTGGCAACGGGCCGGTCTTCGGAATCGGTGTATACAAAGACCCGGATGGTGTCGCCGGGTTTAAGGCCCTGGGGTGCATATTTGGCCGGGAGCAGAACCTCATCCTCCTTGGGGTTGAGGTAGAAGCCGAAATCCACCTCCCGCTCAACAACCAGTTCATTATAGCTGCCGATGATTAGCATGTTTTCTCCTTAATTAATTATTTCAAAGGTTCGAACAGGTATTCGAGCCCGTTCACCTTGATTTCATGGACCATCCTGAGCATCTCACCAAGCTCGCCCTTTGGAAATCCCTTTTGTGCAAACCATACCACATAGGGCTCGGGCAGGTCCACCAGGGGAAGATCCTTGTACCGGCCAAATGGCATGGGGGTTCGGGCAATTTTTAAAAGCACGGACAGGTCTGGAATGGATGGATGGCGTTTGGCGGTCATGAATTATTATCCGGTATTGAATACGATTTTAAAAAGCATATATTAGATCAAATTTCAACCGTTTTAGCAACGGTTAAAAAATGGAGGAAAGAAGATGACAACTACACGGTTTGTGATTGAAGATAAAGTGGAAGGTTTTAATGGGGATCTTCTGGTGTTCTGTGTATATCAGGCAAAAGAAGGTGAGGGGGTCATATGCCACGACCCCGTGGAAAAACACGTTCAAAAAGCTGTAGAGCTGGGAGATTTTTCAGGTAAGGAGGAGGAAACACTTGTTTTTTATCCCCTTGACGGGATGGAACTGAATCTTGCCGGTGCCAACAGGGTTATGGTCCTGGGATTGGGAGATCCATCCGAAGAAAAGGAGCCGGGAGGGGTCCGGGATCTTTTCCGGCGGGCAGGCGGGGTCATCGCAAAACAGTGTGAGAAGTTAAAGGCCCTGACCTTGATGGTGACGCTTCCTGAAACAGAGTTCCTTGAGCCGGGTCAGGTGGCAGAATGCCTGGTAGAGGGCATCTGTCTCGGAGATTATCGTTTTGTAAAGTATAAAAAAGAGAAAAGCAAGGAACGTGAGTATCCGGGATTGAACCAGATTGCCCTTGCACCGGGCAAGACCGACCATGGTGTACTGCAAAGGGGCATGGATCTTGGCCGCACAGCGGCAATGGCCGCTTGCAAGGCAAGGGACATGGCAAACGAGCCGGGCAACGCCTGGACCGCCGGCGCCTTTGCCGAATTTGCCAGGAGTCTTGCCGAACCCCATTCCCTGGGGTGCCGCATCCTGAACAAGGGCGACATGGAGCGCCTTGGCATGGGCGGCATTCTTGCCGTTAACCGGGGGTCTGACGAGCCGCCCAAAATGGTCGTAGTTGAATATCTGCCGGAAAACAGGTCTGAAACCATTCTTCTGGTCGGCAAG
>JAVERV010000127.1:0-8103 GCA_034006945.1 Desulfobacterium sp. | reverse complement strand
GACCCAAAAGTAGTTGTTTAATACGAACTAAAATTTGATTTTTTAAAATGATCAATTTAATTTGAAAAAATTTGAACTTGTTTAAAATAATCAGACAATTTTTACCAAGAGAATTTGGCAATCAACAGCCGGATGCCATCTCTCGCTCCGGCCGTGCCGGTTATACGAAGTTATGGATTCGTTTACTTCAAGATGAAAATACACCTCAACGTTGCATGCCTGCAATATTTTTTTGGCTTTGAGCTTAAACGAATCGGCCGAATCGTCGGCCTTTGCCTTGAGTTTAGTCAGTTTGCTTTCGGCTTTGTCCAAACGATTTTGAAACGATTTTTTGCGACGCTGGGCATGGCTATTGCTTAAGCTGACCATCCATCGTTCATGCCAGCGATGAACTGCCCCCATGTCTTCGTCACCAGTCACGGCGCTCGGGGTGCTTCCCAGCAGTTGTCCTATCCTCCGGGCTGGCGTAGGGGATATTCTCAATGTTACTAAAAATAGCAAGGAGATAATGAGAAAAAAACACAAAATCAGTAGGTTATAAAGGGATGGAAACGGGAATTCTAATTGTCGTTGAAGGGAAAAAATAATTGTCGTTGATCAGGCTGGGGGAGAAAAACTCCCGGCTACCCGATTCGCTTCAATTCAACTCAACTCAGTGATATCACATACGACACAAAATAAGCTTGATTTTTCCATAAATGAGCGTATGTTTCATGTAGTGCAATCGTCAATACAAAAATGTATAAACAGGAGTAAAATCGTGGCAAAAACGACAACAATTCAAACCCGTGTTGATCCAGTTGTAAAACATAATGCACAGATCATATTGAAAAAATTAAATATCTCGATGTCAGAGGCTATTTCAATATACCTTTCACAGATAACTTTACATAAAGGAATCCCCTTTGAGATAAAACTACCCAACGAAATTACCCAAAAAGCACTTAAGGACTCTGAAAATGGCAAGAGCCTTCATGGAGTTCATTCCGTTGATGAATTGTTCCGGGAACTTGATAGTTGAACATACATTACACAACTCAATTTAAAAAAGACTTCAAAAGGATCAAGAAACAAAATAAGGATCTTTCAAAATTGAGAACTGTTATCAAAAAACTGTCTACCGGGAATATTTTGGAGCCAAGTTGCTGCGATCACCCATTAGCCGGAAACTGGAATAGTCACAGGGATTGTCATATTGAACCGAACTGGATTTTAATCTACCGAATCACTTCCAAAGACTTATTTCTCGAAAGAACCGGATCACATTCTGACCTGTTTAAAAAGTAGTAATCATTAGAAGTGAATAGGAAAGTCAATTAAAATTTCATCCCAATCCAAAGATTCCTGACGATCAAGTTCCCGGGCATACGCCACCATGGCGTTTTCGACATCCTCCAGGGCCAGCAGGATGGTCTGTTCGTACTTGGTGAGGGCCTGATTCTGTCTTTCGCTTTGCACTTCGATGTTGCTTCTTACATTGCCGGCATTGAAGATGCTCCATTGAAAGGCCGGTCCGATATTCAACAGGCGGCCGCACGCATGGACAGGCCTTTTTTCCCGGCATTTTTTAAGAAAAAAATTAATAAAATGGAATCATTGACCACAAATGCCTCCCAGGGTGGTAAAGCCCAGCAGACTCGGTATACTGATGGGCACTTCCATCAGCCCGTGGCCCAGATCACCCCGATCAGGGAGAAGGGGATGGTCAGCATGACGATGATCGGTTCGGTGGAGGGAACGTACTTTATTGGTTGCTTGCTCCACAACACTTTTTATACTTCTTGCCACTGCCGCAAGGACAAGGATCGTTTCGACCTATTTTTACGGACTTTACCAATTGCGGTGGATTTAATAATTTTTCTAAATCCGACATATCTTCTGGCTTGTCAGGCTCGAAGCCAATAATATGGTGCCAACCATTCTCTGAGCATTTTTTTGCAACGTACCTTGCTTTCTCATCAGTATGAACTCGAACAACGATTGGTCGTTTTTCAGATCCTAATTTTGCCATTACAGGTGAACCTTTTTCGAATTGGTTAAGGCGCTACATTCGGCTTCATGCGCGGCGGCTTTATGCCTTCGCCGTGCAAGCTGTGGTGTACGCCCGGCATGGGTGTGAACTTATGGGACGAAAGTCTCCTATACGTGAGTCCTGTTAACATGGTTATCGTTAACACAAGTATTCGCCGAAAACAAGGCGGACCTGCAAGGGACCGTCCGAAGAGCTTGAGCGAAGCGAAAGGCGAGCCACAGGCCAGAGCGACCAGAGGGAGCGGCAACTTGGAGTGCAAAACTATGAGCCGACGAACGGAAACAGCATATAAGGCCCAGTCTCCAGATAAGACAGGACTTTTCAGGCTTTGAACTCAATCATCGGTTTGATCATGCCGTCTTCTTTTTTCTCCATCATGCGGAACGCCTTTTCGATCTCATCGAATCCAAAGGTATGGGTAGTCATCGGAGTGGGATCAATCCGCCCAGTTTCCAGTAACCTCAGTAGGCGGGAGAGCCGCAGATGTCCGCCCGGGCAGAGACCCGTTGCGATGTCCTTTTCCGCCATTCCGACGCCCCACTCCACGCGGGGGATTTCGACGAACTCGCCGCTACCATGGTAACCAGCGTTCGAGATCATACCGCCGGGCTTAGTCACCTTGATGCACTGTTGGAACACCTTGGACGAGCCCAGGGCATCAATGGCCGCATCCACGCCCTCGCCGTTCGTGAGTTCAAGAATCCGCTCTACCACGTCCACCTTCGTAAAGTCCACCACCTCGTCGGCCCCGAAGTGTTGGGCCAGTTTTTGACGCTTGGGCACGTTTTCAACTGCAATCACGAAACCAGCACCCCGCAGACGTGCTCCCGCAGTGCACATGAGGCCTACGGGTCCCTGGGCAAAGATGGCAACAGTGCCGCCGATGGGGATTCTGGCGTTTTCTGCGGCCATGAATCCAGTGCTCATCATGTCGCACACGTACACAGCCGATTCGTCTGGCACACCATCAGGGATCAGGGCGAGGTTGGCGTCCGCTTCGTTGACATGCACGTACTCGGCAAAGGTGCCGTCCTTGATATTGGCGAATTTCCATCCTCCCAGGGCCCCGCCAGACTGGGACGAATGGCCTCCCTGGGCAGCGTCTGAACCCCAGTCGGGGGTGATGGCACCAACTGCTACCCGGTCTCCCTTCTTGAAGTTGACTACCAACGCTCCAACTTCCTCGACCACGCCAACAGCTTCATGTCCCAGCGTGAGGTTCTTCCGTTCTCCAACCGCACCATGGACGGTATGCACATCAGATGTGCAGATCAGCCCCCTTGTCGGACGCAGGATCGCATCCAGAGGTCCACAGGTTGGCCGATCCTTTTCAACGAAGCCCACTTGTCCGATTTTCAACATTGCAAATGCTTTCATAGAAGCCTCCTTAAGTCTCGGTATCATAAATAAAACGGGGTATCCATCCTACTCATGAACCGGTGTTGACATGTGTGGTTGCTTGTCCGCTCAACGTTTTGAGTAACCTGACCGCACCAATGAATTTACCGAGTCAGCGCCGCCGATGTTCTCACGGTCAGGTTGACCCGCTGGTTGGCATTTTTTTTATTTTGTCACCGTACCAGTAACATGACTCCGACCAGGGTAAGAAAGAACCCCACAAACGCACGAAAGGATTTCTGGGGTATTCTGTTCAAAAACTTTTTGGCCAAATACGCCCCCGCAAAAGATATGGGGATGCACACGATCAAAGCATACAGCAAGTCTGTCCCCATTCGTGTTCCTCCCCAAGCGTATTGTGATACACGGGTGATATCGATGAATAATGCTATCAAGCCGGAAGTGAAAATATATATTTCTTTCGGAAGATTAAAAGCGGCAAGAAAAGCACCTCGAACCGCCCCGCCTACACCAAAGAAACCTGCGAATAGGCCGGAAAGCAGACCCCCGAAGACGGCAGTACTCCGGGTTTTTGGTAAGACCCAATCGCGTTTTAGAAAAAGGAAGATGACGTAAAGAATCAAGAATACCCCAAGGACTTTTTTAAAAGGCAGGCCTGGGACATGGAGTGAGAGTGACGCACCAAGAAAACTGGCAATAATGCCGGAGAGGCCGAACCCAAGGATAAGCTTCCAGTCAAAACCTGTTTTGAATAAAATGACTTTCCACACATCGCCACACAGATGGATAATGCCAACGAAAAGTAATGCTATGGGAATCGGTACAAATAATGACAGCACAGGCATCATGATTGTCGATGTGCCAAATCCTGTTGCCGTACCGATTCCTGATGCTATAAATGTCAACAGGCAAAGCAGTAATCCCTGAGTCATATTTCTTGTTCTCCTTCAGGCCAACGTTTGAATTCAGCGGCTGACCAAAAGACTTGCCCTTAAGGCCGCCTTGCTTCTTCCAGTCCGCTGAAGTGACATGATATGTGATATTTCTATCTTGGTATCTTTACAAAATCATCATCATAGTTGCCCTGTTCGGCAGTAGGGTGACAGGAAATGCAATTGGATCGAGAACCAATTGATTGTCTGCTGAAAACAGTGGTATCTATTTCGTGATGTTTCTCTTGGATGTAAGGCGTTTCTGTTATGCGTAGGGGCGTTTGTCTCCTGAGGCTTTTTAAAATCTTTCTTGCCAGTTTAGCTTGCGAATGTTCTGCTGCATTTGCGCCTAGGTACTCATTGATAATATTTTTCGATTCTTGGTCCAATAATACCTCTTCGCCGAAATGTGATGGAAGGTTAGAAAGTATTTTTTCCCAGGAACCGGAAGGCAGCAGACCTGGTTGATAAGAAAAATGACAGGCGTCGCATTCCTGTCTGAATGTGTCATTGTTTACAGGTGCGAGATATTTGCTTTCTTTTCTCTTATGATCGTCGTCATCGTCATCATGATCAAAAATTTTCTTGTACCATTTTTTATTGTCGTTGTGGTCATCATCTGCAAAGGACACGGAAGTGGAAAATTGAATTGTGACTAGTAGAAAACAACAGAATAACATTGCTTTGGTTTTAATTACTTTTTTCATGTTTCCCCCTGTAAGTTTTTTAATTTTCTCACTATATCTCGCCGCTTCCCTGCGATAACACCCGGTTTGATGAAGCCCTGTACAAAAATTGGGTGGCGATCAATGAGATCATCCGGAAAAAAGGAATTGAAGCCTATTGTGAAACAGCCAGATGCCGCCCCAGGCGGCTGTCATGGCATTGGGCCTGCCGCCTTTGTCAAAAGTTCCTAGGATCAGCACCGGGGCGGGATACAGAATTGTTTTTGCGCCAATGGATTTTTTCATAATATATACTTCTTTTTGTTTTGAGGGACGCTCAGTTCATAATTGCCCGGTCGACCTGACCGAGGAATTCCCTCCCAAGATTATCCGCACGTTCTTCATACCAAGCTCGGGAGTACTCCAATTCGGTATACACGTCTGGATGTACATCAACGTTATACATCGGAATTCCGGTAGAGGCGCTCTCTAACTTCTTCCCATGGGATACATTTAATAACCCCAGAGTCTATTTCTCGGAGTCGCTTGTCACACTCGGTCTGCCAGGCAAGCTCAACCCCCCTTTCCATAGGAGGATCAAGACTTGCAATCAGGACTTCAGCAATGCGTGCCCGGTCTGTCTCCGGTTGCTTTAGTGCATTATCAAGTATTTCGTCAACGATGTTTGTCTTCATAGTACAATTCCTCCATTTTGCGCACCTAATAAAATACCATGGATTTGAGACACCGTGAAGCTTATATTCGGACTGAGTAATACTTAGCTAATCGCAGTTCTTAACAGTGAGTCAAATCTATAGAATTCCAATAAATTTGGCAAGTCTTAGATCCAACTGGATGAAGGCGAAAGGTGTAGATGTCTGGCAACGGGGCACCGGTGACGGTACTTCGGACAGAAGTCGTCCTGCTTAAGGCAGGGCACCACAAAAGTACGGGATCACATACAGGAATCGATTATGAGGCGCACATGCCGGGATGAGCCTGCACAACAAGGTAAACTATTCCGGCATCAGATAGGAGGAAATCATCGGAATTGTGAACACCTTTGGATCTTCGATCGATACGGTTTGCGGCATCTATAACTTGCTTGAGTATTTCCTTTGCAAGCTCCCTGTCAAACATAAATGGCCTCTGTGTCGATGCGTTTTTTTAAAAAGTTATTCATTTTTTCTCGATAATGAACAATATCAACTTTTGTCTGGTAATCGGCCTCAAGTTCTTCCTTTATGTGTACATATTAAAAAGGTCGGGTTTGCTCATTATGAGAAAAATCCCAAAATCAGGGTTCGTAACCTTGAAAAACTTGGTATTGCTCACCATGATGCCATGCTTTGCGGCAATGCCCGCAAAAAATACTGACACATGAGCAAAATCAAATGGGTGGCTATTGCCATGCCTGAAAGATATTTTATTGATAAAGGATTATGTCTGCCCGGGAACTGATTCTTAAAAATCAGCCGAACCGCTTTGGTAACGCAATCCATATGCCGGGTGGCGCGGGAGGGCTTCCTCAATGATGGGGAGTCCTATCCCGATTACATGATTTTTATCAAGAGTGGATAGCTTCTCCTAATAGATCTGTTACACATTTATTCAAACTTTTGCCCTCTGCCGCGGCTCTTCCGGACAATGGTTTCCAATATCTAATAGGATTCTATCTACACATATTTACTCATTGGGTCTAATATCACATTCTGCTTGCAAGGATCTCACAATATGCTATTATAATATCTTATGAACAGTAAGCATAGAAAGACACTCAATATAATTTTCACCGATCCGGTTAATGGCAATATTGAATGGCGCAAAATTGAGTCATTGTTTCTGGCTTTGGGAGCAGTTCGCATGGAAAGAGCGGGGTCCGCCGTCAGTTTTGTTCTGAACGATGTTCGGGCGGATTTTCACCGCCCACATCCTGATAAAGCAGCATTGAGGTATCGTGTGAAAGATGCGCACAGATTTTTGAAACAAGCAGGTATAAAACCATGAATATGATGAAATACAAAGGGTATATTGCCCGAATTGAGTATGATGAGGAAGACCGTGTTTTTGTCGGCCATTTGGCTGGTATTAAGGATATTGTCGGCTTTCACGGAACTACAGTCGATGAGCTGGAGGGTGCGTTTCATGAATCCGTCGATAACTATGTCGCCATAAGCGAAGAAACCGGCAGACCAGCACAAAAGCCTTATTCTGGAAAGCTGATGTTACGGGTTCCCCCGGATGTTCATGCCGCAGTAGTGACGGCTGCTCAAGTTCATGGAAAAAGCTTAAATCAATGGGCGTCGGATACTTTGAAAAAGGCTGCTCACTTTTAATGTTCGTGCCGACCACGCTTGAATTGACTGCTTTTTCTCTACTTGGGCATGAGTAGAGATAGACTGAAATGCAAATTCCCACAGGGGGACAAATCAACCATGGGCAGGCCGGACAACTCCAAATGGTACAAACGCTACCAGGTCTTAGTAAAGGAGAACCTCAAACTAAAGGCCAGAATAAAAGAGCTCGAACCACCAGATGCTCACCTGCCCAGTCATGACCCCATTGGTGAAATCACTTTAATCCAGAAACCTGTCAAAAATTTTTCACCTGAAGAAGCCATTGACAGCCTGTCAGAACCAAATCGAAAAATTGATTTTTTTATCTCCCTTTTCAAAGGTAGAGAGGATGTTCACGCTAAACGATGGAAAAGCCAGAAAGGCAAATCTGGATATTCGCCCGTGTGCCTTAATGAATGGAAATCCGGCAAATGTAGAAAACGAAAGATAAAATGTTCAAAATGTCCAAACCGATCATACTCCCCTCTATCCAGAGCCGTCATTGACAGTCATCTCAGGGGCAAGACAGTCCTAGGAGTTTACCCCCTCTGCCAGGACGAGACCTGTTTTTTTTAGCCGTGGATTTTGACAAAGAAGAGTGGAAAAAGGATGTTTCCGCATTCAGGGCTGTTTGCCGGGAATTGAATATCCCCTGGTTATAACGTTTTTGGGGGAGGATACTTAAAACCATTCATAGAAGCGGAAGCCAAAAGGTTTTGCAGCCAATTTTCATGATACCTGGATTTGTTTAGCCACTCAGCCGGACATCTCCACCCATC
>JAVERV010000126.1:0-8152 GCA_034006945.1 Desulfobacterium sp. | reverse complement strand
CAGACCATGGACATGGCCGGGATGGGTGAGAATCCGAAGATGCGGTCAGGACCATATTTTTTTATGGTGTGGATCAAGCCTGCGGCGATCATGGTGGCGGCCTGGTCCCAGGTGCCCCTCACAAAACTGCCCTTGCCCCTTTCCCTGTGAAACCTCTGGCGTTTTTCTCCATCATCAACGATGCTAGCCCATGCAGCTACAGGATCTTCGTAAACAGCCATTGCCTCCTGCCACATTAAAAGCAGGCTCGATCGGATCAGCGGGTATTTCAACCTCACCGGGCTGTAGGTGTACCATGAGTAGGTGGCACCCCTGGGACAACCCCGGGGTTCATGGTTGGGAAATCCCTCCCCGCAGGAAGGATAGTCCGTGGCCTGGGTTTCCCACACCAGAATCCCGTCCTTTACATAGACATCCCAGGAGCAGGAACCTGTGCAGTTCACCCCGTGGGTGGATCGCACCTTTTTGTCATACTGGGAGCGGCGGCGATAAAGGTCCTCCCAGCTGCGCTGGCCGCAACGGGTCGCAGCCCAGCCATCTTTTGTTTTGTCTGCCCGGCAGACCCCGGGGACATTTTTTGGTCGGAAGAAACGAAGGGTAGACAGAAAAGAACCTTTGGACATGGGTACCTCCACAAGATTTTTCCTACACGGTTATTGAACGATTACTGGACGATGTTTGAAAAATTGTTTGATAATATCACATGAATTTATATCGTACAATTTATTTTATTCCTCTGGATATTTACCATAAATCCGCCTGGGAAAAATTCCCGCCATGGTGATGCTTTTGATAGCGCTTTCCATAAAAAATAGATGTTGTATGTAATAGATTCGTCTTGAGATGGAAGTTTTTTTCACATTTTTTATTCTAATATGGAAGGAATAAAAAAATCTGCAGAAACAACTGGCCGTATTTTATATGTATCACCCTTTGTTTCCTGGGTGATATATCCTTTGGCACAATTAATGCTATTGTTAAATGCTATTGTTAATAGTTGCATGTTCGAGAATATGATAAATGTAGTTAAACCATACGGAGGAACAGATGAAAAAATATTTTTTGGGTGGGATTGTAACTGGATTTTTGTTGTTTGGGATGCTTGGCTTTGCAAGTGCTACAATCTTGGAGTCTAAGATAAATATGGACAATGGATATGAAATCTTTTTATCCACCGATGATTCTGTTCAAGGGATTTCATTTGGGAGTCTGAATGACTGGTACACCACAGATACCCGTACCACAAACCTCACGGCGGGAACTGATTATTATCTCCATGTTTATGGTTACAACCAGGGAAATATAGCCGGATTTTTAGGAGAATTTTCCCTTTCTGGAAGTGATCACAGGTTTGCAAACGACACAACCTCTTTGCTGACCAATACCGGCGACTGGTCTGGCAATAATTCGGGTTGGGGATCTTCTTATACTGCCCTTGTTGATTTGGGCGCAAATGGTTCTTCTTCTCCTTGGGGAACGACACATACAAATGCCATTCCAAACACAGCCCGCTGGATCTGGGGTGGAGACGCAGGCTCTAATTCTAAAACCTATTTTTCTACAACGATATCAGCAGTCTCGGCAACCTCAGCCCCGGCCCCAATTCCCGAGCCCGCCACAATGTTTCTCCTTGGGATCGGCCTTATAGGTGCAGCAAGGGTCGGCAGAAGAAAAAAATAGTTCTTATCGGAATTGATAGTTCTTCAGGGCAGAGTCATCAGATTGGCTCTGCCTTTTTTTTAAAGTACAGGGCCAGGCTTTTTCCCATCACGGGGTTGAGGAGCCTGTCAAGAAAACCTGTCAAAGCGGGTTTCTCCATTAAGTCCCACACTAGGAATCTGTGATAGAGGTTGACCAGCCAGACGTCGGTACGGGTCGGTCCCAGAAGGCATTTAAGCCACCAGAAGGGGGAGTGAAGGCTGTGGGCGTAGTGAAAGCCTTCATAAACGACACCCTGAAGGAGGATCTTTGCCATCAGTTCTTTTTTTCGGTAGATGCGAATGTGGCCCTGGTTGGCGTTGTGGTATTCCTGGGAGAGCTGCCAGCAGATCCATTCCGGCCAGTATCTTGGCACACTGACCCCCAGGGTTCCGCCGGGTTTCAGCACCCTGACGATTTCTGAGATCGCTTTTTTTTCGTCGGGAATGTGCTCCATAACCTCCGAACAGATCACCGTGTCAAAGCTTGCGTCTTTAAATGGGAGCCGGGTGATGTCGGCTGCGGAAAGGCTCCAGCAGGAACCCCTGGCCGTTGAAAGCCGCTGGTGGAGTTCAAGCTTTGCCTTTGAGGTCAGAAGATCCCTGGAATTTCTGTCCGCCCCCACGCAAAAGATGCCGCCCTGTTCATAGCCCTGGGCCGTGTGTCTCCCCTCGCCGCATCCAATATCCAGGATTTTTTGTCCGGGTTTGAGGTTCAGCCGTTTAAAGTCAAGGGTGTTCATTTATGATTTTCCTCTGGAATTTTCCTCAAGGATTATTCGTCTGTAGGTCCGGGCTGTTTTAGCTGCCGTGGCCGCCCAGGTAAAGTTTTCCATTACCCGTCGATAACCTTCTCCGGCCAGGCGTTCCCTCTCCCCTGGGTCGTCAAGAAGTTCGTCAATGGCCGTTTCCAGGGCTTGGGCGTCTTTTGGC
Organism: Desulfobacterium sp.; assembly: GCA_034006945.1. Lineage (GTDB taxonomy): Bacteria > Desulfobacterota > Desulfobacteria > Desulfobacterales > Desulfobacteraceae > Desulforapulum. The sequence goes on along the minus strand of JAVERV010000126.1, from coordinate 5,522 downwards.
GGCACCATCTTTGCCGCATTGCCGGCAACTTCACCAAGGGCTCCCCCCGTGGTTGAGATCACCGGGATTCGGCAGGCCATGGCTTCGCCCACGGGCAGCCCAAATCCCTCGTAGAGGGAGGGGACAACGGCGATGCTTGCCCTTGCATACTCCTTAAGAAAGCGGTCGTTGTCAATTCTTCCGGTGAACTGCACATGGTCCTTTAGTTCAAGCGCTTTGACCAGCCGCTCGATTCCCCCGTTCTTTTTTGGGCTTCCGATGATGGTCAGCCTTATGGGGCGGCGCAGGGAGAGGCTCTTGACGGCATGGAGGAGATAAAAAAGGCCCTTGAGGGGGGTGTCGGCAGAGTTGGTTACAATCAACCGGCAGGGATCTTTTTTTACGGTTTCAAGGGGGTAGAAAAGTTTGGTGTCAATGCCGATGGGAATGGTGGTGAAACGATCGGCCGGGATGTCAAATTCCCGGGCAATGTCGTTTTTTGAATAGTCGGAAACCGTGATCAGGTTCTTGAGTCTCTGGGCCACAAATTTCTGCATTCCGATGAATGAATACCACCTCAGGTGTTTGGCCTTTTTTATGAAGGACCTGGTGCTCTCCACCGCAATGCGCCGGTCAACGGTGATGGGATGGTGAATGGTTGCCGTGACCGGGATCTTTCGTGCAAGGGCGAGCATACTGTAGCTCAGGCTCTGGTTGTCGTGGATTATGTCGTAGCGGTCGAGCCGGTTTTTAAGGTACCTCGTTGTCCGCATTCCAAAGGTGAGGGGCTCGGGAAAGCCCATGGTAGAGACCCCCAGCCATTCAAGAAGGTTTACAGGATCCTTGAGTTCTTCAAAGGACGGAGTTCTGAACAGATCGTCGGGGTTGTAAAGGTCCAGGGTCTTCAGCATGGTAAGGGTCGGGCCGGTGTTGGAGGAAGGTCCCAGGAGCGGGTCTGGAGGTCCTGCAATTACCTCGACCCTGTGACCAAGATCGGTCAGGGCCCGGCTTAAATTCCTGACGTAAACCCCCTGGCCGCCGCAGTGGGGGTTGCTTCGATAGCTGATAATGCCTATTCTTAATGGACTTGTCATGGTTGTCTGGGGGCTGATCTGGTGCGCCCGGCTGGAATCGAACCAGCGATCTTCAGCTTCGGAGGCTGACGCCTTATCCACTGGGCTACGGGCGCTAAAAAAACCGTACTTTACTCCTTAACTGGTTGTCATGTCAACAAAGAATGTCTGAAAAAATTTTATTTCTGGCTTCTCCTGCAACATAGAGAGAGCCCGCAATACATATGCTGTCCCGGGCGGAGGTGGTGGAGATGGCATAGGCCACGGCGTCTCCAACCTTGTCAATGACCCGTATCTCCCCTGTAAAAATGTTTCGTGCAGTTTGTGCAAGGATTTGGGGGTCGATGCTTCTCGTGTTGTCGGCCCGGGTGAAGATGATGCGGTGTGCCAGGGGAACAAAGTGCTGGAGCATCGAGATAAAATCCTTATCGTCAAGGATTCCAAGTACCAGGGTCAATTTGTTATGGGATAAATTCTCTTTTAAATAGCGGGCAAGATTTACAGCTGCCCCAAGGTTGTGGGCTCCGTCAATCACCACAAGGGGACTTTCCATTACGGTTTCCAGGCGGCCGGGCCATCGGGTATTAAAAATTCCCTCCAGGATGATTTGATCCGGAAGAACAGGGGGGGTGTTTTTTGGGGAGGGAAAGAGCAACTCAACAGCTGCAATGGCAATGGCGGCGTTGTTCAGCTGGTGACGGCCTGGCAGCCGGGTTTCAACACCTGGGATAGTTCGTTCTATTCCGGCGTAGGTGAATCGGTTTGTATCAGGTTCCTGGTCTGTGTGAAAATCGGTGTCAAGGAGATACAGGGGGGCAAGTTTATCCCTGGCAATGGAAGTTAATACTTTCAGGGCATTTTGCTGGGTGACACCGGTTACCGCCGGCGTACTGTGCTTGATGATCCCCCCCTTTTCCATGGCAATCTCCTCAAGGGTGGTGCCGAGATATTCCGTATGTTCGATGGAGAGGTTGGAGATAACGGACAACTCAGGAGAGAGGATGTTGGTTGCGTCAAGTCTGCCGCCCATACCCGTTTCGATTACGGCCCACTCAACCCCATGGCGGTCAAACAGGTAAAAGGCCATTGCGGTTGCCAGCTCAAAAAATGTGGCCTTTCGTTCGGCTGTGTCCGCCTGGTTAACCGCCAGATAGGCTTGAACCATCTCATCGTCGGCCACCTCGATGCCGTTGATGACAAATCGTTCGTTGAATCTCACGAGGTGGGGAGATGTGTAGAGGCCAACCTTAAATCCCGCAGCCTTTAAAATTTCTGCAATGTACGAGGCAATGGAGCCCTTGCCGTTTGTGCCGGCAATGTGAATGCTTTTGAAGCTTTTTTCAGGCGAGTCAAGGTTTGTGAGAATCTCGGAGATGGTGTCAAGTCCGAGTTTTATGCCAAACCGCCCAAGTCCGTACATGCGCTCAAGGCACTCTTCATAGGAGATCTGATTCATTATAAATGACACCTAAAAGTTACATTTGTGGGGTTTGATTTTGAATCAATACCAAAAAAACCCGGCAGGCATGTGGGCTCACTGCCTGCCGGGTTCTCGTTACATCGCCCAAGCTTTTGCCTGGGCAGTTTATCTGCTAATGTCCTTTTGAGCTTGCAATTCGCTGCCGTCTCATTGCTTCCCTCATCTTACGCCGCCTGAACTGGCTCGGTTTTTCAAAGTGCTTTTTCATCTTCAAACGTTTGAACAGGCCGTCATTCTGAATTTTTTTCTTCAGAATTTTCATGGCACGTTCAACGTCATTATCAATGACTTTGACTGTAATATCCTTCAAATGTATCGCCCCTTTCTTGCCCACCGTGACGGTGGTTTATTTTTTAAATTAAATATGGTCTAATTGAAAACAAAATTTAAATTGATCAGTGTTAATACCAGAGTCAATGGTAATGGGCAAGTAAAAAGTAATCGAGAGTTTCGATTAAACGATTAAAGTTTTGATATAAGTTCCTTGGTCACATCTGGCAGGGGCTTTTCCCCCTCCAGAGTAATGTATTTTATAGAAGCGTCGTTTTTTGTGAGGTCACGGAAAAAATATGCAGCGGCAAGTGTGCCATCCACCTCGTTGTAATAGATGGAGTGGCGCTTATCAATGGCTGTCTCATCCTGGTCGTCTGCCCTTGAGCTGAGTTCTCCACCGCAGACCCGGCACTTGTCCCCGTCGGGTTTGATTGCGTCAATGAAGATGTTGTTGGGGTGGTTGTTGTCCTTGGCGCATAGCCTGCGGCCCATGATTCTGTTCTTTGCAATCTGACGGTCAAGGAGCATCTCGATGACGATGTCAAGCTTCATTTTTTCTTTTTTGAGGGATGCGGAAAGCTTCTCTGCCTGGACTTTGTTCCTGGGAAATCCGTCAAGGAGCCAGCCTTTTGAACAGTCGGTCTGTTTGAGGCGGTCAAGGATCATGGGGATGGTGATTTCGTCGGGAACAAGCTCTCCCTTGTCAATGTAAGTCTTGGCCTTCTTGCCAAGCTCGGTTCCGCCTTTGATGTTATCCCGGAAGATTGCACCCGATTCAATATGGGCAATATTGTACTTGTCCTTGAGGATTGATCCCTGGGTGCCTTTGCCGCTGCCATTGGGGCCGAAAAAAATAATGTTCATTTAAATCTCCTTTTCTTTGGTTTGTTGTTTTTTGCTCATCTATATCAAGAGGTGTATCCCCTGTATGTTCTTTTAGGGCTGTTCGGTTGGGTCGTGCCGCTTGTTCTGATCTTTAAGTATAAAAGTGGTTGATGAATGTCAAGCTTTGCTGTGTCGAACAGCTTAAAAATTGCGCCTGTTACCCGTGTAACTTGTTCAGCAGGGCAATTTATGGGTTGGCCTGGGTCAACGCCTGTCAAATAATGCCCAATCTGTTATTGTTCAAAAATTAGAATTGCTGCGGGCGGCTATTTCTGTTGACATGGGGGAATCAATGGTATAATTAATTTTTTATACATCCCAATGTTTATCAAACACCACCAAGCATCGTCAAAATATTTAGGTACACCCAAACCCCAGCAATGATATTTCAAAGATGAGTCTTGAACCAACAAGCCAATGCACTCTTCGAATAAAATCCAACAATCCCGACAGGGGTCAATTAATAGGTCCAAACAAAAGGCACTATGAAAACCAACCATATCTACGGAGTCAATTTCCATGAATCTTGAAGAACTGAAGAGGATGAAAATCAGTGAGCTGACCGAGCTTGCAAAGAAGTATAACATCAAGGGGATCGGCGGGATTAAAAAACAGGAATTGATTTTTGTCTTGCTCCAGGCCGCCATTGAGGAGAGCGGTCAGATTTATGGTGAGGGAACCCTTGAAATTCTTCCGGATGGATTCGGTTTTTTAAGGGCCCCGGACTATAACTATCTTCCCGGTCCAGACGACATTTATGTTTCCCCTTCCCAGATCCGCAGGTTTAATCTTAGAACCGGCGACACCCTTTCGGGTCATGTCCGTCAACCAAAGGACGGTGAGCGTTATTTTGCACTGTTAAAGGTCGAAGCGGTCAACTATGAAAACCCCGAACTCGCCGCTGAGACAATCCTGTTTGATAATCTGACCCCCCTTTATCCCGAGCGTAAGATGAATCTTGAGCGGGAGCATGACAACTATTCCATGCGGGTCATCGATATGATGGCACCCATTGGTTTTGGCCAGCGGGGGCTCATTGTGTCGCCGCCGAGAACCGGTAAGACCATGCTGTTGAAAAATATTGCCAACTCCATGATTGCCTCCCATGAGCACATTGTTCCCATGATACTGCTTATTGATGAACGGCCCGAGGAGGTCACCGACATGGCCCGGTCGGTAAGGGCTGAGGTGATCAGCTCCACCTTTGACGAACCGGCAGAACGTCATGTCCAGGTTGCCGAGATGGTACTTGAAAAGGCCAAGCGAATGGTTGAACAGGGCCATGACGTCGTTATTCTGCTGGACAGCATCACCCGCCTTGCCAGGGCGTATAATGCCGTGATGCCCCCTTCTGGAAAGATTCTTTCCGGCGGTGTGGATTCAAATGCCCTGGATCGGCCCAAGCGGTTTTTCGGTGCGGCAAGAAATCTTGAAGAGGGCGGAAGTCTAACCATCATTGCTACGGCCCTTATCGATACTGGAAGCCGTATGGACGAGGTGATCTTTGAGGAGTTCAAGGGGACCGGCAATATGGAGCTTGTCCTTGATAGAAAACTTTCCGATCGGAGAATTTTTCCCGCCATTGACATGAATAAATCCGGAACCAGAAAAGAAGAACTGCTCATGGATCCCCTGGTGTTGAACCGGGTCTGGATATTGAGAAAGCTCCTGTCAAATCTTAATCCGGTTGATGCCATGTCTTTTTTACTTGAAAAAATGCAAGGAACAGAGGATAATAAAGAGTTTCTTGATTCAATGAATTCATAATAGTAATAAAAGAAGATATATAACAAGGAGTTAGGGTTATGAAAAAAGATTTACATCCAGAGTAC
>JAVERV010000027.1:0-46972 GCA_034006945.1 Desulfobacterium sp. | reverse complement strand
AATTATAAAGGACCACATTCAAAAAATTTCTGTTCAATCAGCACAAGCAAATGTAAGCTTAAATGATGTGAATAATTTCCCTATTCCGCTTCCACCCCTCCCAGAGCAACAAAAAATAGCCTCCATCCTTACCACCGTAGATCACAAGATTTCATCCATCGACCAGCAAATCCAACAAACCGAACAGTTGAAAAAAGGCTTAATGGAAAAACTCCTTACTGAGGGGATAGGGCATACAGAATTCAAAGATACGAAGATAGGAAGGATACCTGCGAGTTGGGAAGTGGTTAAGTTGGGAGAAGTGGCTGACTTTATAAATGGTCGTGGATTTAAGCCCCACGAGTGGGGAAAGACTGGTCTCCCTATAATCAGAATCCAAAATTTAAATGGTAGTGATGAATACAACTATTATTCAGGGACCTATGCTCCTAAAATTTTGATAAAGTATGGCGACCTTTTGTTTGCTTGGTCAGGTAGCCGAGGTACATCCTTCGGTCCTTATATTTGGACTGGTGGCGATGGGTTGCTGAACTATCACACTTGGAAAGTAGAATTTAATGAAAAAATAACAAGAAATTATTTGTTTTATGAATCTAAACGAATCACTGCAAAAGTTGAGAATGATGCTCATGGCGCCTCTGCTCTTGTCCATATGCAAAAAAGATTTATAGTTGATTATTTGGTTTCATTGCCACCTCTCGAAGAACAAAAACAAATAGCATCCATCCTCTCCACAGTGGATAACAAAATTGATATCCTTCAGTCAAAGAAGATTTCTTACACCACCTTCAAAAAGGGACTCATGGCTCAACTGCTCACCGGACAAATGAGGGTCAAAATATAAACCAAACAAGCCAGGGCTGATATCATGACATCAAATACTCCAGAATATCTTCAATCTGAACTCCCTGCCATCCAGTTGTTTCAGAAGCTTGGCTACACCTATCTTGACGGGTCGACCAGCGAAGAGCGTTCGTCCATCAACGAAGTTATCCTGGAATCCCGCCTTAAAAGTGCCATCAAGCGCCTCAATCCCTGGCTGAACGAGAACAACGTCAATAATGCATACAAGGAAATCACCTCTGTCATTGCCACATCCCTGATGGAGGCAAACGAGACCATCCACAAGCTCCTCTCCTGCCGGGAATACACCCCAAAGCAAATTGTAGACGGCAAAGAATCCTACAAGGGCGTGTCTTTCATAGATTACGAGAACATCGACAATAACGATTTTCTGGTGGTCAATCAGATGAAGTTCAAGGGCAAGGAAAAGAACTCAATACCCGACCTTGTGGTGTTCATCAATGGGATGCCCCTGGCTGTCATCGAATGTAAATCCCCCAAGGCGTTGAGCGCTGAAACAGAAGCCATTGGGGACCTTCAGCATTATCCAATTCAGAGTGAGAAACTTTTCAGGTACAATCAGGTTTGTGTCGGGGTTTACAAGCATGGCGGCAGGTACGGTGCCCTGGGTGCCAGGGAAGAGCATTACCAGGTGTTTAAGGTCAAGGACACCACAGCCCTTCAATCCATCCAAGCCATCCTCGGCGGGCATGAACCAACACCCCAGGACATCCTCCTGTGCAGCATCTTCAAGAGAGAAAACTTCCTGGACCTGATACGGAATTTCGTCATCTACCAGTTGGTTGAGGGCTCCAAGATTAAAATTCTTCCCAGGTATCAGCAAATCCGAGCCACCAACAAGACCATCCTGAAACTCCAAACTGAGAACAAGGGTGGTGTAGTCTGGCACACCCAGGGCAGCGGCAAGTCCATCACCATGCTTTACCTGGCAACCAAACTGAGAAGGGAAGAAAGCGGTTTCAAGAACCCCACCATCATTATTATGACCGACCGCACGGACCTGGACGACCAGATTTCAAACACCTTCCGCAGATGCGGCTTTCCCAACCCCATCCAGGCCACCTCCGTCAGGCACCTCAAGCAACTGCTTCAGGATGACTACGGCAAAACCATCATGACAACCATCCACAAGTTCCAGGAAACCGATGGGGATGGGAATATCATCAAGGTGGCCAATGAAGAAATTGAGGTCGTGTCCGAGAAGGAGAACCTCTTCGTAATGGTGGATGAGGCGCACCGGTCCCAATATGGCTTCCTGGCAGGCTTCATGCGTCAGGCTCTCAAAAATGCCAAATTCATAGCTTTTACCGGCACCCCCATAGACACTGAGCAAAAATCAACCCTGGGTAAATTTTATGGCGGCGGATACCTGGACATCTACAACATCAAGCAGTCAGTTGAGGACGGTGCCACCCTGCCCATCCTCTATGAGGACGGCATCCCGGAACTCTACGTTGAAAAAGAGCTGTTGGAAAAGCAGTTCGAGTATTACTTCGAAAAAGAGACAGACGAAAAGAAAGCCAAGCTGAAACAGGAAGCAACCAGCTTGAAAAAATATATGACCGGTAAACAGCGCATTAAACGGATAGCTGAGCACATCATCGACCATTACAAGAACAAGATTTATCCAGACGGTTATAAGGGAATGGTGGTCTGCTACAACCGACCGTCGGCCATTGCCTACAAAAAGGCATTTGATAAGTTGAAGGAAGCTGGCAAACATGGGTTTTCAAGCCGGGTGGTGATGAGCTTTGCCCCTAAGAAGGACCCGGATGAATATTTCAAATTGGCCACCCCTGATACCGAAGTAAAGCAGGCAATAGAGGACTTTAAGCTGCCCTTTGGGGATGATGCCCAGCTTAACAAAGCCGGTAAAAAACAGTTTAACAATGATGCTCTGATGATTGTTTCTGACATGCTCCTCACCGGGCATGACGTTCCCGTTGCCATGGTGATGTATCTGGACAAACCTTTGAAAGCCCACAATCTGCTCCAGGCAATTGCCCGTGTCAATAGAACCAGGGGCACCAAACCAGCAGGTCTGATTGTCGATTACTGCGGCATAGCCAATCATTTGGTCGATGCCATGAAGGTGTTTTCTGGGGATTTAGAGCCTGGGGATGTCATGGTAAATATCAGCGCCGAGATTACCAGACTCCAGTTGCGTCATAACCGCTTGGTGGCATTTTTTCGTGATATTGGTGCTGACCGTAAAAAGGACCGGCAAGATTACATCGACAGGGCCGTGCACCACCTGGAACCGATAGATATCCGGGATAACTTTAAGGACCTGCTCAAAAGGTTCAACAAATCTTTGAACATCGTCCTACCGGATGAAGCAGCCCTGGAATATAGGGCCGACTTTACCCTGTACAATCAAATCCGGCTCGAAGCATCCAACGCCTACATGGACAAGACCCTGCAAATATCCAAGGATGAAAGCAAAAAGCTTCAACTCCTCATTGACGAGTATCTCCGGGCAAAAGGCATTACTTCCCTCCTGGATGAACCCGTATCCATTATCGATGTGGAGAAGTTCCAGCAGGAAATCGACAACACCTTGAACCCGAAATCCAAGGAGCTGAAACGGACAAACCGGCTTAAACATAAAATTACAGTTGAGTTGGAGAAGAACCCGGATTTTTATCTACCCCTGTCTGACAAGCTGGAAGCCCTGATAAAGGCCCGCCGTGAAAACCGTATCACCCAGCTTGAACTGTTTGCGGAATACGACAAGATTCAGGAAAAAATCCTCAATAAGAACAGGGAAGCAGAGAACCTTGGTTTTCAAACCGAAAGAGAATTTGCAGTGTTCAAGACCATGGAAACCCAAATGGGATGGGAAGCCAAAGGAATAACCCAAAGCCTGTTTACAGCTTTTGAAGGAGAACTTTCCATAATTGACTGGTACAATAAAAATGACGTTGTCAAAGCAGTCCGGGTTAAGATAAAAGATGGACTTCGGGGCAAGGTGGATGCCAAGGAGTTTTACCAGGAACTTGCCAAATTTATTCCTGACTGGAAAGAGCTTGACGGAAAACTGTGTGGGATGGATTTATGATGGAGATTAAAATATTCACTCCATATATTTTACCAACCACCAAGTTTTTTCTGATTTTTACGTGCGTATTCTCTGCTCTCTTATATGTTTGGAATCAAAGTGGAAATTTGATTTATTTGGTGCTTTCATTCATACCGTTCCTCTGTGTGATTGCTTATGGAAAACCGTTGATTTTTATACAGAATATTCTTATAGGGAGTGACAAGACAATCACAATTCGACATTGGTTTGGTAAAGGATATACCGAAAAGATATCAAAGGCATTGTATGAGATTCTAGTGACAGAAGACGATATTCGGAGTTACCGATTTAGAATTCAGAATAAACTTTTTCAAGTTTCTCCATGTGTCTATAATCAGGGCGATCATTTATCAGAACTATTGAAGCCATTTACAGGAAAGAAAACGATTAGTGTTAAATCTGCTCGTCTGGAATAGGATGTCACCATCGTTTTTTTAACGTTTTTATTTTGCTCCTCAGAAAGATACTATCTGTCATCTGACTATATGGACCGATTACATGGAAAGCCCCATGAATAGGGCCCATGGACGTTCTTTCGTAAATTTATCTGTTTTTATAATTACAAGCCTGTAACAGATTACAGGTACCCTGTGACACACACTTTCATTGTTCTTGCATCGGAGCAAGAGATGTGTAAAAATCCGGCAACTATAAATCGGAAGGGATATGATGACAGACGAGTCGATTGCAAACGAGTGTACAGATCCAACCCAGAGTCTGACCATTGAGATTCCCTGTGTCCTTGCTGAGAGGATTGAACGGTATGCCAAAGAAAATGGATCAACCGTGACCGGGGTGATGATAGAGGCCTTGGATAAATTTTTGAGGACGACCGATTAAGATGCCGACCAACCAGGATAAAAACGAACTGATCTGCTACTGCTTCGGTTATTCCGTCAATGACATTGAGGCTGATGCAATTGCGAATGGCCGCTCGTTGATCCTGGAAAAGATTGCATCTGAAAAGAGGGTAGGGGGATGCAATTGTGCCGACAAGAATCCCAAAGGCCGGTGATGCATTTCGGATGTTCGCCAGGTGGTGGATAGGGTGTTGGGGAAGGGCAAAAACTTTCAAACAATTTCAAACTAAACCAAGAGCAAGACTCTGAGAGCCTTGTCGGTTAAAGACCTGAAAAAATTGAAAGTCTTAGCCTGACAGTTATACAATTTTACTTCTGAAAATGAAAAAGACTGCTCCCATAAGGCAGAGTCCTGCCCAAAGGTAGTCGAGTTTCAATGGCTCTTTTAAGTAAAACAATGAAAAAGGGACAAAAACAGATAACGTAATCACCTCTTGAATTATCTTTAATTGGCCGACAGACAAAACCGTATAACCAATCCTATTGGCTGGAACCTGCAATAAGTATTCAAATAAGGCAATACCCCAGCTTATAAGCGCAGCTACAACCCAAATTTTGTTATTCAGTTCTTTAAGGTGAGCATACCATGCAAAGGTCATGAAGATATTGCTGAAGATTAAAAGAACAATAGTCGAAACTATAGGGTTCAACTTTGAATTTCCTTTATTAAAATCAAAAATCTGTATCAATATTCCAATTGCCTGTAAAGGGATTTTGAATAAATTCATATTGTCGAGTAATGTTTTTTTCAAAAACTTTCATTTGTCGTTGGCATAAATTTCCCAATCGAGTATTATTGGCATAAGTTTCACTATCCTGGGGGTAATAATAAATGTTTGGTCAAGCCCATACAGGAGAAATCATGACAGAGTCTGAAAAGCGTTCAAAAACAATAGGGGAGATAGTTGCCGAGGATTACCGCACCCCAGCAGTTTTTGAAAAATACGGCACAGCCTTCCAGGTAAATGGTGTTTTTTGGTTCTTTACAAGAAGCTCAAAGCGTTTGAAAATGATAGGAATATGAATTTACCTGTTCATTAATGTGTAATTACACATTTTAATAAAATTAATTGGCTCAAAACCAAAAAAACATGGAAAACCAATTCCAAAACCAGCAATTCATAAAACAAATGAACCTAAAAAGAGATTTAACGTGATGTTCTCCGAGTCTTTATTAAAAGATATAGACGAATATAGAGGAAAACATGGGTTAAAAGGTCAGAATTGTTTGCAACTGCTGCTGAAAAGTTTATCTCATCATCTCACTAAAGACCGTAAATAGGAGCGATTATGACAAAATCTGAAAAAAAATTAAAAACAATAGGGGAGATAGTTGCCGAGGATTACCGCACCGCAGCGGTTTTTGAAAAATACGGAATAGATTTTTGTTGCGGCGGCAACGTGCCCCTCACCACAGCCTGCCAGAAAAATGGTCTTGATGTTCAAACAGTCCAACAGGAAATTGAGGCGGCAAAGAGCGAACCCCTTGACCGAAGCCAGAATTATGCGGCCTGGGAACTCTCTTTTCTTGCAGACTACATTGTCAACACTCACCATGGCTACCTCAACGAGGAGATGGCGCCGATTGCCTCATATGCCCATAAGATATCGGATGTCCACGGCGGCAGACATCCAGAGGTAATTAAGATTGCAGCCATCTTTGACAAAATTGTCTCTGACATGACTGGCCATCTTATTGAGGAGGAGGAGGTGCTTTTTCCTGCGATTAAGCGGGCCGAGGCGGTCAAAAAGAAAGGCGGACTATCCGTAAAAAAGGATAGTGAAATAATCAGAATCTCCCTTGAGAAACTTCAAGGCGAACATGAGGAAATCGGTGATGCGGTCCATGAAATCCGTCACCTTGCGAATAATTATGCGATACCGGAGGATGTATGCAACACCTTTGTGGTTACTTATAAGAAGCTCAAAGAGTTTGAGGATGATCTCCACAGGCATGTTCATCTTGAAAACAACATCCTTTTTCCCAAGGCAATGGAGCTTTAAATCACAGTTTCCCTTGGTTCTTTATTTTAGAGGGGTCTCACCTCGTTATCCGTTGTAATTTGATTGTTAATTTGGCAAACTACAATCTGATTATCTTGGAACGTTTCAAGGGTGCGATAAAAAGGCTCTGACTTTTGATGGATTGGAGCTGAAGGGGTAAGGAAAAATAAAATGAATAAATATACTGCAATAATAAAGCAACGTAATGACTGGTGGATCGGATGGATACAGGAGGTACCCGGGGTTAACTGCCAGGAAAAGACTCATGCGACCCTGCTTGACTCTTTGAAAAAAACCCTTGAGGAAGCCTTAGAGTTTAACCGCCGGGATGCAATATCGTATGCAGGGGATGATTACCTGGAAGAAAACATAGCTCTATGAAGCGAAAAGCCTTTCTTCGGTACTTGCGGGGGCAGGGGTGTGAACTCCTGCGGGAAGGCGGCAACCATTCATGGTGGTATCACCCTGAATCAAACAGGATCATCTGTGCCAAGGCATTCTGAAATTGATGATTTTTTGGTCAAGAAAATATGCAAAGATTTGGGAGTTAATTTGCTTCGGTGATGGACTGGTTTCAGTGTGAGGTTGTGATTAGGATGTGTTGGTGTTTGTAATAATTAAAGGAGAAGGTACAGATGAAGAACAAAATAACGATACTGGCAATGGGTGTTACACTCCTTTTGGCATCCGGGTGCAGCACAAGCCATGATGTTCAGCTGGCACCCGTGGAAATCAAGCCCATTCACATCACCATTGATGTCAATGTTAAGGTGGACAGGGCTCTGGATGATTTTTTTGGTGATCTTGATAAAACCGAGAGTGAGATAAAAGAGTAGCAGGGGGAGATATGAAAACAAAAAAAATAGTGTTGCTTACAATTCTGGTCGTGCTTGTTTCAATTGTTGGTGTTCAGGGAGCTTTTCCCAACGGCATCAAGGAGAGGATGAAACAGAGGCTGCCTGGGATAGTTCAGATGAAGCTTGATGGAATTGTTGGTGAAAATGCCCAGGGTTTTCTCGAGTTTGTCACGGGCAATAAGATTAATGCAGACGTGGTTGAAGCCGAAAACAAGGACCGACAGGCTGTCTATTCCGCCATATCTGCCCAGCAGGGGGTTGATGTTGAAACCGTGGGTAAAAGAAGGGCCATCCAAATTTTCAGCCAGGCCCTGAAAGGCGAATATTTGAAAAACGAACAGGGCACCTGGTACAAAAAATGATTGACACCTCTTTCATCAGCGTATAAAAATATTCAAAATCGGGCAGAAGCCTGAACACCATGCGCATGAACCCCGTACGTATGTACCAAATGTGTATGAATATGATGCGGGAAGACAATTGGTACTATTTTTCACTTAAACCACGAAGGTTGCAATGTTGAGGTCATATGTTTTGGCCCGCAATCCTTTGTGGTTTTTTAATTTAAGGAGTACAATATGGAATTTATTTCAAGAGGTTCAAGAGGTTCGTCAGGTTCAATGAAAATTATAGTATTGGCAATTTCTTGTGTGCTGGCAATGGCGGGCAGCGCCTCTGCCCATTTCGGCATGGTCATTCCCTCGGACAGCATGGTGATGCAGGGGGAAGAACGATCCATTACCCTTGATCTCTCCTTTTCCCATCCCTTTGAATTGAAGGGGATGGACCTTGTAAAACCAGCCTCTTTTTTTGTTGTAAAGAACGAGCAGAGGGAGGATCTTTTGCAGAGCCTTAAGCCTGCAAAGATCATGGGCCACGATGGATTTAAAGCTGTTTACACCATCAAACGCCCCGGTGCATACGCATTCTGCATGACTCCCGAGCCCTATTGGGAGCCTGCCGAAGAGTGCTTTATCGTTCATTACACCAAGACCGTTGTTGCGGCCTTTGGCGGCGAGGATGGCTGGGATGAGGCAGTGGGTCTTAAAACAGAGATTGTTCCCCTGTCCAAGCCCTATGGTCTCTATGGGGGCAACCTGTTCCAGGGGGTGGTGCTTTTAGACGGTAAAGCCGTTCCCCATGCAGAGGTGGAAGTCGAGCACTATAACCGTACAGGCAAGGCCAAGGCACCCACCGACTACATGGTGACCCAGATGGTTAAGGCCGATTCCAACGGGGTCTTCTCCTACGCTGTTCCTTCTGACGGATGGTGGGGATTCGCAGCCCTTAATTCATCGGACAAAAAAATGGTGCACAATGGCGAAGAAAAGGATATAGAACTCGGGGCGGTTCTGTGGGTTGAATTTCATAAGTGGGGGGCAGGCAGGTAGCATGCATATTTCAGAGGGGGTCTTATCCGGTCAGGTACTTTTGGCGGGGGGTGTTCTCGCCTTTGCCGGAACTGCCGTGGGGTTGAAAAAAATTGATTATGACAGAATTGTTCATGTGGCAATTCTTGCATCGGCCTTTTTTGTGGCCTCCCTCATCCATGTGAACCTGGGCCCTTCAAGCGTCCACCTCATCCTCAACGGTGTGGTGGGCCTGCTTCTGGGATGGGCCGCCTTTCCTGCCATCCTTGTGGCCCTCCTTCTCCAGGCTGTTTTTTTCCAGTACGGCGGCATCACGGCCCTTGGGGTAAATACCGTTATCATGGCGACCCCGGCCGTTGTCTGTTATTATCTTTTTTCCCCATTTCTGAACAGGGGGAAAAGAACCGTGTTTGTCGCCTCTTTTATGGCTGGCGCTGGATCGGTGCTTTTGTCCTGCCTGTTCCTGGGGCTTGCCCTTTATTTTACGGAAAAAAACTTTCTTGAGGTTTCCATTCTTGTGATAACTGCCAACCTTCCCGTCATGATCATTGAAGGGGTGGTCACAGGATTCATGGTTGCATTTCTCCAGCGGGTTTACCCTGAAATTCTTCCGGAAAAAAGGAGGATCGTTTGAACAGGAAAGAGTTAAGATCCAGCTTCTGTCAAGATGTCCGCAAGGGGTTTTCCATGGGCTCATGGTGGATTTGTCTGGTGTTTATTCTGGTTCTGTCCGGGTGGTGCAGCCCGGTTTTTGCCCACAAGGTGTACGTGTTTGCCTGGGCCGAACAGGGTGTTGTCTATACCGAGAGCAGCTTTGGCGACCGCAGGGTGACAAAGGGCAGTATCCAGGTGGAGGACATGGCCGGAACCATCGTAACAACGGGGGTGACAGACGATGAGGGAAACTTTTCCTTTAAGATTCCAGAGGATGTCAGCTCTGATTTTCTTGTGAAACTCGACGCATCCATGGGCCATCAGGCCACCTGGACCGTGCCCCTTGCCGAGATGCAGCAGGCAATGGGGCAGGGAGATTTGCCCGGCGATTCACCGGGGGATTCAAAAGCTTCCCACGACCTTGCCATGGCCCAAAAGGAGGAACTTGAAAAGGGGCCTTCGGCGGTAAAGATCATTGCCGGCATCGGCATCATCTTTACCCTGGCCTTTGCCGGAGCCTGGGTTTGTGGCCGAATCAACCAGAGGCGAATCAATCAGGGGCGGGTCGGCAAGGGGCAGGTCAGGAGGGGACAGGGTGATTGACGAACAACTTGCCCTGGGCGATTCATTCATCCACAGGATAGATCCCTGTGTCAGGGTAGTTGCGGCCCTTGTTGTTTCTTTCAGCCTGGCCCTTTCCAACGACTTTTACGTGCTCGGGTCCTATTTTATCCTTGCCTTGATCCTGGTGGGGCTTGCATCCCTCCCGCCCGGGATGGTTGTCAAGCGCCTCAAGCCCATGCTTATTTTTGTTCTGATGATCTGGGTTATCCTGCCCTTTACCTTTAAAGGGGATGCCTATGCGCATCTGGGGCCGCTTACCGTAACACGACCCGGGCTTGAACTCTGCCTAAGAATCTCCATCAAGTCTGTCTCAATTCTGCTGGTCTTTATCGCACTTTTGGCGACAATGACCGTTGCCGCCCTGGGACAGGTCCTTCACCGCCTCAAGGTTCCGGACAAGCTTGTCTTTCTGCTGCTCATGACCTACCGATATATTGCCGTGATTCACGGGGAGTATACAAGGCTTGTCAGAGCCGCACGTTTCCGGGGATTTGTTCCTGGAACCAACCTTCACTCGTACAAGACCTACGCCTATATTGCGGGCATGCTCTTTGTCCGGGCTTCGCTCAGGGCACAGCGGGTCCATAAAGCCATGCTCTGCAGGGGGTTTAACGGCAGATTTTACACCCTTGAGAGCCCGGTTGAAAACAGGTTCAATCCATACTTCATGGCTGTGATCGCTGTTTTGACCCTGGTTCTCATATTTATGGAAATTATAGGGAAATAAATTTTTGAAAATTATAAAAACGCCCGTTATCAGGCTTGAAAAGATCTCATTTGCCTATCCGGGCTCAACCGTTAAGATTCTTGACGGTCTTGACCTGGACCTTTATGCCAGGGATCGCATCGGCATGATGGCACCCAACGGCAGCGGAAAAACCACCCTGTTTCATACGATCATGGGGCTATGCCGGCCGGATTCCGGCAGGGTTGAAATCTTCGGACGACCTGTATCAACCGAGGCGGAATTTCAAAAGGTCCGGTCAAAGATCGGGCTGATGTTCCAGGATGCCGATGACCAGCTCTTTTGTCCCACAGTGTTGGATGACGTGGCCTTTGGCCCCCTTAATCTAGGGCTTACACCGGAACAGGCCCGTCAGAGAGCCCGGGATATCCTTGCAACCCTTGGGATTGCCGATCTTGAACCGGCCATAACCCACCGGCTTTCCGGCGGTCAGAAACGGCTCGTGGCACTTGCCTCGGTGCTGGCAATGGAACCCAGGGTCCTGCTCCTTGACGAACCCACGGCAGGCCTTGACGATAAGGCCAAGGAGAGACTGATCGAGATCCTGAACACCCTCGATGTTGCTCTTTTGGTGATCGCCCATGATTTCAACTTTCTGATATCAATAACAGACAGGATTTTTTCCATGGAAAACGGAAGGATTCTTCTGGACGACGAGGTCAGCATCCACCGGCATGAGCACATGCACAAGCTTGGTAACCGGCCACATAAACATGTGTAAATCTCTTTTTATTGTGACCATCAAAAAGGGCGACCGCAAGGGTCGCCCCTACAACCCACAACCCAACCCACTACCTACTGTTTAATACCGGTACAGGTCTGACTTAAACGGTCCGTTCACGGGAACTCCTATGTAGTCGGCCTGCTCCTGGGTCAGCTTTGTGAGCTTTACGCCCAGAATATCAAGGTGAAGGCGGGCAACCTCCTCGTCAAGCTCCTTGGGCAGGACGTACACCTTTTTTTCGAGATCTTCCCTGGCAAGCTTGATCTGGGCCAGGGTCTGGTTGGTGAAGCTGTTGCTCATCACAAAGCTTGGGTGACCCGTTGCACATCCAAGGTTCACGAGGCGTCCTTCGGCAAGAACGATGATGGATTTGCCCGATTCCATGGTCCACTTGTCCACCTGGGGTTTTATGACGGACTTGGTGTTGGCCGGATTTTTTTCAAAAAAGGCCATCTCGATCTCATTGTCAAAGTGACCGATGTTGCAGAGGATGGTTTCGTCCTTCATTTTTTCCATGTGTTCGCCTCTGATAACATGGTAGTTGCCCGTGGCTGTGACAAAGATGTCTCCCTGGGGAGCGGCCTCCTCCATGGTCATCACCTGGAATCCTTCCATGGCTGCCTGGAGTGCACAGATGGGGTCGATTTCCGTGATGATGACCCTGGCGCCATACCCCTTCATGGAATCGGCACACCCCTTGCCAACATCGCCATAGCCTGCAACCACAACCACCTTGCCCGCAAGCATCACATCTGTGGCCCGTTTGATGCCGTCGGCCAGGGATTCCCTGCAGCCGTAAAGGTTGTCAAACTTTGATTTGGTAACCGAGTCGTTCACGTTGATGGCCGGAAAGAGGAGCTCTTTTTTTGCGGCAAGGTGGTAGAGACGGTGAACCCCGGTGGTGGTCTCTTCCGAGACCCCCCGGATTCTCTTCCCGATTTCGGTCCATTTCGTGGGGTTTTGCTCATATCCCTTTTTGAGTCTTTCCATTAGGGCTATCTCGTCTGCACTTCCGGAAATGTTGTCAAGAAGGGAGGGGTCAGCTTCGACCCTGGCTCCCTGGTGGACATAGAGAGTGGCGTCTCCGCCGTCGTCCACGATCATGTCCGGCCCTGTTCCGTCGGGCCAGGTCAGGGCCTGTTCCGTGCACCACCAGAACTCTTCCAGGGTCTCACCCTTCCAGGCGAAAACAGCCGCGGTTCCCTTTTCTGCAATGGCCGCTGCCGCATGGTCCTGGGTGGAAAATATGTTGCATGTGGCCCATCTCAAGTCTGCACCCAGCTCATAAAGGGTGTCGATGAGCATGGCCGTCTGGACCGTCATGTGAAGGCTGCCCATGATCTTGAGGCCCGCGAGGGGTTTTTTCCTGCCGTATTTTTTTCTCAATGACATGAGGCCGGGCATCTCTTTTTCCGAGAGCTGCATATCCTTGTGCCCGTCCATGGCAAGGGCTATATCTTTGACCTTGTTTTTTAGATTTAAATCCAGGGGCATTACCCCGGTTGTTTTTACCGCCATTTTATCTACTCCTTAACTTTGAGCAGGCTTTGAAACCCTGCTTTTTTTCTGATTTCTTCAACCTTATCGGTCCTTTCCCAGGTGAAATCCGGGTCGTTTCGTCCAAAATGGCCGTAGGCCGCTGTTTTTCTGTATATGGGTCTTTTGAGATCAAGGGTCTTGATGATGCCCGCGGGTTTTAGCTCAAATACCTCACGGACGATCTCAACGGCTCTTTTTTCCGAGATCTTACCCGTCCCCATGAAATCCACCATAAGGGATACGGGTTCTGCCACACCGATTGCATAGGCCACCTGGATTTCACACTTGTGGGCAAGACCTGCGGCAACGAGATTTTTGGCAATGTATCGCCCCATGTAGGATGCGCTTCTGTCCACCTTGGAGGGGTCCTTGCCTGAAAAACATCCGCCGCCGTGGCTTCCCTGGCCCCCGTAGGTGTCAACGATGATCTTTCTGCCGGTGAGGCCGCAGTCTCCCATGGGGCCGCCAAGGACGAATTTCCCGGTGGGGTTGATGAAAAACTTTGTGTCACCGTCCATCATCTCGGCCGGGATAATCTTTCTTATCACCTCGGTGATGATGGCGTCCTTTAGCTTTTCATGGGTGATATCAGGTTTGTGCTGGGCCGAGATTACAACCGTGTCAACCCTTTTGGGTTTACCGTCCACATATTCAATTGTCACCTGGGATTTGCCGTCGGGTCTTAAAAAATCAAGGGCCCCGTTTTTTCTCACCTGGGTGAGACGCTGGGCCAGCTTGTGGGCATAGTTTATGGGCATGGGCATCAATTCCGGGGTCTCGTCGGTTGCAAAGCCGAACATCAGCCCCTGGTCGCCGGCCCCCTGTTCCTTGTTCGCACCCTCATCCACCCCCTGGGCAATGTCCATGGACTGGTGATCTATGCTGGTGACAACCGAGCAGGTCTGCCAGTCAAAACCCATGGTGGATGAGTTGTACCCGATCTCCCGGATGGTCTGACGTACGATCTCTGGAATCTCCACATAGCAGTCTGTGGTGATCTCGCCTGCGATCATGGCAAGGCCTGTGGTGACAAGGGTTTCGCAGGCGACCCTGCAGTTTTTATCCTGGGCCATGATGGCGTCGAGGATGCTGTCTGAAATGGCATCGGCAACCTTGTCAGGATGCCCCTCTGTTACAGATTCAGATGTGAACATGGTTGATATGGGTTCTGTCATGGTCAACTCCTTATTTGGTTGAAAATCGTTTTAAATTAAGCTATCACCTATAGCACATTTAAATTGTTTAATAAAAAGAAAATCAGGCTGGAGCACAATTTTGGCCATATCAAGGGGGGGATGAACAGAGATAATGAAGGATACAAGCACACGAATCACGGGCATAGGCAGCGCCCTGGTGGATCTTTTGATAAATGAGACAGATGGATTTTTAGCGGCCCTTGGCAAGGAAAAGGGCGGAATGACCCTTGTAGATCACCATGACCAGGAGCATATACTTGGGCAGAGCCTTCAAAAGCCTGTGGTGGTTCCGGGTGGAGCCGCATGCAACACCATCGTGGGTGCGGCAAGGCTTGGGGGGCAGGCAAGATTCATAGGAATGCGGGGTAAGGATTCCTATGGAGACCAATACGAGGAGGCCTTGAGGGGGTTCAATGTGGAACCTTTCTTCAATGTTTCTGCCACCACAACCGGCCGGGTGCTCTCTGTCATTACTCCGGATGCCCAGCGCTCCATGTTCACCCATCTTGGGGCATCGGTTGAAATGAACCCCGCAACGGTTCTGCCAGAGCTATTCAAAGATACCGCCATAGCCGTGATCGAGGGATATCTTCTGTTCAACCCGGATCTGATGCTGGCTTCCCTTAAGAGCGCAAAGGCTGCCGGGGCAAAGATTGCCCTTGACCTTGCAAGCTTTGAGGTTGTCGAGGCGGCAAGGCCCATTCTCAGCGATATCATTGCCGATTACGTTGACATCCTGATCGCCAACGAGGATGAGGCAAGGGCCTATACGGGTTTAACCGATGAATCAGCTGCCCTGAAGGCCCTGGCAAAGAACGTTGAGGTTGCCGTTCTCAAGGTGGGTGAGCGGGGCTCCTTTGTGGCAGCAGACGGGCGGAAGATAAGGATAGATCCCCAGAATGGGAGCAGGGCCGTTGACACCACGGGTGCAGGGGATCTCTGGGCTTCGGGTTTTCTCTTTGGAATGGCCCATGGGTTTTCCTTTGAAAAGTGCGGCCGCCTAGGATCCGCCTGCGGGTATGAGGTGTGTCAGGTGGTGGGCGCCCAGATTCCTGACACTGGTTGGGAACGGATTAAAAAACTCATTTAACATTCTCGAATAGTTTCCACACAAGGGTGCCGGTGATACCTGTCTGGCCCTTTTTAATGGTGTTGTTTTCGGCAATGGATTCAAGGTGGGAACGGATGATCTGTTTCAGCTCTTTTTCCGGCCTGTCAGACACCCTCTGGAAAAAGGCGAGCCTGGTATCAAACTCCTCATCAATGGTGACGGCATTCTCCCATGAGATGGTGTCCCAGGATAGTTCAGGCAGGAATCCCATGGCAACCAGGAGGTTGAACTTTATCATCAGGGTCTGGGGCTTGTCATCAAGGGGTGTGCCCATTATTTCAGCCCAGAGCTCGTCAAGTATCGGGTGGGTGCGTCTTGCGGCCCACCCCCTCATGGCGCAGGCATTTTTCGATGTGTCCATCATTCGCTCCAGGGCCTCGGGGGTTGAAATGGCCGGTGACATGAATGCGATGGTCAGATCAAAACGGCGATGCCACCCAAGGGCCCGGATGTCCGCATTACCCCAGTCCATGCAGAGGATTTCTATTCGGTCGTCAAGATCAATGGGCATGCTTTCCCGGAACCTGTCAAGCATCCCCTTTGAAAAATCAACCGCTGTAACCCTTGCCCCCCGGCGTGCAAGATCCATTGCAAGGGTTCCGGTTCCGCATCCTATATCAAGGATCTCCATGCCGTCCAGGCAGAGGCCGCTTCTTTCAAACATCTCCATGGCCCTGTCTGTTTTTCTGGATGCGAGCTCTTGAGTCCCCCTGTCGTAACTGATCGAAGCCCGATCCCAGAATTCAGGGGATGAAAATCCCCTGTGTACCTCGGTCGAGTCCTGCTTATCAATATTGTTCCACCTGTCCATCCAGAATTCCTTTGAAAAGACGTCTATGGGTTTCTTCAACTAAATCCTCCTGATACTGTTAATCTTGTCTATACTCGTTCTTTTCTGCCGCTTTCTTATACTGTTACGGTAAATTTGTCCATTCGATTAAAACAACCCTTATCTAAGGCAGGTGATTATCTCTGTTTGTGATCTAAAGATGTTAACTTTTTTAAAACGCCCAGGCAAAGGAGTTAAGATTGCAGTTACCATGTTTGCAGATTTCAGCCGAGGCGGTTGTTGAGCAGAGGGACGGGATAAGGCTTGTTCCAAACTTTTCTTGACTTTATCTTGGTCTTTCTTGTAGATTTGAGCCCAAATAGTCCATAAAATGGGGTCAGGTTTCCCCTGGTGTTGATATCTGGAGGATAGGTGAGAATAGGCTCGGGTTATGATGTACACAGGCTGGTCAAGGGCAGGGATCTAATTCTCGGCGGGGTGACCGTTGATTTTGAAAGGGGTCTTTTCGGTCATTCAGACGCCGATGTTCTGGTTCACTCGGTGTGTGACGCCTTGCTTGGTGCTGCAGGCCTGGGTGATATTGGGCTTCATTTTCCAGATTCAGATCCTGAATTTAAAGGCATATCGAGCCTTGTTTTACTTGAGCGCTGCAGGGAGCTCATTGAGGATCGGGGGTATGCCATTGGAAATGTTGACTGCACGGTGTTTGCCGAGCGTCCAAGGCTCGCACCCCACAGATCGGCCATGGAAAAAAATATCGCAGAAAGGCTTGGTGTTACCCGGGATCAGGTGAATGTCAAGGCAACCACAACCGAAGGGCTTGGGTTTGCAGGAAGGGGTGAGGGCATTGGAGCCCACACCGTTGTTTTAATAAGGAACTTGGAAATCAACAGATAGACAGGCAAGATTGTCTAATTGTTTGTTTCCAAGCCCCTAGGAGATCAGGAAAAAATATGAGCTTACGCATTTACAATACACAGACAAAAAATAAAGAGACCTTTGTCCCTCTGGAGGCTAACAAGGTAAAAATGTACGTATGCGGTCCCACTGTCTACGATACAAGCCACATCGGCCATGCCCGTTCGGTTGTGGTTTTTGATGTCATCTTCCGGTGGCTCAAGCACTCGGAATACGATGTCTGCTACGTCAGAAATTTCACCGACGTGGATGACAAGATAATCAAGCGTGCCAACGAGCTTGGCAAGCAGCCAAAGGAGATCAGTGAGCGCTACATCGACGAATTCCACAATGAAATGGACGCCCTTAACGTGCTCAGGCCGACCATTGAACCCAAGGCGACCGAACATATAAAAGAGATCATCGAATTCATCCAGCTGCTCATCGAAAAGGGTAAGGCCTACCATGTGGAGGGGAGCGATGTCTTCTTTTCCATCCAGTCCTTTGATGAGTACGGCAAGCTGTCGGGCAGAAATCCCGACGACATGATGCCGGGTTCGAGGATTGCCGTGGATAATAAAAAACGTGATCCAAAGGATTTTACCCTGTGGAAACCGGCAAAACCGGGTGAACCTTCCTGGCCCAGTCCCTGGGGAGACGGCAGGCCCGGCTGGCATATTGAGTGTTCGGCCATGAGCCACAAATACCTTGGCGAGAGTTTTGACATCCATGGCGGTGGGAAGGACCTCATCTTTCCCCACCACGAGAACGAGATTGCCCAGTCAGAGGCGGCCTTTGGCAAGAGTTTTGTTCAGTATTGGATTCACAACGGCTTTGTGGATATCAACAACGAGAAGATGTCCAAATCCCTTGGCAATTTCATCATGATCAAGGATGTGCTGGAGGATTACCACCCAGAGGTGATCCGCATGTTTCTTCTGTCCAAGCACTATAGAAGCCCCATCGACTATAGCGATACCTCCATGGATGAGGTGATTTCAGGGCTTGACAGGCTCTATGCCTTTCTTGAGCGGGCAGAGAGTGCAGGAGCCAGGGTCAGGGGAAATGATCTCGGCAAAGAGTGGGCAGACTTTGAAGATGCCATGGACGATGATTTCAACACGGCCAGGGCCATGGCAACCCTGTTTGATACGGTCAAGAGCGGAAACCGGCTTCTCGATCTCCACGAAGAAAGTTTAACCCCCGAGATCCTGACCCAGGTATCCACCCTTTGCTCTGACCTCAAGCGCATGGGCTCTATTCTGGGAATCCTGACCCACAAACCGGCTGACTACTTCAGAGCCAAGAAGGAGTCAGGCCTTGCAGATAAGGAGTTGGACGGGGATTTAATCGAGGGCTTAATTAAGGAAAGAGTTGAGGCAAGAAAAACTAAAAATTTTGCCAGGGCCGATGAGATCCGTGCCCAGCTCGATGCCATGAACGTCATCCTTGAGGACGGTCCCGACGGCACCACCTGGAAGATCGGTTGACAAGAAACAAGAAACTTGAAACAAGAGACAAAGTTCAGTCTTAAATCGAGTGTCAGCGTTCGTTGTGTCCGCCAGGACATGTGGATTTTTTTTATATGAAACACCCACCTAAAGTTTTTAGCTGTTAGCTAACTGCTAAAGGCTAATAGCTAACAGTTATCGGGGCGGGTCAATGCCATTATTTTTTCTTGGTCCAGGTGTCGCGAAGTGTGACAGTTCTGTTGAAGACCGGCAGCTCAGGGGTGGAATCCTTTGCGTCAAGGCAGAAGTAACCCAGCCGTTCAAATTGAACGACGGTGCCGGGTTCTGTTGAGGCAGCGCTTGTTTCCACCCTGGCATCGTCCAGACAGACCAGGGAGTCGGGGTTGAGGTTGTCGATGAACTCCTCGCCTTTAGCCTCGGGGTCCTGGGTTGAGAAGAGACGGTCGTAGAGTCGGACTTTGGCCGGAATCGACCCCTGGGCAGATACCCAGTGAAGGGTTCCCTTCACCTTTCGACCATCAGGGGCATCACCGCCCCGGGTTTCTGGGTCATAGGTGCAGACGAGGTGGGAAATTTTGCCTGACTCGTCCTTGACCACCTCCCTGCAGGTTATGAAATAAGCGTATCTGAGCCTCACCTCCCGGCCGGGGCCCAGGCGGAAGAACTTTTTAGGCGGATCTTCCATAAAGTCCTCCTGCTCGATAAAGATCTCCCGGCCAAAGGTAACCTTTCGGCTGCCCATTTCAGGGCGCTGGGGGTGGTTTGCAGCATCAAGCTCCTCAACGGTTTCCCCGGGCCAGTTTTCAATGATCACCCTCAAGGGGTTGATCACGCCCATGACCCTTGGAGCCCTCTGGTTTAAATCTTCCCTTAGCACGTTTTCCAGCAGCCCCATGTCGATGCGGCTCTCCTTTTTGCTCACTCCGATGGTGGCGCAGAAGTTTCGGATCGCCTGGGGGGTGTAGCCCCTCCTTCTAATTCCGGCAAGGGTGGGAAGTCTTGGATCGTTCCACCCCTCAACATGATGATTGTCCACGAGGACCTGGAGCTTTCTCTTGCTCATGATGGTGTAATCGAGGTTCATCCTTGCAAACTCGATCTGCTGGGGATGGCAGGGCACGTCAAGGTGGTCCAGAGTCCAGTCGTACAGGGCGCGGTTGTCCTGGAATTCGAGGGTGCAGAGAGAATGGGTGATGTTTTCCAGGGCATCTGAGATGCAGTGGGTAAAATCGTACATGGGATAGATGCACCAGGTGTCGCCCGTCCTTGGGTGGCCGATCCGCTTGATCCTGTAGATCACAGGGTCCCTGAGGATGATGTTGGGGGCGCTCATGTCTATCTTTGCCCTGAGGCAGCAGCTGCCCTCGTCAAATTCACCGTTTCTCATCCTGTGGAACAGGTCAAGGTTTTCTTCGACTGTCCGGTTTCGATGGGGGCTCTCCCTGCCGGGCTGGGTGAGGGTGCCTCGATATTCCCTCATCTGATCAAAGGAAAGGTCGCACACAAAGGCGTTGCCCGCCTTGATCAGATCCACGGCAAAGTTGTACAGCTTTTCAAAATAGTCCGAGGCGTAATGGATGGTATCCCCCCAGTCAAAGCCGAGCCACCTGACATCCTCTATGATTGCATCAATGTACCGCTGGTATTTCTTGGCTGGATTGGTGTCGTCAAATCTCAGGTTGCAGGTCCCGTTGTATTCCCGGGCCATGCCGAAATTCAGACAGATGGATTTTGCATGGCCAAGGTGAAGGTACCCATTGGGCTCGGGGGGAAACCGGGTTCCCACTCGACCGTTAAACTTGCCGCTTTCCATGTCTTTTTCGATGATGGTTTTTATGAAATGCCCGGTTGTGCTCTGGTTGTCCATGGAATCTTTTTTCACTCTTTTTCAACCTCTTTATATGAGTTGTTGGATTTGTGATTTTAAACTTAAAGCTTTACCACATTCCCCGGGGTTGCAAAAGCAATAATTGTTTAAAAAAAAGGGCGGTTCTGATATAAGTGACCCCCATGACTCAATTTAAGATAAAATCTCCATTCAAGCCCACCGGTGATCAGCCCACAGCCATTGATTTTCTTTCAAGGGGTGTCATGCAGGGGGAAAACCACCAGGTGCTCCTTGGTGTGACCGGATCTGGCAAGACCTTTACCATGGCCAACATAATTGCAAGAACGGGCAAGCCCGCCCTTGTGATCGCACCCAACAAGACCCTGGCTGCCCAGCTTTACAACGAGTTCAGGACTCTTTTCCCGGAAAACGCAGTCGAGTATTTTGTCAGCTACTACGACTATTACCAGCCCGAAGCCTATATTCCCGCAAGCGACACCTATATCCAGAAGGACTCATCGATCAACGAGATGATCGACAAGATGCGCCATTCAGCCACCCGGTCCGTGCTGGCGAGGAATGACGTGATCGTGGTGGCAAGCGTTTCCTGTATCTACGGCCTTGGTGCTCCAGAGGATTACCTGGCCCTGCGGGTCGAGATCGCCGAGGATATGGAAAAACCCAGGGACAGGCTTCTGGCTGAGCTTGTTAACATTCAGTACCAGAGAAACGACGTTGATTTCCATAGGGGAACCTTCAGGGTCAGGGGAGACAGGGTCGAGGTCTTTCCAGCCTATGAGGAGGACAAGGCCCTTAGGATCGATTTTTTTGGAGACACAATCGAGGGCGTTTTTGAGGTGGACCCCCTTAAGGGGGATGTCCTTAATCGGCTGAAGGGCACAGCTATTTTTCCCGCCTCCCACTACGTTACCCTGAGCCAGACGAGACGCAAGGCAGTGGAAACGATCAAGGAAGAGCTCAAGTTAAGGGTTGAATTTTTCAGGAATGCGAACAAGCTTATCGAGGCCCAGCGCATCGAGGAGAGAACCCAGTACGACCTTGAGATGATCAACGAGATCGGCTATTGCAACGGAATAGAAAACTACTCCCGCCATCTCACGGGTCGAAAACAGGGTGAGCCGCCTCCGACCCTGATCGACTATTTCCCCGATGATTTCATCTGCTTCTTTGACGAGAGCCACATCTCGGTTTCCCAGGTGGGGGCCATGTACAAGGCCGATCGCTCCAGGAAGGAAAATCTCGTGCAGCACGGGTTTAGACTGCCGTCGGCCCTTGACAACCGGCCGCTGAAGTTTGACGAGTTTAAGGCTAAAATTCCCCTGGCCGTGTATGTCTCGGCCACACCTGCCGATTATGAGCTTACACTGGCAGGCGACAGGGTTGCCGAGCAGATCGTACGTCCCACAGGGCTCCTCGATCCGGCCATTGAGATACGCAAGGCCACCACCCAGGTGGACGATCTTTACGAGGAGATCGTCAAGAGGGTGGAGGCGGGGGAACGGGTCCTTGTGACCACCTTGACCAAGCGCATGTCCGAGGATCTCACCGACTATTTTTCCGATTTTGGAATCAAGGTCAAGTACCTTCACTCGGATATCGGCACTGTGGAACGCATTGACATTATCCAGGATTTGAGAAAGGGGTTGTTTGACGTCCTCATCGGGATAAACCTCTTGAGGGAGGGGCTTGATATTCCCGAGGTAACTCTTGTGGCCATTCTGGATGCCGACAAGGAGGGATTTCTGCGATCTTTTCGATCCCTGGTTCAGACCTTTGGACGGGCTGCCCGTAACGCCTGTGGCCGGGTGATCATGTATGCAGACAGGATAACCCCCTCCATGAAAAAGGCCATGGATGAGACGGATCGGCGTCGGTTGATTCAGAAGAAGTACAATATAGACAACAACATCGTGCCGACGACAATCGTCAAGGAGATCAAGATGTTCGACTACACCATGGAAAAGGATATCACCAAACTTTCCTCAGGGGTGAACGAGTCCAAGACCGCCTATGATCCTGACACAGAAAACCTTGCTGAGATCATCGAGAACCTCAAGAAAGAGATGAAGAAAGCGGCAAAAAGGATGGAATTTGAAATAGCCGCAAGTCTCAGGGATAGGATAAGGGAGCTGTCCAAAATTTTGGACATGTAAACCAAAATTCGGCATCCTTTCTCTTTCGTGTTTTTTCGTGCCTTTCGTGGTTAATAAGTACAAATTACTTTTATGCCGATATGAAGGATGCATAAAATTCTATGAATGAATCTGTGATTGAACGGTACAAATCAGCCCCCCACGACCCCGGTGTCTATCTTATGAAGGACAACTGGGGTAAAATCATCTATGTGGGCAAGGCGATGAACCTGAAAAAACGGCTTGGCTCTTACTTTGCGAGGGAGACTGGCCACGATATGAAGACCGGGATGCTGATCAAAAAGGTGGCTGATTTTGATGTCATTGTCACCTCTACCGAGCACGAGGCTTTGATCCTCGAATCTACACTGATCAAGAAGCACAATCCCCGTTACAACGTGATCCTCAAGGACGGCAAGAACTATCCCTGCCTCAGGATCGATACGACCCAGCCCTTTCCGGCCCTGGAGGTAGTGAGGAAAATCGGGGATGACAACGCCGTTTATTTTGGCCCCTACTCATCGGTCCAGAGTGTCAGAAGCACCTTGAAGCAGGTAAACAGGATCTTCAGGCTCAGAAAGTGCAAGAATGTTCAGTTTGCCAACCGCACAAGGCCCTGCCTTAACTTTCAGATCAACGCCTGCCTGGGGGCCTGCTGCAGCCTGGTTTCAAAGGAGGAGTATGCCCGGGTGGTCGCGGACGTGATCCTGTTCTTAAAGGGCAGGGCACCAGACCTGATCAACCGGTTGAAGCAGGAGATGCACAACCAGGCAGAGCTTGAAAATTTTGAACGGGCCGCCCAGGTCAGGGACACCATACTCGCCATTGAAACCACCCTGGAACGCCAGGTGGTTGTCTCCACGGACAGGACAGACCGGGATGTGATTGCCTGTGCAATCCATGGAGAACGGGCGGTTGTCACCATCCTCTTTGTACGGTCAGGCAACCTCGTGGGCTCCCGGAACTATCCCTTTGATACGGGATTCAGCGGTGTCCCGGAAATCCTGGACGCCTTTGTCCGCCAGTATTACGAACAGGGGCTGTTCATTCCAGGCCAGATTCTGGTCGAACAGACCATTGAAAACCATAATCTGGTTCAGGACCTTCTGATGGAAAAACGGGGCAAACGCATAGCCCTTATGGTTCCAGAACGGGGGGAGAAGCGCCGTTTGGTTGAGATGGCCCTTGTAAACGCACAAAAGGAGCTTGAAAAGATCCTCTCGGCTCAGAACGAGGCCCGCAACACCCTGATCTCCCTCCAGCAGATCCTTAACATGCAGGTATATCCCAGGAGAATAGAATGCTTTGATAACTCCAACATGGCGGGGACAGATCCGGTATCCTCCATGGCGGTCTTTGTGGACGGCATTGCCTGCAAGGATGAGTACCGCAAGTTCATCATAAGAGACGCAAAGGAAAACGACGATTACGCCTGCATGACCGAGGTGCTGACCCGCAGGCTCTCCAACACAGATCTTCCCCTGCCGGACCTTCTGGTGGTGGATGGGGGTAAGGGCCAGCTCACCATGGCAATGGCCGTGTTAAAGAACCTTGGCCTTGAGGGTCATTTCCAGGTAGCGGCTATTGCAGAACGGGATGTAAAACTTGGTGAGGAGGCTGACAAGATCTATCTTCCAGGCAGGGCCAACCCGGTCAACACCCGGGGGGCAACTAAGGCCCTCTATCTTGTTCAGCGTCTCAGGGACGAGGCCCACAGGTTTGCCATCACCTTTCAGCGTAAACGCAGGTCAAAAAGAGCCGGAATGTCGGTTCTGGATGCGGTTTCAGGCATCGGCAAGAAACGAAAGCAGGTGCTCATGGCCACCTATAAGGGTGTCACCCGCATGCGTCTTGCAACCGTTGAAGAGCTTGCCGCCCTTCCGGGCATGAATCTGGCTGCTGCCCGGGCTGTGAAGACAGCCATAGATAGTAGGTAGTGAATGGTGGGTAGTAGAAACCAGGAATGGGAAATAAGGAGATGATGAACTGCTCAATGTTTATAACTGATCTTGACGGCACGTTGTTAAATGATGACCGCAGGATTTCACAGGAGGATCTTAACGCCCTTGAAGCCCTCGGCAAAATGGGAGTCGTAAGGGTGGTTGCCACGGGCCGCTCCTGGTATTCTTTTCACAAGGCTATAACGAGCCTGGCATTGGGGGGTCCTGATAATTTTCTGCCGGTGGACTATGTGATTTTCTCAACCGGTGCGGGCATCATGGCATTCCCATCCATGGAGCTTGTATGTGATCATTCCCTGTCGCAGCATGAGGTTCATCGCATTACTGATCACTTTGAGGCTGAACGCTGTGATTATATGGTCCACCGACCCATTCCTCGAACCCGGGAATTCGTCTTTCGCTCCCATGGCCGTGACAACCCCGACTTCAGATCCCGTATCGAAATCTACAGACCCTGGGCAAAACCCATGGATGCAATGGGCATCAACGGGTTTGGAAGGGCCACCCAGGTGGTGGCCGTTGTGCCGGGACAAGGTGCCCTGGGGGTTTTTAAAAACACCCAAATCGCCTTGCCCGATTTGAGCGTGGTCAGGGCAACCTCCCCCCTGGACCATGAGTCCATGTGGATTGAGGTCTTTCCAGGGGGGGTATCCAAGAGCCACAGCGCAGCCTGGCTTGTTGACAAGCTTGGCATGGGACAAAACAATGTTGTGGCGGTTGGCAATGATTACAACGATCTGGATCTTCTGCTCTGGGCCGGGAAGGGGTTTGTGGTTACCAATGCACCACCGGATATTAAATCAAGATTTATCACGGTTCCGTCCAACAACAATTCAGGTGTTGCAAGGGTTATTAGCTATTAGCCGTTAGCCGTTAGCGGTTAGCCCTTAGCTAAAAGCTAACCGCTAATAGCTAACAGCTTTTCACGCCTTTTGCCTCAGGATGTCATAGTAGGTAAGGATACGTTTGATGTAGTGAACCGGTTCCCATCCCCTGGCATAACCGTTGGGAACGGTTCGATAATAACGCACCTTGGTAAGCATGGGCAGGGTTTTTTCCAGGCTGGCCCAGCGATTTTTGTTCCATCCGTGGTTCTCGGCAAGGACCTGGGCGTCCCTCACATGGCCGTACCCGATGTTGTAGGATGCAAGGGTGAACAAAAGGCGTTGGTGATGGTCTTCAATCTCTTCAAATCGCTGGTAGAGTTTGGCAAGATATCGGATTCCAGCCCTTAGACTCTGCTCTGGATGCAGCCGGTTGTCGATGCCCATCTCCTTTGCCGTATCCGCAGTCACCTGCATGAGTCCCCTCACTCCGGTCCGGCTTCTGGCCTGGGGGTTGTAGTGGGACTCCTGGTAGACAACTGCGGCAATCATTCTCCAGTCAAAACCATATTCTCGGCATTCCTGCTGGATAATTTCCTGATAATCGGGGAGGCGTGTATCTATTCGCTGGTGAAACTTCTTGACATCGTAGTAGTCAAATGTCTCGACATCGCTGTAATATTTTTTATAGATTTTCTGTTGAATCCCCCGGCTTTTGATATCTGCCAGAAAATCATTCACCGTATTCAGGAACTCTGGATCATTGGATCGCACGGCCCAGCCAAGGGGTTTTTCTGGAGATAAGTCAAGACCCAGGGCTATGTCAGGATGGTAACGCCGATTCAGATTGGCGATGGTTACGTCGGCCACGGTGTATTTTATCTCCCGGTCGGCGACCATCTGGATCAACTCCATCGTGGGGGTGTTGTCGTGGAGAACAATACCGATCTCTATTCCGTCTCGTC
Organism: Desulfobacterium sp.; assembly: GCA_034006945.1. Lineage (GTDB taxonomy): Bacteria > Desulfobacterota > Desulfobacteria > Desulfobacterales > Desulfobacteraceae > Desulforapulum. The sequence goes on along the minus strand of JAVERV010000027.1, from coordinate 20,452 downwards.
GTATCTGTTCAAGCTTCATCTGGTAAGCTGTTCCCCGACGGACATGGATGGTCTGGCCTGCCAGGGCCTCAAGGTTGGAAGGACCATAAATGAGCTTGTGGTGGATGAGCTTGTACTGAACCGTCATATATGGATCAGAAAAGGTGTGGGATTTGTTCTGGCCCTGGTTTTGGTACTGCTCCTGTATGATGCCGGGCCCGGCAGCAATGAAATCACCATGATCCTGTTCTAGGAATCGGTAAATTTGATTCCAGCCCGGGGTTACCATCTCAAGACGGACATTGAGATAATCGGCAAATTCCCTGGCCATTTCATACTCGAATCCAATGGGCTTTCCCCGGTAGATCTCGTAGGAGTTTATCGCCCTGGCTGTTATCATGCGCAGGGTTCCGGTCTTTTTGATACGATGGAGGGTGGTTGGTTTGATAAAGAGATTGCTGCTCTTTTTCACCTCGGCGCACACAAGGGTAAGTGCAATGCAGGCAACGACCATATGTGCGAAAAGGGCATTGATGGAGGTCAGCTGTTTTATCCTGTGTAGAATTATCTTTCTGAAGGTATCACCTCTAGGCGGTTTGCATTCTGGAAGCCCCTTGGAAGCCTTTTGCCCCTGTATCCGCGTTTTGACCGGTAGTTTGTCTGATTACCGACCGTTAGTTTTAAAAAATGTTTTCCTGCATATATAACAATTTCAGCCCCTTCAGGCAAGAGCTCCAGGATTTTTATCCGTTCTGTTCCTGGAGTTGAGAGCTGATTTTTGGGTATGCCTATAATTTTATTGCCCTTGCCCTTTTCCATAATGGGCATCTCTTTGACCGGAAAAATAATCATTCGGCCGGAGGTGGTGATGACGGCCAGCAGGTCTGTTGCCGGATTCTTAACCGGCAGGGGTGTCATGAATTCTGCCAATTGATCCAGGGTCAAAACTGCCTTGCCCGTCCTGCTCTTTGCAGTCAAGTTGGAAAATTGGGTGATAAACCCAAAGCCGGTATCTGTGTAAAGGAGAAAAAGATCCCCATCATCTCCGGTGACAAGGCCTGAGATGTGGGCTTCAGGCTTGACGGTCAACCTTCCCGTAAGGGGTTCTCCCATGGTTCGGGCAGATGCCAGGGTGTGGACGGGAATCGAATAGCTTCTGCCCGTTGAGTCGAAAAAAACAGCTGGACGGTTGCTCATGGCAGGGGCGGTTGAGAGAAGGTCGTCGCCTGATTTGAATTTTAATTTTTCCACATCAACATCATGACCCTTTGCCGCACGAACCCATCCGTTCTTTGATAGAATTACGGTCATGGGCTCGACCTGGATCACCTCTTCCTCGGAATAGGCTTCTGCCCCTTTTCTTTCAAAGATGGGTGATCGCCGCTCGTCCCCGTGCTTTTTTGCGTCGGCCTGGATCTCCTTCTTTATCAGGGTCCTGAGGCGCTTGTCCGAGGCGAGGATCCTTTCGATCTGCAGGCGCTCTTCATCAAGACTTTTCTTTTCTGCCTGGATCTTTATCTCTTCAAGCTTTGCCAGGTTGCGCAGTTTTATCTCAAGGATGGCCGTTGCCTGGCGGTCACTCAGGTTGAAAGTTTCCATGAGCACGGGTTTTGGCTCGTCGTTGTTGCGGATGATGGCAATGATCTCATCGATATTGAGAAAGGCGGTGAGCAGGCCGTCCAGGAGGTGAATACGTTCGTTGACCTTTTGAAGCCTGTGTTCCAGGCGTTTTCGCACCGTATCAATCCTGTAGGCAAGCCATTCGGATAGAACGGTCACCAGCGGTTTCACCTCGGGTCTGCCGTTGGTTCCGATCATGTTCATGTTGATGCGATAGGAGCGTTCAAGGTCTGTGGTCGCAAAGAGGTGGTCCATGAGGGCCGTGGTGTTGGTCCGGGTCTTGGGGATGATCACCAGGCGGGTGGGCTCTTCGTGGTCGGATTCATCCCTTAGATCCACCACCATGGGCAGTTTTTTTGCCTGCATCTGGGCCGCAATCTGCTCTAAAATCTTTTCCCCTGACGAGTGATGGGGCAGGGCGGTGACAACTATGTCACCGTCGTCCACATGGTATTTTGCCCTCATTCGAATCCTGCCGTTGCCCGTCAGGTACATCTCTCTGATTTCAGACGAAGGTGTGATGATTTCAGCCTCGGTGGGGTAATCCGGACCCTGGATAAACTCACATATTTTGCCCAGCGCTGCATCTGGATGTTCCAGGAGATGAACAAGGGCGGAAGCCACCTCGTTGAGGTTGTGGGGGGGAATATCCGTTGCCATACCCACGGCAATGCCTGTGGTGCCGTTGAGAAGAATGTTGGGAAGTCTGGCCGGCATCAGGGTGGGTTCGTTCAGGGTGCCGTCAAAGTTTGCGGTCCATTCGGTTGCCCCGAGGTCAAGCTCTGCCAGGAGAATGTCGGCGTATCTGGACAGTTTCGATTCCGTATACCGCATGGCGGCAAAGGATTTGGGATCATCAGGGGCTCCCCAGTTGCCCTGGCCATCAAGCAGGGGATAGCGGCAGGAAAAGGGCTGGGCCAGCAGGACCATGGCCTCGTAGCATGCAGAATCCCCGTGGGGATGGTACTTGCCGAGGACGTCTCCCACTGTCCGGGCGGATTTCTTGTACTTTGCCCCGGAGGAAAGTCCCAGCTGACTCATGGCATAGACTATTCTGCGCTGAACAGGCTTCAGGCCGTCGCCAATATAGGGCAGAGCTCTGTCAAGGATCACATACATGGAGTAGTTGAGGTAGGCGCTTTCCGCAAATGTTTCAAACGGCTGACGTTCAAATCCTTCAAGGCTTGTCAATTTTGTGCTTCCCATCTATTCAACCTCCCTCATGTTTCCCTTTGCCTCAATCCAGCGTCGGCGGTCTGGGGCTCTTTTCTTGCCAAGAAGCATATCCATGGTTTCAAAGACCCTCTGGTCGGCCTCGCTGCCCTCTTCATCATCACCGTCAAGGTCGATCACCAGCTGGACAAGGCGTCTTGTGTCCGGCGCAATGGTTGTCTCCCTCAGCTGTACCGGGTTCATCTCTCCAAGGCCCTTGAATCTCTGGACGTTGATCTTGCCGTGTTTTTTTTGGGCTTGGATGCGTTTAATTATGCTTTCACGCTCGGGTTCGTCAAGGGCGTAAAACACCTCTTTACCCACGTCAATGCGGAAAAGGGGAGGCATGGCCATAAAGATATGCCCGTCTTTTACAACCTTTCGAAAATGCCTGAAAAAAAGTGCGCAAAGCAGAGTGGCAATGTGGAGGCCGTCTGAATCTGCATCGGCAAGGATGCAGATCTTGTTGTACCTGAGACCTGAGATATCATCCGAATCTGGATCAACCCCCATGGCAACGGAAATGTCATGGATCTCCTTTGAGCTTAATATCTGGGATGGGTCCGTGTCCCAGGTGTTGAGGATCTTGCCCTTCAGGGGCATGATGGCCTGGAATCTCCTATCCCTTGCCTGCTTGGCCGAGCCTCCGGCAGAATCTCCCTCCACAAGGAAGAGTTCGCTTTTCTCAGGATCGCTGCTGGTGCAGTCGCTGAGCTTTCCAGGGAGGGCCGGGCCGCTGGTGATCCTTTTCCGGGTAACCTTTCTCGCCCTTTTAAGGCGGTCCCGGGCATTTTCAACGGCAAGGTCTGCCAGCCGTTCCCCGACATCGGTGTTCTGGTTGAGCCAGAGGCTGAAGGCGTCCTTTACTGCTGAATTGACCACCACCGTGCAGTGGCGTGACGAGAGCCGTTCCTTGGTCTGGCCCGAGAACTGGGCGTCTGCAAGCTTCACCGAAAGGATGAAGGCGATGTTTTCCCATATATCTTCCGGAGCCAGGTTGACACCCTTGGGAACAATATCTCTGAACTTGCAAAATTCCCTGATGGATTCGAGAAGGCCCGACCGGAACCCGTTAACATGGGTGCCACCAAGGGGGGTGGGAATGAGATTGACATAGCTTTCGCAGGTGTTAAGCCTCTTTTCTTCGGTCCAGTCAACGGCCCAGGCAACGGTACCCTCGTCCGTCTTGATTTCTCCTGTAAATGGAGAGCCAAATACGGTTGCCTGCCCGTCCAGGGCCTCGGCCAGGTAATCCCGCAACCCGAATTCAAACTGCCATTCGTATTTCTCCCCGGTTTCTTCAACAAAAAGGGTGATTAACAGACCCGGGCAAAGAACGGCCTTGGCCTTTAAAGAGTGTTTTAAATCTTTTTTAGAAAAATTGGGTCGGTCAAAATAGTTGACATCCGGGTAAAATCTCAGGTTGGTGCCTGAGTTGTTTTTTCCGATGGATTTTACCAGGGTGAGGGGCTCGTCAAGGTGTCCATTCTTAAATGAAATCGTGTGCAGAGCCCCGTCTCTGCGGATGTTAACCGTCAGATGGCTCGACAGGGCGTTGACCACCGATACTCCCACCCCATGGAGACCACCGGAGAAATTATAATCCTTGCTTGAAAACTTTGCACCGGCATGGAGTCTTGTCAGAATCAGCTCAACACCCGTGACCCCCTCTTCAGGATGGATGTCAACGGGCATGCCCCTGCCGTTATCGCTCACCTCCAGGCTGTTGTCCCCATGGAGGATCACATCAATTTTATTGGCAAATCCTGCAATGGCCTCGTCAACGCTGTTGTCAATCACCTCGTGGGCAAGGTGATTGGGGCTCGTTGTGTCGGTGTACATGCCTGGCCTGCGCCTGACGGGATCAAGCCCCTTGAGAACCTCGATGGAACCTGCAGTATATGCGGTTCCGTACTTTATCCCCTCTTTTTCATCGTCAAATAGATTCATTTTGCCTAGGTTAAACAATAAATTTAATTTGCAATTGGTAAATTGGATATAATAACCGATTCAGGTATAAATTCAATTGTTTTTATTTGGTTGCAGCAATTCTAATTTTGGTTTTATTATATACGGTGGATGGCGATACCGTTGCCTATACCACAACTCCCCCATCAAAACAGCGCCCCAATATATTATTATCTAAAGTTAGAATTGCTCATTTGGTTGCAATTTTGGCAGGTACAACATATATGAGATAGTATTTAGAAACAACACTCGAGAACGGTCGATTTATGCGTATAGAACTTAACCTTGACAGCCATTGTGTGGAGACGGAAATCCGGCGCATTTACAATTTGAAAGTTCGATCCTGCCTGAGAAATCGAAGGGTTACAACCCATGACGCAGATGTGATCGAACTGTTGAAAAAACTGATTGAAACGGTTGATTTTTCCAGACTTCGCCCTTCTATCCATGGAGTTTTACAGGGAGAGATAAGGCCTGCTGCCCTTGTTGCTGACGGGGATAAGGCACCATGGATAGAGATCGGAAATAAACGAATTGGAATGGACGGCAGAAAGCAGTAGGGTAGGCTGAATGGGCGGTAAATGGGTATAGAGAACAGAGAAACTTGTCGAGTGGGGTTAGACCGGGAAAAGTTTGATTGGGGGAGATTTGACTGGGTCTGGCAGGACGGGGATGAAACAGTCAAACTCGATTTAATTGAGCGTGGGATTCAGCTCTCACCGGGTCAGGGGATTATACCGATTCTTGCGGGTATCGACTCCCTCCATGTTTCCGTGCGGAACCGGGCAAGACAGGGGCTTGGGATACTCAAGTCCAAGGCCATTGCCCTGGAAGAGATATACTCCACCGTTTCAGCCGCCGACTCCCTTGAATTTATTCATCAATCCTCGGTTTACAGCGCAAGGATATATGAACGTTTAAAGCCGGATTTACCAGTACAGGAGATACGGCTTTATATGGAGACCCTTCTTGAATCTGGAGGGAGGGGGCCTTTTTATGCCTGGTTGTTTTACCAGAGCGGTGCCCTCCCCATGGATAAACTTAAAAGGATAGTTGCCACCATATCAGAACCGGGCCGGCTCGCCCTTTTGGATTATTATCTGAAGTCTCCCCCCCTGATCAGGCGTCGTCTTGCAGGTGAATTTAAGTCGATACTCAGGGGGATAACCTCCAGGCCGGATGTTATCCGTTTTTTTGCAAGGCGTTTTGACAATCAAATGGGTTGTGATGCTTTTTTGATGAACCTTGACCCGGAACTGCGGAATCCGGAAACCCTCGTCGCAGGGGAACTTGGAGATGATTGGACTAAGTTTTCCCCCCATGAGCGGGCCACAGCCGTGAAGGCTCTGGCCATGATGGTCCCCCGGATTGCCCCTGCCCTTGTTCTTTCCCTTCTTACCCCAAGGGAAGATAAGGTTGTCCGTTCTGCGGTTCTTGCTGTTATTGAGGCGTCCCCCGTAGGAACCTATGCCGACATTTTTGATCATCTGCTTGAATGGATTTTGACCCAGGAAGGAGATGACATTGCCGGGTTCAGAGCCCTGGCGGTTTCGTCTCCGTCAACCCTTCTATCCCTTGTCAACACAGTCAAGACCCGGGCACCCTATCTCATGGGGCCCATTTTTGATGAACTTACAAAGTTGTCAAGAATCGCATTCCTGTTCGTTCAGGCGATTGCCATGGATAGAGATTCCTGGCTCGGGACAAATCCTGAGATCTCCAGGGCTCTTGTTTGCGGAATGGTCCATAAAAGGCCGGAACGTATAATTGCCCTCTTTAAAAAATTCGGCCATGGAATTGATACGAAAGTTGAAAAAACTTTGATCGCTCTATCTGAGGCAATTGAAACCACACTTGCCAAGGAGAAAAATCAGATCACCCGGGACGGCTCAAAATTAAGATTTGAGCGTAAGTCATTTGCAGTTCCTGGGAAACCCCAGAGTTTTTTTAAAAAAATGCGCACGGGTTCACTCAAGAAACAGCTGTTGAATCTCAAGCAGGCAGGAGTAAATGAGCGTACCGACTTTACAGGCACGACCATGGATAGGATAGACCTCTCCTCCGGTTCTTTTTTTTCCCCCACGATTTTTGACGGTTGTACCATGACAGATTCCAACCTCTCCTTTTCATCGTTTGAGAACTATTCGTTCAACTCAGCCTTGCTTGATACCGTAGATTTAAACGGTGCCACCTTTGATTCAGTGAACTTTAACCGGGCAGCTTTCATTAATGTTTCAGCCAAAGGCGCTCTCTTTATCAATTGCAGCTTTGAAAACGCCTCTTTTTTTGCAGTGAATCTTGAATCTGCCAGGATGTTTGACTGCATCTTTACAGGTGCCCACATCTCGGCTTCCAGGTTTGTTCGAGCCGATCTTTCCGGGTCCACCTTTGCCGCAGCCCGGACGGATAATGTCACCTTTGTCCAATCCATTCTGATCGACTCTGATTTTTCAGGGGTTCAGTCCCGGTTTACCCGGTTTTCCACCCATATCGTATCTACCCTTGAGGCTGAGGATGCAAATTTCAACGCTAGGAAATTTCTGTTTGATCAAAAAGAGTTGCCTGATTTTTTGTTCGAACCTGGTAAGAGGCATTCCAGTTCAAGAGGAGACCTTGCCCATAATTATATCCATGACCCTTTACAGAAGCTGGTTCAAGAGGTAGATCTTCTGATCCTTACGGACCTGCTACATTCAGGGGAAAAATTGTTTTTAAATCAAAACAAATTTTCTTTGTTAGCTGCCATGGATGTTTTCAAGCCAAAGCAGGCCGACCTTTTTGAAATAATTCCCCTGCTCATCCACGAGAATTTAATTTTCCCCGGTTACAAAGCCGATTCCCTGCCCGCACCCCGGGGAATAGCCAACTATCGGCCATGTCGCGAGACTTGCGCCACGGCATCCCTTTATTTAGGCTCGAATGAAATTTTTCATCGATTTTGCGAAACTCCCCATGTGGAGAGCCTTTTTACCATGGGGAGCACAGGCACCATTGCCCAGACCAGGGATTCGGATATCGACTACTGGGTATGTGTGCGGGGGCATGATCCTGAATCCTTGGAGGGAAAGCGGTTTCAGCAAAAACTTACCCTGATCGAGCAATGGGCACTTAACGAGTTTAAAGCAGAGATTCATTTTTTTATTGTGGACATAGACAGGGCCAGAAACGATGATTTCGGAGATTCCACAGGTGAGAGTTCCGGCTCTGCCCAGGGCCTTATTCTCAAAGAAGAGTTTTACAGGACCATGATTCATGTGGCGGGAAAGCTGACCTTCTGGTGCACCTTGCCCGTGGGCATCAGCCGGACATACTATGACCTGCTCCTTTCCAGGGTCTGCATAAACCCGGTTACCTGCCGGTTTGTTGATTTTGGTGACATACATGTAATTCCTTCGGAAGAGTATTTTGGGGCTTCGATCTGGCAACTTTTCAAGCTTTTGAAAAGTCCATTTAAATCGGTGATCAAGATGGCCCTGCTTGAAAAGTTCATACACGCAAAAGGAAACAGGCAGCTTCTCTGCAATCGGTTCAAGAAACAATGGATGAATCCGGGCCTCTTCCTGCCCCTTGGCAAGATCGATCCCTACTATACCCTTTTAGAGAGCGTTATGGAATTTTACGAACAGGCGGATAATCCCGGGGCGACAAGGCTTGTCCAGCAGTGCTTTTTTCTTAAAACAGGTATAGAGAGTGATTTAGATCGCAATGAAACCCTGTTTGGTCTGCGCTCTTTTTTCATTAACTGGTGCATGCAGAAGTGGTCCTGGACCAGACCCATGGTGGTTGAAAGCGGCAACTTCAAAGAGTGGCAATACAGTAAGATTACAAGACTCAGCCAGCAGATTCAACAATACATGGTCAAAACCTACATCCGGGTAAACCAGGCCATGAATAATGGTCAGACCTCGACCATAACCCCGGAAGATCGAACCGTTATAGGTCGGAAAATGTTTGTCGAATTTTCCAGCCAGCCTGGCAAAATACCCAGAACCCTGCTGGTTTCAAGAAGCGATCGCCATTTTACGAAACTGACCTTGATCTTTGCACCTCAACAGGGAAATCCCGGCAGATGGGAGCTTGTCAATCACCCCTCCCGATCAAATCATGATGACGACGGGGTAATTAGTCAGGGCGGAACCATCGAGGAGATAGCCGCATGGCTTGTTCACAACCAGCTTTTTTCACCTTCAACGATAATCAATCTTTATCCCAACCCCACTCCGGTCTCATCTGATGATATTCAGAGATTCTTCCAGGCCCTTTACCTCTTTTTTGTCAATGACAGCAGTCAAACCATACCCTCCATAAACCTGTTGTCCACAGCAAGGATCGTGGCAGTCTTTATCTCCCTTAACTTGTGCGTTCCAAGAAAAAAAAAGCGGGTCCATGAGTTGTCAGCCATCTATTTCAACTCCTGGGGTGAGATGTTCTGCATAAATATTGTAAACAAACAGGGCTTCTTAAACGAGGAGGAGATCCTTGAAAAAATAAAGGTTGAGTTTAAACTGGAACAACTGCCCCCAAGGGTTGTTTTTCATTATCCAAGGGGTTTTCGGTTTTGATGGTTTTTGTATCAAACTCGCTCCGAACTTGCAGGCGGGTATTCGATTTTATTGGGGCCGCCGCAAAGGGCACCCGCAAGGGGAGCCCCTACATTTTATTGAGTTTCATGCTTCGTTGTGGCCGTCAGTCAGGACATGTGGGTTATACCGGGGTGAAAAGATCCCTTTTGGGTTGTGGGAACTCACAGTGTTTGACCTTAAAGGTTTTGGTTTTTTCACCAGTTTTTTCATCAATGGTGACGGCCTCGACACCGCCCAGGTGTAAAAATCGTTCCTGGGCGGTTATCACCTCAAAACCGTGGGTCTCGTTAAAGTGTTTAAAAGGTTTGTTCTGCTCGGTTCTTCTCTTTACAAACTCCAGGTGGTTTTCAAGCCTGTTGAGAACTTCCCTGTTCAGCATTGGTTCTGAACCGTTTATCCTTTGGGCGATGGGTTCCCAGAATCCATCGTCAATTTCAAACCCCAGGCTGTTTCTCCCTGCTGCCATGGCCGCAAGGGTGGTTGTACCAAGACCCAGAAAGGGATCAACCACAATGTCCTGCTTGACCGAATACATGTTGATGAGTTGATAGGGCAGGGCAAAGGGATAAGAGCCGCTTCGTTTTCTGATCCCTTTATTTTCAGGGCTGTTTGTTTTAAGTTTTTGAACCGTTCCCTTGAGGTCAAACCAGACATCGGAGAACCACTGGTTCCGCTCTTCCCAGAAAAGAGCGCTCTTTCTTCTGTGCTCCTTTTCTTCTTCGCTTTTAAACTGACGCTTTTCTCCCTTTCTCAGGATGAGAACATACTCGTGTTCCAGGGTGACATAGGCCCCTGCGGGCAGCATGCCGGACCCCATGAACTTGTTCGGGGCATTGGTCTGTTTTCTCCAGATGATCAAAGGCATGGGGGAAAATCCAAGGCTAACCATGGCCGATAAGATCCTGGCATGGTTTGGATAGAGTTGAAAGGTTCCATCCACGGTACGGGTGGCATCTCCAATGTTGATGCAGGCAAAGGAGCCGGGAGAGAGAATCCTGTAGGTCTCAGCCCATACCCTGTCAAGCTTCTGGTGCATGAGCTCAAAGGCCTGCATTCCCCGGCCTTCTGCAAGCGCCTTCTTGATCTTTGAATCCGTGGCGCAAAAGAGGTCGTCCCACATTTCGACCATGGGGTAGGGCGGTGAGGTGACGATCAGATTTACGGAGTTGGATTCAATCATTCCCATGTCACAGCTGTCGGCAAAATAGATCTGATGGCTGGTGGTTTTCAATCGGCTTTTCTTTCGTTAAAATCAAGAACCGCCTTTACGATCTCGTCAGGATCATCAAGAACCTTGAAGATATCCATATCATCAGGCGATATCATCGAATTTTCGAGCAATCTTGCCCGTATCCAATCCACAAGTCCCGACCAGTAGTCGCTTCCCACGAGGATCACAGGAAGGGGTTTGATTCTATAGGTCTGGATCAGGGTGACAGCCTCAAAGAGTTCGTCAAGGGTCCCAAACCCGCCGGGGATGATGATATAGGCCTGGGCATATTTTACGAACATCACCTTGCGGATAAAGAAATAGTTGAACTCCATCTCGATATTGGTATAGGCGTTTGGTACCTGTTCCCGGGGCAGGTTGATGTTGAGCCCCACCGATATTCCGCCAACCGAGTGGGCTCCTTTGTTGGCGGCCTGCATGATGCCGCCTCCGCCGCCGGTTATTACGCCGAAGCCAGCCTTGACAAAAAGCGCTGCTATCTCTTCTGCCTTGGTGTAATAGTGGGACCCCGGAACGGTTCTTGCCGATCCAAATATGGTGACGGCAGGGCCTATATGGTGCAAGGTGTCAATCGCCTCGACAAATTCGCCCATGATCTTGAACAAACGCCAGGCTTCACCGCTTTTAAAGTCGTCAATGGGATATTTCCCATTGGAAGATTTTCTCTGTTTCATTTTTTTAAATAATTCCTATTGTTCTATTTTGATGATCAGGTTATTTCCAGCCTACAGCCGGAGATCAGACCTTTCACCCTTTGCCGTCATGTCCTATGGTGACCTTTCCGTTCTCCACAATAACCGGGACCTTGCGGTTTCCCCCCGAATATTTGAGCATATCAGGCAGACGGTCAGGCTCCATGACCACGTCAATATATTGAAACAACACTTTTCTCTCATCAAATGCCCCACGGGCAGCATTGGTAAAGGGTCATGTGCTTTTACCGAAAATGATAACTGATGGATCCATCAAAACCTCCAACCGTTGAAAATGTGATGTAAAATGTGACAACAAACTGTCGGGCCTTCCTATTTTGACCCTGCCAGACAAAATTATCATAAACAGCTAAAGAAGAATAGCGTAAATATCCCTTGTCCAGAATGATAATTGCTATCCAGGATTCAATGACGTTGACTGCATGATCCGATGGGGATATGATAAAATAATGTCAAGGTTGAGGCAGAAATATCAGCAGGACGGTTTTTACGGAATAGGTTTGATCCACTCGGTAAAGGGCCTTAACATCGGCACCTTGTGGCGGACGGCCTATGTCCTAGGAGCCTCTTTTATCTTTACAATTGGAAACCGATACCGTTATCAACCCGGGGATGTCACCCGTACCTGGACAAAAATCCCCCTGTTCCATCATGATACATTTGAAGAGTTTTACAGCACTCTTGCCCATGATACCCGGCTTGTGGGGGTTGAAATGGGAGAAAGCGCGGTTGAGTTGAACCGTTTCGATCATCCCCTGCGGGCGGTTTATCTGCTGGGTAACGAGCAGGTGGGGCTTTCTTCCGGGGTGATGGGAAAATGCCATAGCCTGGTCAAGCTGCCCGGAGCGTTCAGCTTGAACGTTGCCGTTGCAGGAAGCCTTGTCATGTACGACCGGGTGTCAAAGATCTCCCACGTTCTTCCCGGGAGGGGATAACCATATTAAATCAAGAAGGAGGATGCTTTATGGGATTTCGAGAAAATTTATTAAAACGCATTACCATCAATGATCTTGTTAAAACCGTGGACTCAACCATTGGTACGGCCGAGAGCGGTGCCAAGGTGGACAAAAAATCCATGAAAAAGCTTCTTGATATGTCCAACTTTGATCTTCACAAAGATCGGGATATGGACCTCTACACAAGGCCCCTGGACGGTAAAACACATCAGATCCTTGTGCTGGACAATGAGCTTCCCCTTTTTGAGACGACCTTTGAGGATGTGCTGTTAAGGAGGAACCCCACCGTCAAGGAGATGATCAGCATCCGAAATGCCATCAAGATCTTGAATGACAAGGATGTTGTAAAGTTCAGGCGAAACCAGACCCTTGATTTTATCCACAAGGACCTTTTAAAAGATATTGACCTGACTTTTTCCCCTCAGGATATTGAATCAATGTTCAAGGATGCGGTCCAGGCCCTTTCCAATGGAGAGATTGATCAAGTTAAGGAGTCCATTTGCCTTTTTGCCGAAATCCTGGGCTATGTTCCTGCCTCCCCCCTGTTTGAAATAAAACAGCATAAGGTATGGGGTAAACCCATTAAGGACAAATCAGATAAGACCCTTTTCGGTCCAATGGTTATTTATAATCAAGATTCAAACCGTCTTGTGCTGTGGCCCGAATCCTTTGAAAAGTTAGACCCAGGAAGGGTTGAGACTCTTTTTGAACAGGGAAACGTTAAAACCTCCCGGGGGATGGAAGGTGCTGAGGTGTTTAGGTTCCTGAAGGACAAGGCTCTGGTCCAGGGTTTTGTGGCACCTGTCTATCAAGAAACTTGAAACTTGAGACAAGAAACAAAGTTCAGTCCTAATCCAAGTTTCAATGTTCGTTGTGGCCGGATGCCTCTCTCGTTCTGGCCGTGCCGGTTTTATAAGAAACAGCTTTTAGCTGTTAGCCATTAGCTTTTAGCTAACAGCTAATCGCTAACAGCTAACGGCTATCGTGTTTCATCGTTCGTTGTGTCCGCAGGGCACGGGGGTTATATGAAACTCGCTTCGAAGCGCCATAGGTAGCGGAGTTTCAATGTTCGTTGTGGCCGGATGCCATCTCTCGCTCCGGCCGTGCCGGTTATAGGAAATGGGAAAACAAGATGGAACAAAGGTTTAAAGTCCAGGTTCAGGAGATCGTTAAAGAGTTTCCCTCGGATTTGTTAGATTTTAAAGATACCTCCCAGTTAAAACCGCTTGACACGATTATCGGTCAGGCTAGAGCCATCCAGGCCATTGACTTTGGGTTGAACATGAAGGGTTTCGAGTATAATGTCTTTGTCACAGGCCTCGAAGGAACGGGCAAGGCAACCATTGTCAGGAAGCTTGTCGAGGAGCATGCCCTGGACCATGAAACCCCTGAAGACCTTTGCCTGGTCAACAATTTTGACGATGACTATCACCCGGTCGTCATCAAAATGCCGCCTGGATCTGCCTTCTATTTCAGCAAAAGTATGACCCAGGTTGTCCAGGTGTTGAAAACAAAAATGGCCGATCTTGTTGAAACACCCCTGTTTAATCAACAGCAGAACACCATCTGGAAAAAGACCCAGGCGAGACAAAATGAGCTGTTTGACCAAGTTGAATTGTTTGCAAAGGCAAGGGGTATCTCTATTGTTCGAGATGATGACGATTACCAGGTAGTGCCGCTGCATGAAGGCCAACCCATGTCCAGGGAAGCCTTTGATGCTCTGGATGAAAAACTAAGGTCCGATATTGATGGGCGGATTTCGGAGGTGGAAGAGAAACTCCAGGAGGTCTTCGTTGCCATCGACACCCTTGGTCAGGAAACAGCGGTAGTGCTAAAGGAGCTTGTTTCGTCAAAGACCGAGGAGCTGATAGCCGAACAACTCGATCCGGTGCGCTACTATTTTAAGGATTGTGCGGATATTCAAACCTACCTGAAGAATGTCAAGGCCGACATCCTAGAAAATTTTTCTTCGTTTCTGGATTGGCAGGGAGAGCAGGAGGTTGAGCAGGAACGGTTTTTAGAGATGACCCGGGAGCTTTTGAAAAAATACCAGGTCAATGTGCTTGTGGACCGCAGGCAGGAAAAAGGCGCACCAGTGGTTTTTGAACCCAATCCAACCTTTCACAATTTGTTTGGAAAAATAGAAAAAAGACCGGTCTTGGGGTCTTTTAAGGCCGATTTTACAATGGTTGTGGCGGGTTCTCTGTTAAAGGCCAATGGCGGGCATTTGATCATCAATATCGAACCTCTTCTTGCCAATCCCGTGGTTTGGGAAACGTTTAAAGGCATACTCCAGGAATCAATGCTCAGGATCGAAGATATGCCCGGTCAGGCAGAGTGCGGCATGCCCTCGTTAAAGCCCGCCCCGATTCCCCTATATGTCAAGGTGATACTGATTGGGGAATACGAACCTTTCAGGCATTTACAGGCAGAGGATTCAAGGTTTAACAAGATATTCAAGGTCCGGGCCGATTTTGACTATGAGGCGGAAAAAACAGACGAAAATCTTTACAACTACGCACGTTTCATAGCTCTGGCCTGCAAACAGGAGGGGCTGGCAGATTTTACCGCAAGGGGTGTCATGACTGTCATTGAGTACGGCAGCCGCATGGTGGCCCACCGGCAGAAGCTCTCCCTCAGGTTCGGCCAGATTCTGGGTGTTCTCAAGGAGGCAGATTATTGGGCAAGGAAAGAGGGGAGCCCTCTTGTTGATGCAGAACATATGACAAAGGCCCTTTATCAGCAGCGATTTCGCCATAACCTGTACGAGGAAAAGGTGATGGCCCAGTTTGAGGATCATACTGTCCTGCTGGATGTAAAGGACAGGGTCACAGGCCAGGTAAATGCCCTTGCCGTTTATGACATGGGGGAGATTGCCTTTGGAAGACCGGTGCGTATTACGGCTGAGTCCTATATGGGTGAACCGGGGATCATCAATATTGATCGTGAATCATTTCTTTCGGGTGAGACCCATGACAAGGGAGTGATGATCGTATCCGGCTATCTTGGCAGAATGTTTGCCCGAAATTATCCCTTGAGCGTGAGCATCAGCATCACCTTTGAGCAGAGCTACGACGGCATTGACGGAGACAGCGCCTCTTCTACCGAGCTTTATGCCGTGCTTTCAAGCCTCGCCGAAATTCCCCTTCGTCAGGAAATAGCCGTGACTGGATCGGTGAACCAGAAGGGGGAGATCCAGGCAATCGGCGGTGTGAACGAGAAAATCGAAGGATTTTACGATATCTGTGTCAAAAGGGGACTTACAAACACCCAGGGAGTTATGATCCCCGCCTCCAACGTGAAACATCTCGTGCTTAGAAAAGATGTGGTTCAGGCCATGGAGAGAGGCGAGTTTCACCTATATAAGATCTCCACCATTGAACAGGGGATCGAGGTGTTGACCGGTGTCAGGGCGGGAGAACCTGACGAAAACGGAACATATCCTGGTGATACACTGTTTGGACGAGTGGCGGAAAAATTAAAGCGATTTCATGAGCTTTCAACAAAAAGCAGTAGGCCGTAGGTAGTTTATCTACTGTCCACTATCAACTGCTCCAAAGCCGTCTGCCTTTTGGCCGTATCCTGGTTCATAACGGCCATGGAAAGGGCCTTTCTCGTTCCCACAAAGACTGCCAGGGTTCTGGCTCTTGTCACTCCTGTGTAGATGAGATTGCGAAACAGCATTCTATAGTGCTGGGTCATGACAGGGATGATGACAATTTCAAATTCGCTCCCCTGGGATTTGTGGATGGTAATGGCATAGGCAAGATCAAGGGCCATGATGTCTTCTTTCTCGTAAAAAACCTCCCTTTGGTCCGGGGAAAAAGATACGACCATTGTAAGCTCCACATTATCGATGGAGAGGATGCTGCCGATATCCCCGTTGAACACTCCCAGGTCATAGTTGTTTTTTCGATGGATCACCCGATCCCCCACACGGAAAGTCCTCTGCCCTATTTGTATCTGGGCCGTTCCGGGTGTAAACGGATTTGTTGCCGCCTGGATTACCCGGTTCAGGTTGACCGTTCCAAGGGTTCCCCTTGTCATGGGAGTGAGAATCTGGATTTCGCAAAGGTTGCCGTAATATTTCGGTATCCAGTGCTGATAGAGCATCCTTACCGTGTCAAGGGCCGTATAACCGTAGTGGAGGGATGACCAGGGGTGCACCTTTTTAAGAACGGATTTGAGCTGTTCGATTTCAGTTGCTGCTGTACATACCTCTTCAAGGTTCACATGCTGGAATTTTTTGGGGATGATTATTGATGAGCCGTTGGTGTCAGGGTCGTTGACGCCGAACTCAAAGGGGTTGGAATCCCTTTCGGCTTGAACCTCTCCAGGGTCGACCAGACGTTTGACCCGGTTGATGAAGTTGATCTGCTCGTTGGTTGCCTCGTCGGCATCGATAAAGAGGCAGTCAACCTTTTGCTGCCATGCCCCGGGTCGCTTAAACGGCGATTCTATCCAGGGTATTTCACCTTGATTGATTTTGTGGGCATACTTTATGATGAGAGATTCCCGGGTCTGCCTGAAGATTCTGGTCAGACAAAAACAAGGCACGCCATTGGATGCGATGATGTCTTTTAGAACATTACCAGCCCCCACCGACGGCAGCTGGTCTGCATCTCCGATAAGAACGATCTGGCTTCCTTCGGGCACTGCCTTTAAAAGAGATGCGGTAAGCGAAATGTCAAGCATGGAGCATTCGTCCACAATGATAAAATCGCAATCAAGCGGCGTTTCTTCGTTTTTCTTGAAACGGCCGTTTTTCCAACCTAATAAACGATGAATGGTCTTTGTTTCCTGTCCGACCAGTTCCTGCATGCGCTGGGCCGCCCGACCCGTTGGAGCGGCAAGGAGGACGGATTTTCCCATGGCTCTCACGAGTTCAACCAGGACTTTTGTGGTAGTCGTCTTTCCGCACCCCGGTCCCCCGGTGAGGATGGAAAATTTTTCACCTGCGATTCCCCTTACCGATGCTGCCTGTTCAGGGCTCAAATCCATGCCGATTGCACTGCAGTAACGTTCAATCCAGTCAACCACCCTGTTTCCGTCAACCGGGACGGGACCGCAGGATGCGACAATCCTCTGGGCAACGTAACGCTCGTCAAAGTAGAGGGAGCGTGAATAGTAGCATGGCTCTGCAGCATTGCCGTCAACCTTGAGGTTGCGAACCATGAGAAGTCTCGCCTGCTCCATCTGCAAGAGAAGCCGGGGCAACCCATGGGTCAGGTCAAGGTGGAGAAGTTCACCCGCCTGCTCACGAATCTGGGACAGGGTCAGGAAGCAGTGCCCGAAATTACTACCTGCAGCAAGCACATGCTTTATTCCGGCCGTGATCCGTTGGGGGCTGTCATGGCCAAGACCGATGCTCAGGGCCACCCTGTCCGCAGAAAGGAACCCGATGCCGTAAAAGTCATTTGCCAGCCGATAGGGGTCCCGGGTCACCGTATCAATGGCAAGATCACCGTACAGCTTGTAGATCCTGACGGCAAAAAGGGTGCTTATGCCGTGGGACTGAAGAAACATCATGACGTTGCGGATGGCCCGGTGCTCTATCCAGGCAGCTTCAATGCTTTTGAGTTTTTTTTCTGCGATTCCCGGGACCTCGGTCAACCGTTCAATCGAGCTTTCAAAAACATCCAGGGTCTGGTCGTTAAAATGACGAACTATCTTTTTGGCCGTTTTTGGACCGACACCCTTGATCAACCCAGATCCTAAATATCGTTCAAGGGCGGCAGCTGTCGCAGGTTTTTTCTCCCTGGCAATTGTTGCCTGGAACTGTCGACCGAATCTGGGATGGATAGTCCAGGAGCCGGTAAAGTGCATGGTAGCACCGGCAAACACCTTTGTCTGGTGAACAATCACCGTCTCCTGGGTATGATGGTTGTCAAAGGGCGTGACCCTGAGAATAGACCACCCGTTGTCGGCATTATGAAAGGTGACCCTCTCTACAATGCCCTCAAGGCTCTCCTTGATCACGCCCGTATTGTTAGACTGCCTAGAGTACATCCTTTGTTTTTACACTAATCAGCTTAAAATTTCATTTAAAATAAAAAAACGTTTTTTACTTCATTTATTGCTTGATTTTTTTTTCGTAACCAGATATCTCTATTTTAAATCGCATCCCGCATGTGGGATGTTTGGGTTTTTCCTATCAAGGTAAAGTTCCCCGACATTAAGAAGCAAATGTGCCCTTAATTTGAAAACTGGTTCTATTATTTACAACAGGAGAGTGCCAAAATGGCTAATGGTATCGTAAAATGGTTTAACGACTCAAAAGGTTTTGGATTTATTGAACAGGAAAACGGAAAGGATGTCTTTGTGCATCACAGTGGAATCAATGCAACAGGTTTCAAGTCATTGAATGAAGGAGATCGGGTTACATTTGACATTGAAGAAGGGCCCAAAGGTCCGTCTGCAACAAATGTGACTGTAGAATAGTCGACCGTTTTACGCTGTTCCCTAAAAGCCGTTTCGGTAATTTCAGTCAATTTTAAAAAAAGAGCCCCCGATCATTTGACCGGGGGCTCTTTTTTTTTATGAAAACGATTTCTTGACCTGAACCACATGTATGGTCTAAGATGCCCGGGAATGTAAATTTTTTAAACATGGGTGTATTGCCATGATTTTAGTTCTGGGCGAAATTTTGTTTGATCTTTTCCCCGACCAGAAAAAAATAGGTGGAGCCCCATTTAACTTTGCATACCATCTTAAAAAGATGGGTGTTCCGGTTCGTTTTATTTCCCGTGTAGGTGATGATCAACTTGGTCTTGAGATCAAGGATTTCCTCCTTCACCATGGGTTTGATCCACGTGATATTCAGACCGATCCAACCCATCCCACGGGAACGGTAAGGGTCTTCATGGAGGATGGGGCCCATGGGTTTACCATCGCTGCTGATTCAGCCTGGGATCATCTTGAGTTTGACGATCATCTCTCCTCTTTGGTGCATGGATCACCGGATATGATCTACTTTGGAACCTTGACCCAGCGCACCGGCCATGGACAAGAAATAGTTCGACGAATAATCTCAGAGAAAAGCAGAGAGACCAGTATTTTCTGCGACATCAATCTGCGATCCGATTTATATAACCGAACTACAATTGAACAATCCCTCCATGCCTGCAATATCCTCAAGTTGAGCAATGGTGAGGCCGTTGAGATATTGGCACTTTTATCTAAACAGGGGATTATTCAGGCAACCGCTGATTCGCCGGACGAAATCATTGATGAATTCATAAGGATTTACGGGATAGAGCTTATCATCCTTACCATGGGGGAAAGGGGAAGCATCTGGGCTTTTTCTGGGAAAAAATATAGAGCCAGGGCATTCCCTCTGGAGAAGATTGTGGATACGGTGGGTGCAGGGGATGCCTATGCAGCCATGGCGGCTTTTGGACGGTTAAAAAAGCTTTCCGTTCAATCCACCATGGCACTTGCCGGTGAATTTGCAGCCAGGATCTGCAAGGTTAAAGGGGCTCTGCCCTGGGATGATGCAGTTTATGGTGAATTTTATGAAAAATTCCAGCAGAGTCTTCATCTTGAAACATCACTGGGGGAGTCTCAACCAAAGGGAGCGGAATAACACTGGTGTCCACCCTGTACCATTCAAGAAGCTTGAAACAAGAGAGAAGAAACAAAGTTCAGTCCCGATTAAAGCTTCATTCTTCGCTGTGGCAAATAGTTACTGCCATGTAGGTTATAAATAAAGAGCAGGAGGCTCATGGGATCAAAAAACGGTATTTCACTTACGATGTTCAGCATCCACGGACTGTTAAGGGCTGAAAACATGCAGCTTGGATATGATGCAGACACCGGAGGTCAGATAAAATATGTGGTTGAACTTTCCAGGGCATTGGCCCAAAGGGATGAGATCCGACGGGTTGATCTCTTTACCCGGCTTATTCAGGACCGCTCCTTTTCCGAGGATTATGGTCAAAAAATTGAGCAGGTAACGGACAAGTTTCGTATTGTACGGATTCAATGCGGCGGCTTAAAATATCGCAGAAAAGAGCTGTTATGGCCCTATCTGGACGAATTTGCAGACAAAACTATTAAATTTATGTAAATATTCGGGTTGATAATTTTGCCATCCTTTATATTGGATAAAAGTGGCATACACTTTTGAAGAAACCCATAATTATTATCGAAGTTTTTAAAAAAGTTCGGGACACAGGTAAAATAATTTGA
>JAVERV010000125.1:0-8223 GCA_034006945.1 Desulfobacterium sp. | reverse complement strand
CACGCCCCTGGAGCGTCCAGAAGAGATGACCCGCTCAAGGGCCGGGGCAAGCACGGCTTCGCTTTTTCCCGAACCGGTTGCAGCCTGGAGGATGAAATCCCTGCCCTCGAGGATAGGGGCTATTGCATCCACCTGCATGGGCTGCAGACAGGCAAAAGATCCGTAAAAGGGCCGGAAGGTGTTGGGCAGCTGTAAAAGGGGGGCACTTCCCTGCACCATGGAAATCAGCAGGTCTCCCTCTGGTGCTCAAGATCCAGCTGGTTGACAAGAAGGCGTAACTTCATCCTCGATTCTGCCCCGCCCTGGTTTGAAAGAACCTTTTTCATCTTCTGCTGCAAGGCGGCGGTATCCGGAGCCCACCCATAGGCCTTGCCGTGGAGAAGTCTGAGTTTAAAAGTCAGCCGCTCCCACTCATCCAGCGAAAGATTCTGAAGGAGGTGGATATTAACCGTTTTCCAGGCCCTGTGGTAATTTTTTGCAAAGCAGGGGATCTCTTCAGGCGGCCGGCCTTGTTTTCTCCGGCCCACGGGCATCCGGGTCCGATCCCAGGGTTCTTCAGAGAGCTGGGTGAAAAAGTCGTGAGTAAAGGCAAACACCGGGTAAAATCCAGGTGCCGGGGTGTCCGGGCAGAAGATTTCATGAAGGAGATCATAACTTTTACTGCGGCTTGTAATGCGGGTCTGGGCGATGGATTCCCCCTCGTCAAAGAGGAGCATCCACCCCCCGTATCCAATATCTTTAAACAATCTGGCCAGACCCTTTACCATGGTCAGATATTTCCCAGGCTCATTACAGACAAGGGAGGCGTCCTTATAAAATGCAACCTCTCTATAATGAAATGCTGCACTTAGCCTATGGGCGGGAATCTCCCTGCCCATGAGGGCGTTTTTCAATATCCAGGAAAAAGATCTGGGCTGGAACCGGGCATGCTTTTTCAGCTTTCGCTTGCCAGGGGGAAGCTCCATGTTTTTCATGGCCATGGCAGCCAGGATTGCCCGAAACCTGTGGGGCATCTCCCCAAGTATGAAATCGTCAACAGCTCTCTCCCGATTCCCAGGCCTTGCCAGCCAGAGGTCTGCGGCCTTTTGCCAGACATTGACGACGCTTGTCTCCCCGCCGGGAAACACCATGGACCCCATCAGGGCACGGTAGACCTCTTTGAAATCATGGAAGGGGATCTGCCTTGGATCAAGGTTTATATAGCTCACCACAAAATTTGCGTCCAGAGCCCGCTGCTTCAGGTAGGTGAGGCTGTGGCTCTTTCCCTGTCCGTATGCCCCACACACGCAGAGATGGTGGG
Organism: Desulfobacterium sp.; assembly: GCA_034006945.1. Classification (GTDB taxonomy): domain Bacteria; phylum Desulfobacterota; class Desulfobacteria; order Desulfobacterales; family Desulfobacteraceae; genus Desulforapulum. The sequence goes on along the minus strand of JAVERV010000125.1, from coordinate 6,923 downwards.
ATTTTCCTTCTTTAAGGTCTGCAGCCCCAAGTTCAAAGAGCCTGTTGAGTTTTTCTTCACCCGAGGTGAGCCATTGGACGCCTAGAGGGTCAAACAGCCCTTCTCTCATCCGTTCCACAGCCCTTCGCAGGTAGAAGTTTTTTGTGCCGTTGATCTGGATTTCAAATGCCTGTGCATTCATTTTATGTATCCATTTTACCTGTTTTGTTTACCCACCCTGTTTATCCGACCTGATTATTCGGCCTGATTATTCGGCCTGATTTTAATTGTCCCAGGTGGGCTCCATCTGTTTCATCTTTTCTGCCTCCATCTCCTGCCGGGTTTCCACCATTTTTTGGGCCATGTCTATATCCTTGGGGGAGTTTCCCTGCTCTGCAAGATCCAAAACACCGATGAGCAGCTTTACAAAGAGGCGCACCTCACTTATAACGCCCATTCGCCTCTGGCTTGAGCAGATCTCTTCCATGAGACTGTCCGTGACGAGTTCATGGGATTCCCACCTGTAGGCAATGGCATGGAGTGTCCGCAGGCACCGGCCAAGCTCCACAAGTTCTTCGGTTTGAAGGGGGGTCTGGTGAATATCCACAAGCACGCCCCTGTAGTTGAGGGTCTTATCGTCACCGCCTGTGCCAATGGATCTTACACGGCTCCAGAGGGCATCGTAGGATTTAAATCCCTTTTCCGAGATCAGCACATCCGGGATAATGGAAAAAAAGATGTGGAGGTATTGGGCGGTTTCGCTGTTGTCTAAAAAGAGCCTGATATTTTCGTAGGCTGCATTTCTTATGGATGCGCTCATGGCCACAACCGTCTCAAGCTCGTCCATGAGCAGGATCAGACCCTTCTGCCCGTAAAGGCGCAGGAAAAGAATCAGAGAATTCATGAGCTGCCTGGCATTGGCCTTTGTCAGATACTCATAGATCTGGAAGGGCTTTAATTCCCGTTTGGTGACCTTTCCCCCGTCAAACCAGTGCATGAGGATTTCCCTTTCCGCCTTACGGCTCTCCTCGTCCTCCCCCTCTTCCAGGGGTGCGAACCGATTGTTGACAAGAGCTGCCAGACCATTTGCAAAGCTGATGTCCATGCCCGGCATATCCCGTATCTGTTTGGCCAGAGCAAGGCGCTTTTCCTGGGTTCCCTCGGGTTCATCCAACTCAGGAGCTAAAGAATCAAGCCAGGATGCCAGCAGGTTCCGGATCCCCTCACCCGGGAAGTTTCCCCTGAGCTGACGAACAATGGATTGGTAAACGGTTTCAAACTTATGAATGGGGACATCCCTTGTTATGACCACGAAAGAAACGGCAAAGCCCTTTTCCATGGCAAGGTGTTGGATCACAGACATGAAGTGGGTTTTTCCGTCTCCATAATCCCCGCTGATGAACCGCACCTTGGCACCGCCTTGTCCGATGTAATGGTCCAGATCATCCTCTATGTAGGAGAGCCATTTTTGTCGACCAACGGTAAATAGAGGCACATACTCCCCAGGCACGCTCCCCTTGCGCAGCTCTTCGATGATGGATCTTGCCTGAAAGGGTTCTAACTGTTCTAGGGCATCCAATGATATCATGGCTGTAATTCCTTAGAATTTATGGAAAGAGATGGAGGTGATCTGCCGCACTTCCCCCTGGCTATCCAGCAGCCACAGAGCCCAGTTCCGCCCAGGGGTGAGCTGCATCCCATATCCGTCGGTGGTGCCGTCAATTCCCGACTGGTAATAGCGCCACAGATCCACAGAGAATTGATCCAGGCTGTACCCCTTAAATTTGCCCTTGTCCATATTTTGGAAGAATGTCTTGGTCTGAAGAGAAATCACATAGGCAAGATAAAAGCTCTGCATGGGAACGGGCCGACCCTGGGGCAGCTCTTCCTTTTCAAGGATTTCAAGGTAGACCTTAAAGAGAGCGTCGATAAACTCCTGGGGATCATATGGGCGGTCGTACAACTGCTGCTTGATCCTTAATGCCAGGGCCGTTATCCGCCGGGGATCAATGGATTTTAATACCTTTTTATTAATCCTGGTGGTACGGCTGCTAAAATCGATCTCTCCTGTAATACCCTTTAAAACGGTGAACCTCGGGAAATCGACCTCGATATCAAGGCCTGCTTCCCTGCCCCGCTCTTCTAAGGCCTCAATCAGCTCCATCCTGTACTGTTCCACCTTTTCATCGGCATACTTGCCAAGGCTTTCAAAGATAGGCCTGCACTCATCTAAGGCCTCGTCCTGGCAGATATCTCCGGCAAGTTTGCTCTTGAGCATCTCATCCAGACGAAGAAAGTCATTTCTTCCTGCACACCGGATGCACTGTTTCAGGAATTCCGCTTTTTTCTGCTTTTGGTTCAGCTCCCGCTGAAAGGGCTGGACAATCTGTTTTAAATTCTCTTGAATTTCTTCAAGGAATTCATTGGTTTTCGACATTCGATCCCTCATCTGATTTTGAGTGTTAATTATGGTCTTGGTTTATAATCAATTCATTTTCTACACTGCCGTTGGAAAAACTTCAATACCTATCCCGGTAATTAAGAAATAAAGATTGGGGCTTGGTTCTAAGGCAGCAAGTGAAAATAACCTATACATCTTACTTGCCTTTTGATCTGTTTTCTTCGTTGGTACAAGGCTTACATAGCTCGTTATGCGCACCTTGTCCCACCTTGAAAACAAATAAAAATTCGGCGCAATATGCACAACTTATTTTAACTTGCTACCCAACCTCCTTGACACAGCGAGGTCTATCTTTAGAGTTTTCAGGATTTAGCATTGAGACTCAATCATTTTCGGTACCATGCCCTGCAGGGACTCCCCTTGCGGATGCCCTTTTAAGGAGGATTCATCACCCCTGACACCCACGCTGCCAAAAAGAACCCAACACAATTACCAACCCAGATAAATATTAGCTTCGACTAACATTTTTGTCTTGACTCATGGCATTATTTAATCTATAAGTTTTCCCGCCTTCAATTTTTCAATACGGCAACAAAGTTTGGCATGCCAAAATCTAAAACAGGATTAACAACAATGACACTATTGAGCAAAGTAGCACCCGGAGAAAGCGTCAGCATCAAGCGAGTAACAGCCACGGGAAAATTAGGTCAACGCCTCATGGATCTCGGACTCTATCCAGGGCTCGCCCTCAAAGTGGTAAGGAACGCCCCCCTTGAGGATCCCATGCAGATCGAGATCAGCGGATATTTCTTAAGCTTGAGACACGAAGAGGCGGATTATGTTGAAATCAGCTCAACTTGCAAGGCATAAAAGGCTCATAGCACTTGCAGGCCAGCCGAACTGCGGCAAATCAACCGTGTTCAACGCCATCACCGGGGCAAGCCAGCACGTGGCTAATTATCCCGGAGTTACGGTTGAAAAGCTGTCGGCATCAAGCAGGGTCAACAGCACCCGGGTGGAGATTGTCGACCTTCCAGGCACATATTCCCTCACATCCTTCTCCCCCGAGGAAAAGGTCTCCAGGGACTTCATCCTCCAGGACAAGCCAGAAACCATAATCAACGTGGCAGATGCCGCAAACATCAAGCGAAGCCTCTACCTCACCTTTCAACTTATAGAGATGGAAACACCGCTGATCCTGAACCTGAACATGATGGATGTTGCAGCCAAGAAAGGGGTATCTATCGATGTGGAGGGACTTTCCCGGGAGCTTGGCGTCCCGGTGGTGCCAACGGCCATCAAGCACAACCAGGGCAAAAAAGAGCTGATAGACACCATTGAAACCTCGATTTTATCCGGATCACCGTCGGGTTTCAAGGTCGATTACGGCCCCATGGAAAAGGCCCTGGAGAACATATCGTCAACAATCAAAGCCTCATCCGCTGTTTTTTCCTATCCCTTGAGATGGCTCTCCATCAAGCTGATGGAAGGCGATACCGAGGTTGAAAAACTTATCAACACCACCATCCCCGAGTCCGACACAATCCTTGACCAGGTCAAAAAAGAGCAGGAGAGCTTCAGGCAGGAGCACGAGGAGTCCCCGGAAAAACACATCGCCTATGCCCGTTACAGGGATGCAGACCGTCTCAATGCCGAGTTTGTCACTCAGAAAGCCATGATGGGTAAAAGCATCACCGACAGAATAGATGCGGTGGTGTGCCACAAATTCATGGGGCCCATCATCCTTGGCCTGGTTGTGTTTGCCCTTTACAATCTCTCCATAGTCCAGGGGTACAAGGTGACCAACTACACCTGGCCCCTTCTGGCCAAGCTAAGGGTTTTTACGGAATGGATCATGCCCGCCCCGGACTTTATAACAGAACCCATGATCCGATCGCTATCCCTCTGGTTTGTTGACAGCATAAATGCTCTACTCAACTATATCCCCATTTTTTTCATCCTGTTTGCCCTCATCGCCATCCTTGAGGACACAGGTTACATGCCCAGAATGGCGTTTATCCTGGACAGACTCCTCGCACGCTTCGGCCTCCACGGTCAGTCAACGCTGCCCATGGTGTTAGGCGGTGTCTACGTGGGAGGGTATGCCGTGCCGGCCATCATGGCCACCAGGGCATCCCCGATGAAAAGGCAAGATTTGCAACCATGATGATCATTCCCATGCTCAACTGCCTTGCAAAGATCCCCCTCTATATCCTGATCATCAACATCTACTTTGCAGACCATAAATCATTGCTCATGATCTTTATCGCCACCATCACCCTGATGCTTGCCCTGCCCGTGGCCAGGATACTCACCTTGACCATATTAAAGGACAAACCCAGCGAACCTTTTATCATGGAGCTGCCCACCTATCATCTTCCCACTGTTTCAGGGGTTCTGAAGCGGGCCTTTGAGCGGATCTGGATGTTTCTCAAAAAAATCGTCACCATCGTTGCCGCAGTTGCCGTGGTGATCTTTGCCCTTATCCAGTTTCCAGGTCTCACCGAAGAACGACAGGCATGGTATGACGACCAGGCCAAGGCTGCCCTGGCGCTTTTTCACAAAAAAATGGCAGAAACCAGCTTTGACCAGGAGTTGAACACCCAGAATAAAGCCATGGATCTTATCCTGTTTGCTGACCGATACAGGAGCGCCAGAATGGGGGCAAAGAGCAGCGCCGCCATGGAGCGGATAAATAACCGGTTCAAATCGGAGAATGAAACCTTTTACGCCATAGCCACGGGCAGAGGAGGAAAGGAGGCAAAAACTGGAAGATCAGCCCTGAGAAAGCTCGACCGCTCAAGAAAAACACTGCTCATGGGTATAAAGCAGGAGAAAATAAAGAGCAGTTTTCTGGGTAAATTTGGCAAATCCCTTGAGCCTGTATCCCTTTGGGCAGGTTTTAACTGGAGAGTCAACATCGCCCTTTTGAGTTCTTTTGCGGCCAAGGAGAGCACGGTTGCCACCCTTGGGGTTCTGTACCAGCAGGAGGCGGGAGAAGAGAACCAGAGCCTTGAACAGAGAATGGAAAAGGGTGAAAAGGGTTTTACCCAGCTCCACGCCCTGTCGCTTCTTTTGATGATGGCCCTGTTCCCGCCCTGCCTCGCCACCATGATAACCCTGAAGATCCAGTCGGGATCGGTAAAGATGATGTTCATAAGCTTTGCCTATCAATCGCTTCTAGGCTTTACGGTTGCATCGGCTGTATTCACAGTTTCAAGCCTGCTTGGCCTGACCGGTATTCAGGCAATGTTCGGGTTCTGGTTTCTGGCACTTGCGGCTGCAATTGGCGTGGGGCTCATCAAGCCCGGCAAAAACATAGTCGACATGGCCGAAGTTAGCTATTAGTGGTTAGCCGTTAGCGGTTAGCCGTTAGCTAAAAGCTAAAAGCTGTTTCTTATAAACCCACACGTCCTGACAGACACAACGAACGATGAAACTTATATTAGGACTGAACTTTGTTTCTTGTCTCTTGTTTCAAGTTTCTTGGACGGGGCACTAGTTTCATTCCGCCCCCTTTGGTTATCCTGACCGGAACGCAAAACGTCGGGGGTCACTTTGACACTTCTTAAATATTTCGACCCTTTGGTTTTGAATGTTCCGGTCAGGAAAACCAAAGAGGGCTCTAAAGTCGAGGCTCTTACAGTGATGTTTCGGTGGGAGTTTCATATAACCGACACGTCCTTTCGGACACAACGAAGAGTGAAACTCGACAGCACAAGGGAGTCAGGATCTTGTTTCTTGTTTCAAATTTCAAGTTTCTTGTAAGGAGTTTCATATAAAACCGGCACGGCCGGAACAAAAGACGGCATCCGGCCACAACAAATAAGCGAGTTTCACAAACAAGGAGATCATTATGAAGAAAATGACCAGACTCACCAAAAAAAATCTTATTGCCGCATTACTCATATCCCTGCTCATGGCAGCGCCTGCACTGGCCCACACACCCCTTTGCAGCTGCTGGGACGAAGGGGATGGTAACATCACCTGCGAGGGGGGATTCTCCGATGGCTCATCGACCCAGGGAGTAATGATGTACGTCAATGAAAAAGATGGAAAGACCATTGTCAAGGGTCAAATGGATGAATTCAGCGAATTTACCTTTAAAAAACCCTCCCAGCCCTACACCGTGATATTTGATGCAGGCGAAGGGCACAGCGTTGAAGTAGGTGGCGAGTCCATCGTCGAGTATTTTTTTTGTCCATTAAATTTGGCATACCGAACTTAATTTAAAATAAAAACATTAACCGGCAAGACAAAACAAAAAAGGAAAAAACAATGAACGTCAAAACTCTTATCGCAGCAGGAATCACAAGCCTTGTACTGACCGCAGCCCCGGCCTTTGCCCACTTCCAGACGATCTACACCCCCGAAGCAGCCATGGAGAAGGCAAGTACCATAGAGATGAAAATGGTCTTTACCCACCCCTTTGAGGCCGGTCACACCATGGACATGGGAACGCCGGAAAGCTTTAAGGTTCTGCACAAGAAAAAAACGACTGACCTTATCTCAACCCCTAAACCCATTACATGGACGAGTCTCA
>JAVERV010000124.1:0-8283 GCA_034006945.1 Desulfobacterium sp. | reverse complement strand
ACACAACCGACTGGAATCAGCTTATGAATGTTCGGTGAACCTTTGCTACACGCAGTCCTCACTAACTGGAATCATTAAAGATACCGCTTGAATAGTTGAGTATCAGGTATGTTATGAATAATGCAAGTATCATTCACTTTTAAAATTTGAGAAAAGGTGGGACTAACAGGGATAGTCCAGAGGATTTTTCGAGCCCTGAAAGGCCCGGATAATAGCCAGTAGTAAACGCCTAAAATTTATCAAAATTTGAATTGGTATCATTGATATTATGGATATCTTATCACAGTTTCCATAAGGACTAATTAATCGCAACTTCGATCAAATTTTCATTTTGACATAAAAAGCGCAAATACTGATTTAAAAAGAACTTCTGATACCAGACCTTGTGATTTGATGGTTTTTGAAAAAGAGAGTTATTCGTTTGTTATAAGTTCATTGGGAGTAACAACCAAATTTTACCCCGCACTTGGGGTATCCTTTACTAACAATACTGTCGCGAATACTCTTCGGGTTCACCCACACTCGTAAAGGGGTAGCAGATTTTTCGCAAGTAGTTTTTTCCAATACCGGCTTTTTATTCTTAACTTTTGGAACACCGGAATGAGCTTTTTGTCGATGTTTACTCATTTTTTTCAGATTCACAACAACCCCACACTCGGGTCAATTTGTTTGTCCCTTTCGAAGGATTACTTTGGGTAAGAATACCGGCTTTTTATTCTTAATTTTTGGTGTAGTTTTTTTCGATACTGGCTTTTTATTCTTAACTTTTGGAACATCGGAATGAGCTTTTTGTCGATGTTTACTCATGTTTTTCAGATTCACAACAACCCCACACTCGGGACAATTTGTTTGTCCCTTTCGAAGGATTACTTTGGGTAAGACTACCGGCTTGGCAGTGAATGCTTCAGCACTTCCACTTTCAATTGCTTCCTGAGGTTCGGTTAGTTTCTCTTGAATAATTGGAGAGGTAGTACTGTTAAAATTATTCTCCTCTTTTACAGCTTTCCGATCTTTTTGCTCTTTTCCCTCCCGATATATATTTTCTAGAAATATTTTGAGGTCATTATAATGTTTGACGCCAAAATTGATGGTATATCCAACTGTCTCCAAAGCTATTGGAATAGTCCTATCTCTCCCTTCCATGATAGTCTTTCTGACAATTTCACTTTGCTCGGCCCTGTTCTTGATGAAAACCTTGTATTTTGCAGCACATAATGGACAAAGGGCCAAATGTAACCGTTCACTTTCCTTTTTGAGTCCTTTAAAAAGTTCAACACATTCAAAATAATATTTATCATTATCGGGTGTTGGTTTTTTGAAAGGCATCTCATGGCGGCATATCTGGCAAAATATTTTTCCCTCATGGTTAGTATATTGCCCCTCAAGCCACTGGCGCGCATTAATTTTTGATACACGCTCTCTCCGCTTCTTTGTTTCTCTTTTGACTTCTTCTGCTTCTATAGCCTCCTGAGCAATTTTGGCAGCTCTCCGGTCGGAATAGGCAGCTCCACTTTCATCCTCGAGACCGTTACCTTCTTCAATGACAGAAAGAGAAACCTTCCATTTTTCGAAAGCGTCTGGATGATCTTTTAGTAATTGGATATCATCAAAGGTAACGCCAAGACGTTTAGCCAGTTTTGACTTTGTTTCATATTCAGTCTGTTTTTTTATTGCCTCACTTCCAACACCAAGAACTTCAACAAGTTTTTCACATTCTTGAAAGCCTTCATGGATTTCAGATTGCAGAATATCTTGAGGTCTATAAAATTTATCTTCGGCTCCCGGTAGCCATTTAGCTTCAATGAGTTGCCTGCAAAACTTGGCCGTAAAATGTTTACTCTTTTCTTTTCTATAGAACCATTTGTAATAGCCGCTAAAAAAAAGTTTCCCATACTCATCCGCACTTTCGGCAAGCATATTCCATAAAAGACGTGCCAGATCAATTTTTTCACCTATATCTGTTGTTGTTGAGAAACGGGAAAGAAATTTTTTTAGTCCGTTAAGTCGAAAGTCCGACAACGAAATTTGGTAGGTTTCCCCCTCCTGTCCTCTAAGATCAAATAATTTCTCAGGAGTTAAATTCGGTTTAAATTCAATTCGAAAGGGTTTCGTTTGAACACCAAGTACCTTCCAATCATCCTCTTTAAAATTAAGCAAAGAATCATCATAACGACAGTCAAGAAAATGTTCATATGATCCATCGTCAAAGTATCTAAGAAGGATAGAATTTCTGAAATAAACATTACCAGGATCTTTAAATTGCGGTTTATCCTGCAAATTTGTTGTTGATATATACGCAAGTCCGTCTATCTCCTCCTTCAATTTTTTCTGCCGAGAAGAGTAGTCTGTTTTTTTAGCCATCAAGATCTTTTTTATATCTTTGACATTTTCATCAAGTGTTACTAAAGACCTATTCTTGTCATCCGAATATTTAGGCAAAATACAATTAATGACTTCATCAAAAACATCAGGTTCTTTTAACCCAAGTGTTTTCAAAAATTTTTCACAAAGAGGATCTTGAAGGATTTGCTCCTTAACGCAAGGAATATCTGATGTTGCCAATGGGCCAAGATAGGCATTTGGAACATCATCATGCCGGAAAGGTTGGACATGATTTCCATCCGATAACCTTATGATCGCCTTACTTCTGAAAGGACCCTCTGGCCGGACATTTTCTTTGGCCCTCCACATGGCAGACCTCTCAGACAGAAAATGGTAAAACCTGATCATCCATTCATCGGTCTGATTTCTTAAAAAATAATTTATATCGAAAGTTACCAATGTTTCAGGGCGAAGCTCTTTAATATCAAGTTGGTCTCGAAAATACCTCCACAAATCTGGAGTCTTGTTTTCTGAAACATCCCCGGTAACCCACTTAAGGTCATCAGATGATCCACAGAGCTCAGTCAGCTGCTTACCGCTTATCAAATCCCGCAAATAAGAACTATCGGCCAACCTCGCCTTGTTTGCAGAGATATAAGTTCCACCTGTGGCTGGCAACATTTCCTCCTGGCGTAAAAAAATTCGCACTGCGTTAAATATTGAGCGAAACATACTCTCTTCAGAAAAATCGAGTGGTCGAATTGGCATTGCCTCAAGGACCCGGATGTTCAAGTCTCCGGATTCACGCAGTTTGAAGAAAGCTTCTTTTATAAGTTCAATTGTTTCTGATATCAAAAAACTATTCCAATCGTCATTTTTAGGGATATTATCCCTTGACGGAGTCGTCCTGTATGGACCTTGGATCAAAAATCCCAGTCGTGTATATTTTTCTGTTGGAAAATAAACGACAAGAGGTGCATCATTTAAAGGGACTATGGTGTATTGGTTATCTTCCTGAAGATCGAGGAGAAAAGCAATTTCAACGGAAACTATACCTTCTTTATGTGGCAGACTTACCGGCCTTTCCAGAACAAGCCAGTCCTCTTTAATGGGTACACCGTTTCCCTTAGGAAAAGATGATTCTACGGTTACCTTTCTGGCTATATCTGCCACAGTCGGGCTGCTACGCCTAAGAACTCCTTTTGTATTGCCACATACGCTCCAGCAGATTTCTACGATGTTTTTAAGAAAAAGAAGTGTTCTTGGGGTTAATCTTTTTAACCTATTTGATATTTCCTTGTATGCCTTTTCCTTTTTGACATCAGGATTATCAAACGGGAAAATCAGAAGAGTGGACCCTTTTCTATCAATTTCTCCACTTTTTCTTTTTTCCGCTTGAAATGGGCGCACATAATGCTCAATTAAAAAATGTTCATTGTCTGAATGAATTTCCGGTGTCCGTGTATAAGCATAGACAGATTTAAACCCTATACCAAATTTACCAATTTGACTGAGATCATCAGTTTTAGTGCCTTCACCCACGCCACAAATACCTCGGACATCTTTTTCATTAAAAAATCGACCGTTGTGGTAAACGCGAAGGCTGTCATCGTATAGATCAAAGCTGACCTTGGTTGCTTTGGCATCTTCGGCATTCTGGAGCAATTCGAATATAAAGTGCGTTTTATCTGTATACAATCGACCTAAAAATTCCAGATGACGTGTGCCCTCGCCATACTCTTTTATGTTTTCAGCTCGAATAAGATTATAATCACTTGGCATTTACAACTCCTGGAACGATAAATACGTAACCAAAAGCAATAACCTGGGCAGCAATATCTGCTTTTCCAGCTCCAATTTCCAATTCCTTAAGATGCAACTCAAAATCTCTTTGGGCACTTTCAATCTGCGATTGGCGCATCCTTTTGATTTTTTCATCAGTTGCAGCATTAAGTTGTTCGGTAAGAAGATTGATTCTGGCGCTATGACTGGTAAAAAGACTTTCTTTTTTAAAATCAACCAGTCGCAACACTTTCTCTTTATGTTTTTTGCGTGCGTCATCCCATATAACATAGTGCTTATTATCCAAATCATTAAACACGTTGTCTTTGGAATATTCTTCTTCATCCAAAAAATTTTGATTTCCATTTTCAAACAATTCTATCAATTTTTGTGAAACGATTTCATTTTCTGACACCGGGCATAAAAATAAATCTTCCCTGATCCCTTTATACTGCCACTGATACAAAGAGAATGCATATTTCCCTTTAGGAATCGAAGAATCATATGCTTGAATGGCAGTGAAGAAACGTTCTTGAGGTTCAAGAGCTGCTGATGCGCGAATAACAAGTGGGTGTGAGGACATTAGCAAAGTAGCACTGGGGCTGTTTGAGGCGCATTCAGTTTCAAAAGTTATTGACAAGTGCTGCTCGCTGCCCTTGAGCCATTTTTCCCAACGGCGAAAAATTTCTGAGTTTTGACGATTTAACTGCTTCAGATCTATCAAAAGACTATTTCTTGCGTCATATGACAAACGTAAAGTTTTAAGAGGTTTTTCACCTAAAATATACTCTGTTTCATGCCCACATGTTTTCTTTAGATAATAGTTGACAAGGTTTTGTATGGTGTGGGGTTTGAGCCAGTAATTGGAAGCATTTTCAACGTCTTCAGTAAATTTATCCTTAGGCAGTCGTATTCCAAAAAGTTCATACTCTTTCTCTTCAAGTTCCTGTTCTTCCTGAATCGTCCTAACTTTGTTGTCAGCCAGCTGCTGCAATTTAAACTGGCGTTCTTCAACCGTAAGAGAAGGGTTATTAGCGATATTGGCAACATCATGAGCTATCTCACCCAAAATTTCCTCATTGCCACCCAAGGCATTTTCAAAAACTCCAATACGCAGCAAACACCTTTCGTATATATCGGCATCGACAGTACCTGGGGTAATCATATTATAAATCATCACAGCTTCACTAAGCTGACCATTACGATCAATACGCCCGATACGCTGCTCAACCCTCATAGGGTTCCATGGAAGGTCATAATTCACCATGCAATCACAGAATTGATAATCCAACCCTTCACAGCCCACCTCTGAAAAAAGAAGTAAATCCAATGCCGCCTTATTTTCTCTGGGCAACATAAACAATTCTCTTATAGTAAGCCTTTCATCATCAGGAGTTCCGCCATGGATCATTCCCACACGTAATCCACACTCGCCCAGCATTCCAAACAGATAGCGAAGCGTATGCCTGAAACTACTGAACAACATTATCTTGTTATGAAGACTCTCCTGTTTTTCAGTAATAATTTCCTTTAATTTATCGAGCTTTGGGTCATGGGGAGGCAATAACTTAACCATCCGCAAAATATTTTTTACATCTCCAGTTATTTGATCCAAACCTGAGTCTTCAAGGCCATCATATGAATTGTCGATCTCTTCCATAGCCAAATCATCAAACCGTCTGGTTAATATCTCCCTTAAAAAAGGTGCCAGGCCATATAGGCAACTCGCAGTCTGCCTTCGAATAGTGGTCATCATAAATTTGACATTTTGGCTACCATGCAGTGACTTATAAATTTTAGCTTGAACCTCCAAAATTTGGTCATGTAGCTGCTGCTGCTCTGGTGTAAAATTGACTGGAATGGTAAAAGACCTTCGAATAGTAAACTTGCCGATATCTCTCCGCCTTGTGCGATTTATTATGCCTGAGAAGGTATGGAGATTTTCAATATTATTAATTGAGGCAATTCTTTCATCTTGGTTAATCTCGTCTTGCTGGAGTTTCTCACAGATTTCTTTAAACTCAGGGTTACCATTGAACATTGACAAACCCCACGGTGTCGCAGCAGCATTCAACAACTCTTCCAATGCTTCTTCCTGCCAACCTTGTGTCTGGGCACGGACAAGAGTGGCAGCTTTATTTATAAACGGGTTGGGTGCGGCCATATGATCAAAACTTTGTTTGTCCAGAATTAAGTCCGGTCTTAAAATATTCAATAGGGTAAAAAGATCGTGGCTGCCAAGTTGTATAGGTGTTGCCGTGAGAAAGAGAACGGCTTCAGCATTCTCACAAAAAAACCTTACTCCCTGATGCAGGAATGTATCACTATTTCGAATGTGATGTGCTTCATCGACAATGACCAGGTCGAAACGGGGTGGTGGATCCAGTTTAAGTAGGCCGAGCGATCCTTTGCGAGATTTTTTACCATCTTTTCCATGCAAAAGTTTTTCATCAAATAAAGAATGTGGAATAATCCCTTTTGAATAGCGGTCCGGCCACTCTCCATCATGATCCATTTCTTCGATGCAGTATCTGAACAGTTTCCCATCGAAATGGATAAAATCTTCATCAAATCTTTTCATTTCATTTTGCCATTTTTTTTCAGTAACCAAAGCCTTCGGACAAATAATCAATACAGATTCAATTTCTCTTCGCGCCTGAAGCTCACGCAATATAAGACCAGCCTCAATAGTTTTACCGACCCCAACACTGTCAGCAATAAGCAAGCGAGGACGTTCTGACCTAATGAATTTCATTACCGGTCTGAATTGATAAGGTATGTAATCGATGCGCGCGGCATTAAGGGAATAAAGTGCGGAAACGCATGGGTGAGTAAGAAGGAGAGCGCTCATATGAGCATGAAAAAGAGGAAGGCTAAGTGATTCAATCTTTTCTTCCAATTGTTCCAAAGTCCTGAGCTGAGATGCATAATATTTTTCAGACTTCTTCCCTGTGAATATGGAATAACTATTCTCGTATTCTCCTTTGATGATTTCGACTACGGCTCCAGAAACATCTGGGTCAGATCTCAATACAACTAACTGACCAAGTTTAAACTCAAATTCTTCTTGGTTTTCAGTGTCGTTTGAAGTTTGGCTTGTTGGAGGAGGAAAATTGCTGGAACTACCCTTGCTTAAGATTTTTTCCTTTGCAGCCTGGATATCTGTAAGTAGTTCGTTATCTTTGACGATAGGAGTTAAAAAACGTTCAAGTGTATCAAGGTCTCTGTAGGTATCTCCAGGATGAATTGAATCACTGCCCATATGTGCCCATCTATTTCTGACAGACTGCATTTCTTTAATATAATTGCGGTATTCACGTGGCAAACTCTTTTTTGCTGAAATATCAAACCAGTTTTGGTCAAAAATACGTAGCAAAGCGGCAAGATCTAGCGAAGTAAGTTGGGTTATACATATTTGTTCAACATGCTTTTGTTGCTGGTAGCTTAACTTTATGAAAACAGTGTCATACCACCAGTTGTCATTTTCAGATGATAAAGTCTCTTCGAGATATGGTGTTAATAGACGAGAAGTTTTTTTTAATAAACTGGTAACTATCTCAAACATTTATCCCCCTGTACACACATTAATTTGTTTTTCTGGATAGAGATAAACCCGTACCAATACATGAGACATAAGTAAAGGAAAACTTTCAGAGTCACAGTTACAGAAAATGGCAATAATATGGGTAGTTCACAGACTCTTTCGACAATCCATTCGAATAGGGGTCCGTTAAAAAATAACCTATGCAAAAATTTCTGACGGAGATACCCCAGTTGGGTAACAAATACTATATATAGATTGTTAATTTTTCAACAGACCCTAAGTCAGGAAATTTTCCCCCAAACAATCGTTAAGCTGCTGTTAGGCTCGGTGTTGGACTAAAAGTGTCCTCTTAAAAAAGGCTCAAGATTGAAGAGTTGGCAGACGCTATTTGTAAAGCCACGACTGATATTGAGATTCAAGAAGCGGCGACCGTTTTGGGTAAAAAAATCCAATCAGAAAATGGTATGCTAAATGCGATTAACACCATTGAAGATATCATGGCAGAAAATCCCCCTGTGGCAGGATAGTTGTCGCCTCGAATGAACATTCACAATTGGGGGTGTTGAGGTGATGCAAATGGGATATTCTATCAAAACGAAACAAGCTGTGATAAAAAAGGCTTTGCTGGGTGAAAA
>JAVERV010000026.1:0-47469 GCA_034006945.1 Desulfobacterium sp. | reverse complement strand
CCTGCAGTATCGTGGTTGTGTCACACCAGCCCCAATTCATGCAACAAAACTTACCTTGCCTAGACTGGCCCATTACGATTAAATGGGTGGGCGGATTCAGGATAATATATTATATGTCATTTGAAAACTTTGGCCTCAAGGCCGAACTGTTACGTGCCGTTGCGGCCGAGGGCTACACAAGCCCTACCCCCATTCAAACAAGGGCTATCCCCGTCATCCTAAACGGAGAGGACGTGCTTGCAGGTGCCCAGACAGGCACGGGAAAAACCGCAGCCTTTGCCCTTCCCATTCTTGAAATGCTGAGCAAAACCCGCGTAAAAACCTCCTCCCCCCGGTGTCTTGTGCTCGCACCTACAAGGGAACTTGCAGCCCAGGTCCATGGCAGCTTTGAAAGCCTTGGCCGTTCCCTTACCCTTCGATCAACCGTTGTTTTTGGAGGCGTTGGCATTCACCCCCAGATTGAGAAACTTAAACGTGGAATAGATATCCTTGTTGCAACACCGGGGCGACTCCTTGACCATGCAGGACGAAAGACTCTGGATCTGTCCCGGGTGGAAATCCTTGTTCTGGACGAGGCCGACCGAATGCTGGACATGGGATTTATCCACGACATTAAAAAAGTGCTGAAGCTTCTTCCGGCAAAAAGACAGAACCTTCTCTTTTCAGCCACCTATACAACCGAGATCAAACGATTTGCCGATGATCTTCTCAACAACCCTAAACTCATTGAGGTTTCACCGGGTAACAAGGCCGCTGACGGAGTTATTCAGGCGCTTTACCCGGTTCAAAAGGCCAAAAAACGTGAGCTGCTTTCTTTCCTGATCAGGGACGAGCACTGGACCAGGGTTCTGGTGTTCACCCGTACGAAACACGGGGCCAACAGACTGACCAAACAGCTGATCACCGATGGAATCAAGGCTGCGGCGATCCACGGCAACAAGAGCCAGTCCACCAGGACCCGGGCACTTGCCGATTTTAAGGATGGAAAGATCAGGGCCCTCGTGGCAACGGATATTGCAGCAAGGGGACTTGACATAGACATGCTTCCCCATGTTGTCAACTATGATCTGCCCAACGTACCCGAGGATTATGTCCACAGAATCGGACGTACAGGCAGGGCAGGTGCCACTGGAATTGCCCTTTCCCTGGTGTGCAGCGAAGAGCAGAAGCAGCTGAAGGATATCCAGAAACTTCTCAACCACAGCATACCCGTCAAGACTGTGGAAGGCTTTCACCTGGAACGGTCAACGCCGGCAAGGCCTGATAATTTCCGACCCCAAAACAGCTCTAACAGGACCCGCAGATCTGCTCCAGCCCATCGGTAAGTATCCCAGATGCAAACAAACCCAGGGACAAGGTCTATGGTGAGCTTTCAACTATCATCACCCCTGGGGATTGCGGATAAACTTCTGATGTCTGCATTTTTTTGTTGACATAGTGTGCGGTTTAGGGTTATAAACCCCTCGAATCAGATGCTGAAGGTATCAGATTTTCGGTTTTCGGAACAATGATTTTCGGGATACTGGAATAAATCCTGGGGCATCCTAAGTTAAGCTAAACAATGCCGAAGTGGTGGAATTGGTAGACACGCACGCTTGAGGGGCGTGTGGGGCGACCCGTGGGAGTTCAAGTCTCCCCTTCGGCACCAATTATATAAAGGTCATCGAAACAAGTTTCGATGACCTTTTTTTATTAATAAAGAAACAGGGCACAGAACAAGGGCGATCTGCACCCTGCCTGACATCAAACTAAAGATCTATATTACACTATCCATTTATTAGAAGCTATTTCTCCAGTTTAAATGAGACCTTCAGCTTAGTACGATAGGCAACAATTCTATTATCCTCAAGGCGCATGTCCATCATGACCACCTCGGCGACACGAATGTCTCTTATAGAGCTGTCCACGGTCTTAATGGCAGCTTTTGCAGCATCTTCCCAGGATTTCTCCGACATACCTACGACTTCGATGATTTTGTATACGCTGTTTTCCATTTAAATCTCCTTTGGGTGAAAAATAATTAAAGGAATCACGATATCCAGGGCCCCGGCCGGGGCCCTGGATGCTTCTTATCAATCAAAAGCCATCTCAGTTTTCCACACTTTCCACACATTCCCCACCAATTCAGGCCCGGGTTTGAGCACTGCCTTACCCGGGCGCCAGCCAGATGGGAGGGCCTCTGCACCCTTTGTGGTTCTTATATGCTGAAATGCATGAACCTGGCGAAAGGTTTCGTTGACATTTCTTCCCACTGGCGGAGTCAGTACTTCATATCCCTGAACAACGCCGTCGGGATCAATGATAAATCGACCTCTTGTTTCAACGCCTGCCTCATCATCATAAATCCCGTAAAGGGTTCCTACCTTGCCACCTGCGTCGGAAAGCATGGGAAAGGGGACCCCACCCTCAACCATTTTTGACAACTCATGATCGTTCCACATCTTGTGAACAAACATGCTGTCTATACTCATGGACAACACCTCTACACCAAGAGCCTTGAACTCGGGATATTTTTCAGCAACTGCTGAAATCTCAGTGGCTCACACAAAGGTAAAATCACCGGGGTAAAAACAAAGGAGCACCCATTTACCAAGATAGTCTGATAGTTTTACATTGATAAACTTACCGTCTTTGTATCCTGGTGCTGTAAAATCAGGTGCTTTTTTGCCTACCTTTATCATGGACACAACCTCCTTTACTTCTATATCTATTTCAGGTTTTTTTTCAGGAACCACCTCTCCCACCGGCCCACCGGTTGGGCGGGCACATCCAGCGTTTAACTCCTCTACCATAAGCCCCCCTCCTTTGCTTTGGATTGATGTGACAAAAAAACACCACAGTTAAATCAAACCCAAAAAAAACAAACATTAAAAATTAATCTTTCACTATTTTATAGCCTTTGATTTTCATGTGCGCAAGGGATAATCATAATAAATTTCATTGCAGAAGGTCGGCTATTTCTCTTGACAAAAAAACAGTTCCTCTCTATCTATGTGAATACAGGCGAAAAGTTACTTTCCTTTGTTCTTCAATCAATACAAAACACAAGGAGAAAAAATGAAAAAAGTACTCATTGCATATGTAAGCAGAACAGGCAATACAGAAAGAATGGCAAATTACATTGCCGAAGGAGTCCGATTTTCCGGTAACGAGCCTGTCCTGCAAAAAACATCAGCCTTCAAAAACGACAAAGAGCTTGCAGGTTATGACGCCTATATCTTCGGATGTCCCACCTACCACAAGGACATGACAAGCGGCATGAAACAGTTTCTCTTCCTCGCCAGCAATCTCAAATATGAAGGTAAAACAGGCGGTGCATTTGGATCGCACACCCATAGCGGGGAATCAGCACCCATGATTTTTGATACAATGGAACATGTCCTGAAGATAAGGATGACCGATCTTGGCCCCCTTAATCTCACCGAGGCTGAAATCGCGACCGACGAGGGATTAAAAGCCTGCCAGGCCTACGGTAAAGCCTTGGGAGAAAATTTATAATTGATCCCCGGTTTGAACCCCTCAGCTGCTGATCCCCTGTAAAAAGGTTCAGCGGCTTTTTACCTTAAACGGACTGAGGCATCCCCTATATGCGCCATGCTGATCGATCGGAAGCTTTTAATTCACCTTCACCGGTTTTTTCCCCTTTCAATCTTATCCAGATCAAAAGACTTGCCGTTCATGGTGTATATACGGCAATCTTCCTTTTGTTATGGACCGGGACAGGTGTTGCCGACACCGAAAAAAAAGGCCCGACCCTTGTCCGTGCCGTAATGTGTGAAACCATTGAAAACTATCTTCCCATATATCCGGCAGTAGTCTTTTCCATTGCCCGGGATACAATCATCTGCTTTACCTCCTTTGACCCGGTTCCAGAAACTACCGACATCTTTCACAAATGGTACAGGCAGGATCGTTTAGTTTCCCTGACCAAGCTCACCTTGAAACCACCCAAATGGGCCTCGTTTTCAAGCATGCAGCTCAGAGCTGTTGATAAAGGGCCCTGGCGCGTCGACATTGTAAACAAAGACGATACTGTTATTAAAACACTTCGTTTCAGCATCTCAGATTGACATAATGGATACTATTTTTAACATCCCCTTCGGACTAAGATGGCAGGATCTTTTTGATATCCTGTTCAACAGCTATGTTCTGTTCCGTCTTTATGTCATGTTCCGCGGTACCAACGTCATCAGGGTGCTCATCGTCATCAGTCTCCTCTGGTTTGCAAAACAGATCTCCCTTGTCATGGGGCTTATCATTACAAGCTGGGCCCTGCAGGGGATCATCACGGTCGCCGCCCTTGTCATCATTATTGTATTCAGAAATGAGATCTCAACCATTCTTCAGACAAAGAGCCTTAAATCTTTTTTCTGGGGATTTCCCCAATATCAATTTCAGACCCCCATATCCATTATCGTTGAAAGTGTGTATGAGCTTGCCCGAAAAAAAATCGGGGCCCTGATAGTTCTCCCCATGAAACAGGGCCTTGAAAGCAGTACCCAGGGTGGAGTCTCCTGGCAGGGGAAGCTCTCCCGGGAAATGCTGATCAGCATCTTCTGGCTTGACAACCCGGTCCATGACGGTGCAGCTATCATCCAGGGAGACCGGGTGACGGACGTGGGGGTGATTCTGCCCCTGTCCAAACGCCAGGATCTACCCTCTTACTTTGGGACCCGTCACAGGGCTGCCGTGGGAATTACAGAACAGACCGATGCCCGGGTAATTGTGGTTTCTGAAGAGCGGGGAAAAATATCTCTGATCAAAGAGAACAGGATCTACGACATCAATGACAGCCATGTACTAGAGACACTTTTAGAGCAAGACCTGGGCGCAGAATCGGCCCGCACAGGCCTGAAAAATAGAGCCTTAGAACTCACGGTCGCAGCCCTCATCTGCTTCGTCAGCGTAACCGGAGTATGGCTCAGCTTTTCCAGGGGGGTTGAGATCCTGGCAAATCGTGAAATTCCCATTGAGTTCACAAACCTACAGCCAAAGATGGAGATCAACGCATCCTCGGCCAACAGCGTAAAACTTCTGATCAGCGGTGCCCGTCCCCTGATTCAGGCCATGGGGCTCGACCAGATCAAGGTTAAGGTGGACATGTCCAAGGCCGTACCAGGCCCAAACTCCATCAACATAGAAAAGGGCAATGTCCTTCTTCCCCCTGGAATCCAGTTAAAACAGGTGGAACCGTCACAGATTGAGATCAATGTAGATGTACGTGAAAACAAACTCCTGATTGTTCAACCCACCTGGACCGGAAAGCTGAACAAGGATCTCATTATCGAATCCGCAAGGAGCGTTCCCCAAACCGTTATGGTAACCGGTGCAAGCCTCACCCTGAAAGAGATCTCAACCCTGTTCACGGACCCCATATCCCTTGACTCCATTACGGCATCGGGCAGTGTTTCCACAGGTCTTGTCCTGGACCAGCCGGGCCTGAAACTCGCTGAACCTGCAAAAAATACAGTTGTCATTAACTATCGGGTGAAAAGTCGCTCCAATTCGGATATTTCGGATCTTCCACCTGAGACCCCATGAACCGGTTCAGGGACCTGGAAAACAGTAGGTTGTTTCCGAGTCCCTTAGGGCCGCAAACTTTATAACTTGAACCCAACCACCTGCCTTTAGGCCCATCATTTGAGTTACATCAAAGCCCCCATAGGCCCGACTTGATCATTAAATTTTGTTTTAGCATGGTTTGACGGAGACCACGAGAAATGACAACACAAGAAACTGCACGTAAAACAATACTATTGAGCCTGGTTTTCCTGATATCCGCCCTGTTCCTGACCATGATTCATCAATTTCTCATGTCCATGTTCATGGCAAGTCTATTTTCAGCCATATCAAAACCCGCCCACAACTGGCTCACCAAGCGCCTCCGTGGCCGGGAAAACCTTGCCTCCGTCATGGTTATAGCCGCCATTGTCCTGCTGATCCTCGTTCCTCTTTCCATGCTCGTGGGTGTGGTGGTGACCCAGGCGATAACTGTGGGTCAATCCGTTACACCCTGGGTGCAGTCATTTATAAGCGAACCATCGACCTTTACCCAATACCTTGAAAAGATACCCTTTTACGAGGAGATCCTGCCCTATCGGGACGTAATCATCAAAAAGGCCGGCGAGCTTGTGGGCACCATTTCCACCTTTTTGATCAACTCCCTTTCCTCCGCCACCAAGATGACCATGAACGCCCTTTTCGGATCCATCATCATGCTCTATATCATGTTTTATTTTTTGACCATGGGCAATCAGCTCCTTGACCGGATTCTCTACTTTCTGCCCCTCAGGAACGAGGATGAACAACTTCTGTTACGACGATTCACCTCGGTCACACGGGCCACCATCAAAGGTACCCTTATTATCGGGATTATTCAGGGATCTATCTGCGGCCTTGCCTTTGCGTTTGCCGGAATCAATGGACCGGTTTTCTGGGGAAGCATCATGGCCGTCACTTCCATCATCCCGGCCTTTGGGACCGCCCTTGTGTGGGGGCCGGCCATAATCATCCTTCTGCTCCTGGGCGACCTTACCGGTGTAATAATACTTGCCGTACTATGCGGGGCTGTGGCCGGCAATATTGACAACCTGCTCAGACCCCGGCTGGTAGGAAAAGACACTGAGATGCACGATCTCTTTGTTTTGTTTGGCACCCTTGGCGGTATCGCCATGTTCGGGCTTCTTGGAATCATCATCGGCCCGATTATTGCCGCACTCTTCATCACCATCTGGGAAATCTATGGTACTGTTTTCAGTGACTACCTGCCAAAGACTGGCAATAGATAGTAGACAGTGGGTAGTGGGCAAAACGCAAAAAAGCCCTGTTGAAACAAATCAACAGGGCCTTCTTCATATATTCACCTAAAAACCATTCACCCCTTGGGGCTCATGGTTTTAATGCGCTATACTATACTACTGTAACATTACCCGCAGCCGGTCCTTTCTGGCCCTGCTCTACGTCAAATGTTACCTTGTCGCCTTCATTGAGGGACTTAAAACCTGTGGCGTTGATGCTTGAGTGATGAACGAAAAGATCCTCTCCGTTCTCTTGCTCGATAAAACCAAAACCCTTTGAATCGTTAAACCATTTTACTGTTCCGTTAGCCATGTGACAATCTCCTAAAAAATAAAGTTTAATTGTTCCAAACTTGAGGTAGTTGTCACACATGCGTGTTTATTCGACAAAATATTTTTCCCCTAAGTGCGAAACAGGCAGTCCCGAAATAGGACATGCCGCATTTATGTTGTAGACCCTATGGTGCGCCCGGCAGGATTCGAACCTGCGGCCTGCGGATTCGAAGTCCGACGCTCTATCCAGCTGAGCTACGGGCGCATATTGAATCTATCCGTTTAAATGGGGTGAGTGAAGGGGCTCGAACCCTCGACATCCAGGACCACAACCTAGCGCTCTGCCAACTGAGCTACACCCACCACAAACAAACCCCTATCTTTTACCAGACCTCAGGCGAAATAGCAACCTAATTTTTTAAAAAGGCTGAAAAAATATTGTAAAGGGCCAAGAAAAGGATCATAATAATTCCATGACATTAAAAGCATTCCTTTTTATCGTTGCAAGCGCCCTGTTCCACGTCGTATGGAACTCAACCCTCAAAAACAGCCGGGACAAGCCAAGCGCCGTGCTCATCATGACGGCAATTACTGTGGCAGGTCTCGCCCCCTATGTTGCGTGGAGCTACCCCATGGAGCAGATTCTTGCCCCTGCATCCCTTTTAAGCGCCCTTGCCGCAGGTTTCTTCTTTTTTCTCTACCAATACTTTGTGGCATTATCCTACGAAAAGGGAGACCTGAGTCTGGTCTACCCCCTGACCGTTACCGGACCTGTATATATTGTTCTATGGAGCTATCTTTTCCTTGGCGAACGGATTTCCTTGGGCGGAGCCGCTGGAATCCTCCTGATCATCTATGGCGCCGTGACCATCCAGACAGGTCGATTCACCATTCTTTCCTTGATATCAAAAAGAATAACGGGCAATCATGCCGGGGTGATAACGGCCCTTGGCGCAGCTTTTTTCTACTCGTTTGGTGCGGTTGCCGACAAAATCGGTGTAACCTCCGGCAGCGTTACCGTGTACACCATGAACCTTGCGGTGTTCATGCTCATGTTTCACCTCCTGCGTATGCTCCTCCAACGACAGCTGGGCCTCGTTATCCGAGAATTCACAGCCGCTCCTTTACCCCTCATGGCAGGAGGTCTTGTAATGCTGCTGTCGTTTATCTCGTTTCGAATGGGACTTGCCGAGAGCTTTGCCAGCTACGCATCGGCCCTGCGTCAAATCAGCACCATCTTCAGCCTTGCCATCGGATACTTTGTCTTCCGGGAAAACCTGACCGTGGGCAGAACCATCAGCGCCTGCCTCATTGTTGCTGGAGCTGTCCTGATCAAGATGGGATAACTATAATTGCTCAATTTGATATTGACCATTTATCAAAGTTTGACTATGCTCGGCATGCTGATTTTTTCACATAAAACTTCCGTCGAAGCATCACTGCGTAAGTCTCAATTATAGAGCCTCTTTTGGTTTTCCTGACCTGAACATTCAAAACCAAAGGGGGGAAAGCATTAAGAAGGGTCAAAGTGACCTCCGACGTTTTGCGATTCCGGTCAGGATAACCAAAGGGGGCGGAATGACACTACTGCCCGCCCTGTACCATCATGTTTCATTCTTCGGTGTGACAGGATAACCTGTCATATGGGTTATAATAAAAGGATCAAAACCACCATGAACAACTTCTACATATTTATTGTAAGACTTATACTCGGGCTTGTCTTTGGAATCTTGATAGCAAGAATTTTCAAACCGGACTGGAGCATCTTTGCAGGGGCACTCACAGGCCTTGGACTTGTATTGGCCGCCTATCTCATGCAGATGGTCAGAACACGAAAATCGAAGAAATAAACAGGAGCCCTTACCTTGAATCAGATCATACTAGGCACTGCAGGTCACATTGACCATGGAAAAACCAGCCTGATCCGGGCGTTGACCGGAGTTGAAACAGACCGGCTCAAGGAGGAAAAGGAGCGGGGCATCACCATCGAACTTGGATTTGCCTCCATCACCCTGCCCAATGGAGAGATAGTCGGCATTGTAGATGTTCCAGGCCATGAGCGCTTCATCAAAAACATGGTGGCCGGGGCAAGCGGCATTGATCTTGTGGCCATGGCAATTGCCGCAGACGAGGCAGTAATGCCCCAGACCCGGGAGCACATGGAGATCTGCACCCTCATGGGCATCAAACACGGATTTATTGCCCTGACCAAGATCGACCTTGTGGACGAAGAACTCATGGAACTTGCCATCGAGGATGTCCGGGATTTCACCCGGGGAACCTTTCTGGAAAACGCCCCCATTGTGCCGGTTTCCTCCACCACGGGCCAGGGACTCGACCTCTTCAGAACTACCCTTGACCGCATCTGCCATGAGATCCCGGAACGGCCCTTTTCGCCCATATTCCGCCTGCCCGTTGACCGGGTCTTTTCCATGAAGGGTTTTGGCACGGTCATCACCGGCACCCTGGCATCGGGCAAGATCGACGCAGGGGAAAACATCATGATCTTTCCCTCCAGGATCACCTCAAAGGTGCGGGGCATTCAGGTTCATGGCAAGAGCGTTGACACGGTTGCCGCAGGCACAAGAACGGCCATTAACTTCCAGGGTCTTGACCGGGAGGCGGTAAACCGGGGGGATGTTCTATCAACCCCCGATACCCTCCACCCGAGCCATATGGTAGATGCGGAGTTTGTATATCTTAAGAACAACCCAAAGCCTGCCAAGGCAAGAACCCGAATACGCTTCCATTCAGGAACCAGCGAAATCCTCGGAAACCTCGTACTCTTGGACAGGGAAGAACTCCTGCCCGGCGATACCGCCTGTGTTCAGATCCGTCTTGAATCACCGGTTTGCTGCCTCAAGGGGGATCGGTTTGTCCTTAGGAGCCATTCACCGATCAAGACCATTGGCGGGGGCCAGGTCTTGAATCCCATGCCCAAAAAGCACAAACTCTTTGACCAGAAGATAATCCAGGGCCTGACCGGCCTGATCGAAAGCAGCGATGAGGAGACACTCTCCTTTTTTATAGAGGAAAGCGGATTCCAGGGTGCCCCCTTCGCAGACCTCAGGCTTATGACCCATCTTTCCGACAAAAAGCTCGACTCTTTGCTCCAGAAAATGCTTGCCGCAAGAACCATTGTCCTTGCAGACAAGGAACGACGCATCTATGTCCACGGCACTATGTTCGATCTGCTTGCAACCCAGATGACAGAAAAACTAACCGACTACCACAGGCTCAATCCCCTGAAGGAGGGAATGCCCAAGCAGGAGCTTAAGTCGAAGTTCAGGGCCTTGAAGGACAAGGATTCAAAGCTCTTTCCCCTGGTAATTGCAAGGCTTGCCAAGGATGGAAAGGTCGAACAGGAACAAAACAGTGTAAGACTTGCCACCCACGAGGTGGCCCTTGAAATCGACCAGGAAGAGGTCAAACAAAAAATAGCGGCCATCTATAAACAATCAGGCCTGACCCCGCCTTTTTTCAGAACCATCTGCACCGACCTTAACGTGGATCAGAAAAACGCCACAGATGTCCTTCACATGCTCATAGATGAAAAGATTGTTGTCAAGACCAAGGACGACCTCTACTTTGATGCGCAGATAATTGCAAAGCTCCAGCAGGAGCTTGTCTCATTCCTGAGGGAAAAAGGAGAGATAACCACACCTGAATTCAAGGATCTGATAAACATATCGAGAAAATTTTTGATCCCCCTGATCGAATATTTTGACTCAATCAACCTGACCATCCGCATTGGAGACACAAGGCAGCTCAGGAAAAAGAGCTGAAGGATAAAGCCGCCATGACAATGAAAGCACTGCTGAAAAAAAGAACCTCGGTTCGTAAATTTCTGAACCTCCCTGTCCCCAAAGAGACCCTGGTCAACATATTTGCCACGGCCCAGCTCGCCCCCTCCAACTGCAATGTTCAGCCCTGGCAAGTTTATGTTGTTTCAGGAGACATGAAAGAGGAACTCAAGGATCGACTGGTTAACGAAGTGATGACCGGCAGGGAGCCAAACCCTGATTTTGACTGGCGGGTAAAATACAGGGGGATCCACCGGGATCGACAGTTTGGATCGGCCAACGCCCTTTATTCGTCAATGGGAATTGACCGCAGGGACAAACAGGCAAGACTGCTTGCCATGCTGGGCAACTGGACCTTTTTTGACGCCCCCCATGCGCTCTTTTTGACCATGGAACGTTATCTTGGCATCATGGGAGCCGTTGATATGGGCATCTATGCCCAGACCCTGGCCCTTATCATGGAGGATCACGGAATTTCAAGCTGCATCCAAGGGGCCCTGGGGCAGTTCCCCGATCCTGTGAGGGCTCTTTTAAACATCCCGGAAGAACAGGGCATTCTCTTTGGCATCTCCTTTGGCTACAGGGATGAAACCGCACTGGTTAACGCCACCAGAACCCTTCGGGAGCCCCTTGAAAAGTCGGTTGTTTTTTACGAATAACCGGCACGTCCTGGTGAACACAACGATCGATGAAACACGATGGTACAGGGCGGGCACTATTGTCATTCCGCCCCCTTTGGTTATCCTGACCGGAACGCAAAACGTCGGGGTCACTTTGACACTTCTTAAATATTTCAACCCTTTGGTTTTCAATGTCCCGGACAGGAAAACCAAAGAGGGCTTTAAAGTCGAGGCTCTCACAGTGATGTTTCGGTGGGAATTTCATATAAAACCGGCACGGCCGGAGCGAGAGAGGCATCCGGCCACAACGAACATTGAAACGCCGCCAATACCAACGTTTCGGTGGGAGTTTCATATAAAAAGACTCACACCTCCTGAGAACACAACAAAGGTTGAAGCTTGAATCAGGACTGAACTTTGTTTCTTGTTTCTTGTCTCTTGTCTCTTGACCCGAGGATGATGTGGACAAAGGAGGCAACAATGGTATCAAGAAAAAGCCGGCCGTCCAGGGTTAGGAAAAACCTTTGATTGACAACCCTACCCCAGTTCCTGCGCTCACAATCTGTGACAACGGTGGTGAACATCTCCAGAAACCCCCGGGGTGAGATACGATTAAACTCCCTCAAATCAACCCCCCTGGAGGTCCTGAGCCCCAGCATGATCATCTCCATCAATATCTGATCCCTGGTCAGGGTTTCGGTTTCTCCAACCGGAAGCCGTCCGGCATCAAGGTCTGTTATGTAACGGCAGAGATCCGGGTGGTTCGAGGATCTCACCCTGTTTTCAAACGAGTGGGCCGAAGGCCCAAACCCCAGGTAGGGCACGTGGTTCCAGTACTTTTGATTGTGCCTGGATTGGTGGGAGGTGCCTGCCGCAAAATTAGATATCTCGTAATGAATATACCCATGGCTGCAAAGATAGTTTGAGGTAAGCCTGAAGAGCCCTGCCACAGCCCCGTCGTCAAGGGGGATAATGGTTCCCCTTTCAACAAGACCGTGCATGGGAGTGCCTGGTTCATAGGAGAGCATGTAGCAGGAGATGTGCTCTGGATGAAACCCGAGGGCCGTGTCAAGATCCTTGATCCACGCATCGTGAGAATCCCCTGGAAGGCCGTAGATCAGGTCCAGGCCGATGTTGTCAAACCCCGCAGCCCTTGCCTGGTAAAGGGCCTTCTGAGCAATGGCTGCCGAGTGGATTCTACCCATGAATTCGAGCCTGTCATCGGAAAAAGACTGGATACCAAGGTTAAGACGGTTGACCCCCGACTTTCTTACTGCTTGAAAGTATTGAAGATCAACGGTTCCAGGGTTGACCTCCACGGTGATCTCACAACCTTCTGATACGGTGAAGTTTTTTCCAATGGCCCGGAGAATCCTCTCCATCCGGTCAGAAGAGAGAAGAGAGGGGGTCCCGCCGCCAAAATAGATGGTGTCGATATGGGCGGAACGATCGCCCCTTAATGCAATCTCACCTGTAAGAGACCGCACAAACCCGTCCATCAGGCATAGATCCACGACGGAATAAAAGTCACAATAGGTGCATTTTTTGACGCAAAAAGGAACATGGATATAAAGGGCTGTAAGATCAGACAAATCGTTTCATTATCCCATGGATCATGGAATCCACGTTATGCTCGGTGATTCCATTGCTCTGGCAAATATCTTCCACCCTTGAGACAAGAGCCGCCTCGTTCATATCCGAAGGCTCCCTGAACATGCCCATGCGCCTTCCCACCTGGTAAATGACCCTGTCCCGGGGTGACATGGTTATAAAACTGTCAATCTTGGCAAGCATTCCATTCTTTTCCCCGGGAAGTTTTCCCTCCACCGTCTCGATAAGGTTGAGGATATGATCGCTTTTAACCGTGGACGTGATCCCGTCAAGGCAGTCGATAAACAGCCGCAACTCCCGGGCGATCATGAGATCTGTGCAGGGTTCAAATTTACCCTGGTCATGGGACGTTGCAAGAAGGCTTTTTGATGGCAGGGCCAGGGTCCTGAGGCGTATGAAATCCGGATTTATCCGGTTTAAGGCATCGGCGCTCTCCCGTGCATGCTCCTCTGAAAGCCCGACCCCGCCAAGGCCGGGCATCACATATTCGGAAAGTTCTATTCCCGCATTCTTAACCCTCAGTCCCGCCTTGATATGGGTCGCCTTGTCAGCCCCCTTTTTAACCATGGCAAGCACCCTATCAGAACCCGATTCGAGGCCTATGTGGATTCTGTCAAGCCCTGCCCTGGCGATCCTCTCCATGTCATGGGGCTTGATCCTTGCTATTGTATGGGAACGGGCATAGGAGGTGATCCGCCTTACCGTTGGGAAACATGACTTGATGTGGTCAAGGATGGTCACGAGGTCGCCGGGTTTCATGATCAGTGAATTTGCATCCTGGAGAAAAATAGACTCCATGCCCGTGGAGAACCAGTTCCAGGCCGCATTAAAGGCGATCCTGTCGTTTGATTCAAGGGCGTCAAACATGCGGTTGATCCTGTGCATCTCCTTACCGCCGGTTTTATCCACCTCATTGGCAATGGCCTTGACATGACCGCTTAGAAGATCAATGTCCCTAATAATGTTTTCAACGGATCTAAGTGAAAAAGTCGTGCCCTTGTACACCGCACAAAAGGTACACCTGTTCCACGGACAGTTCCGGGTCAGACGTATCAAAAGACTCCGGGATTCACTGGGCGGGCGGATCGGACCCTGTTCAAAACCTGAATACTCATCTTGTCTCATAGCTTATACCCTTGTATTTTCCACCGGATTCCCGGCTGTTTCAGAAGTATCATAGGATTAACCATGCATCACGTCAATGTCAATGGGCTGCTGTCCCGTGATTATCTTTGACAACAGGGGCTGAAACAGGGTAGACCATGGGCCATGACATCCAAAACCAAACCAAAAACATCCTGGATAAAACGAACCTCAGCACTCCTTGGTATTTTGTTCCTGATCGGTTCAACCCTTGCAGCAGTTGGGCTCTGGCAGATGAAACGCTTTATCCATACCCCTGCCGATGCAACCGGCCGGCAACAGGTCATTATCATCGAAACCGGCAAAAGCCTCAAGGCAATATCAAAGCTGCTGGCCCAAAATAAAGTTGTCACCAATGATACCCTGTTCACCCTCCTTGTCCGGTACAAAAAGACGGCCAGAAAAATTCAGGCAGGTGAATACTCACTCTCTTCAGCCATGACCCCTGAACAGATTCTTACCTCCCTCGTACAGGGACGCGTCTTACTCCACAGGCTTACAATTCCAGAGGGGATGAACCTTGAGCAGACAGCCCATATCGTTGAAAATTCAGGATTCGGCTCCAAACAAGATTTCCTGGCCCTTGCAACAAGCCCCCAATTTGCCGATAAACTCCAGATCAACGCAGACACCCTGGAGGGGTATCTTTTTCCTGAAACCTATTTTTTCAGGCGGAATACTCCCCAGCAACAAATCATCCAACAGATGGTCCACCGGTTCAACGAAGTATATACCCCCCAGTGGCAGGCAAGAACCCTGGACCTGGGATTTTCCGTCCACGAGATCGTCATCCTTGCCTCGATAATCGAAAAAGAGACCGGTGACAGCAGCGAACGGACGGTTATAGCATCGGTGTTCCACAACCGGTTAAAACGGGGGATGCGCCTTGAATCAGATCCCACCGTGATCTATGGAATTCCCGACTTCAACGGAAACATCACAAGAAAAGACCTCCAAACAACAACCGAATACAACACGTACAGGATCAAGGGCCTTCCCAAAGGCCCCATCGCAAGCCCCGGGAAGCTCTCCCTTGAGGCGGCACTTTTCCCCGCCTCAACCGATTTTCTTTTCTTTGTATCCAGAAATGATACCACCCACAAGTTTTCAAAAAATTACGAAGAGCACAAACGGGCCGTACGTCGCTACCAGCTCAAAAGATAAGGTATGTTCAATCACCCCTGTCAAGCTCCCAAAAAACAATAAGGGCAGAGTCACCGTAATGACCCTGCCCTTTAAAACACTTATATATCCTCTAACTGATTATTTCTTCCTTCTGTTCACTCCTGCAAGGCCAAGAAGACCGATGCCAAAAAGGATCATCGTTCCAGGCTCTGGCACCACGTTGGCAGTGATCGCACGTTGGAAATAATTAGCACCATCGTCAGAAACAATGGAACCTGACCCTATGTACATCTGATATTCGGGTCCTGTTCCGCCGTTATAACCCATAATATCAGCATCGAACCCAAAAGTAGCTGTCGAATTTAACCTGAGGTAATCAGCAGAGCTATCGGCTGTGTAAGTGATAAACTGATGCCCTACCCATGGTGCCCCCCATTCATTCCCCATGGTATATACAGATGCTGTCCATCCGGATGATGCAAACGGAGTAATATTGGTGGAAGTAGGATCAGAAAGCGCAAGCGTTTCTCCCCACATGGTTGCCTGATTCGAATGGCCATCCTGCAGCCACAGGTTGAACTCGGAAATTCCCTGACCATCCCCCAAGCTATTAATCCAACCATTGAAAGCTGAAAAATCAAAATTAGAACCTGTTCTATCATATGTCGCTATCTGCTGGGTCCCATCGCTGAATTGAACGTTACCGTCACCAATGACCGGTGTCGTACCTGAGTTGTTCGATGTTGCATAGGCCATAATATCAGATCCATTAAACGTGATGGTGGCCGCAATAGCGCAAGTTGCCTGCATAAAAAAAACTGCTGCGAATAAGACTAATAACTTTTTCATAATCCAACCTCTCCTTTTGTTTTTTGGTAACCACAGGATCTCCCAATGAGACTCTATGACTTTCCATACTGTTTTTCAGAACAAATTTGACTTGTGCATATATGCGAAGCAAGAATCGAACCACAGTCGTAATTAGATAGAAACACCAGTCAAACGGGTTACCATAGAGAAATTGTGTGTATCTATAAAACACTCTATTTTCTTGATGAGACATTGTTTACCACATACTTATTACATTCATTGCACAATTGTAATGATTTCAGTATAAATTTTTCACATATTCTAAGCGGCTTCAAAAATAAATGCTGAACAATTACAGAACCCCACCCATTGTTTCATATAAAAAAGGGATAGGACTCTTTTTGTCTTCGATGAATACTGGAGATTCCTGGACAGAATTTTAAAACTGTTTCAGATAGGCGATCACGGCCCCGCTCTGGCTTTTACGCTTTCGATCCCACTCAAACCAGAGAACCACCCCCTCTTTTTTAAGTCTGACAAGGAGATCCTCCACAACATCGGGAAGAACAGCTCCAAACTCGGAATGAAGCCCCTTGCCCACCACGATGGTGAGGGTGAACTTTCCCGCCCTCCAGGCGGTCCTGACAAAGGATTCCGAACGAACAAGGGCACGGGCCGCCGTATCGCCGTGGAGATCGAGCTCTTCCTCGGGGGGAGGATAGCGTTTAAGACGCTTTTTAAGAGGTACAGGGTCAGGACTATCCTTCTCCCTTTTCTCACTTAAAAGGGCCGCCTCGTTTTTACCCCTGAGGGATTGTTCCAAAAGGGTGGGAAAGTCCTCCTCTTCTTCGGTTCTGGAGGCGGCCTTGTCGGAAAAGAGCCTTGAAAGGCTCGTTGAGCGGGAAAGAATGGGGAGCCCATTCCTATCGTTGGGGTTTGATCGTTTGTTTAAGGCAGGGGCAGTCGAAGAGTCGAAGTCCTCATTTTCTTCTCTGTTTTGCTCATAATTTTGCTCCCGATCATGGTCGGAATTTTCTTCTCCCATCCTTCTACCGACCCGGGAGGGAGTGCTGAAAATGGAGAAAAGGTCCTCTCCTTTGTCAAATACAGGAATACCGTTCCTGTTTAATTTCTGGTTTGACTTCTGGCTTGGTTTCAATTCTATTCTGTTCCCTTACCCTTACTTAGAATCATCTATTCTGGTGATCCAGAAGAGAGCAGGTGCGATTCTGCCTCCTTTGCACCCCGGACACTTGCCTGGTTTTTTGAATGATTTACGGTTTTTAAATTCAAATCCGCAATTCAGGCAATAATAGGGATCGACACACACTCTTTTTTTCTGCTGCCGGGCTGTTTTTTCGATAAATGCCAGATGATGATAAACATCCTTTTCCATGATACCGACCAACTGGGAAATATCCCTGGCATTAAGGCGATCATTTTCAAGATGACTTATGATTTCCTGCCTTATGGTTTGTCCCCGTTCATTGCTCATATTTGATATTCTTCGCTGCCTTGCCTTGAAACTCGACAATCGGGTTTCAGGTACAATGATGCTGAATCTTAAACTTTCCGTTTCTTTTACCCGATGATTTAGCTTTAATACCATGGCAGCATCAGTTTTGGCAAACCTTTCTGCCAGGGAGGCGCAACCCTGAACTACACCCTAAAACGGCAGCCTTCAGGTACAATGCTAAACCGGCAATTGTGACGGGTTAGCGGCATTATGATCAGGGCAAAATTGTCACACAAAAAGTCCCGGACAATGTAGAGCTCCTGATTGACTTTAAACACACATACTGCTAATGTATGCGGCTATGAATATAGGATGCATTGTTGAATACATAGACCAGCAGAAAATCATTTGCGCCGTTGTGCTCCAGGTAAAACAGCAAAGGTTGCGTTTGCTCACCGAAAACAACCGTGAGATAAACCTTTCGGCAAGCAGGCTTGCCCATATCGGCAAGGTGACCCTTGATATGGCCGGTACCAGGGACTTTATTGTCAAGGCCTTAAAGCGCCTTGCCATTACAAGGGAAAACCTTGCCGCAGCAGTTAATGTCAAAGAAATGTGGGAACTTCTCCATGGGGAACAAGAGGAGATAGACGCTCCCACCATGACCAGTTTCTGCTTCGATCCCCCCTTGACCTGCGACAACGAATCTGCCGTGATAAGGGCCTTTTTTAACGACAGGCTCTACTTTAAGTTCGGCAAGGATGGATTTACCCCGTATACAGAGCAGCAGGTGGAAAACCTGCTGCGCCAGCTGAGGGAAGCAAGAGAGTTAGAGCTACTCATCGAGCGGGGCGGAACCTGGCTCAAAGAGGCTCTCAGCAATAAAAATGATCAAAGTGATCTAAATAGTCAAACGGTAAAAATCAACGACATTGATCCCGGCATCATTGACATCTTAAAAGATTACTATCTCTTTGACAAGGAGAGCAAAAACGCCCAAACCGCCAGGGCCATACTTTCAAAGGCGGGAACCGATTCAACCGATCAGATATTTACAGCCCTTGTAAAAACCGGCATCTGGAACAAGGATGAAAACACCGACATTATAAGGCTCGACATCCCCACCGATTTTCCCGACTCGGTAATGGAACAGGCCAAAAAAATAATTATCAGTACCATCGACCCCGAAACTCGCCCAGTTGAATCAGATCCTTTAAGATGCGACCTGACCCATCTTCCCATCATCACCATTGACGGCCAGTCCACCCACGACTATGACGATGCTATAAGCTTTGAAAAAAAAGACGATGGTTATATAATCGGAATCCACATAATTGACGTGGGCTTTTTCGTCAAGGACAACGACCCCATTGACCAGGATGCAAGGGCAAGGGGCTGCTCCATCTACATGCCCGATGATAAAATCCCCATGCTCCCCACAAGCCTTTCTGAAAACATGTGCAGCCTCAAGGAGGGCGAGATCAGGCCGGGCATCACGACCTTTGTCCACCTGAACCGATTTTTTGAAATCATCGATTACAGGATCGTTGCAAGCGTCATCAAGGTTCACAAACAGATGACCTACACCGAGGCCAACATGCTCAACGGCGAAGATGAGTCCATCACCACCCTTTACAAGGCCGCCACGGTCATGAGGGAAAAAAGACTCAAGGCAGGCGGGGTGCAGATCACCCTTCCCGAGGTGAACATCTGGATCGAGGATAGCGGCGAAATAGGCATTTCAAAGGTAGACAGGGAAAACCCGTCCCGCATGCTGGTGTCTGAGATGATGATCCTTGCTAACACACTTATGGCCGAATTCCTCTCCACCCACAATATTCCAGCCGTATACCGCTCCCAGCCAGACCCGAAAAAGCGGCTCTTCCAGGGAATAGAGACCTCACTTTTTTTAAACTGCATGCAGAGAAAACAGCTCAACCGGGCAGTCCTAGGCATAAAACCTGAAAACCACTCGGGACTCGGGGTAAAGGCCTATGTAACAGCAACCTCCCCCATTCGACGTTACTACGATCTTTTAACCCAGCGTCAAATTCGAAGCATACTCGGATACGAACCGGCATACACGACCGATGAGCTTAAAACCATCCTCCAGACCGTTGAAATCCCAGTTGCCAACACCTCCAAGGCTCAATATCTGCGGCGCAGATATTGGCTCTTCAAGTATCTTGAGTCCATGAAGGGTTCCACCTGCGAAGCCATTGTACTCGATCAGAGAAGAGATTTCTACATGGTGATGCTCAAAGAGTACATGCTGGAATGGAAACTCTCATCATCTGGCCTGAACCTGAAACCCGGGGATATTATCAACGTCACCATCCAGCATGCAGATGCCAGAAGGGACCAGCTTTCCATTTTTGTATAACCGGCACGGCCGGAGCGAGGGAGGCATCCAGCCACAACGAACATGGAAACTCCTCCAATAACAACGCTTCGGTGGGAGTTTCCTATAAACACATCCTGGCAGACACAACGAAACATGAAACACGATAAAATAAGCCGAGGCAAGTAGGGGCGATCCCTTGCGGTCGCCCTTTGTGGCGGCAACCTCGGCGGGAGTTTTCTATAAAACCCCCATGTCCTGCGGACACAACGAAGAATAAAACACGATAGCAGTTAGCTAAATGCTAAAAGCTGTTTCTTATCAAGGAGAACACAAAATGAAGGTAATACTGCTCCAGGGAGGAGCCCGCAAAAAGGGAAATACAGCAAAGGTTCTTAATTGGGTTGAAGAAGAGCTGAAATCAAACGGCCACGAGGTGGAAACTATTTATCTGCATTCAAAAGATCTCAAGGGCTGCATAGGCTGCAAAAAATGCAAGGAAATCCCGGATGCCGTGGGCTGTGTCCAAAAGGATGATATCCTGGAAATCCTGGAAAAAATGATCGGAGCAGAGGCTGTGGTATTTTCTTCGCCTCTTTACTTCTGGGGGATAAATGCCCAGCTCAAGGCCGTTATCGACCGAACCTACAGCCTTTACACAAACGCCAACCTGCCCGGCCACAAATCCCTGGTGGAAGGCCAGCGCCAGGCACTCCTTCTAACCGGAGCAGGCCCTTGGGACAACAATGCTGAAGGAGCATTTACAGCGTTCGGCCGGATGCAAAAGTACCATAAGGCCGTCAACGCCGGCGAGTTGTTCATTGGCGGGTGCACAACACCTTCTGAAATGGATCCGTCCGTTCGAGCTAAAGCCATAGAATTTGCCCACAAACTCATCAAATAAAACCATGGGGGAGAGTCAACGAGAGGCAAGCGATGGATTTCCCACCTGGATTTTCAGCCGGTTGTTTTTAACAGCCGCAGGCGAAGAGTTGGCATAGCAGTAGATACAACCATGGGGACAGGTGTTGTAGCTTCCAATGTCTTTGCTGTAAATACAGCCGCACTCCCTGCGCTGACCCCTATCCTTGAGGTTTTTTGTCCTGGATTGGTGGGGTTCAGCAAACAGATCCCCCTGGCGTTCATACCCGAGAAATTTTTCAAACTGGACACTCCTGCCCGGTGCATCGGTAATTCGCAGAATCAACTCATCGTCAATGCACCTGTTGTGTTCAATTCCAAAAGGGGCAAGGTCAGCGGCCTCACCGCAGGTGGCAAGTTTCAGCCCCCAGGGCCTGTTTATATCGCTGATTTTCCTGGCCATGTCCGTCATGGCAGTCGTATCAAAATCACGATACTCAACTCCCTGCCTGGCAAGATTGCTCCTCACTTTTTTATAGTTTGCAATATCTGCGAAACTGAAAACAAGTTTCTCTGTAAAGGGGTGAAGGATCTCCCCCAGGCGCTGGATCTTTGAAATCAGCTGATCCGGCTCACTCCTGTCTGTAATCAGCAGAGGATCGAAACGCCAGATGACGCACTCCTTTCCCAGGAGTTCAGACAGGGCCTGGAAAGTTTCAATACGCTGGCTCAGCGCTGGTACGCCCGGCTCAAAACCCTCTGCCTCATAATCATTGAGGGTAAATTGAAAATAACAGGCTATGCCAAGTGTTTTAAGCTGTTTGAGCAACGGAATAATTGGCCTCGGGTTCTTTGTCCAGAAGACAACCGCCCGGGTGTTGGCAAATGACACATACTGGGGCTTAAGCCGGTTAAAGGGATTGATCCACTGAACATAACCCTTTTCAAGCCTATCAAAAAACCATTCACCGTAAAAAGCTGGAATATCCGTTGCACGGCTTGCAGATATGATCCAGGGGGCAATTGCGGTACAAGGCCCTTCCGGGGTTTCAACGGTGGTTTGGGGCCATTTAATACTCATGGGGACTCCTTGTTTACAATAACGGTACTCATGGTTAAGTCTCAGCTGTTTATCATGATAATTCAGCTGTGTCACGCAGCTTGCCCTGGTAACAGAAGTGCCCTCCGTTCCGTCTTGTACTCTTGATCCGGACAGGTGCTTTTTTCTGACCATGCAGATAGGTCTCACTGTAAAACTCGTTCCCAAAATCTCTCCTGCAGAAAACCTGTGTAAAGGCTTTTGCATAGTCGGAAAGATAGCGCTGCTGAACAAAGCATCTATCGCCATCCTCACAGCAATCCCGCCACAGGTGACACTGGATTGGGAATACCTGGTTCAGGGGATTGGAACATGACTGATAGTAAGATACAGTCTCCCGGTTAAAAGCCATATTAAGATGTCCATAGCCGGGCAAGCTATCTGTCAGCTCGGTAATCATCAAGATGCCCTCTTTATTCAACAAAACATCGCCCAACTCGATAAAACTGCCGTACAGCCCACCGATGCCATTGTCTTTCCTGTAAAATTCGTTGATAAACTTGCTTGCCATGACAATATCGTACCCGTAAGCGACAGAGACAAGATTGCCCAGTTCTCTAATCAGAGTCCCAGGAGAAAAAACATGATGGACACGATTAAAGGCGACTGTAAAGTTGAGGTTCAGATTTCTGATAAGACGGGCCTGATAATCCAGGGCACCTTTGTTACCGTCTACAGAATCAATCTGGACCGATTCCACCCTGGGAAAGGCTGCACTGATATACTTGAGCATTCCAATCATGTTCCCTCCAATGCCTGCACCAATATCAAGGAGAGTCAGGCACTGTTTTTCTAAAAGGATCTTGCGATATTTTTGAGAAAAATGGACAAGCTGGCTCATAACTGTAAAGGTTTCAGTATAGCTTCTTGGAAAATATTTGTGGAAATAACCGCCAAGCTGTGCTTCGGAATAGCTCAAAGTATCCTGAACATGCCTGTGGGTTTCGAGTTTCTCATAGAATTGAGGAAGAGGGAGCTGCGTGCAGATATCCTGGGGAATGTTGTTAAAATAACCGTTGGTCTGGATCGTTTTGCCCATAAAGAATCTCCCTGAAAATGTCAATGTATTGAATTTTATTATCTGGGAGGTAATACGGCTATGGATTCTTTTCTTTCAAAATTATTTTTTAAGTTTATCAGGTGACCCTGAATTTATCCGTCAGGGGAGAGCTCCCAACACCGGAAAACTCAACACCTGCAATGCAGGCCCGGCATATGGGGTAAAACCTGACGGTATCTTCGGTGTGATCAATCACATCCTCAAGCCCTGATTTTAGTTTCAAGAACCTGTGTTCCGTGATGTTGGCACACTCAAACACCGATTTTTGCACTCTTACCCCATACCCCTTTAAAAGCTTAACGGCTCTATATCTCACCTTGTCGTCAACAATATCAAAACAGATCAGTATAAACATCGCTACCTTTTACCTGTTCAATGAGTTTAAGAAGGAACAAAAGGGTTACATAAAGCTCTCCTAATCTCGGTATAAGATTGCCCAAACTTATCCTGGATTGACTGACTTGAACTTGCCTTTTTGTTTTCCTCCGTTCTAAACCCGCCATGGTTCACATCATTACGAATACTCCTCAACTGTTCATAGGATTTATAGAGTTTAAGAAGGATAGGATTGACCATAAGTTTTTTTATTAGTTGACGCTGTGCATCATCAACATCAGAATCAACATCCAAGTTTGATTTCTTTTGCGACACTAAATTCATGGTCAATGAAACCGCATCTCGATTTTTTTCTACCCCCCAATCTTCACCAACCTGAGTAAGCAAAAAAGTTGCCATATTCTCCTGGAGCATGGTGATGGCCTGCTGAATCATTCCATGGGAAACACACCAGTCAACGGCCCTGAAACCATTATTTATATCATCCTTTGCAAAGCCATCTATTTTTTCTTCAATTACAACAAAAAGAGGAGCCAGGGGAGCTATGAAAACATCTTCCTGCCGGAGTTTTTGAAGTTGGTCTTTAATTTTTTCATAATCATAGTGTAAAATTTCAGTTCCCCTGTTCACAAGAATGTTCTGACAAATCATTTCTATTCCATTAACAATCGTATCCATTGCCTTTGCAGCAGAATCAGCTCCCCGGGATTCCTTTAAAACAGGGTTTATCCGTTTACTCGCAAGGTGCTTCAAATCTTTAGCCGTTCCGTTTTTCACAAACCCCTGAGTAGCTTGGGTCCACTCGATAATCTTCTCAAAACTTGTGAGATCAAATATGGGGGCGATTCGCTCATCTTCGGGTATTTTGTTTGCTGCGGTAAAGTCTCCCAGTACCTCAAAGGCCCCATAATAGATACCGGAAACAGAGATGTTTTTTAATAGCCTGGAATATCCGATGAGTGTCATTAGCAGTACTGGAAGAGACCGAAACCCGTGGGTGATGTCGATCACGATCTCTTCATCTTCTCTCAAGGTAGAAAAGACCTTGTTGAAAATCTCCCAGATTTGTTCTTCATTATCTCCTTTTGGGATGTCAATCCGTTTGATGGCTGCATCTATCCCAAGCGCTTTAAATCTGTTTTCAAGACCGGTAGAGATTTTTTCCTTCTTGGTTTTCCAATCCGCATGGCCGTTATCCTGCCAATTTTTTCCCACGGCCTCGGCTGTTGTAAATATTCTAATCTCGTCATGGGAATTCCAGTCCATGCAGCACCGCCGGACAAGATCCTCCTGAACATATTTGACGATTTCACCGGGGGTGTCGTTCAAACTATATCTACAGTTTAGATAATCGCTGGTTCCTAAAAATGAAATAAACGCCTTAGCCATTTTTTTCTCCTCTTTTTTTCTTCTCATCTCAACCAATCGTCAAGCAACGCCAATGAAGCGGCCTTTGCTCTATAATCGGGGCAATGGTTCTGACCCACAACATTGAGCATTCTGTCGAGCTATCCCTGTCTGTTTTAATCCCCTCTAATCGGGGCAGTCATTCTGAATTACAGCACTGTACCGGACACGGCTATCAACAAAACACAGCAGAGCAGAAAAAACATTTAATGAAGCTCCTGGTTAATTTATTCAACATATTGCACCCACTTTTGTTTAAGTTGTTTAAACATCATGATTCTCCCAGAATGGCTTTAAGATGCTGAACCTTAGCAAACTGTTTTTTCTTTTTCTTATTAACTTTCCATTTGTTTTCACTGATATAAAACGCTTTTATCTTTTCAGCGCACTTGATCCTGAAATCATCTCCCATTTCATCGAGCCGGTTATAGAGTTCAACCACCTTATTTTCAATCACCGGATCTTCATCAAATATTTCAGCAAATTCCCGGTCCTGGGGAGACATGGCTTCCAGCTCTTTTTGCCTCTTTTTACTTTCCGCTGCTTCAGCCGCTTCCCGGGCCGCCTTCTCTTCCAGCTCTTTTTGGGCCTCAACGGCCTTTTGAATCTGCAGCTCCATTTCAGCCAGCTGTTTTTCCTCCTCTTGAGCCTTCACGACAGCATAGGCACCTTCTTGTTCGGACAACCGGGTTTGAAGGTCTGTATCAAGACGGGAAATACCAACCCAGCCAAAAGGATGAAATTCTTTAACGTTTTTATTTTCCCGGGCAGGAGACGCCAGCCACAAGGTTGTAGCATGATCAAGGGAATCGGGTCTTGTTCTGGGGCCTTTCATAATTTTTATGTCCCGGTTTCCGGCAATGGTGACGGATTCAGCACCGCAGTGACGTCCCATACGCATCAACAAGATGTCTGTTTGAATAAAATTTTGGACAGGAACACCCATGGCGTTAAGTTCCTGATTTTCCCTTTCGTGTTCCCCTGCATAAAAGCTGTGGGTGCCGGATAAAAGGGTTTTCAGCTGAATCGGCTTCCGGACAGGGGCTTCAGGTGCTGGCTGTCTAATTGTTATCTCGCCTGTAAAGGCTGATCCAGGTTCAATCACCTCAAGAATCTGATAAGGCCCCCGGGCTTCTTTGTCCGAGATCGTTTTTTTCTTGTTGACGGCATACACGATCCTGGTTTTAATTTCTCCGGCCGGTTGAAAATCCGATACCATGACATGGCCAAAAGGATCCTGTTCAATGGATTGATAATCCAGCAGTTTTTTTTCAAGGGCATCGGCATCTCTTTGCCTCATATTTTTTCCGCCGCATACATGATTCAAGTAGCCTGTCCTCAAGGCCCCTTTGATGGACGAGCCTGGTATAAAAGGGCGATCGTCAGCCACTCGAAATGCCGTACGCTCGATAACAAATTTGTTGAGTTCCTGCTGGATTTTATTTTCGGGAATTTTTAATGTATTATTATAATGCTTTATAAAGGCCGGGGCCACACTGACCCTTCTGCCCTGGGCTTTCCTGCCCTGGAAAAACTTATAAATTCGAAGTATTGACAAAAGATCCCCTGAACAGCAGAGGGAAGAAAAGGTACTTTTGTCTGCCTGGGATAAATTGTTTATAAACGATACGGGATCAAAGACTATCAGTTCATTTTGTTCCTCATCCAGCACAAATCCCATGGGTTCATACACCTCGTCACAGCCGATGTGTAAAGGAGAGTTAACAGAAATAACGCATTTATAAGTTTTTCTCATGGTGACCTCCCAGACGGATGGGCAGCACAGGTGCATACGCCTGCACAACGGTTTCAGGCATGGCCTTTGATACATTGGTGACAGCACAGCCGATGTATGGGGTTTCAATATTTTGGGCCGGAATGCAGACAGCGCCCTCATCAGCCATGATTACAGGATTTTTAAATGGCTGGCGCACGCCTGCCAGCAAGTCCCCGTGTTTACCGAATCGGACAAACGGGGTGAACCAGATTTTATTGAACCGGCTTTTTGTCGGCAGACAAGGGGCAAGGGTGTAAAGAGCGTCGCCCCTGGACAGATCCGGCAGGGGAAGCGGACAGGTGTCAACAATTTTAAACCGCCCCATGCCTGTGGAGGCATCCCGCCCAAAACCGAATTTTCCGATTCTTGACAACCCTTTGACCAGGCTCTCCTTATCAAGAATTTCAGGGTCTGTCAGGATAAACAAAGAGAGAAGAACACCTGAATAAAACCAGGAGACAGAGGTTTCAAACGGCGCAAAGCGGCCTTTCCCTGTTGTGCCGGTCACCCGGTTAATGGTGTTGTGGACAGTTGTCCCGGTTTCAGCAATACCATTATCCTTAAAATCTGTATCGGCTGCAAGATTTGCCTGGGCTGCGTCAAGGATCAAATCGGGATTGCCCTTGAGCCGTTT
The DNA here is from genome assembly GCA_034006945.1 of Desulfobacterium sp. Classification (GTDB taxonomy): domain Bacteria; phylum Desulfobacterota; class Desulfobacteria; order Desulfobacterales; family Desulfobacteraceae; genus Desulforapulum. The sequence continues at coordinate 20,316 of JAVERV010000026.1, read as the reverse complement.
TTTACCTTTTAACTCCTTGGCCGCCAGAATTTTTTCTTTTTTTGATAAATTATCAGATGACAAAAACCAATCCAGGGGAATATCCGGCCGTTTAAAATAATGGAAGGCGCCTTGAGCTGGATCCATCGGCACGGCAGAGGAAAAAACAGCAAAGGGTTTTCGGGCGTATTGTTCAATGACCGTATCCAGATCTGTTTTCAAAAGGTTTGGGTCATGGGCGGCCTGCCAGCAGAAATGCCCAAACAGGGTATCGCCCTTCAAGCTTGTTCCAAAGCCTGAATCCGGGCGGATGGTTATTTTATAAAGTTCCAATGCTTACCTCCTAAACCAGGGGGGATACGTTATCGAATTTTGCCTGTATTTCCGGTTGGTCGAACAAAAATTTAATTTTACCGTATCCCCGGCTCCCCGACCCGCCAAGGGCATCCTGTTCCAGCAGTTTCAGCCCTTTAAACAAAAGATCTTCAAGTCCTTGATCCCCCTGCAGTATTTTCAGGGTAATGGAAAAGCTGAACTCTGTTTCAGCCGGCACCCGTTCTATAAATCTGGGATTTTGGGCCGTTCCCTTGATTCGGTTGATTGAATTTTCAGATTTAACTTCAGTAAATGCCAGATGGGATACCATTGCCTTTCTTTTCCAATATTCACTCAAGGGGGCATCGGCAAAGGAGAGACGGGTCACGCCGATTTCATTTTTTTCATCAGCATCGGCCCCGCTGGCACCAAAGAGAGAAAGAATGGCTTTACAGGTTTTTTTGTCCTCACCTTCAAGTTTAATATACTCTTTTATGCCAAGAGGTGCCCCGTGGGTCATTCCCATAAGGCCCGAGGACAGCTCAAGAAGCGACCGGGTTTTCCCTTTCAGGGAGGAGCCCGGAATATAGGGTTCATTGGTGTGGGGGTGTTTCACAACAGGATTGTCTGTGCCGCCAATGCGCATTTCCGTGTCACCTGCGCCGATGTGAAGTCCGCTTTTCAACTGAAGGGTGCCGGTAATTTCCTTTATATTTACAAGTTTCATATTATTATCCTTTTGCTTAGTTGTTGGGTCCGTGAAGTCTGTAAAAACCGATAAAAGATTCAAAAAAAGAGTTAAACACATCCAGATCACAAGGCTCCTCTACCTGGTTTACCGATTCCTTAATAAAATTGAGAAAATTGTCTGATATCAGGTTACGCCCTTTGGCATACGCAGCTTTTGCTGTTACCATATGAACCAGCGGGAGAATGTTTTCCCACCCATGGGGAGATGTTTTGGCCTGCATGTTGAGACTGACTATCTCATCAAAAAATTTTCTCAACTGGGTTCTTTTGTTGACTCCTCTGACCTGCTCATTATCCTTTGCAATTTCAAGGGCAAAGCTTTCCGCTTTTTTTGAAAACAATTCAGGGTCAATGATCTTTTTTTCCCGGTCTTTCCAGAACTCTATTTTATCCATTTCTATTCTCCTTTCTTAAACTGTATTGTAAAGTCCATAGAGCGATTCTGAGATCACCGCCGTAAACCGTCAGCCACATGGCCACTTTTTCTCTGATATGGTTCAGACGTTCTTTTTTTTGACCAGGATCAACGCCGGGCAAGTTACTTCGCTCCAGGGAATATGCAAGTTTGGCGCGCCACTGGGTGCAGTTCATCTGGTCGAGAGGTATCCCCTCCTGTGAGGAGGTTATCAGCAGCTTCTCCTGCTCTGCCATGGCAATAAAAAAGTTGATCCGGTAGAGAAAAACCAGGCTGATCCATTGATCAGCCGTCCATTGATGAAGTTCGTCACGAATCGCATCAAGCTCCTTAAAAACAGGCCACGGCACAGTATGTCCGAACAGTGTAATCCGTTTTCTGCCGCCATACTTAGATCGGTCAAGGGCTTCTTCCGAAGCTTTGGCAAGCGTATTGATCGGGGTGTGGGGTTTATGGAGGGTTATACCGGCCGAAAAAGTTATATTCTCATTTTGACACACATACGCCTTGAATTTATTTTCTAGAACCCTGGACAGTTCGATAATACAATTCCACGGCCCGATCAGAAAAAGATCATCACCGCCGGCAAATACAGTATATATGTTTTGAAATTTTTCCGAGTTCAGCAGAAAGTCCGGCAGGAAAAGGGAGAAAAAATGGTCCATTTGACGGCTTATGCAAGCCATTCGAGATACAGTGTAAAGATGTTTTCTTAATCCGCATGCCATAAGCAGCCCCAGATTATCCACATCTGCCTTAAGAACGCCCAGCGCCTCTACCCCCTGACCGTTCGTTGCGGCGGCAGCGGCAAGGTCGTTCAACGTTTTAGGCATGCCCGATTCTGCATCGTCCCCCTGGTCTGTACTCGAATATACAGGTACATACCCGTTAAGATGCCGGTGGGTGACCCTGGCAAAATCCGAATCCGCCTGTCCGGCATCAAGACACCAGTACTTCAATATTGCAGAAGAACCGGAGATCCCGGCGGGATCATCTTTTGAAAAATAAAGTTGAAACTTGTCAAAAACAGGATCAAAAAGCCGTTTTCCCGAAAAACCTGCGTCTTTTTCAGTGATAAACAGATAAGGATGTTTTACAAGATTCTCCCCGATAAATACATGATCCCGGCACAGGGCACAGCAGGGGAGCTCATGCACTGAAATATTGCGCCCGGCAGGACGTTTGCCACATAACTGGCAAACAGCAGAAGAGAGATCATTGCAGAACCTGTCCAGATAATCTTCTACTGCACCACCATAATTGGCCAGGTCCAGTCTTGAATATTTTTTTTCATCCCCTGCTTTTACCAACCGTTCCCACAATGCTGAAAAATGGGTTGATTCAAAGTCACGGCTTTTTGCGGCAACAGATGAAAAGACCATACTGGTTTCACCAAAAGTTCGTGCCACCAGCCAGTCGTTGATCTCTTTTTCAGCTGCAGCAAGGGCGCTGACAGCTTTATCCGTTTTAGGCGCCAGCAGGGTAAACCTTCCGCCGGCATTAAAAATCACGGACGTATGGGGCAGTCCGATTTTTTTGCATAAAAGCTGTGCGGCAAATTCGGAAAGCAGGGAAACATAAAAAGAACGACCCCGCATTATTTTTGATCGGTATTTGGCAGATTCCCCGCCGCTGGAAAAGATAAAATTCTGGATGCCGCTGAAACTGCCGGAAATCAGTAAAAATTTTTCATCGCCAAGATTTTGAACTGCCCCAGGTTCCAATGTATCGGAATCTGCATGGAACAGATATATTGCTGCGGCAATTGCCGCCGTTGTCCTCAAATGGTCATACAGGGAAACATCCGGTATCACCTTTCCCACCCGTGCCGCAGGAACAGCCCAGGTATATTCCTTAACCAGGGAATCAAAATGTTCAAACCAGAGCGCTGTGTTTGTTTCCATGTGAGCCAGTCTTTCCATTTGCGCCAGAAATTCTTTTGTGAGAGCCTGATATTCAGCAGCGGCAGACGCACGGTTTGTCGGCAAATTGCTTGCCTGCTCAACCGGAAAAATAGATTCGGCTGTCAATGGTTTCAACGGATACCTGAAACTGCATTTTTCTGCTGTCAAAGGTTCTGGATCATCATCCAGAATCATATGTTCAAACACAGGTAAAAGCCGGGTGGTTTTATAATCTTTAAACTGAACAGACTGTGTGCTCTCCCTGTCAAAGGTTTCTCTGTCCATGCCGCTGCTGATGCGATCCGCAAGAGCAACAATCCATTCCATGACAGATGAGGGATCATGGTGGGCGGCAGCCAGCCTGATAAATGCATCCCCGTCCCCAAAGTTTCCGGTGTTAAGTTCAGAAGGAAGATGCGGTGATGCTTTTTCAATAAACCCGGCTGTGTACAAGGCATGCCAGTGGGAATATTTCCCATTAAATGACGGTAGAAAAACGCCTGCATTTTTATCGGCGTACCCTGCCGGCAATTCCAGCATTCTGGGGTCAATAAATTTTCCCAGATCGTGGAAAAAAGCGGCCATGGCTATTTTTAATGTAGTTTTGTTCATAAGCCTCTCCGTATGGTTTTTTTAAACAGGGTTGTGCTTGTGCATCAAACTGCTTACCCAATTATATGTCATTCAGAAAATAACTCCTGTTTCGTCATTTGACGTACAATGTCGTGTAATACCGTTAAATATTTTTTCCCTTTATTTTCGATGTCAGGGAATGCAGCATTTTCTGAAGTCCATGCATGGTCAAACCCATTGCGTATTTTGACTATTTCATCGACAATCTCCCGAAGCTGGGGTTCGATGCCGGCCGTTTGCAGCTTTTCAAACCATGGCATCAATTTCAGGCGATCATCTTCGTTCAGACCGGAAAACTTCCATTTATCAATTGGAAACTGCATCATATTAACAAATACTTCGGGAAATCGTTTTCTGTATTTTTTGCCGTCGCTTGAGACCATTTCTTTCCTGGCATATTTGCCACCGACACCGGCCATACCAATAGCTCCAACAAGCTCGCGCATAACCGTAAACGCCTGCATGAAAAGCCGGTGTTCCATAAGAACTTCGATAATTTTAATCTGGGTTTCAAAATATGGCTGATCATATCGACCGCTGGGAGGATAGTCCGTGGCCAGGGCGCAAAATTTTTCCCAGACAAGATCCAACATCAGCCGGGCCGAACCACCCACCTGGGTGCGGCTGTTTTGGACATATGCCAGGGCATCATTAACCTTTCGGGATATATTGTTCACGTCCACGTTTCGGATGCAGTCGGTCATTTCCTGGAACGCGACTATCAGGTTTTCATCTGCCAGGGGGGCCAGGGCATCCACCTGGGATTGTTTTGCCATTTCCCCCAATTTTCTGGCATCGGCATCGTCAGTTAGGCGGGCCACGGATTCTGCCCAATCATTGATTACGTAAAAGTCTTTCATGTCCACAATGGGGTGGGGTTTGTCTTTTCGATTTTGGTCATACCAGGCATACAGGGCATGATTCAGGGTGATCTCCTTAGCCCTTGTAAGAAAACCAATGGCGCTGGAAAATATAATGGGAACCGCCCGCATCCCATGGGTAAAATCAATAACAAGTCTATCCCCAACCCCCACGTTGTCCAGGAGTTGTTCAAACCAGCCCCACTGGTTGTCAGCGGTCATATCCGTCGGCACCAGGTCCGGGATGATAATTTCCGGCTTCTGTTTAAGATGTTTTTTAAATTCATCCTCTAACAGATTCAGATGCTTTTTATAGGATTCCCGGGTGCAGAACAGGACAGCCCGATCCACGGTATCATTTTGATTTTCAGACGTTTCCAAGGCTGCAAGAATAGCGGTCTGGGCAAAACGGCAGGTTATGCTTTGGGCTGTTTTTTCCTTCCACACATATTCGGCCAAGGCATACCCAGGTGTCTTATCATATTTGCCGATGCCAAGAAAACTGATAAAGATATTAGCCATATTTTCTCCTGTTTTTTTATGAAAAGAAAAACAACATGCTGAATTGTTTTGTTGTTATGGGTTAAATCTGGGTGTTGACAGATCAGATCAACCCGTGGCTGCTATGCGCCGTATAATCGAAACCTTTGATGTTTAAAAAAATGAATATTTTTCACGGTGCCGTCCGGTGCAGTTTCCTCCCTGGCCTGCCTGATGGTAACAGAATAAACCGGTACAAGACTGCTGTTTAATGCATATTTGACCATGAGCCAGGCGGCACCGAAATCCCCTTGAATTAAGACAATATCATTGGGGCTGGATTCCTTTTCAAGCCATGCTCGAAAAGGGGCCAGCGTGTCAAAAAGATCTTTTTTATCTGCGGGGATCTGTGACCAGAGCGCCTTCAACTGCGTTAGCATCTCCACAAACTGCAGTTGTGCTCCCCAGACATTTCGTGCATCAGTTTCCTGAAGCCTGGAAAGAGTATGATTAAACATCAAAAACATTTTTTCAGGTGCTGTCTTTTCTTCGACATTCATTGGTTCCTTGTCTCCAGTTTTATTTTGCCAAGCCCAAAAGCCGTATTTTTTCCGGCATGAACAGTTTCAGCCATGCGAAGAAAAGGCAGAAAAGGCCCAAGGTCTCCCTGGTAGGCCGCCTGCCCGAGGAGCCCGCCCATGTACATTTTTTTCTCCTGGCGGGAGGAATACCGCTGCCAGTCAAACCAGGCCAGGCGGTTGTCGGTAAGGCGTACCTGACTTGCTTTTTTCGCAATTTCCGGATAATTAAGGGCTGGCTCGCCGTCTCCGTAGGTATTTAACAGGGCGGTACACCGGCGGATCAGGGAACGCATTAAAAGATCAAAGGGCAGATCAGGTTCCCGACCTGTTTTCGTGCTCACTCTGAACGGAGTCTGCAGATTCAGTGTGAGATGACCCGGACTTTCGTTCTGATCCGGGTTCAGATCAAACGTTGGCAGTACTTCCGGCAATGTCACCCGACCATCCTCTTTTGAATAAACAGTTTTATCGCCAAAGGATACAGATGCCAGGGTAAACCCGGCACGGCTGCCGTTTAAACTTTTACCCAGGCCGATGCGTCCCATCTGGTCAAAGGCATAAATAAAATAGGGCAGGTTCCGGTTCAAGTCTCCGAAAAGAACCATGCCGCAGGTCAGGGTATCCCCGGCAGTGAAGTTTCTTTTTTCCGTTAAAGGCGGTTCCAGAACCATGGGGTGGGGTGGAACAGAGATCTTACCGTTTTCCGGAGCCGGCAGTGCATGGGCTGTTTCAAAGACAAGGGCATAGGTGCAGTTTTGCCTTAAAATACAGGCGGCGCAGGTTTGGTTTTTAAGCGCACACACGGTTCGTTTCAACGCATGACCCAAAAGCCCTCTGAATGTGGACCCTTTATACGCTGGTAATAAAGCGTCCTGGGTCAGTGTGATGTGAAACAGATATTTCCCGAATTTCATGGCGAATATTCTCCTGGTGTTATTTTTTGCAGTTAACTTTATTTACGGAGTTGGTTGTCGGTCTTTCAAAAAATCTGTCTCCATAGCTCCTTGAACTTAAATATCTGCCCCGGAAGAATCGGTGCCTTTTCAAATTTCCCTGTAAAATGAACCGGTCCCATTCCCAGGTAAGCTGCCAGGCTGGCTTTCCTGCCATTAGCTTCAGGATTTACTTTAAAACCAATATCTATCCTTTCATTAAGGGAACCTGTAACCACATCACCCGTAACCACTATATCCACAAGGCTGCGGCTTGCCTTGTCATTTACGCCGCCGAACAACTTTTGTTCCGACTTTAACAACTCCCCGGCAAACAGATTTCCCTGGGTCAGCCGCCACCATTAACGAAGAGCATTTTTAAAAGGAGGAGATCGAAGTTCAGCATGATTCACCTCTTCAGCCTTTTTAACGAGCAGGGCATAATCTCCCCGGGGTTCTCCCTGGCCATAGGCATTTAAAAGGGAGGTGGTTCGTCGAATCATGGATCTTAAAAGCAAGGGAAACGAAAGGTCTGCCTTGCCTGCATTGCCCTTTAATATCCTTAACGGCGTTACCATCTGGATTTTCAAACAATCTGAAAAAGAGTTGTCCTGCCTGTCTAAACTGAAAATTAAATCCAGGGGTTGGGGCATTGAAACGACACCGTTATCTTTAGAGAAAATGACCTCGTTGCTGGACGATACCCTTTCCAGAACAAAGCCTGCTCTTTTACCCCCTATTTTCTTGCCAATGCCGATCCTGCCCATTTCACCAAAGGCATGGATAAAACAAGGTAAATTCTTGTTGATCTTTCCGAACAAAAGCAGACCGCACTCCAGGGTTTCGCCTTTTTTAAACTCTCTTTTTTCCGTCAGGGGCGGCTCCAGCACCATGGGGTGGGGAGGGGCCGAAACCCTGGGGGTATGCGGTAAAGCCAATACAAGGCCCGTTTCAAAAACAAGGGCATAGGTACAGGTGGAACAAAGAATGCAGGATGAACATTCGTTACGCTTTAAAGGACAGACGACACTTCGCATGGCATGGCCAAGAAGTCCCCGAAATGTTGACCCCTTGTAGTAGGGAAGAAAGGCGTCGTCTGTCAATTTAATCAAAAAACGATAGTTTCCAAATTCCATTTTCTGGCTCTCTTTGCTTGTTATATTTTTAAACCGTTTATGAATCGATTTATCTGACGGCCTGTTCTGAAATCTTTTACGGCTTTGAAATCATTTGTTTCAACATTTTTCATTTACAAAAAAAACTTTTCAGACAATAACCTACTAACTTTAGATTATAAAGAAGTAAAGGAATGATTGAGAAATGGAATACAGAATCGGTCTTGACAATAGTTAGTGTAAAATCTTTTCTGTGAATTCGAAATTCAACATCTGACTAGGAGTTGTATGAAATATCATATATTCATCGATGAAACCGGTAACTTTGGGAAAAAGTCAAAGGTAAGATACAATACAGATTTTATAGCCGGGTGGGTTAGTTCCGGGACTTTCCCCCATAATTTGAAGCAAACGATAGACAATGCGGTTGCCCCCCATAACCGGGATATCGAGGAAACTTCAGGCAAAGAGTATATTTTAAAAATTCCCGACGATCTTCATTTTATTCCCCTGCACAGGCCGGAACGCAGAACCAATGCTGACAGCACAATAACCATCCCGGTCAGCTGGGTTCAACCAATGATGACCTCCATTTTTGACAGCCTGGATAAAAAGGTTCTCTTTGCTTTCAGATCAACGGGTTTCCCAAGATACTATGCAAATGAGCAGGCCGCCTATATTGAAATACTGAGGGCAACAATTCTCCAAATCCTTGACAGGATAGAGTTGAAAAAAGAGGACTGTGCTGAGATCTTAATTGCCTCTCGAAGGATCCGGCAGTTGATGGGCGAATACGGGTTCGAGAACAGCAATGAATATGAACGTAATATCTGCGACAACCTGATAGGTGAAATTACCGAAGTGTTTGCGGACAAATCCATGGCTGAAAGAATAAAAATCACCATGGAGAGTGCAAGAAGATCTCTACCCCTTGCGGTTGCGGATTTGTTCTGCGGCGCTTTGCGAGAAGAAAAGAACAACTATCTCGAAGAGTATAAAAAACAAGACAGGGTTAAACGATTCAGCATCCATAAGGCGTTTACCTATCTCTCCAACCGGGCCGTTTCCAGGATAAAACATCTTTTTGATCAAGACCATACCATGGGGCTGATGCTTGGATTTGAGAACCTTGCCGCAAACCCACAAAATAATGATCTAAGAAAAGTTGTTGAAGGCATGTGCAGAACAATCGACTCTGAAGACAGTCGATTGTTTGAAAATGAATTAAAATCGTATATAGACGAAAAATTAATTCAAGACCCGAACAGGTATGAAAATCTTGATTTCATAAAAACGCTGCTTGATGAAGTTGAAAAACAGTTGAACACCAGAAGAATCAAGGCTGTTTCAGCACGAAGCCGCATCATCATTTCATGCCACAAGGGTGAAGTTGACCTTGCAGATGTTCAACGCCACCTTGATTTTCTTGACAAACACGGCGCAGAAATCTTCGACAGCATGTACAACGCTGCCCAGGAGCGTCTGGAAACGGTCCTTTTCATGGTTCAATCGGCGGCATTCAACGTATTCAGGTTCGAAGAGGTGGAGGAATATCTGAGTGAAGAGATTCAAAGGTATGATCGGATGTTTTCCCTGAAAGAAAATCCCGGTACAGAGGCAAGGATTGACGAAACAAGGGCCAGACTTGAGGGATCCATCGGACAGATGTACGGTTTTTTGTGCGATTACCCTGAAGGAGAGATTTACCATGATGAAGCCGAACAACATCTGAAAAATGATGTAAATAACTGTGTAGCGGGCTCCCCTTTCTGGGTCCAGGGCATGGGCTATCTGACCTCTTTTTATTTTAAACGGGGCGATCTTGAAAAAACTGCGGACAGTTTCATGTTGGAAACTCAGTCCCCTAAATCCAGCAGAAAAAAACTTTTTGACTTATCTGAACTGGATGCTTTCAGCTCTCAAAAGAGCGGTTTTTTTCTTCTTCACAGACTCTACGTCTGTGTGCTTGGCCTCAGGCATAATATGGAGATCACCGGTGAAGGTGAGCTTAAAAATCAATTGCTCCAGGAAGAAACATCAGTTAACTACCCCATTTTTCTTACCATGAAATGGCTGGGGGTAATCTATGCAATAAAAGGTGATTTGAACACGGCCCTGGTACTGTTTGAACGTGCCGCCATGGGCGAGAACCAGGGCTTTACCATAGATGTTATTAAACTTCCCATAAAAATCCTGATCCACGCATGCAGAAAAGAAATGGGCAAACGGTCAAGGTTTAACCTTGTGGATGAAATGAAAATGCTTGAAAAAAAAGTGCCGGGAATTTCAAAAAACCTTAACCGGCTTGGGATCCAAAAATATATGTCATTGAATGACACCTTTGACTGGTATGAATCGGCCAGATCGATGCCTTTTTATTATTCGTGATTTTGAAATGATCTTTTTAAATCTTTCCTATTTACAAAAGACTCTTTTCATACAATAACAAACCCATGGACATGACGCCTGAACATATTGCAGTACAAAAATGGCTGAAAGAAAAAGATACTATCCCGTTTCTGCAAAAAATTGCAGACCGATCCCTCAGAGAGATCCAATCCAAGGGACTGGCCCCCATGCTTTTTTTCGATTGTCATACCAATGACAAAAAAGACAGGGTTGATGAACTTTTGAGCCGTTTATTTATCTTTATCTCAGATACGAATCGGGTGCATCAACTGATATGCAGAAAAGGTCAATTTATGGTCCCTGAACTGAGACGGGCCTTTATAAACAGCATTATCGACGAGGCTAGAACAAAAGATCCCTATAAAAAACTCTATCGTAACGCCCAGGCAGCCATAAGAGAATCGACTCTTTTCAGTTCGCCTTCCAGCACTGCAAAAGCAGACCCTACAAAGGCAGATCCCACAAAGGCAATCTCTCCAAAGATTTTTTGCTTTTGGAAAAAACACGCTGTTTCACCGGGGAGTGTCTTTTTAACCGATGACGATCTAAAAGAAATTCCCTTTCCAGACACCATCTGTCCTGGCGCTGACTATGCTTTGGTGAATCAAAGAAAATTTCTGATCCCCCTCGCCGAATACTTTATCTCCCAGGTTGAGGCAATTTTTAACGGCTGTTCTCCTGTTATTCCCCTTAAAATGTTTATCGACTGGATAGGCAAATACACCCCTGTCGCCTTTTATTGCGAACCCTATGACGGGGAACAGAACGGGCGGTGTCCCGGGGATGAAACCGAGGCTGTAAGCTGTGCTTCAGCATTTTCCAACAGACTTAATGACATGGATTGCCAGATCTTTTTTTTCTACCACTGTCAAGGACTCTCCCACGATGAAGTCAAAAAGCAGATGAAGCGAAAATCCTTTGCAACCTATCAGAAAGAGCAGATCAAAAAAAAGCTCTCGGAATTTTTGATGCCCTTTTCCTGGGAGCACAACAGCGATGCATCGTTACTCTTTCTTGAAAAACTCTGCCAGATACTGTCACAGAAAATTAGAAATTTTACATTAAAAGCCGTTTAAGATGACAGAACTGACAAAAATGACAACACAAGGATAATTGCCATGGTATCACGCAGGGATGCTCTAAAATCTGCCATACGCCAAAGACGCTGTCCGCCCTGTTCCATAAAACATATGGCCCAATGGGAAAAACAATATAAGGACCACTGCCGGATCTGTCCCTTTTGCGAAATAGATCCGAAAGACGACCTGAAAGATGACCTCGACGCCTGGAATGTGTTTGAAGAGCATTTTTTAAAAACCTTTCCAGACCACTTTTCATCCGGAAATCGAAAGCTTTCAAACATACCGGAAACTTTGGAGCAAACGGGTAAGGAACCAGAGGTCAAACCGGGAGAGATTCGAATTCTCAAAACAAAAGAGAACCCGTGGGACAAAGGATTCTATTACTCCCCCCCGGCGGTCATGGTGCTGAAACAAAAAAGCGCTTCTGAGGAATATATTCCCGTTGCTCAGATCTTTTCAGAGCCTGCCCTGGCAGGCCCTGGCGACCTTGTAATAGAAAATCTGACAACAGGATCATTGTGTATTGAAACCTGGAACATTTTCCATGTAAAGATGGAATCCCTTGGTAGAATTCTATATCAAAAAGACCAGCACATTGTGGACGCAGTAGTTACCATGCACAAAGATCCTGATTACAGCCCGGAATTTGCCCCTTTGCTCGTTCCAATAAAGCCGGACGGGCCAAGAGCCCTTTTCAGACAATACGAACAAGAGACAGCGCAGTTTTTTAACGAAGACAAAACCTTGCCGCCGGTTTTCCATTTTATCGACAGAACAACCCTGATAGCAGACCTTAAGAACAAGGCGCCAGGAATACACTGGAAAGATGCCCCTGATAATCTGTGGGATATCTTTGCCGGGGCAGTGCTTCCCGATGATTATTATCCAATGGCTGCTGCTTCCGAAGATTTTATGTATTACTATGCAAATCTCTATATATATGAAAAAGGGAAGATCAACGAGGTCAGAGCGGTCAGGGCCGAGGCCGAATGTGTACGAACAGAGGTCGGAATCGCCTATTCCATTTTTTTGCCTGAACTTCCAGTGCCCTGGGAAGGAGTTTACGGATACTCCCATCTCAAACTCAGATCAGGAGAGATAATCCTACCGGTTGAGGTCAAGGTTGCCATGGAATACCGCTCCCTTTCCGCAGCATTTGAAGTCGACGACTGCCTGACAGGCATACTTAAAACCGCTTTATTCTGTCAAAAAATTTAGAATGGGCGGCCGAATTCGCCAACTGGCCTTTCTTGCCAGAAACGGGTCTTTCACACAGATGATGTCTGTGCTGAAAAGCGGCCGCCCCGGGTTATGGCGAAATATTTCAAGGGATGAATTTGAACTCCTGTTTGATCAGATCCAATGTTTTCTCTCCCAGAGCCCCAGCCTCATGGAGTTTGTGGTTCTTGCCCTTGTGTCCGAGGCAAGGTGCTTTCAAAAATCCACGCCCGCCTGGCTTGTCTCCTGGTTAACGGAGAACACCCACTATGATTTGTCCGGTTATGATTTGTCCGGCAAACAAGTGTGGAGACAGATGTTTCTACCCCTGGTGGAAAGCCGGAACAACCTTGCTGACTTCTGCATACTGGTGGGGACATTCACCGTTAAAAACAATGTCGCTATTATTCCTGACTGGGCTGCTCCCCTTTTTGACGAAAAGAGCAAAGAGGCCGTTCAAACGGCGGAAGCTGCTGCCCGCATCCTTGTGCCACAAGCTTCTGGCTCCCTGGTTGTCTACCCGCTGCTTGCCCCCACTGGCAGGACTCAGATCACCGGGTCCTCCCTGGGGCTGCCCCTGGCGTTGCTGTTTCTGTCTCTTCTAAAGAAGCTGGCCCTGCATCCCGGCGTTACAGCCACCGGCAGAATCGACAGGGCGGGAGAAATCCACACCACCGGCGGTATAAATCAAAAACTGGAACTGGCAGGTTCAAGAGGCCTTAAACTTTTCTTAACACCGTCAGCACCGTTTTTAAGTCCTTCAGGCTCTCAAATCAAAACTTCAGTGGTCTCAACTCTTGACCAGGCGTGGTTCTTTGCAGCATGGTTTTCACCCGGCAACAGTCCTGCCATTTCCACAATCCGGGAAATGATGGGATCGGGCAGGGCCTTTGCCGAAAACCTGGCTCGCTGCGATCTTGGCCTGTTGGAGAGCGCTGTTCGATCTAATCTCATGGACAGGCCCATCCGGGAACTTGGCCAGGACAGCGACGCATTTAAAATATTTTCAAACAAAATCTTAAACATGCAGGACATCTCCCACGGTCAGAAAACCTTTTTATCATCCCTTATAAAGGTTGAGGATGTCACAGAAAACAAATCTCTTCCGGCTGACTCAGCTGTGAAATTTATAACCTTCCTCATCCATACAGCCAATGCCAATGGCGAAACAAAAAAATGTCACGAGCTTGCAGCCAGGGGTATAAAATGCATTAATGATTCTCAAACCATCCTGGTTGAGACCCAGACGGAATTTTTTAACAATCAGCTTGTCTCCAGTCACAACCATTACAAATTCAACCCAGCGCACCAGGCCCTGAACTTCAGCAAAAAACTCGAAGACCATTATAAAAGCAAGGTTGAAATGGGCTCACCCATCGATCCTGCCTATGGCGCTTTCTGCGGTACCCTGTCCCAGCATTTTGGATTTTGCGGACCGCAATTTATCAAAGACTTCATCGTTTGGCACAAAAAAGCCTTACACTGCTTTGGCCGGAACCTGGATTCCACCGGACAATATAAGACAGAATGGCTCCGGCAGTACAACTATGCAGTGTACGCCCACCTCGATGCCGGCATGCACACATCGGCCGCCAACCTGCTATGCCGCTATCTGGAGATAGAAGACCTGGAAGAGATCATTGAAAAGGCGAACAATTTTTCCTGCTGGCACCATGCAGTAGTTGCAAGGTTTTTCGCCGACACAAAGAACCTGGCAACGGCCGGGGATTATCTGAACAGGGTAATTCCCAAAATCATCCCGAACCCAACCCACCCCTGGCAACTCTGGTACTGCAACTGCGCAAGGATTGCCATGAACCAAGACGACCCTGAAAAAGCCGAAGAACTGTTCATGAAAAGCATTGATATCTGCATGGCAGAAAAGAACGGTCCGGCCATAACCATCATGGCTCTGATCCCCCTTTATGAACTTTCCAGAGTAAAAGACTCAAAGCAAATCAAAGATATTGAATCCATGGAAAAAGCCATCAGAGCCGCTGTCAGCTCCCTTGATAAAAATCACTTTTCCCTCTTGATAAACGCTCCAACCCTTGAGGCTCTTTTCCTTGACAAACAATTTTCCATAAAAGCAATGTTTCCCTTCTCCTGCCGATAAATATCAAGTTTTTACCATTCACTTGAATCTGTAATATCGACAAAATTACCGCAAACACATCTGACAGCAATCTCAATTCCCACATTAGGTGTGAAACAAAAAGAGGTTCTTCCTCCTGCTGCTGCGGATCCGGTTTTTAAATATGGACAGGTTTTGTCATGTTCTTTTCCCCAGTTTCGATATAATTCCATGAATTTTTCGTTTGTTTCAAAACTCACAACTATCTATCTCTCTTAATCCCCTCTAATCGGGGCAGTCGTTCTGACGCCATACCATGGCACGCTTCAAAACCATTGGCTCTATGTCTTAATCCCCTCTAATCGGGGCAGTCGTTCTGACCCAAACGATTGAAGATTTGACAGAAGGCGAAGCGGTTGGTCTTAATCCCCTCTAATCGGGGCAGTCGTTCTGACAAATCTATCAACGCCCCCAGGGGGCACAAAGGAGAAAAGTCTTAATCCCCTCTAATCGGGGCAGTCGTTCTGACAAGTTAAAGCCATTGTTTGAACAGACCAAAGTCGTGAGTCTTAATCCCCTCTAATCGGGGCAGTCGTTCTGACCGACCGGATAGTCGGCACTCTGAATGCCACAGATGTGGTCTTAATCCCCTCTAATCGGGGCAGTCGTTCTGACGTTTGTTGAATACATTTATCAAGTTTTATAATCAAATGTCTTAATCCCCTCTAATCGGGGCAGTCGTTCTGACTCAATTCTATCAATTTTGTCGGAAACAAGGTCAAGACGTCTTAATCCCCTCTAATCGGGGCAGTCGTTCTGACTTATAAGTCTTCTTACATACTGGGCATAGATCATGTGTCTTAATCCCCTCTAATCGGGGCAGTCGTTCTGACTGGATAGAGTGGGGAGACCTATTAGAAGGTCTTCAAGTCTTAATCCCCTCTAATCGGGGCAGTCGTTCTGACTTTAATTTCGACGGTAAAAGGTATGAATGGAACCAAGAGTCTTAATCCCCTCTAATCGGGGCAGTCGTTCTGACCAGCTAAGGATAAATCCCTCCGGCGTACAGTGGACAGATAGTCTTAATCCCCTCTAATCGGGGCAGTCGTTCTGACAGAAATTGCAGAATATTTGGGATATCATCCCATCACAGTCTTAATCCCCTCTAATCGGGGCAGTCGTTCTGACAAAAGAGAATACTGGGTTTGAGACTTCAACACGTATCATGTCTTAATCCCCTCTAATCGGGGCAGTCGTTCTGACGCTACCAGCCAACAAAAGAAGAATTGGTGGCAATGAGGTCTTAATCCCCTCTAATCGGGGCAGTCGTTCTGACACTATGAAAAGAATAAACAAAAATGTAGCTTGTCCAAGTCTTAATCCCCTCTAATCGGGGCAGTCGTTCTGACATATTAAGACCGTCAATAAAGTTATTAAGACCGGCACAGTCTTAATCCCCTCTAATCGGGGCAGTCGTTCTGACGAATACATGAGGGCAATAGAAGAAGGTAGGGTGCCTGGTCTTAATCCCCTCTAATCGGGGCAGTCGTTCTGACAACGATCGGATCAGTTACAAACTTTATCAGAACCGTGTCTTAATCCCCTCTAATCGGGGCAGTCGTTCTGACAGATGTGGTTGGCTTCAGTGATGAAGCCAACAATTTCAGTCTTAATCCCCTCTAATCGGGGCAGTCGTTCTGACGCAAGACGTAAGATGAAGTCTCAAAAACCGTTAAAGTCTTAATCCCCTCTAATCGGGGCAGTCGTTCTGACACAAGACAAGTATCTTCACTCTAATCATCTTAGTATGTCTTAATCCCCTCTAATCGGGGCAGTCGTTCTGACAGACCATCGGTAGCATTACCGAGTTCATTCGTGTCGTGTGTCTTAATCCCCTCTAATCGGGGCAGTCGTTCTGACGATGGCAGAGAATTCCCAACCTCGGGTAGAATTGCCAGGTCTTAATCCCCTCTAATCGGGGCAGTCGTTCTGACTTGAAGAGATATCTCGTGAGATCGATAAATTAGATCTGTCTTAATCCCCTCTAATCGGGGCAGTCGTTCTGACAGAAATTAAGACCAACATTAGGGAATGGGTAGAGGAAAGTCTTAATCCCCTCTAATCGGGGCAGTCGTTCTGACATACCATGGAATGGTCGGTCGTGACCAAACCGAATCAGTCTTAATCCCCTCTAATCGGGGCAGTCGTTCTGACACATGGACTTGCTGATAGATCCCACCAATGAATTCAGGTCTTAATCCCCTCTAATCGGGGCAGTCGTTCTGACAAAACGCTATGCCTAATATATCAATTACTGATAGAGAAGTCTTAATCCCCTCTAATCGGGGCAGTCGTTCTGACTTAAATATGGTCGATAAACTTGAAGATGAGGGTATCAGTCTTAATCCCCTCTAATCGGGGCAGTCGTTCTGACTCATGCCAAAACAATCCAATTAAAAGGAGCTTTAATCAGTCTTAATCCCCTCTAATCGGGGCAGTCGTTCTGACCTAATATCATAGAAAAATTGTTTAACCGAAATTATAGTCTTAATCCCCTCTAATCGGGGCAGTCGTTCTGACGTATTCGTACACTAACGTAGTAGAAATATTTCCTGGAGTCTTAATCCCCTCTAATCGGGGCAGTCGTTCTGACTTAACTATGAGATAACGATGATGACAGCAACGAAAACGTCTTAATCCCCTCTAATCGGGGCAGTCGTTCTGACCCACTTTTTGAGTTGTGAGCCTAAAATGTGGGTTGATTGTCTTAATCCCCTCTAATCGGGGCAGTCGTTCTGACATAGTCAGCATGTTGCGACTATTTAAAAAGGAGGTAGTCTTAATCCCCTCTAATCGGGGCAGTCGTTCTGACAAGACGCCGGGCTGGAGTTAACACCCCCACCGGATAAGTCTTAATCCCCTCTAATCGGGGCAGTCGTTCTGACCCACAAACTATGACATTATTGATTTTGTTTTATTTTGTCTTAATCCCCTCTAATCGGGGCAGTCGTTCTGACTTCATTCTATAGATTTTGCCGGTAGCTTTTCTGATTATGTCTTAATCCCCTCTAATCGGGGCAGTCGTTCTGACCAAAATCACCTGAGGAAAAGGCAATGGAAGCACTTGGGTCTTAATCCCCTCTAATCGGGGCAGTCGTTCTGACCAACTCGTGCCATGGTTCTGGCACAACTTAATAAAAGTCTTAATCCCCTCTAATCGGGGCAGTCGTTCTGACTTACTACTCAGGGTTTGCGGTCCAAGCCGCCCAAGAGGTCTTAATCCCCTCTAATCGGGGCAGTCGTTCTGACACCAACAACCATGCCAACGGTTGATCAATTTAGTAAGTCTTAATCCCCTCTAATCGGGGCAGTCGTTCTGACGCACCGGCACTATAGCCACAGCATAGGCATCACTTCAAGTCTTAATCCCCTCTAATCGGGGCAGTCGTTCTGACGCAATATCTCTCGCTTGCCAAGGAGAATTGATAATCTGTCTTAATCCCCTCTAATCGGGGCAGTCGTTCTGACTGATTGAATCGACACGTGGCTAATATGTGTCGAATAGTCTTAATCCCCTCTAATCGGGGCAGTCGTTCTGACCAGCAGGAAAAGGCCGCATTTGCTGAACGCATCCGGTCTTAATCCCCTCTAATCGGGGCAGTCGTTCTGACATATTCACAGATTAAACCTACCCACAAGCCAGCCTAGTCTTAATCCCCTCTAATCGGGGCAGTCGTTCTGACTCATCGCCGGGTTGACCCCGGCAAAGAAAAGGAGGTTAGTCTTAATCCCCTCTAATCGGGGCAGTCGTTCTGACGTTCTGACGTATCTTTACAATCTTGGAAAATGGAAAAACTGATAGTCTTAATCCCCTCTAATCGGGGCAGTCGTTCTGACCCGCACAGGAAAGAGCCGCAACTCGACCGGCAGTATGTCTTAATCCCCTCTAATCGGGGCAGTCGTTCTGACATACTTGACAATCTAAACTAACAGACAAACCTACAAGTCTTAATCCCCTCTAATCGGGGCAGTCGTTCTGACCAGGTACAAAAATGGCGCAGTCTATGAAGGACACAGGTCTTAATCCCCTCTAATCGGGGCAGTCGTTCTGACTTACGACAATAACGGTTGGCTATACATCCCTAAAAAGTCTTAATCCCCTCTAATCGGGGCAGTCGTTCTGACAATATGTGCGGGTATTTTTTAAGGATAGTATATATTTGTCTTAATCCCCTCTAATCGGGGCAGTCGTTCTGACGGCTCGTTTAACTAAAATTTAAATTTTAAAGGAGAATAGTCTTAATCCCCTCTAATCGGGGCAGTCGTTCTGACTCATCAAGAGGGGCGCTGAACCAAGCTCCATCACTGTCTTAATCCCCTCTAATCGGGGCAGTCGTTCTGACAGGTATCCTGCATGCCATTATGCAAAAAGGAATTCAGTCTTAATCCCCTCTAATCGGGGCAGTCGTTCTGACCCAGAACTCTGCAGTAGCGGTCAAGGCCCAGGCTATGTCTTAATCCCCTCTAATCGGGGCAGTCGTTCTGACAATAGCAATGAATTTTTTAGCAGGAGTAGCAGTTATCGGTCTTAATCCCCTCTAATCGGGGCAGTCGTTCTGACATATTTTGGTTATTGACTCAACAAGAGGAGCGCTGAAGTCTTAATCCCCTCTAATCGGGGCAGTCGTTCTGACAATCATGATAAAATCAAAACTTGTAAAATCTGTATATGGTCTTAATCCCCTCTAATCGGGGCAGTCGTTCTGACTTAATGATATGTTTTTTGGAGAACCGCTCCCTTTTCAGTCTTAATCCCCTCTAATCGGGGCAGTCGTTCTGACCAACGCAGGCGGAGTTCTCGGTTGCGTTGAGACGCAAGTCTTAATCCCCTCTAATCGGGGCAGTCGTTCTGACTCTGACCAAACCCGCCCCGGCTAACCCCGGGGCACCGAGTCTTAATCCCCTCTAATCGGGGCAGTCGTTCTGACCGGGAACCCCTGAGCCGCTTATATATAAAAGTAAAAGTCTTAATCCCCTCTAATCGGGGCAGTCGTTCTGACAATACTGATGAGGCTATCCTTGCCGAGGATTTTTCAGTCTTAATCCCCTCTAATCGGGGCAGTCGTTCTGACATAGCGTTTACTTAATTTAATAAACAAGGAGAATATTAGTCTTAATCCCCTCTAATCGGGGCAGTCGTTCTGACGCATTATTACCTTATCCTCTTGGCAAGGCCGGGGCTCCGTCTTAATCCCCTCTAATCGGGGCAGTCGTTCTGACTTGACCATGGAAGCTGTTGCAATAGCAAAAGTAGACGTCTTAATCCCCTCTAATCGGGGCAGTCGTTCTGACACAATTAAGCGTTTTTGTACTGTGCCAGAACTGCGTCTTAATCCCCTCTAATCGGGGCAGTCGTTCTGACAAGGACGGCGATCAGGCCAGGCTAATTTATCATAACGTCTTAATCCCCTCTAATCGGGGCAGTCGTTCTGACTCTGGGTCCTTTTTGTACAGGACTGGCGCGGCTTTGTAAAGGCATTTGGTCAGACCTACCCCTTTTTTGAGGTTC
>JAVERV010000123.1:0-8384 GCA_034006945.1 Desulfobacterium sp. | reverse complement strand
GAGTTTACGTCGGACCTGATCATTTATCCAGACGGTCGCATTCAGGAGAACTGGTGGAGATCACAGGGCCATCTGCTTCTCCTGGATGACATCACCCCAGTATTTGATTCAGCTCCTGATAAACTGGACTTGCGTTTGGGGGCCCATTCCCTGTTCAGATACGGGGAAGAATGAAATGCCCCCCCTTACATATACAACGGTTTCAGAAGTAAAGCACGATCTTTAAATTAGTCCAACAAAAATACTCCTTGAATAAACTCGGATGTTGTGTAAGAAAGCCTTAGGAAAAAAAGGAAAATATCTATAAAAAATTTAGATTTAATGCAGTCCTATCAAAAAAAGGTTGTTGAACTTTAGAAATCTCATAAAAGCATACCATTTTAAAACATTCTTGAATGTTTTATATAATAAATCCATGGGGTTGGTTTACAACGGTTTCATTATGTGTAGTCGAGTAGTTTTATGGATAAAAGTATCGCAAAGGGGAAAAATACTGTGGGGGCTGCTTATTTTTTCCCTTTCTTTTTTTCTCCCTGTAAATTTATATGCGGCCTCACCAGTTTTATTGGAAAAAGGCAAATCCAATTTTCCAATCGGATTACATTTGGAAATACTGGAGGACCCCAAAGGGGATTTGACCATATCCGATGTTATTTCAAAAGATTTCAGCCATAACTTTATACAGAGCTCAATCCCTATACCCAATTATGGATTTTCCACCTCAGCATATTGGGTTCGGTTTCAATTAGTCAATCCATACATGCAATCCTATTCTTTGTTTTTAGAAAGCAGCTGGTCTCATCATGATCTCATCAATTTTTATGTTTTTGATGGTGGGGAAAAAACAGTTGAAAAAAAAGGCGGGGATCTTTTTCCATATAACCAAAGGGAAATTAAACATCGAAATATTATCTTCCCCCTAGACATAGAACCGAATACACATCTTACAATTTATCTACGGTTTAAATCCGAAGCATCCATGCTCATCCCCCTCACCCTATGGGAACCGACTGAGTTTTATCAACATACAAACACCAGCAACTATTTCTTGGGGCTTTATTACGGAGCCCTGCTGATCATGATTTTATATAATTTATTTATATTCTTTGCCGTAAAAGAAAAAAAATATTACCTGTACTATGTTTTTTTTATCAGCAGCCTCTTATTGATTCAAATTTCACTGGACGGTTTTGGGTATGAATATTTATGGCCCTCTTATCCAATCTGGGCAAACAAATGCGTAAATGTTTTTATTTTAATCGGCGTTTTCTGGGGTATCCTTTTTTGTCAGAAATTTCTCAAAACAAAAATCCATGTGCCAAGAATAGATAAGATCCTAAGTTTTTTCGTGCTGGCAACACTGCTATGTGTTTTACTCATATTTTTTATCAAAGTATCCATTGCTGGCAAATTTGCTTCCTGTGTTGGGGTGCTATTTTCAGTAATCTTATCCGTTACCGGTTTTATTTGCTTATTAAAAGGGGTTCGTGAAGCCAGGTATTTTTTTTCAGCATCTCTCTTTTTGTTTGCGGGGATGATTACAGTCGCACTGGGATATGGAGGCCTTTTAGAACGCAATTTTATCACCACTTTTGCCATGCACATCGGAACCACGGTCCAGGCCCTGCTCCTGTCATTTGGTTTGGCAGACCTAATTAACACCCTCCAAAAAGATCATCTGCTTGCCCAGAAGGCCAATCTCCAGATGGAGAAACAATTTTCAGAAAAACTCAAAAAAGAAATTAAAGTAAAGACCCTGGATTTAAATCAACAAAAGATAAAACTTGAGCAGGCCAATGAAGAACTCACTAAGCTGGACACACTAAAATCTAATTTTTTTGCTAATTTAAGCCATGAATTGCGCACCCCGCTGACATTGATCCGAGGATGGACAGAATATATTATTGACGGTGAACAGGGTGAATTATCGAAAGAACAGACGCAGACATTAAACAACATCAATGTTCAAAATCTAAACCTGATGGATAAAATCAACCAGATGCTCAAACTGTCCAGATTCGATGCCGGCATGATGAGACTGACCCTGAATAGAATAGATATCGATAATTTTATGTATCAGATTATATCCAGTTTTAGGGCATTAACGGATCACAGTGGTGTTAGGCTCAACTATACCTGTGAATTAAAAAATAATGACGTGTTAATTGATAAAGAAAAGCTTAGAGATACGATCAATAACCTTCTCAGGAATGCATATAAATTCACTGAAAAAGGTGAAATTAATATTACCCTTTCCGACACCAGGGAGATGGTGATCATAAAAGTTGCCGATACCGGCGTTGGCATGTCTCAAAAGGTGGTCCAGAATATTTTTAAGCGATTCCACCAGGGAGACAGCTCAAAAACCAGACTATATGAAGGGACCGGTCTTGGATTGGCTATTGTTAAAGATTCCGTAGAGATAATGCATGGCAAAATTTCAGTCGACAGTATTGAAAATGAAGGGTCAATATTCACCGTTGAACTGCCCAGAAATCTCGCACATCTTGAACCGGATGCCCACATTGAAAGACGTAGAAAAGATCGGCGCACCAGAGATCAACATTTTGATCATGCGGATCGAAGAAATAAAATCAGAAGAGAAACTGATCTGGCTCAAATTGACAATTCTGATATTGCCTATATTTCTACAGCAGATAAAAAAATTGCTGACATGGAAACGATTAAAAAGATTACGGTTAAAAACTCAAAAGGAACACTGGTCATTGCCGAGGACAGTAAAGGCATTCGGGACTTGTTGTGCGGCGTCTTAAAAGATTACACATTGTTTGTTGCGCCAAATGGAAAGCTGGCATGGGAGATTATCCAGAAAGAAAACCCTGATCTCATTTTATCAGACATAATGATGCCGCTTATGGATGGTTATTCTCTGGTAAAAAAAGTAAAGTCAAACGACAAGACCAAAGATATCCCTATCATTCTAATTACAGCATTAACAGATAACGATGACCGTATTAAAGGGCTTCAGATCGGTGCCGATGACTTTTTAACAAAACCATTCCACCATTTGGAACTTAAGGCACGTGTCAAAAACGTTATCAGCCTGCGTAAACTTCATACAGAAAAAACACGTATTCAACAGCTTGAAGTATTCCTGATGACGCTTGCATCCGCAATTGAATCAAAAGATAAATATACCGGTGGGCATGTGGAACGTGTTGCCAACTTTGCAAAAGACCTGGCAATCAAAATGAATCTTTCCCTTGATCGGACAAATGATATCTATCTGGGAACGATTGTTCATGATGTGGGCAAAATTGGGATTAAAGACACAGTGTTGAATAAACCAGGAAAGCTTACGGATAAAGAGTTTAACCATATTAAGCAACATCCGGAGATCGGGAGAAAACTTCTCTCAAAACTTGAATGTGCCCCTGTGGCGGTTAATATCGCCCATTGTCACCATGAAAAATGGGACGGGACGGGTTATCCCCGGGGAATCCAGGGAAAAGATATTCCCATTGAGGCAAGAATTTCAACCGTTGCCGATTTTTGGGATGCCATAACATCTGACCGGCCATACCGTAAGGCCATGCCCCTTGAAAAGGCAATTTCGATTATGCATGAAGAGAGGGGAAAAACCTTTGATCCGGAACTGTTGGATATTTTCATGGACGATACTGAAAACCTATACCTTAAACATATTGACAATTTAAAAGGGAGATGAAACGGCATGCGAATTAAGTTTGAAGAAATCAGAAATGCAAGGAGAAAAAGCATCAGAAATACGACCTGCTGCTTTGAAAAAACATCTGAATTATACCAGGTGAGTGATCTGTCGATTAAAGGATTTTCATTCTTATGTAATAAAAAATCCTGTTTTTTCAAAAAAGGGGTGACCTTAGAAAGCATTACTTTTTTTGATGCCGAAAACTTAAAAATTATTGAAGCCTCGGGAACGGTGGTTTATGTGAACGGGTTTGATCATGCAAATATGCGTATAGGTGTCTCATTTATTAAAAATAAAATTCTTCATTCTATTGTCGGCAGTGTCAGAGCCCCAAGGTATTGCCCAAACATTCGTATGGACGCCACAATTGAATTTGTTGATGGTAACGAAAATAAAATATTTAAAGGGTTGGTCGTCGACTATACTGCAGCATCCACCCGGATTGGATTTACCGGCCTACTACCTTCCAAAGCTGAGCTTGGTGATTCAGTTAAGGTGTGCATCAAATCGATAGACAAAGTATTTATTGAGGACAATGCCATTATTATTCGAAAGAAATATGACTGCTCCGAGATTATCCTTCAATTCTGCAATAAGTTCATTAACGTCCCGCAAATAGAAACAATTTCAGAGGCAGTAAAAAGTAAAAAAGAAAATCTGGCCTATTTAAATGAATTGAATAACTATAAAGATATTTCAAGTGCATTTAAAGCACTGGTCTGTGACTGGAGAATGTATTTTACCCGTTTAAAACAAATCCTCGATAATGAAGACAAAAAGGGCATTTACCTGAAAAAGGAGGAGCAGGAATTTTACCTGAAAGGACTCGAAAAAGAGGTGTTTCAGCAGATAAACGCCTTTATTGGGAAATTGAATGTCATAACGGACAAACTCGGTAAGAAGGAAAGTCTATGTTATAAAAAATACTTTAGAGAAAACCTGAATTTGTTTCTAAGGATTTCCCCTTTTGTTGCTGCAGTAATAGATAAAGACAGAGGGTATGCAGGTAATTTTGAAATCATCAAACAACTTTTCGATGATCCGTATACGGGAGATTCTCTCTTTGCAAAGATGTTAAACCGATTTATCTTCAGTCTGGATGCTGTCACAGCACATCAGGACAGAATTAAATTTTTGTATGATATGCTTTGCTCAATGTATGAAAAAAGCGAGGAAGAGTTTTCCTTTCTGGTTTTGGGCTCCGGTCCTGGGGAGGAAATCCTCAGATTTGTGGAAAACAATGTCTTTACCATTGAAAAACCTGTACATGCCTCCCTTCTGGATATGGATGCCTTCGCGCTGATTGATTTCAAAGATCAAATTCAATACCTGCAGGTCGATAACTTTAAAATGGAACCGATTATTCAAAATCTTTTGAAGATCCTTGCCAACAGGGTACAAGACCCAATAACAAGACAATATTCCCTGACATATTGTGCCGGGATGTTCGACTATTTTTCAGAAGAAATATGTAAACGCATCATCGACTACTTACTTAAACACACAAAACCCGGCGGCCATGTCATCGTTACCAATGTTCACGAAAACAGCTATGCCCGTAGGTTTATGGACTATGGCGGCGAATGGGAGTTAATCCTAAGGGACGAAGAAAAGATGATCAATATGGCCCCTTCCGGCTATCATTACGATCTTTTTTCTGATGAGAACAACGCGAATCTGTATCTCAGAATTAATGTCCCCGAGTATGTTAATCAGCCTGCAATAATGTCACCTGTATCAGAACAGATCTGATGAATACAAAAGAATAAGACTGCTGGTGATTATGATAAAACTAAAAATCAATGGATACGCATTTGGAAAGATGGTTGTTGAAGGAAGGGAGTTTACGTCGGACCTGATCATTTATCCAGACGGTCGCATTCAGGAGAACTGGTGGAGATCACAAGGCCATCTGCTTCTCCTGGATGACATCACCCCAGTATTTGATTCAGCTCCTGATAAACTGGTCATTGGGACTGGGGCCAGAGGCATGATGAAAGTATCTGAGGAAGTGCTGGCCCTTTGTAACAATTGTGGAATTAAAGCTGAAGCATGCCGGACGGCCATGGCTGTTGAGCGATTTAACGAGTCTGTGGAAGCCGGAACAGTTGTTGCAGCATGCTTTCACTTAACCTGCTGACAAAAGAGAGTGATACCAGGTTGCTGCATGGGGCATTATGGCATCCATACCCTAATTGACATTAACCATCATTTTGTTAATGGCAATTTTATGGGTTTTTCCAAACGCCATGATCTCTTCAGGTTTAAATTCCCCTGTTTTATATAAATCCATAAAAGCGGGAACTGAAAGCATATAAAGGATATAGGACAGATGCCCTGAATATCCCGTATTGTCCAGCTGCTGGAGCTCTTTAATGGATTGGTCTGCGGCTTCCATTACATAGCGGTTCATCGTTGGATGGTCGTTTTGGGTGCATACATGGACCGAATAGATTCTGCGGCAGGAAAAAGGTCTGACCTGATAAATCATGCATACATTGTTCTTCATCAAAAATGGGCAGGGGACCGTGAGTCCTTTTTCCCTTTTTTTAATTTCCTGCTGGAAAATTTTCGTCAGGTTTTTCTGGCGGGATCTTGAAAAACCCTCCATAGCCTTCCGGATGACCAGGCCTTCCAGGGTTGTAATATCTATGCTTCCGGCCTCTTTACAGCAAAATCCGCAACCCTTTGTACAGGCTGCGTCTTTTTTAAATTCCCTGGTGGTTTCGGCAAAGGCTGAATATATTTTATTCAGCCCCGGTATCTTTTCTTGTATCTGCATGATTTGCCTGTCCTGTAAATGAACTGCCATTATCCCCTCACCACTTTTAAAAAGGCCGTTTCCAGCAATTTGAGCTGCATGGCACTCAGAATAATATACGATGCCTGATGGCTGTCTATTTGGGGCAAATTTGCAAACAAGGAACAGGATTTCATAAGGGGTTCATTGCCGGGCAAACGAAATTCGGTTACAATATAATTCTTAATGGATTTATGATACTCCACCAAAGATCGTTTCGACATATTTGCAAACCTCACCTTTTCTCTGGGATTAGGAGTCAATTTATCCATGAGTATCTCAACGGCTGCTTCCACGGTTTTTGGGAATTTCTCTGCAATTAAATCCATTAGCCTCCCTGATATGCTGACCCAGCTGCTTGTAAGTACTGATTCAATGGTATGAGCCAAAGTTTATTTTTTATTGCAAGCTATAATATTGGGTTTAAATACGATTTTGTCGAGTTTTAATGATTTTTGCATCGGCACTTGCACTGAATTCCAACGACCCGGTTTTCATTTTCGATTTTACTTTTTACCCACTTTCTCACAGGGTAACACTCAAATTCCAGTGGTAAACAGAAACAGAACATGAAAAATCACGGCAGCATAATCTGCTCAAGCCGATGATAATTTGGATCCCATCCCACGTCATGGAGAAAAAACATAGGTCGTCGAAAAGAGTATCCGTATTTTCCTGCCGTGCCCATATCACGGTAAAAGACACCCATCCGATGCCTGGGAGTGTGCCGCCACCGGCCAGAGGTAGTTATCCAGCGGTCATGCCTGACAAATCTCGGCCGTTTGTGTAAATCAATACAGACATAACGGGGATTCCAATCAAAACAATTCCGATTACTAAGGGCGTTTCCGTAGTAAACATCAGGCCAGAATGAAATCCCAAAACCGACATTTACCCCTGCCGGCACCCAGTAATAGGGTGCATAGCCTGGTGACCACCACCCTGGACCATATATATGATAGGGGTCATAATAGGGAGCGTAGACAGCTCGCGGGTTTGTCGGTTTGATGGTGATTGTCTCATTTTCAACAATCACCTTCTGCTCAGTAGTGGTTTTGAGGTTTCCCTGTCCATATGCTCCGGAACGAAGCTTTTGGATCATGCCCATGACCTCTGTTCCCTGGGCAAAAAAGGCGCTGCCAAGATTGGTGGTCTCAACGATCCGCTCACTCATCAAAGCCAGGTTTGAAGGAAAGTGACAGAGAGCCTTAACACTGGGATCCCACTTCTTGTTTACCAGCTCACCATCGAAAACATCCCCGGTTAATCCCCGATTTTCCCTAAGCCAGCGATCGGCCTCAACCACCTCAATCGGGAAGGTAGAAGCCATCAGTATCTGAGACAGGAGCACATCGGGATAAAGGGCGATGGGTGCCAGCATCTGTGCGAGGTCATCTTCGCTGTATCTTGCAGCCTGGCCTTGAGAACCGCTCTCTTGAGCTTGAACAGGCTGTGGATTAAACACAAAGAAGAAAACAAAACAAGGAATAATAATCAGCTCCGGGAACAGTTTGAAGATGGTCATAATTTTCTCCTCATAGTTCAGGAAAGTGCAACATACTTTCCCCCTGTGGTTTAATGTAATCAATATAATCCAGCACCACAAGAACATATCTTAGTTTTGCCTTATAAACCCACATGTCATGGCGGACACAACGAACGATGAAACTCGATAAAATAAGCCGAGCCCAGTGTAGGGGCGATCCCTTGTGGTCGCCCTTTGCGGTGGCCCGACCCGATTTTATTTACCATTTTCCGATTTTATTTCAGTAGTGTCCGGTTAGGTTTTTGCATGTTGTTCTGAAAACTCTTGGTCTTTGACAATGCGTGAACTTTTAAAATTCCCAGAGGCTCGTAGTTCATTTTGAATTTTGATCCGTAGTTCTCTAACCC
>JAVERV010000122.1:0-8419 GCA_034006945.1 Desulfobacterium sp. | reverse complement strand
CTGGGGGAAACCTTCAAAATAAAGATAAAACAACACTATGACAGCACCGACTTTGCCGAGCCAGATTCCTCCCG
The DNA here is from genome assembly GCA_034006945.1 of Desulfobacterium sp. Classification (GTDB taxonomy): domain Bacteria; phylum Desulfobacterota; class Desulfobacteria; order Desulfobacterales; family Desulfobacteraceae; genus Desulforapulum. The sequence continues at coordinate 8,345 of JAVERV010000122.1, read as the reverse complement.
CCGCATCCTCAGCCCCAATGGCCGGTTCTTTGATCTGCTGATGGCGGCCCAGGAGATTGATTCGGCAAGGGAAGAGATAGAAGAGATTAAGGCAATGGTAAAGGAATTTAAACTTGTAGATATTTAAAACCTGAAATTACAAGCGTTAGAGCGTTAGTGGGCCGGAAGTGCAAGGCGCCAGGCATGAATGCATTTTTCAGGTGAAACCCGTTAAAGGGGAAACACATGCGTGACCGGATTGTGAAAAAGCTGGATGAGATTTCAAGAACCGAAGACGTCCAGATCCTGTACGCCTGCGAATCCGGTTCCCGGGCCTGGGGATTTTCCTCCAGGAACAGCGACTTTGATGTACGATTTATTTATCTCAGAAAAAAAGAATGGTACCTGTCCATTGACCTGGATCGAAAATCAGACGTTATTGAGCTACCGATTGTGGATGAATTGGACATCAACGGCTGGGATCTTAGAAAAGCTCTGAGACTCTTCCAAAAATCCAACCCGCCCCTGCTGCAATGGCTCTCCTCCCCCATTGTCTACAAAGAAGAAACCAACGTCATCAAAAAGCTCAAGAACCTTATCCCGAAAAGCTATTCACCAATTTCCTGCATGTACCAAAGGATTATAAGTTCCAACGGCTGGTTTTTAAACTCTTTGCTTCAAACCGAAAATGCCTTCGTGCAAGGGATATCCTGAATATGTGTACAATGAAAAAATTGTTAGCTCATGTTAGAGAAGATGATCACCAAAAATGGATTGTTCACGACATCAAAGACCACCTTAGAGATGTTGCAAAAATTGCAAAGGAATCTGCAGCAAAATTTTCATGTAAAGATTGGTTGGAGGCCGCAGCACTTCTTCACGATATGGGAAAAGGTTCTGAAGCGTTTCAAAATAAAATCAAATTGAGCAGTGGTTATGATCCTGAAGCTCATATAAAAGATGGTGAAGGACAAGCACCACATTCCACCCATGGGGCTGTCTGGGCATATCATAAATGGGGACCACACATTGGAAAAGTGCTTGCGTATTTGATTGCCGGTCATCATGGGGGGCTGCCTGATTGGACACATACCATAGGAATCGGCGGAAATCTTGAATATCGTTTAAAGCCTGATGAGGTTGCAAGGCTTCCGGAACTCACTGATGAATTTATCGCTGAGATTACAAATAATCTTAAAATGCCAGATTCTATTCCTGAGTTTATTTCCAAAGAAGAATATGAACACTTTCATCTCTGGATACGAATACTCTACTCCTGTCTTGTTGATGCGGACTTTCTCGATACTGAACGGTTTATGGATAAAGAAAAATCTGATAACCGTGGAAAATATCGTTCAATGAAAATCTTAAAAAAATCATTTGATGCTCACATGGATTGCCTTGCAGAAAAAGCGTCAAAAACGCCTGTAAACAGAATCCGAGCAGATATACTCGCTCAATGCAGAAACCAGGCAGATAAAGAACATGGGTTGTTTTCCCTCACTGTTCCCACTGGCGGAGGGAAAACACTCTCTTCAATGGCATTTGCTTTGGAACATGCTGTTAAGCATAACAAAGACCGAATTATTATGGTGATACCCTACACCAGTATCATTGAGCAAACCTCAAAGACCTACAAGGAAATTTTCCGTGATGAAAACGTAATTGAACACCACAGTTCGCTTGATCCTGACAAGGAAACACTTCAAAGCCGTCTGGCCAGTGAAAACTGGGATGCACCTATTGTTGTTACCACCAGTGTGCAATTTTTTGAATCTCTCTTTGCTGCAAAATCTTCGGCATGTCGAAAATTGCATAATATCGTAAACAGCGTGGTCATTATTGATGAAGTTCAGATGTTGCCAACTGATTATCTCAAACCGGTTCTTCACTGCATCAAAGGCCTGACAAACCATTTTAATGTATCAATGGTGCTTTGTACTGCGACACAGCCAGCAATAACATCTGAAATTTTCCAAAAAGAAAATGGTGAATATTATGCCATTCTTGAACGAGAAAAATGCCGTGAAATAATTACATCACCAACTCCAGAAGAGCTCACAGAGAAGCTTGAGCGTGTCCAGGTTGAACTATTGGGTAAATTTTTAGAATGGCATTTTGTGGCTGAAGAACTCAAAAAATATGACCAGGTATTGTGCATTGTAAATACCCGGAACGATTGCCGTGAACTATATAATCAAATGCCCGAAAAAACCATCCATCTTTCGGCAAATATGTGTGGGCAACATAGAAGTAATTGCATTGAAGAGATTAAAAAGAAGCTTGAGGCAAAAGAACCAATTCGTGTGATAAGCACCCAGTTGGTTGAAGCCGGGGTGGATTTTGATTTTCCGGTGGTATTCCGAGCAATGGCAGGTTTTGATTCAATTGCCCAGGCAGCGGGTCGCTGTAACCGCGAAGGAAAATTGGAGAATAATGGGAAACCTGTAAATGGCAGAGTGTTTGTTTTTGAACCCCCAAAACCAGCTCCTGTGGGGGCACTGCGTAAAGGAGAACAGGCCGGCAAAACAATTCTTTCAGTTGATCCTGAAGGGTGTAAAAAGCTTCTTCCACAAACATTTACAAAATATTTTGAACTCTATTTTTCCAGCCTAAACAGTTTTGACAAACAGAATATGGAGGAACTGCTGGTTAAGGATGCGTCTGATTTTAATTTCCAGTTTCGTACGGCGGCTCAAAAATTCAACTTTATTGACAATCAACGACAAGTTTCAGTGGTGGTTTGGTATGAGAAAGAAAAGATACAAAAAATGATTAATGAGTTACGGTATAAGGGGCCGTACCGCAACCTGATGCGAAGGCTTCAACGGCATATAGTTTCTATCCCTGAGAATGTGTTTGATGAGGTCAGAGGCTCTTTTGAAGACGTTCAGGGAATATGGTGCCAGAATGCAGACACTTTATATGATAGTGTGCTGGGTTTTGTTGGTTATACTGGCGATATTCCAATCATTTAATATTGTGGCATATACAATATAAAAAGGAGTGGCCAATGAGTGAAAGTGAAAAGCGGTTTTGCCTTGAAGTCTGGGGAGATTACGCTTGTTTCACCCGCCCTGAAATGAAGGTGGAGCGAGTGAGCTATGATGTAATAACCCCATCAGCTTCAAGGGCAATATTTGAAGCAATTTTATGGAAACCGGCTATCAAATGGCATATTCGGGAAATTGAAGTGCTTGCACCAATTAAAAACATTTCTGTTCGGAGAAATGAAGTTGGCTCTACTGCCGGGACGGGAAAAAAGAAGGAAATCTTCATAGAAGATAATCGCCTTCAGCGGGCAGGGCTTTTTTTACGTGATGTTCGATATCGACTTCACGCCTGGATGGAATACATCCCTGTAAATAAACGAAAGGGCAATTTCAAAACAGTTCCTGAATTTTTATGGGACAGTGAAGAAATTGCAGATATTCAAGAAACTAATGAGGCTTGCAAAGCAAAAAAAGATGAAAGTCCCGGCAAATACCTATCAATGTTTGAACGACGGGCAAATAAAGGTCAGTGTTTTAATCAGCCCTATCTTGGATGCCGCGAGTTCTCAGCAAACTTTGAACTTGTTAAAAACCCATCGTCTTATACTGATGGGTATTCGCCAATTCAGGAAAACCGTGATCTTGGATTTATGTTGTACGATCTTGATTTTTCAAATCCCAAGGACATTCGGCCGGCTTTTTACCGGGCAGAAATGGAAAACGGCAAGATAGTTGTCCCCGACTGGAATAGTGAAGAGGTGCGTAAATGATTCTTCAGACACTCTATGATTATTACGAACGTAAAGCCAAACTGGGAGAGATAGCTCCTGTTGGTTGGATAAAAAAAGAAATTGGTTATCTTATCGAAATAAATGAACATGGCGAGTGTATGGATGTTTCATCTATGGTTGAATTTGATGAAAGAACCAAAAAATTTTTAGGTAAACCTATAGTTGTTCCCTGTATTGGCAAACAGGCTTTAAAGCATACTAATAGCGGTGTTGATACAAATTTTCTTTGGGATAATACGGCTTTTGTTTTGGGGCGATATCCAGAAGGTTCAGCTGATACAACAATCAAGAAGAAAATAAGAAGTAGAAATAGCTTTTATGAACTAACAAAAAAATTTAATAAAAAAGCAAATATAAAAGAAGTTTCAGCTGTGGTGTACTTCCTTGAAAAATTACAGAATGAAGCAACAAATTTAACTACAATGAATTTCATTGTTGAAAAACTCACAAACAATGAACTTTCAAGCCTTGATGATCGGCTTTTAAAAGTTAAAGAAAAAATCAAACGACTTAAAAAAGAGAAAGCTGATAAAGAAAATCTAACTGCCCATAAAAAAATAGAAAAAAATCTAACGAAAGAGCTTGTTGCCAAAAAGAAAAGTTATGCAGGATTTTTAAATGGTCAGAGCAGTCCTGCAGTCTCTTTTAGGATTTATGGGGAGTCTAAGATGATCTTTGAACTTCCAGAAGTAAAAAAAAAATATTCTGATTTCTTTTTTCCAGAAAATAAAAATGATGACAAAAGGCGAAGGTGTCTTATTACCGGAAAATTAGAAGAAATTGAACCAAAGCATCTTGTTATAAAAGGTGTAAAAGGTGCTCAAAGTTCGGGTTCTGCGATTATTTCATTCAATAATGAAGCATTGTGTTCTTATGGGTTCAATGCTAGCAATAAAAAGGGTGTTGAAGGACGAGAAGGTTTAAATGCACAGGTTGGAAAGCCTGCTGCAAGTAAATATATACAGGCAATAAACACTCTTCTATCCAGTGAAAATAATCATGTGGATGTTGGAGGAACTTCTTTTCTTTTTTGGGCTCAAAAAGAGACTGAGATCGGGATCGAAAAAATTGCTAAACCAATACTTGCTCCTCCTAAAGACAATCCTGATTCCTGTACCAAGGCGGTTCGGCAGTTATACGAAAGCATTCATAGTGGCAAATTGACACTTGAGGAGTCTAAACGTTTTTATATCTTAGGACTCTCGGCTCCCAGTAAGGCAAGAATAACAGTTCGTCACTGGCAGAATGTTACAGTAGGAGCTTTTGCAAGGAATCTCAAACAACATTTTGATGATTTAAAAATTATCAATAGTAGTGCAGACCAAGTATATGATTCTTTATCAGCTTTATTAGCAGCATCTTCAAAAGTTGCTGGAAAGAAAATGGAGCCATACCATATTTGGCATAAGAAAATGCGTTATGATGTGTCGCCCAACCTATCTGAAAATGTCATAAACTCAATTTTACAAAATCAACCTTATCCACAAACTTTGCTTCATTCTGTTATTCGGAGAATTAGAGCAGAACAAAATAAAAAAATTAATGATAGATCAGTACCTAATGTTACCAGAACTCGTGCTGCAATAATTAAAGCCTGCATCAACAGATTTAATAGATTTTACCATAAAAAAGAGGAGGAACTTACAGTGTCTCTTGATAAAACAAACAAAAATCCAGCCTATCTTCTGGGAAGGCTTTTTGCAGTTCTTGAGAGAGTGCAGCGAAAAGCATTGGGAATTGAAACCATTCGCGAACGATATTACGGAGCATTCTCCAGTACCCCGGTTACTGTTTTTCCGCAATTAATGAAATTAAAGAACCATCACCTTGCAAAAATGGATTCTGGTAAAAACTTTTTTGAGAACCTCATTGGTGAAATTGTAGATGGGCTTGATGGCAGCGGAATCATTCCCCGTCAATTTTCCCTTGAAGAGCAGGGAAAGTTTGCCGTTGGTTATTATCATCAGCGGCAGGATTTAAGATTTAAAGGAAAGAAAACAGAAAACAATATTGAAAAATCAGAGGAGATCACAAATGAGTAACCCAGTTAAAAACCGCTATGACTTTATACTTTTCTTTGATGTACAGGATGGAAACCCCAATGGCGACCCTGATGCAGGTAACCTTCCCCGCATTGATGCAGAAACGGGAAAAGGACTTGTTACAGATGTCTGTCTTAAACGAAAAATTCGTAATTATGTGCAGTTTGAAAAAAAACATCAGCGCCCATATGATATTTTTGTTAAAGAGTCAGGAATTACACAAGAGATCACTATTCTTAACAAGGTGATTCGTGAAGGATATGAGGAGTTAGGAATTAATCTCGTAACCGAAAAAGATTTAGATGGTAACAAAAGAAAAATTGAGAATAAAGCTCAAGGTAGTGAAAAGAAAAAAGGACGTGAATTCATGTGCTCCTCTTTTTTCGATGTAAGAACTTTTGGGGCTGTAATGAGTACTGGTCCTAATGCTGGACAAGTAAGAGGACCTGTTCAAATGACATTTGCCCGATCTGTCGATCCAATTGTTGCTCTTGAACATTCGTTAACAGTTGTTGCAGCTCGTTCTGAGGATAAAGAGCCTGAAAGTCAAATAGGTATTCAAGGACGAAAATATACGGTTCCTTATGGTTTATATCGTGCTCACGGATTCGTTTCAGCAAATTTTGCGGAGCAAACTGGTTTTGACGTAGATGACCTCAAACTTTTTTGGAATGCATTATATGGAATGTTTCGAGATGACACATCTGCGGCTCGCGGTTTGATGGCTGTACGTAAAATAATTATATTCAAACACGGTTCAGCTCTTGGAAATGCTCCGGCTCATAAATTATTTGAAATGATTCCAAATCCAGCTTTGAAAGATGCGTCAAAACCACCAAGGGAGTTTTCTGACTACCAGGATATTGTCATTCCTTCTGATGATCAATTGCCTGCGAACATAACAGTAGAGGTGATTGAATAAATTTATACAACCGCAGTTGCCCGATATTTTCGGACAATTAAAAAAATGGTGGGTTTTATTCGGTGAACTGACTCCTACAGAAAAATGGGGATAATACGAGATGGTTTTCTATAAGAAAGATAGTTTTATCGTGGGGTTATGTGAGGATTTAAAGTGACTCATGGGGACAGGATCCGGGCTTTGGAGGCATATGCAGACCTTCATGTCTCCTTTGTCAGGATTCCACCTTTTTTTGACGGAAACGGCAGGCTGGCCAGACTGGTTGCCAACACTCCGGTTTTAAAGGCTGGCCTCCCCCCGATCATTATCCCCAAGGAATAGCGCAAAGCCTATATCGATGCCCTGTCCGAATACCATTATGCTGCGGGAGAGCTCAGGAAAGGGATGAGCTACTGCCTAAACGGAATGAGTTAGAGCCATTTACATCCTTGTGTGAACAGGCCTGGAAGGATTCCCTTTCCCTTGTGGATGAAATTCACCAAAAACAGCGAGTAAGAAACAATAAGCGAATAAGGTAAAATGAAAACATATCTGGAAAAAGACTATCTTTCGCTTTCTGCACTCCAACATATTCTTTTCTGCAAACGCCAATGCGCCTTGATTCATATTGAACAGATGTGGGTTGAAAACAGGTATACGGCCGAAGGCAGGGTCATGCATGAAAGGGTGGACAGGGGCGATCAAATAGACAGGGGAAGGGTCAGGATTGAATACAGCCTTCCCCTGAAATCAAGACTTCTTGGTGTTTCCGGAAAAGCAGATGCGGTGGAATTTCACAGGCAGGATTCAGCGAACGAAAAATGGATGCCTTTTCCTGTGGAATACAAAAGAGGAAAACCCAAGAAAAATCTGTCGGACAAGGTTCAGCTCTGTGCCCAGGCCCTGTGCCTTGAAGAAATGCTGGATGCCAAAATTGAGGCCGGTGCTATTTTTTATGGGAAGACAAGACGCCGTCTGGATGTCTTGTTTGATGATGATTTGCGGGAAAAAACCATAAAGACAGCCAGGGATCTTCATGAAATGATCTCCTCAGGTATAACGCCGCCGCCCAAATACGCAAAAAAATGTGATACCTGTTCGTTTATCTCATTGTGTCTGCCTAAAGCCATTGAAAAGAAAAGAATGGTTTCATCCTGGTTAAAAAGGATGATCCAAAAGGATTAAACCTGAATGAAAAAACATCTGAACACCCTTTTTGTTACAACCCAGGGTGCTTACCTGGCCAAAGACGGTGAAACCGTTGCGGTCAGGATAGAGCAAAAAACGGTATTTCAAATTCCCATCCACACCCTGGATGGGATAGTATGTTTTGGTTCGATAGGGTGCAGCCCATACCTGATGGGATTCTGCGCAGAACGGGATGTTACCATAAGTTTTTTAACCGAATATGGCCGATTCCTTGCCATGGTAAAAGGACCTGTATCCGGCAACGTCCTGTTGAGAAGGAAACAGTTTCGAATGGCAGACGATGCGGTCATTTCAGCACAGGTAGCAGGATTTATCCTTACCGGGAAAATAGCAAATTGCCGGACTGTACTTGAACGATCCCTCCGGGACCATCAGGAAAGAATAAATCATGAGGCGGTAAAAAAGGTGTCAACCCGGCTTTTAGTGTACC
>JAVERV010000121.1:0-8438 GCA_034006945.1 Desulfobacterium sp. | reverse complement strand
TAAGCCATTTTGCCGCAAAGAACAGCCGGGACGTCAAGGGCTTTACCCCCGATGCCATGGACGCCATGATCCGCTACCCATGGCCGGGCAATGTAAGGGAACTTATGAATTCCGTCGAACGGGGGGTGGTCCTGTCAAGATCGGACTACCTGAGTCTTGTTGACCTGCCGTTCATCAGGCAGGATCAGGAGCTCAAGAATGGGGGGGCGGGAAACAGCCAGGGGTATGATCCGGTTGACCGGCCCCTGGCCGAAATCGAACAGGAGGCCGTGCTCAAAACCCTTGCCTCGGCCGACAACAATCGGAGCGAGGCTGCAAGGCGTCTGGGCATCACCCGGAAAACCCTTCTCAAAAAACTTAGGCTCTACGGCAAAGCGTAAGGGCCATGGAAACAATAAAATTTACCACATGACTTGTCTTTTTACCTATCTTCTTCGTTGCACCAATGGGCACATATTTCAATATGCTCCCATTGGTGCGCGCCTTAAAGACGGATAAAAATCCTGCGCCATGTTGGTAAATTTTAAAAGTTCCATGGCCCTAAAACCTGACAAAAACGTTTCACATGGTGAGCCTTGAGATTGCGTGGACGGGTATTACCAACGAAGAACCGGATATACCGCAATATCCATTGACAATAAGTCTGTTTAGTTCGATAGGCGTAATGATGGTATCGCAGAACCTCACGAACCTGGTCCATTAGTTTTAACTTTGGATTGGGATGAAACTTTGATTGACTTTCCATGTTAAGCTGATTATAGCGTAATAAGGGGAAAAACAAAGCTTAAAATGTCATAAGTGGAAAAATTTTACACGTTTATTAGTTTCATATCCTAATATGTGGAAAATCAAGCTATCTATAGAATCAATAGCATGGAAAACTTCCACTTGTTAACACTGTTAACTGTAATACTGGAACTATAAAATGGGAATATTCAATACAAAATCAAAAAGCGCAAACACGGAGGAAAAACAATGCGAAGATCACACCATTGTTTCTGTAAATGAAAGACCTCGAGTTTGTTGTATCGACATAGAAAAAGATACCGAAGATGAGTTGAAAGAAAAAGGATTTAATATATACAGTGGGTCACTTGGCAACAAAATAACTGTGCCGAATTCTAGGAGAAACGAGAACCATCAAGTCTTATTGAATTTTGATTTTCCTAGTAATTTGCATGAGTATGACATCATCGTTATAGATTTAGATCATTGCATGACAATAGAGTATAAAAGTGAAGATCATATTAGAGACAATCATACAGGGAAGAGCGCTATTTCATTACTTAGTACATTTCCAGAAACCATATTTAATCCAAGGCCATTAAGTAGCCTGATACTTAAAAGGAAATTGCAGGAAATTGGTGATAGACCTCATATGATAATTGTATTTACAGCTGGCAACTATTCAGTTGAGTATGAATCTGTCAAAATACATGAAGATTACGTTGAGCGGCAAAAAATTGAAAGTTACGGAATATATTCATTTGTTGACAATTTACCTTTATCTGAACCAAAATTCGGAAAGGAAATTTCAATTTGTGACATGCGCGATGATTTCAGAAGACTATTAGAATCCTACCTCCCAGCCACAACATACAATCAGACTTTCTACCATCCAACAAAATGGGAAAATGGGGCAAATGTTCCCAAGAAAAACTGGATTCCTTTGTTAAAGAATGCAAACAATGAAATAGTTTCTATCTGCAATTCATCACATAATTCATTAGTGTTTTATTTCCCCCAACTTGTAAATAAAAGAGAGTTTTTATGTGAATTTCTATCCCGAACAGCCCCGGATCTTTTACCTGAGTTGTTCCCATTTTCAACTACTTTTAGCTGGGTAGGTCATACAGATTATTGGCTACCTAATCATAGCGGCTTGCTTGAAAACAAGACAATACTTGAAGATGAATATAAAAATAAACTTTCTGAAATTGACACTAAGATCAATTCAAATATTGAAACATATTCGTTTTTGCACAAAATTTTAACCGAAACTGGGGACGATTTAACGCATGCTTTGATTGTATTTTTCAAATGGCTGGGTTTTGAAGATGTTGTTGATTTTGACAGCCAAGAAACAGATATGAATATTAATGAAGAAGATATACAAATTAATATCGATGATGGTTTATTAATAATAGAATGTAAAGGAATTGGGGGAACATCAACAGACTCAGATTGCAGTCAAATTTCAAAAATAAAACATAGACGATGTAAAGAAAGAAATAAATTTGATGTATTTGCTTTATATATCGTGAACCATCAAAGATACTTACCACCACTGAACCGCACAAACCCACCTTTTAACCCAAATCAAATTCAAGATGCTATTAATGATGAGCGAGGGTTGTTATCAACATGGCAGATGTTCAATTTATATTTCGATATAGAAAATGGCGTTATATCCAAAAATGAAGCTCAAAAATCACTCTTACGGTATGGACTTGTTGAGTTCAAACCAAACAATCTAGTATTTATTGATGAACCTAATGAAATTTTAAAGAATGGTTCAGTTTGTATAATTAATATTTCAAACATTGAATTAAAAATTGGCGATGAGCTTATTGTTGAGAGAAATAGCCAATATCACAAAGTAATTATTAATGGCATTCAAATTGATGATAAACCGGTAAAATTTGCTGATTCAGGTGAAATTGGGTTGTTAATTGACCCTCCAATAAAAAAGAAATCTAAGCTGTGGAAAAAAGGAAACAGTTAACAATGTAATACAGCGGATGGCGAGAAGTGTGGCGGCGCTACGCGGCAATTTCATTGGCGCCACCGCTGATCACGACGTTATGCCCTCATGACACCCAAAAAAATAGATGGTGATTAAATGACCAAAGCAATCATTCCATATAAACTCCTTGATGTCGATTTGCCTACAGAAAATACAGCTTTTCATTCCAAGAGCTTTTTGGAAAATCGAAGCGCTTTATTAAGTGAATTACGATGCATTTCAGGTGTGCCGGAAATTGCAAGGACTTTAAATCAAGATACCATTTATAAATTGGTTTCAACTCCAGAAGGTGGAAAGTTATTTAAAGATTCAGCTGGTAATATTAAGGGCGTGTTTTATAAAGATGGAAAGATTATCGAACATGCTAAGTTTCAAACTGTCCGTCCATCACTGATAAAAGCAGCGACAACAATAGGCTCGCAGGTGTTATTAATTAGTATAGCAATGCAGTTAAACCGAATAGAACAAGGAATATCAAGAATCCTGAATGAATTTCATAATGATAGAATATCTGAAATTTTCTCAGGTGTTAACCAGTTTAAACAGGCAATGATGGTACAAGACAATGATCGGCAATCAAGAATGATTGAACATGCGATACAAACCTTGAACTCTGGTATCGAAAAGACAGTTCGGTCATTAAAAATGCAAATAGAAGATGCACCAAATGCTAAAATAGGTTTTTGGGATAACTGGTTTACAAATAAGGCAACTGTAGCAAAAGAAAAATTTGCACTTGCCGAAGAGTCATTTAAAGCATGTCTTCTTGGCATAAAGACACTTTCTGAATGCTATGCCACAATAAATGAAGCGAATGCAGCTTCGTCAACTCTAATTTCAAATTTGTCGACCCTTAAATCCAGTGGAATTGAATCGGCTGCACAAAAAGCGAGATTAATTCCAGCTAAAGCAAATAATTTTTCCGAAGAGCCGTGGTTTTCTTTTTTAGGAAGAGAATCTTCATTTATCAATGAAATTAACAGGTGTCGTTTACTTGCAAATAACGAATTCGAAAACATAGAATTAGAATTTAAACCAATAGAGCTTATGGAGAAATAACTTGAAAAATTGTAGCGAATGTGGACGTCCTTTGAATGAGGGCGAAAATGATTTATGCCCTGCGTGTGAATCTGCCAAGTCTCATAAGAAAAAGAGATGGGGTGAAATCATAGGGGGCGTAGTTACGGTTGCTGCCGGTATCGTCATTGCGGTTTTGACTCGTGGAAAAGGTGGCGGAAAGGCATAACAATGCAAATTAACTCGGATGCAAATTCCGCTGCGCTCCATTTGCACCGGTTATTTGCGGCGTTGGGCGACTTCCAGATTTCCGCGTCAATGGGATGGGAATCACGAACTTTTTATTGGATAAAGTCGGATTAACAATGCGGGGGAGGCCTTGAAAATTCTGATTCATATTGCTATGGGTGTGCTGGTAACGGCTACGTTATTACCTTTATGGCGTCATCCCCACAGGGGGTAAGGGGAATGGATTTCCCACGGATGCAGCTGGCGGCCGTTGCAGCATTTTTGATCTTGCTACAGCTTATATCTCTTGATCTTTCAGAAGGCCAGACTTTGGCAATTGTTGGCGCCACGACGCTGTGCTTGGTTTGGCAGCTATGGTGGATCTTGCCCTATACGAAATTATGGGGAGTCGAGGTCCAAGCGTGTAAAAATGTGGATGTCGATCGACAGATCAGCATACTCACGGCGAATGTTCTGTCACCTAATTGCGACGCACATAAACTCGTCGCTCTGGTCAATAAACATAAGCCAGATGTGCTTGTGACCTTGGAATCCGACCAATGGTGGGAAAGCCAGCTGGCAAGTCTTGAAGCGGACATGCCAGAAACCATGAAGTGCCCGCCGGACAACCTTTATGGAATGCACGTGTATTTGTGCCTGTCTCTGCATGAGAAGGAAATTTCCTTTTTAGTGGAAGATGAGATTCCATCCATGCATGCGCTTTTGGAGTTGCCAACGGGGGATCGGGTTCGGGTACACTTTCTCCACCCTGCACCGCCAAGCCCCACAGAAAACCCGGAGTCGGCAGAGCGGACTATCCGTTTCTTCGCTGGCCGCTTGACCACTTGTTTCACAGCAACCATTTCACGGTTAATACCATTCGGCGATTACCGTCAATTGGTTCAGACCACTTTCCACTGTTTACGCGGCTGGCCTTCACTCCCGTACAAGGCGCAGGCTAAGATGGTTTGATTGCTGATGAAGATGACCAGGAATTCGCGACTGCAATTGCGCAGGAGCAGGATGTTGGGAAGGCAGATGTCCCTGAGCCAGGCGCATGATAATTCGACTTTCCGGAGCAAAACAGCAAGGGACGTACCAGAAGTCGTTCAGCCAAACGCTTAACCTGGCTGCGAGCAGCTCATCGGTTTCCATGGAGGCTATTGGTCCGGCAGGTTAGCTTACCGTTATACCCTTGAAGATCTCCTTCACCTTGCGGAGCCTTTAAAAAAAATGTACGATGCACTTGGAAAATAAAAAAGAGGGGGTGTAATGTAAAAAACTTTACCTTTAGATAAAATGACCACCACCGAAAAACTTGTTGTGATAAATCAAATTTGGGACGATCTTCTCCGCAATCCAGATGAGATCCCGTCCCCTGAGTGGCATGGAGATGTTTTATCTGCCCGAGCCGAACGTATCAAAAAAAAGGTGATGCTCATTTTAAAGACTTGGAATCTGTGAAATCTGAGTCAACAACCTCCGGCAGAGCCGGAGGCTTGTATTGTGAACCGCTTAAAGCGGTGTTAAAAGCATGAGCCACCTGTAGGTGGCTAAAACAGTTCCAGTTGATCCATTCTTTTATCAGCTGCCTCCTGTTTCTGAATGTATTTTCTCACAGTCTCTTCATCACGTAATACTGTTGAAACGTAATAACCCCTGGCCCAAAAGTTTTGTCCAACAAAATTGCGTTGCTTGCCAGCATATGTTCGAGCTATATGAATAGCACTTTTCCCCTTAATGTAGCCTACAACTTGAGCTACTGAATACTTCGGTGGTATTGATATCAGCATATGAACGTGATCTCCCAACAGATGCCCTTCAAGAATCTCCGATTCTCTCTGTAAAGCCAAATCTCTAAAAACTTCACCGAGATATTTCCTCAGCTGGCCGTATATAACTTTTTTCCTATATTTTGGAATCCAAACTATATGATACTTGCAATCATGGGTCGTATGGTTTAGTTTTTTATTGTTGTTCATTGAAAGTCTCCTTATTCTGTGATCTTTAAGCGGTTCACAGTTTGGGAGACTTTCTTATATTCCCGCAAATGTCAAACTTTGGGAGTCTCCCCGGCAAAGCCGGGGGTTTACCTTTGATTAATTAAGATCTGGTTCAAATGAAAATACAGATCCTTGATGAAGCTCAAGCAGATTTACGAGAAGGCGCTCAATTCTATGAACGACAAGGTTTTGGGTTGGAAATATATTTTCTTGATAGCCTGTTCTTAGACATAGAATCATTATTGCTATACGATAGGGTTCATCTTCAGGTGGATGGGTGTTTTCGTTTGTTATCAAAGACTTTTCCCTTTGCTGTGTATTACACTTACTGAAAGCAATATGATCAAAATCCATGCAGTCTTAGATTGTAGAAAAAATCCCCGTAAAACAACAGAACAATTAAAGCGACGAAGGGTATAACCGGTCCCTCAACTCAAATGTTGGGCTACATGGGTAAACCACTACCCATCCGTTTGGAATCACTGTATGTACAGAGCTAATGAATATCTTTTCCTTTATGCATTCTTGGCGCTCCTTGTTTTATTACTTGGCACGCTTTTGATCTTACGATTAGGAGATTGATTTTATTGATTTTCAATTATTTGTATTGTACTTTAGTTGTACAAATTTCCGAGGATGTGTTGGTAGTGCAATGAAGCATTTAAAAGGTGATAAAACGAAAACTGAATTCATCATAACGATATCAGTCATATTAGGCGTAACTGTTCTGCTTGTTTTGTTAAAGTTGGTTTTTTCATCTGTTCGAAAAAAACTTCAAGTTCATATCCAGGAACGATTTGCCGGTATTGAAATAATCGGGGCAACAACAGAAGCTGATTTCCTAGGTAAACTATCAAAGGGTGGGTGGCAGATCCGTGGGAATGGTGGACTTGTCTTAACAAAAAATGGAGTGTTTTTTTTGAGATCGATACCTTTTAGAGAATATATGATTCCGATAAAATCAATAACAGATGTCTCCATGCCAAATTCTTTTAATGGTAAATCAATTTTTTCCAAGCTTCTATGTGTTCAGTACAGAGTTGATTCTGGAACAGAAACAATGGCATGGGTGGTTAAAAATCCAGAAAAATGGAAAAAGGCCATCGAAAAGTTGGTGGCAATTGATTGCTAATATTAAAGGATTCAAACTATGGGTGAATTACCAAAACAGATGCGAGGTGTCTTCCTGACAGGACATGGTGGCCTTGATAAATTAGAAATACGAAATGATATTCCCGTTCCCAAGCCCGGCCCCTGGGATATCCTCATTCAGGTACGAGCGGCAGCAGTTAATAATACTGATATCAACACTCGAAAAGCATGGTACTCGAAAGGTGGTGGAGAAAGCAGTGATGCGAGTTGGTCGGGTGGTGCTATCCAGTTTCCTCGGATTCAAGGTGCTGATGTATGCGGGCAAATTGTTGCCATTGGGGATAAAGTCAGAAAGAATCGACTGGGTGAAAGAGTCCTAGTTGAACCATGTATCAGAGAGGCAAATGGCAGAGCACTGGAACAACCCTGGTATTTCGGCTCAGAATGTGATGGTGGATTCTCCGAGTACACAGTTGTCGCTTCCTGTCATGCCTATCGAATTGAAAGCAGTTTCAGTGATGTTGAACTGGCGTCATTTCCCTGTTCGTATTCCACCGCTGAAAACCTCTTAAGTAGAGCAAACGTTACTGACAATGATACTGTATTAGTGACGGGTGCGTCTGGTGGTGTTGGTTCGGCTGCGGTACAGCTGGCCAAAGCCCGCAAGGCCACTGTTATCGGCATTACCAGCCAAGCCAAGTCAAATAATGTATTAAACCTTGGGGCTGATAATGTTTTGTTAAGAGAAGACAGTCCTGTTCAGGCCCTCGGTGCCAGTAGTATTGATGTCGTCATTGACCTAGTTGGGGGTAAACAGTGGCCGGAACTTCTCGAGGTACTCAAGCCCGGGGGGCGCTATGCAGTGGCTGGTGCCATAGGTGGTCCTCTTGTTGAGCTTGACATACGGACCCTCTACTTGAAAGACTTGAGCTTCTTCGGATGCACAGTTCTTGGAAAAGGGGTCTTTGCCAATCTTGTCAGGCGCATAGAGCAGGAGGATATTGTCCCGGTTGTGTAGCCAGGACCTTTCCTCTGGACCAGATTGCTGAGGCCCAAAAGTACTTTGTAACAAAACAGCATACTGGCAAAGTTGTTCTCACACTGATGGACAGTGAACAGTATTGAACAATCCATTTGAACAGGGGTAAGGGGGCTTCCAGGAAATAATATACGCATATCGTGCAGGACTTTTGTTCGTTTTCAAGACGTGATGACAGGATCATAGTGAACTATGTGCCTGTTATCACAACGAGAGAAAACGGGCAAAAGGGCAAGCAGGATGCGTAGATTGTTTTTTGGAAGTTCCCTTACAGGTGCATGCCCGGCCAACTAACTCTTACACTCGATGATCA
>JAVERV010000120.1:0-8781 GCA_034006945.1 Desulfobacterium sp. | reverse complement strand
CTTGTAAAAATCAAGTCCGAACCGCCCCCGGGTCAACACCGGAAATACCGGCGGCACATCGGCCGGTGCGGCATCCTGTGCATAAAAAGTATCGGGAATAGGCACACCTATAGTCTGGGCCAGGGTCAACAGTCTGGATTTATCATAAATGTTTTCAATGATATCCAACCCGGGGGTGATAATCTTGAAATACGCTTCCAGCCTGGCCTTGTTTCGGGACAGGGTGAGCACTGCATGGTCGTTGGAGGGCAACAGCAGCCAGTCTTTCAGGTTCCTTGCCTCGGCCAGGCGGATCAAAAAATCGGCCAGTGCATCCGTGTCATAATCAGGACACCGGGAAAACCCCTGGCAATACCTGGAATGCCGGGCCACGCAATCGCCCTTGTCTATAACAATGACCGGGATGCCGGCCGTGCCCAGGGATCGGGTGTTGGACAGGCCCTGGACATGGCCTTCGATTATAATGACGCCGGGTTTCATGTGATCAGAAAAAACCTGCTGCTCCTATACCTCAAAATCCTTCAATAAATCGGCAACCCTGTTTTTCAAATCATCGCAGCTGAAAGAGGAAAACGGCTTTACAAACACATGAAGAAACATATCACCCTGCTCCTGGATTTGATCCTCGTCAACCCCGAATCCCAGATACTCGGCAACAGGAATCTCCTGCCCGGAATCTTCCTGAACCAGCAGCTCTCTTTGTACTTTACGATCAAAAACAGGAACAATAATTTCATTTAAAGGGATGGCATTCCACGCCATGCCCTGGGAGGCCGTTTGATTTTTAAGGATATTAATCCTTTGAAGCACATCGGATTCGTTGCCGACCGCATTGGGGTACGCACTTAAATTAACGGCAAAACTTTTTTTGTAAAGATTTCTGCTGGAAAACGCTTCAATTCGTGAGCTTATTTCTGAGTTGCCCAGGCTGTCAAGGGCTTTCAACAATGAATTATCCGTCCAGTGCACAAATTTATGCAGATTTTGGCCTACGTCCACATCGGCAGGTGCCTGCAACGGCACAATATCTCTTAAATCATTGTGATTCATACCCGGTGCATCAAACGACAATTGAAGGATCTCCACCAACAGGGCATCGGTAATGGTCCTCACATGATGTTTGTACACATAATTGAACATTTTATGACGGGCCAGCGTCAACCCCCAGGCTTCCAGAGCAGCCTTGGGCAGCACACCCAGTTGAAAGCTCTGGGTAATGACCACATTGTCCCAGAGAAATGTATGGTCATACACACCATAATTGACCCCGCAATGGTAGCTGTCCCTGGGCAGGTAATCCCCTTTGTCCACATCCATTGGACCGTCAATAATCCGGCGGATCAATATTTCCAGAGGGTATAAATCCGATAACTGGATATTCTTGTTCAGAACCCGCAACACAATACCCATCAGGCCCTTGTCCAGACCAACATCCTTGAGGTCCTCAAAAATTTTGCGGGCCAGAAAATAACCGAAATTTTCATGGTCGTATTTTACCGGCGCATTGACGGAATACCTGCACGCATCTTCCAGCGTATGGCTGAACGGCGCATGCCCCAAGTCATGCAGCAAACCAGACCATTTCGCACATCGGACAAAAAAATTATGCAGGTCCTCTTCTTTCTTAAAATCTTTTCTCAGGGGGCTGCTGTGTGCATCTACTGCTTCATCAAACCGTTCTTTTGAATTTTGAATCAACCGGTCTGCGGCAATTTCGGCCAAATGCATCACTCCCAGGCTGTGCTCGAACCGGGAGTGCTGTGCCGAAGGATACACCAGCTGTTCCAGGGGCAGCTGGCTTATCCATCGAAGACGCTGTACCAGCTTATGATCGATAATCTTCAGGTCCAATCCGTCCACACGGATGAAACCATACAAAGGATCGCGTATGCGCTTGCCTGTCATGAATCAGCGCCTGCCGTCTCCATCAGTTTTGCATCCATTTTTTCAGCCAGAGAAAGATAATTTTCAATCTCGTTTCTGGAAAGTTCCGCCAGGCCAAGCCATCCCAAAAATCGGGACTGATTCTTGATATACCAGGGCAGGTCTGAAAGGGCATCTTCACGATCTGTTTTGGATAGCAGGTGAATTTTTGCCAGATTAGCAATGGTAGAAGTATCCACCTGTCCATTGGCCGATAAAAAGTTCACCACATCGGATATCCGATTAATCACTGGATCGTCTGACTGGTTTTGCTTCCAGCCTGTTTTCAGGACAAGTCCTTTTCCGGAAGACGGAACCAGGATACTGTTTTTCAGCAATGCATTGACCGACTGCTGCACCTCGCTGCAATAAGGGCCGTAATGATAAGGGTAGTAGAAAGCCTTTCTCTGATCTTCGGGCAATGCAAAATAAATCACTTTCTGTATATTGGTTTTTCCCGCTAAAATGCCTTTCTGGCACAATTTTGTGACTGCGGTGGCTATGTATGTACCAAGTCGCATATATTCTCCTTTATCTTTATTCCTCCTGCTTAAATGGTTTTCTGACAATAATTCTGAAAAATTAATATCATTGATGTATACACATACCTGGATGTATACACATACCTGCTTTCTGTCAATGGTTGTCTGATATTCTGTGCTGACAGATTAGTCCTCATTTTTTTCCCAACACTGTTTCATACACGCCAACAATCCGCCGGGCCACGGTTTCCGAATCCAGCCCCAGTTTCCTGATTCTCTCCCGGCCCCGAGATTTTCCTTTTTTTTCGGCAAAAGCCAGGGCCATCCGGATATTATTCGCCACATCCTGGGGGTCAAACCCGGTGAGGAAATATCCTGGCTCGTCTCCGAACAGCCATGCAACATCCCCCACATTCGTGGCTACCACCGGGCAGTTGCAGGCCATGGCTTCTTTGACCACGTTGGGGGAGCCTTCCCATTTTGAGGTGAGCAGCACGACATCCACCGCATTCATGATCCGTGGTACGTCCTGTTGCGCTATTCCATAGAGGACTTTTAATTCAGCGGTATCGGTATCCAGCAAATCAAAAGCATCCCGGGCCAAAGCAAAATTTTTGGACTCCCGGGACGGATCAGCCAAAAACAAAATAATTTTTTTGCTTTTGGCTGGTTTTCTCTGGATCGACCTAAATTTGTCAAAATCTACGCCGTTGGGAATGACGATAAATTTCTCATTGTAATTTTCCCGCTGCATAGACGAAGATTTAATGATGACCCGATCCCAGAAAAATCCGGTAAAAAATCGAACCCCGATTCTGGAAATCAGTCCAGTTTTGGTATCACTGCCCATCAGGGAAACCACCAGGGGATTAGCGGCAAAAGTCAGGGCCGCCACGATACCGCACAAGGAATAATGGGCATGGACCATATCCGGGGAAGTTTTCCGGATATGGGCACGCAAGGGAAGAATATTTGACAGATACCCCCCGGCCCCTTTGCCTGTAACGCCAAAGAAATCAACTGCAATGCCCAGCTGGCTCAAGGATTCTCCCTGGGCCTTGACTATGGGGCCGATGCTGCCACGATTTGCACTGGATACAAAAAGAACCTTCATGAGGTTTCTTTTTTATACAGGGAAATTGCTGTCTCCAAACGCAGATCATAAGACTCGTTGGTGTTGAAATCACCCTGTTCAAACACCCATTGGTTGTCCTGGAAAACATACCGACCGGGTTTGCCATCTACTTTGCAGATATAAGGGTTTTTATGCCCGAAAATAGTTTGCAGCTCATTTACGAGAAACCCTGATTCAGAGGCGAATAAATCCACAGCCATAAAATTAAATCCATAGGTCTCACACAGGTCTTTTGTAAAATCCAATAATTCCAGAGGGGGCGGCCCATATTCAAATGCTTTTGAGCCGCTTGCCTGATCTCCGATTTTCAGTTTCTTATAAGCAAAATATGACTCTCCGATTTTTACACAACGCCATTCGAATGGATGATCGATATACTTTTGGAAAAAAACTAATCCTTTCTGAACGTCTTTATCCCGGTTTCTGTATTGTTTCAGTTTCTTGAAAAAATAATCCGGTGATTGAACGGCTTTTACAAACCAGCTTTTAGGGGAGCCTGTCTTTCGATTTGGCCCGAACCTCCGCTTGATGCCGGTGGTAAATGCTTTTTTTGTATATGCATCGGCCTGGTCTTTTGAATGAAGCATTTTTACGCCTGAACCTGCAGCCCCAATCAAGGTTTTGGCCACAATGGGATAATCTGCCTGATCAATGAACGCAAGAGCCTCATCAAAGCTTGCGCTGACAAATGTGTTCGGATGCGGGATATTGTTTGCTTTTAAAAACCAGGCCAGGGAGGACTTGTTTTCATAAATGAAAGTTTCCAGAAAATTGGGAAATACTTGAAAAGGGGTAAAGTTTTCGATATAAAATACCTTTTCATCATACACTGTTTTATTCTTCTGGATATCCCCGGGAGGACGACCCACACAGAAATTCGGTTCATAGGTGTTGAGCTGCGTCAGCCAGTCAGACCGGAGCATATTGATGGTTTTGAAATCAACCCCCTGATTCCGACAGGCGATCTCCCATTTTCTGGATGATTCAGGGTTGTTATCCCGCAAGATTGCAACCTTCATGAGTATGTCCTTTCTTTTTCCGACGCTTTCTTCAAGTTGAAAAAAATGGGATTTGAAAATTTATGCCAGTATCCTTCATCTTGTTGATGAGATGTTGTGCTCAATGCTTTCATATATTTATTCTTATCAAATATTTCCCATATCTCCGATTTGACTTCCCGGGATTGCTCATTCACAAAATCCACGTACCATTGCCCATAGGAAAATGACGGAGCAAATTGTTTTTTCTGTTTGAATGATCGATACAGCTTTACTGGTACGTAGTACCACAACCCCTTCAGATATTCTGCAGGCCTGTATCCGTTAGACAACGGATACTCAAGCAGTTTAGGATACAAGATTTCAATCAGTTTACAATGCACGTATGGATTGGCCAGCCGTCCGGCCAATCCTTTTTTCTTGGCCAAAAAATGAAATGGAGAACGGAACAAAACTTCCAGGTATTCTTTTTGAAGATATACCGGCACAACATTTGACACATAATGGCTGTACAATCTGATATCCTGCGCATGATGGATTTTACCCACCAAATCGTATAAAAAGAACAGCTTGTTTGTTTCCCGGTTATGGCGCATCCAGGGAAGGGAAAGAATTTCATCAAGCAGGGCGTCAAAGTCAAGCCGGTCTGTATGTAGAAAATATTCCTTGAGTGTCTTTTTCAAGGTCTTCATTGGTTCTCCAAGCCCTTCATTGACAATTTGAAAAAAAGGAGAGGCAAAGTAGTTGTTATACCCCAGCCCTCGCAGTCCTTCCCCCCCCATATGTCCGGTGAATAACACCTTGGGCGAATATTTTTCTGCGTGTTCGGCCATGGCTGCCGTACGGTGTGCCCGGTGCAGATGGGAATTGCCGTTATCGATTTTAATGGTTTCAAGGACCCATTTGTAATACCATTCTTTGTCAGGTTCTTGCTGCACGGCATTATGAAAAGGCAGGTCGAATGCTCGGGCCAAATTTCGAGCAAAATAGATATCACCAGCATCGGGATTGCCATACGTCAGACAGTTCGGTTTTACGTCTGCTTTGAGCAGACATGCAAGGATTACCCGGCTGTCCATGCCACCGGTCAAGGTTAGTGAAACTTCAGTATCTTTTCTGCCGGACAGATTGTCCGTAACTATTTTGAACAGTACGTCTGCGATTTCCTCGATATACTGTGTTTTCAGCTGTGATGAACTTGATAAAAAGTCATCAGTATTAAAATCGAAGCGCTCATATTTGTAGTTTACGTTGTGGTGGAAAAGTGTAAACAATGCTTGTTCTATCAAATTAGCCATTTATATACAGTTTTTCGCTCCTGATTATAATTGATGGTACTCGTCTAAAAGGATCTCAATCATTTTTTCCCTGTGTGAATCACATCGCATCAGATTTAACAAATTGAGACCTTTGCATGACTCGAATTTAGCCGTCATCTAATGAAGAACGTCTTGAAAACTGTATAAACTTTCAATAAAAGCATGTAAGATTTAAGTTTTACTGAACAATTTCATGTGGATCAGGAATCGTGCAAAGCTTTCAGATTGTGATTTTTTTACAGTTTTTTTAAAAAAACAGACATTGTTTCAGCCTGAACTTTTGCATCAAATGTGTTTTTTGCAAGGGTTTGTCCCCTTAAACCCACCTTTAATGCATGTGAATAATTACTTAATACAAAATCGAGTTTTGATGAAAATGCAGTAATATCTCCAGGTGGACATAAAAAAGCAGTTTCACTATCTGTTAAATAAATGGAGACTTCACCAGTCTCGGTTACAATTACAGGTTGTCCTGTCGATAAGTATTCACCGAGCTTGCTTGGGAAGCCTGCTTGGGCTTGCAAGCTATCTGGTCGAGCAAGAACTAATATTTTGGCGTTGTTTAAATATTTTGGGATATATTTCCTATCCACCAATCCTGTAAAATGGATTTTTTTTTGTGTAGTTAACGGCATTTTTTCCACTATGTTAAAAAGAGTTTGCTTAACGTTAAAATCAGAATCGTTTCCAATGATTACTAAATGTATTCCAGGGAATTTTTCTGATATACTACAATACGATTTTAAAAGTATATCAATACCATCCTTTTTAATAGAAAGACTACCTGCATAAGCTATATATTCAAAAGGAAACGGTGATTTAAAAGCCTCTGAAAACCGTTCATTATCAACAGTCATAGGTAAGATTTGGATTTTTGAATCAGTCCTTTTATGTTTGTTGAAATAATTTTTCAAAAAGTACGTCATCAGTAAAAAACCATCGAACTTTTTAAAACACCATTTAGATACTCGTTTATGATATGAAGGAATTTCGCTACGTAATAAAACAAAACGGTATTTTGGAATAAAATTTAATAAGTAATAATATAGAATATAAATTGGTGTTGTTTGATTGATAAGAAAAACCTTATATTCAGCCTTTTTTTTAAAAGAATTTATGTGGATGAAAAATGAAAACATACCCCATAAATGGGAAGATACTCTATTCGTTTTATTTTTTGCTGCTTTTACTTGAGCGGAATAGTATTTAAAGTTGACTCCATTGTGATTGCCTTGTCTTTCAAAATAATTTTTGTTTTTTTCAATTCGAGTAGGATATTTTGTGGATGATAGACAAACCACATCGACATCCCATCCTAACTGGGCAAGTCCTTCTAATAGTCCCGATAAACGATTTGAGGATGCCAGCCCATTTGGATAAGGTGTTATTCCAACAAAAAGTAATTTTTGTTTTTTTTTTGATGACATATTGTTTTGTTTCCTTCAATTCTTACCAGCGGGAATTTTTTTGAAAGATGATCATTGCATATGCCACACATACCGCTTGATATAATCAGTGTAGCTTACAATCACCCGTAGCACTTTATCCGACACATTGGGTGTGTTGTAATCTCCTACCAGCCGCAAATTTCGATTGGTTCCTCTGGGTTGTCCTTTTAAGATTTCCAGTCCCTGGAGAACACGATTTGCATTTAACCCAGTCAGCATCACCGTTCCTTCTTCCATGGCCTCAGGCCGTTCATGGGCATTGCGGATATTCAGGGCCGGGAAATTCAAAATCGAGCTTTCTTCACTGATAGTGCCTGAATCTGACAGCGTAGCCTTAGCCTGAGTTTGAAGATGAACATAATCGAAAAACCCCAAAGGTTTCAGAAAGATTAGGTTAGATGGGAGCGAATTGTTTGATGTTTCAGTAGCCGAGCTTTCAAACCGGGTTCGGGTCCGCGGGTGGGTAGATATGATCACGGGCAGATTGTACGTTTCAGCAATAGCAGTGAGGCAGGTTTTCAGATTGTTGAATTGCGTCGGATCATCGATGTTTTCCTCCCGGTGGGCGCTGACCAGAAAAAATTCACCGGGTTTCAGGTTCAGGCGATTCATGACATCTGAGGCATTGATTCGGTCTTGGTAATGGGTCAGCACCTCGAACATTGGGGAGCCGGTTTTGATGATCCGGTCCGGGGGGAATCCTTCCCGCAGCAGGTATTCCCTTGCAATGCTGCTGTAGGGAAGATTGATGTCGCTGATATGGTCGATGATTTTTCGGTTTATCTCTTCCGGCACCCGCTGGTCAAAGCAGCGGTTACCGGCCTCCATGTGGAATACCGGGACTTTGCGGCGCTTGGCAGGGTAGGCTGCAAGACAGGAGTTGGTGTCTCCCAGTACCAGCAGGGCATCGGGCTGTACCTTGGCCAGGACCTCATCCACTTTGGCGATGACTGCACCCACGGTCTGGCAGGCGGTGTTGCCTGGCTGGGCGCTGTTCAGGAAGTGGTCGGGTTTGCGGATGCCAAGGTCATCGAAGAAGATCTGGTTCAGCTCGTAGTCGTAGTTTTGGCCGGTGTGGACTATGATGTGGTCCAGGTGCTGGTCGAGTTTGGCCATGACCCTTGAGAGACGGATTATCTCCGGGCGGGTGCCGATGACGGTCATTATTTTTAGTTTGTTCATTTTTTGGTTCTCGTTTTGGTTCTCGCTGAGTTACGCAGAGTTAGGCGCAGAGTTGCGCAGAGAAGGTTATAATATTTGTTTATAGGTTGTTTACAATGCGGATTATGTTGTTTTTTAGTGATGCTGCGTTGAAATTGATGAGGAGGCCGAGTTTCATTCCTGAGAGTTTCAGATATGTCAGAAGCTGTTTTTTATGGACGTCACGCAAGGTTTCAACTGACTTGATTTCAACAATTACCTTGTTTTCCACCACCAGATCCGCCCGATACCCGACATCGAGCTTGATCTCCTCGT
>JAVERV010000025.1:0-49616 GCA_034006945.1 Desulfobacterium sp. | reverse complement strand
AAAAATTTATATCGATTTATAACTTTCAATTTGTACCGACAATTAAAGTGTTATTTGGGAAAAAAAGAACCAAAAAACCAACGGGACACTATTACCTTTAATTAGGGGGGTGTTTCATATAAAAAACTCCGGGCGCTGAACCTTGGCAGGTGGTCAAGGGACAGGGGGTGACCTTTTGTTACCGCCTCTGCCGCTTGGATGCCGCTTGCGATGGCAGCTGCGATGCCCTCGCCCATGTCCAGGGTGGCTAGGCCTGCCGCATCGCCCGCCAAAAGTGCATTGCCGATCCTGGTGCTGGCATGGAGGCGGGGCTGCCTGAGAAAATAGGTGTGGCCCCTGGGATGGGGCGGGATCGACGAAAGGATTGAGAGATCAAAGAGGGTCTTTATAAAGCTTTGCCAGTGGGCCATGATGGTTCGGCCCTGGTGCTTGAGTTTTAAAAGCTTTCCGCCAATACCCACGTTCACATATCCTCCCTGCTTGGGAAGATACCAGCCATAGCCCGGCACCTTGTCGTGGAAAAACCAGATGTGACATCGCCTGTCAAGGGCCTTGCCGTGATACTCGGCTTCAACGGCTGCGATGAGACCCTTGCCCGATCTGGGGTGAAGGTCGTTGAACAGGGTTTGTTGAACAGGGCAGTGGGTGCCGCCTGCGCCGATGAGAAAATCGCAGGAGTATCGATCGTCAATGATGTATTGACCCTTGCTTTGGGTGATTTTCTCGACCCTGTGGGCGTGAATCCTGGCACCGACCCGTTTGGCCCGGTTTACCATCC
This sequence comes from Desulfobacterium sp., assembly GCA_034006945.1. Classification (GTDB taxonomy): domain Bacteria; phylum Desulfobacterota; class Desulfobacteria; order Desulfobacterales; family Desulfobacteraceae; genus Desulforapulum. The sequence continues at coordinate 48,838 of JAVERV010000025.1, read as the reverse complement.
ATTGGTCAAATTCGTATCTGCGGATTGCGTACTGACGGGTCTTGACGGCCAGTGTCTGTCCCAGAAGGTGGAAATGCAGGCGGTGAAACTCGGTCATGGTGTGGGGGTAGTTTCTAGGGATAAGATCCAGGAGATCAAGCACCCTGGGGGTGATCCACCCGGCACACACCTTGTTCCTCGGAAAAACCGATTTGTCGAGGATCAGGGTGTGGACCGACCTTTTTTTTAGTTCAAAGGCCGCAGCAGACCCGGCAGGACCTGCTCCTACAACAATGGCCTGGGCGTGGATCATGGCTGACCTCTTATGAAATTCGGGTGATCGGGGCGGGTCGTCCCGGTTTGGTCATGAGGAGCTGCCACAGCTGCATGCTCCTTGCACGAAAACCCCCTGCCGAGCTTAACAGGTAATATTTCCACATGCGGTAAAAAGATTCAGTGTAATTTTGTTTGATTGAAGGCCAGGATCGGACAAAGTTGTCATGCCATGCCATGAGTGTCCGGTCGTAATCTTCGCCGAAGTTGTGCCAGTCCTCCACGACAAAAATTCCCTCCATGGATTTGGAGAGCTGGGCCATGGAGGGGAGCATGCCGTTTGGGAAAATATACTTTGTGGTCCATGGGTTGGAGGTAATGCTGCTCGTGTTACCTCCTATCGTGTGGATAAAGACCATGCCGTCGTCTTTGAGCAGGTGGTTGGCAAGCTTCATGTAGGTTCGATAGTTTTTGCATCCCACATGCTCCATCAGGCCAATGGATACGACTCGATCATACTGGCCCTGGGCGTTTCTGTAATCCTCAAGTCTGATGGTGACGGGCAGGCCTTTGCAGTATTCCCCTGCAAATTTAGCCTGTTCCTTTGAAACTGTATAACCTGTCACGGTGACGCCGTAGTTCTCGGCGGCAAATCGTGCAAATCCGCCAAATCCGCAGCCGAAATCGATGACCTCCATTCCAGGCTCCAGCAGAAGTTTTTTGCAGACAAGGTCAAGCTTTGCCTGCTGGGCCTCTTCAAGCTCGTCCGTTTCCTTGAAATAGCCGCAGGAGTATTGCATCCTCCTGTCCAGCATTCTTTCATACAGGTCATTGCCGATATCGTAATGGGTCTCACCAACTCTGAACGCCCGACTCGGCCTCTGAAGGTTGAAAATCGCAGCTTTAAACATCTGCAGGAGCGTGGCCCAATCTTTTTTCAAGTGTTGGGTAAGGTTGGTTTGCAGGATCTTTGCGATGAACTGATCAATGGCCTTGCAGTCCCACCATTTTTCCATATAGGATTCGCCAAGGCCAAGGTTTTTCTGGGTCAGGACCCTTCGGTAGAGCTCTTTATTGTGTATCTTTGGATCAAAGGGGCGATCACCGTTGATGGTGATGCCCGCATACTGCAGCAATCGTGCAAAGGTTTCTTGTTCTCCGTTTCCCATTTGGACACCTCCTTTTAAATGAATTAATGACATCTAAACGGTATGCCTTCACTATATGTGTACGGTAACATATTGACGATATCGGAACAAGAAATGGCTGTCAACCCCTCCTGGGATTTTTTGGGAATTCACTCAAGGATAAATCACGCAAGGGTAATTCATGAATTGCCCCTACAGTGTTGGCGGCGGTATCGTCATGTCAGGTGATCCCGTGCCATGAAGAGATGAAGGGCTGCCCCGCCAAAGATCATGACGCCGGCACCAAAGGGAAAGACCACGGCGAGCTCGGCATGGTCCATGGCAAGGCCTGCGGCCATGGAACCTGTCATCATGCCCAGGCTGTGGGCCATGGTGATCAGGGAAATCACAGATCCCATGGCCTTTTTCTGGTTGCCTTTGATAACGGCCATTGCCATGATGGACGGCATGGAGACACCGCCACCGATGCCAAAGAGGCACACTGCCCGCAAAAGACCTCCATAGGAGGTTGCAGAGTTGACCATTAGCATGCCAGCCGCACACAGGACCCCGCCCATGACCACCATTATTCGTGTGTTGAACCGATCGGCAAGGTATCCCATGGGGATTTGAAAGATTCCGCTGATAAAGACCCCCAGCATGACAAGAAACCCTGTGTGGGTGTCGGTGAGGTTGAATCTTGAATGGGCAAAGAGGGGAAGAAAGCTCCAGATGATGCCGATGCAGGCCGCGTAGGCGAACCTGTAGGCAAAGAGTCCACAAAGACCGGGGTCGCTCACCATGGAGCGCCAGGATGGAAGTTCTGTCTCGTTTGGCTGGATATGTTCTTTTCCTGGCCTGGGAAGAAGGAGCAGGGTAAGGCAAAGACCCGCTACCGACAGGATGCCAAGGCAGGCAAAGGCCGCATCCATGGAGATCAGATCCGATATCACACCCCCCATGAGGGGACCGAGGCTCATGCTTGCAAACATGGACATGCTGAACAGTCCCATGGCATATCCCTCACGGCCGGGCGGGGTTATTTCTCCCACATAGGCCTGGACAACGGGCATGATCATGGCAGAGGCAATTCCCTGGATGAATCGGAAGATGATCAGGCTTGTAACGCTCTGGCTCAGCATAAATGCAACTGAGACAATAACGTAGCCGGCAAGTCCTGCAACGATGAAGGGTTTTCTGCCGACTCTGTCCGAGGCCCGGCCAAACAGGGGAAGAAAGATGGTTCGGGAAAGGGCAAAGGCTCCGAAAATCATGCCGATATAGATTCCCTTTGCCCCGAGGTCATTGGCGTATACCGGCAGCAGGGGTACCACGATCCCAACCCCGGTAACAGTTATGAAAATGGTGAAAAACAGGGTTAGAAAAATTTTTTTATGGGGGGAAGGAATAAGAGAGAAGTTCCGGTTCTTTTCCTTTAACATGGCTATCCATCCTGAAATCATCACTATTTAATATCGACTTTCATGCCAATTTGCAATATTTGCTTTTTTTGTTGACCTGGTCAATTTTTATTGATAATAAAAAACTGACTGACCAATCAGTAGTTGAGTTTAGGTGTGGTCAATCAAAACCCTTAACGGAGAAAAAATGTCCAAAAAAGATGATATCCTGAATTCTGCAATCACCCTTTTTGCCGACAGGGGATTTCAAGATGCCTCCATGGCCGAGGTCGCAAGGTTGGCCGGGGTTTCAGGTGCCACGGTGTTCTATCACTTCAAGAGCAAGGAGGCTCTTTTTCTGACGGCCCTGGAAACAGTCAAGGACGGTATTATCCAGGAGTTTGACGCCTATCTTGAACAGCACGAGTTTGATTCGGGAATCGATCTTGTGGAGGGGGTCATCTCCTTTTATCTCTACCTTGCAGGATCAATGGAAGCGTGGTTCCTCCTCCTCCACAGCCACTATCCCTACAAGCTTGCCCTGGTGAACAGCGAGTGCCGCAGCCACCTTGAAAGTATATACAACAGCCTTGTGGACGTTTTTGAGCGGGCAGTTGCCCTTGGTCGTAAAGACGGATCCATTCGGGCTTTAGACACCCGGAAAACGGCTCTGGTGCTTTTTTCCATGGTTGACGGGGTGGTCAGGTTCAAGATTTACAACCTCTACGATACAGGGGCTCTTTTTAACGACCTCCTGGGTTCGTGCAGGAAAATTTTAAAATACGACAGATGACCCATTTAAGGCTTAAAACCCATAACTCAGCGCAGGTGATTAAATGTTGACAAAACTATTACCGTTTCTCCCATGGTTCAAGGGGTACGATCTTGACAAGTTCAGGATTGATTTTCTGGCGGGGCTCACCGTGGCCCTGGTTCTTATCCCCCAGTCCATGGCCTATGCCCAGCTGGCTGGAATGCCGTCATATTTTGGACTTTACGCCTCCTTTCTGCCTCCCATGGTTGCGGCCCTGTTTGGATCGAGCCGCCAGCTTGCAACGGGTCCTGTGGCGGTTGTTTCCCTTATGACAGCGGCAAGTCTTGAACCCCTTGCAACGGCCGGCAGCGAAGGTTTTATTGCCTACGCCATCGTGCTTGCCCTGATGGTCGGTGTGTTTCAGCTCTCTCTAGGGCTGCTTCGTCTGGGCCTTGTGGTGAATTTTCTCTCCCACCCGGTTGTCAACGGTTTTACCAATGCCGCTGCCATCATAATTGCCTCGTCCCAGCTCTCCAAGATGTTTGGCGTGTATGTGGACAAGGCCGAACACCACTATGAGACCATCATCAACGTGTGCAGGGCCGCCGTTCATTACACCCACTGGCCGACCCTTTTCATGGGGGTGCTTGCCTTTGCCATCATGTACGGGTTGAAAAAGATGATGCCAAAGGTCCCCAATGTTCTTGTGGCCGTTGCCGTCACCATTGTGATCGCCTGGTCCATGGGGTTTGAGCACAACAAAACCGTTGATATCTCAGCCTTTGACTCACCTGGCGTACGTTCCATGATCCAGGAATTCAATAGAATAATCGGCGAGATTCCCCGTCTTGCAGATGAGAGGGCCGCAGGTTCCAATGCGGTTGACCAGGCCAAAAAAGAGAAGGACACCATCAAGGTGCTGGATGCGGTGCATGATTTCAACGTAACGGCGGTAAAGCTTCAACGCCTCAATCACGACTCCCACCTTCAGAGGGAAGCCTTGAGGGATCTTCTCTTCTCCGGCATCCTGAACAACGACGGTTCTCTTACACTTCTCCTCCAGCAGGAGGTGCCGGAGAATCTGGAAACCGACGGCAGGACCTGGAGGCTCAAGCTGGGCAACCGTGTTCTTGACACGGAAAATCTTCTGGTCATGGGGGGAGGCGCAGTCGTCGGAACAGTCCCAAAGGGGCTTCCCTCCCTTTCCATACCCGAGCTTGACCTGAAGGTGATGCTCCGTCTCTTGCCTTTTGCCGCTATTATCTCGCTCCTTGGTTTCATGGAGGCGATTTCCATTGCCAAGGCCATGGCCGCAAAGACCGGCCAGCGTCTCGATCCCAATCAGGAGCTCATCGGCCAGGGGCTGGCCAACATCATCGGGGCTGTTGGCAAGAGTTATCCCGTTTCAGGCTCTTTTTCCCGGTCTGCGGTCAACCTCCAGGCAGGTGCGGTTACAGGGCTTTCCAGTGTATTCACAAGTCTTGCCGTGGTGGTGGTGCTTCTTTTTTTTACTCCGCTCCTCTACCATCTTCCCCAGAGTGTGCTTGCCGCCGTTATCATGATGGCCGTTGTAGGGCTTGTAAACGTATCGGGTTTTATCCACGCATGGCGGGCCCAGTGGTATGACGGAGCTATTTCCATCATAACATTTATATTCACCCTTGCCTTTGCACCCCATCTTGACAAGGGGATTATGGTGGGTGTAGTTTTGTCCCTCATGGTTTTTCTTTACAAGAGTATGCGGCCCAAGGTATCCTCTCTGTCAAGGTATGATGACAATGCCCTTCGCTGTTCGGTAACCCATGGTTTAAGGGAGTGTAAGCATATTGATCTTGTCCGGTTTGATGGTCCTTTGTTCTTTGCCAATGCAAGTTATCTTGAGGATCAGATCAGCGACCGGATGACCCGAAAAAAAGAGCTCAGGCATATTATCATTGTTTCCAACGGCATCAACGATATTGATGCATCTGGTGAGGAACTTCTCTCCCTCTTGATCGACAATGTGAGGAGTGCCGGTGTTGATATTTCGTTTTCAGGCATCAATGAATCGGTTGCACAGGTGTTTGAACGTACTTATCTCATTGAAAAAATCGGAAGGGATCATATCTATGCGACCATGGAACAGGCCATATGCACCGTTCATGAACATGCCCACGAGGAGAATCAGGAGCAGGACTGCCCGCTTTCAACCACATGCAGGCTTGCCTCCCAGGCATGATCGGAGCGGATCATGGCCCTTATGGCTCGGTAAAAGAAGCCGAGGATAGTAGTGTAAGGGCTCCCCTTGCGGGTACCCTTTATGGCGGTCCCGATAAAACCGAATGTCCGGCTACCGGTTGGAAGCGGGTTTCATACAAAAAAATACCAGGAGAAAAACTATAATGTCTGTGATTACACTGTTCAGCGGCAATTTCTGTAGGGATAAAGAGATCGAAGCGGCCCTGGTTGCACAAACGGGGTATAATCTGATTACCGAGGATGGTGTCGTGGCAAAGGCCTCGTCCATGTCCAGTATCGGTGAGAGTAAAATCCGTGAGGCCTTTCGTGAAAAAACCTCGATATTTAATAAATTCACCCATGAAAAAGAACGTTCCATTGCCTGCATGCGGCTTGCTGTGGCAGAGATGCTTGCCCGGGATAACCTTGTCGTTACGGGTTTCCCGGTCCATCTGATCCCAACGAGTATCAGCCATGTATTGCGGGTATGTTCCATAGCCGGGGTAAGGTTCAGGGTCGACCAGGCTCAAGTTGCGGGCATCAGCGAGCGAGATGCCCTAAGCCTGATCAAGGAGAACGATAAGAATTCCGCCGCCTGGGTTGAGAATCTTACCGAAAGTAAGGACCCCTGGGACAAGAACCTTTATGACATTGTAGTTCCCATGGACACAACCTCCTTAGAAGAGGCAGTGACCCTTATCGTTGAAAAATCCCAGAGTCCGGCCGTGGCCTTCTCTGATTTGTCGGTCCTGGCCGTTGGCGATTTTCTCCTGGCAGCCAGGGTTGAAACGGTCCTGGCAGGTGAGGGGCATAATGTAGAAGTCTCGGCAGCGGCAGGCGAGGTGACCCTGACCATCAACAAGAACGTACTGATGTTAAAGCGTCTGGAGGAGGATTTGGCAGCCATTGCCATAGAGGTTGAGGGGGTCAAGACTGTAAAAACCGAGATTGGCAAAGGCTTTTACCAGACGGATATCTATCGAAGGTTTGATTTTGAAGCCCCATCCAAGGTGCTGCTGGTGGATGATGAACGTGAATTTGTCCAGACCCTGTCCGAACGGCTTCTCCTGAGGGAGATGAGTTCCGCCGTTGCCTATGACGGTGAGTCTGCCTTGAATATCGTTGACGAGGACGAACCCGATGTGATGATCCTGGATCTCAAGATGCCTGGCATCGACGGCATCGAGGTGCTCAAAAAGGTAAAGAGCACAAAGCCGGGGATTGAGGTTATCATCCTGACCGGCCACGGCAGCGAGGCCGACAAAAAGGTGTGCATGGAGCTGGGAGCCTTTGCCTATCTTCAAAAACCCGTTGACATCGATCTCTTGAGCAAGACCTTGAAGCTTGCCAACGAAAAGATCAAGCAGCAGAAAGCGTAAACCGTGGGGGTGGGATGCATGAAATTCGAAAGCAGTAGGCAGGTGGGAACGGGTGTTGCCCTGAACGGGTTAAATGGCAACGGTCGGCACGGACGCCGAAAGAGTTGCCATTTCCCTCGGAGCAGGCCACGGACGGCCTGCGAGAATGAGAGAAGGGTAACACCCGTTCCTGCCTGCCGGTTTGGAGGGAGTTTCATACAAAAAACCAGGGGCGGAATATAAAATGTCGATAATTGAACGATACAAGCCAGCTTTTTTAGACTCCTCTGCCCAGGGGCCGAAGGGATCCAGGCACACCTTGAATTACAAAAAAATCTGGCAGATGGTGATTTTTCTCACGGCTGCGGTTACCCTTGTTCCCCTGATCACCATCACCATGCTCGACTACAACGTGACCCAGAAATCCATTGAATCGGAGATTTCCCTCAGGACCCGGCGAACGGTTTCCAATACCAAGCGGACTATTGTTTCTTTTTTTTCAGCCCGCAGGTCTGCCCTGGATTTTATTGTCCACGATAATGATATTTCGGTGCTCTCCAACACCAATCGCCTGGAAGAGATACTCAACGATCTTGAGATATCGTTTGGCGGTTTTGTTGATCTTGGGGTGATCAACGATAAGGGTGTTCAGATTGCCTATTCAGGGGCCTATAATCTCGGCGGAAAGGACTATTCCGACCAGGCCTGGTTCAACAGGGTAGTTGATATGGGGGTTTATAAAAGCGAGGTGTTTCTGGGGTTTCGGAATAAACCCCATCTGGTAATAGCCGTTAAATGCGAATTCGGGGAGAGTGGATTCTATGTTTTAAGGGCGACCCTTGATACGGATCAGTTTAACGATATCTTTGCAACCCTTGAGCTCAACGGTGAGGGGGACGCCTTTCTGATCAACCATGAGGGGGTGATTCAGACCCCGAGCCGTTATCAGGGGGATGTGTTTTCCACGGTTTCCATTCTGGTCCCCCCCTATTCGGACTACACCCAGGTTCAAGAGTACCGGCAGGAAGACAAAGAGCAGTTTATAGTGGGGTATGCCTATATCCCCGACACCAATTTCATCCTGATGATCGTAAAGCAGAAGGCCGCTCTGATGAAATCCTGGTACGCTACCCGTTCCAATCTCATCGGATTTCTTCTGTTGAGCATCACCCTTATTCTCGGGGTGATTGTTCTTGGCACCACCTATCTGGTGAACCAGATGTTTTTTTCTGATCGGAAAAGGGCAATGGTAATGCACAGGATTGAGTATGACAACAAACTATCAACCGTGGGGAGGCTTGCCGCAGGCGTTGCCCATGAGATCAACAACCCCCTTGCCATAATCAATGAAAAGGCGGGGCTTATCAAGGATCTGTTTGTGTACAGGGAAAAGTATTCGGGTGACGACAAGCTCATGGGGCTTGTGGAGTCTGTCCTTTCGTCTGTTACCCGGTGCGGAACCATTACAAAGCGACTCCTCAACTTTGCCCGGCACATGGATGAATCCTTTCAAACCGTTGACATCAAAACCGTGATCAAAGAGGCGCTGGGTTTTCTGGTAAAAGAGGCGGAATATCGAAGCATCGAGATTGTTGTGACCGTTCCAGAGGAGTTTCCAGAGGTCGAATGTGATCGGGGAAAGCTTCAGCAGGTACTGCTCAACATCGTTAACAATGCCTTTTCAGCAATTGGAAGTGAGGGCAGACTCACCATTGAAGTTCAAACGAAGAACGAGCAATTCTGGATACTTACCCTGGCCGATACCGGTTGCGGTATCCCGGAAAAAGATATTGAAATGATATTTGAGCCTTTTTACACCAGCAAATTAGACCAGGGCGGAACAGGACTGGGGCTTTCCATAACCTATCAGCTTATCGAAGAGGCTGGTGGCTTTATCAAAGTAGAGAGCGAGGTGGGCAGGGGAACGAGTTTTATCATAACCATGCCGTTTAAACCCAAAAAGAGAAAGGAGGCAAATACGTGCGAGTCCTTCTAGTTGACGATGAGGTGGAGTATGTTGCCACCCTGGCTGAACGTCTTTCGTTCAGGGGAGTAGAGGCTCGCTGGGCCTCAAACGCAAAAGAAGCTCTGGCATATATAAACCAAGAGCCTTTTGACGTTGCCGTGCTGGACGTCAAGATGCCTAAGATGGGGGGGATAGAGCTGAAAAGGAGAATCGAGGAGATCGCACCGGGCATGCGCTTTATCTATCTGACTGGCCACGGTTCAGAGGATGACTACAAAAAAGGGATTACAGACGGGATTTCCTATCTGATCAAACCCGTTGATATTGATCAGCTGATGAAGGTTATAAACCAGGCTGCGGCAGGCCGGATCGGCTGAAACTCAAGGGGGTTGCAAATGAACATGGGAACAGAGAAAACAAAACTGACGGGGCTTGCCTATTTCGGTAAAATGATGGCCCTCATCAGCCACGAGATCAAGAATTCACTTGCCATAATCAATGAAAATGCAGGGCTGATGGAAGATCTGAGTCTTATGGCAAAAAAGGGCAACCCCCTTGATCCCGAAAGAACCGGGACAATCGCAGGCAGGGTGGTCCGGCAGGTACAGAGGGCAGACACTACGGTTAAAAGGATGAATCGCCTGGCCCACAGTGTTGATAATCCTGTGACCGAGGTTGATGTGGCGGAAACCCTTGCATTTACTCTGGAACTTGGTGAAAAAGCTTTTTCAACCCTTGGTCTCAGGGTTGAGGTGGGCCCGCTGGCTGGGCCGGTGGTCATAAACACTAATGAGTTTCTTTTTATGAATCTAATATGGGAAGTTCTGGGGTATGCCCTTCAAGGGGGTGGCAGGGTCGAAACCATGACCATTGCCATTCGCAGGAACGACAATGGAGTCGAGCTTGTTTTTTCTCCGCTTCATGCCGTTGATGGGGAAAGAACGCCCTGGGACAGGGCACTTGCGGAGGCCCTTGGTGCCGATATCTGGCCCTTTGCCGACACCCGGGAGCTTGTGTTAAAGCTTCCGGAAATTTTGAAAACTGTTTAGTATTATTATCTTTCCGAGTTTGATTTTACTGTAAAGCTTAAAAAAAGGAGAATAACCATGGGTGAAAAAATATTGCTGGTTGATGATGAGCAGGATTTTCTGGATGTGATGTCCGAGCGTATGCGTAACCGGGGCATGGACGTGACAACCGCCATTTCAGCGAAAGAGGCCCTTGAAAGGGTTAAAAACGAAAACTTTGACGCCATCATCGTGGATCTTCTCATGCCCGAGATGGACGGTCTTGAAGCCCTTAAAAATATGAAAAAGATCAATTCAGATCTTCAGGTAATCCTTTTGACTGGCCACGCCACGGTTGAAAAGGGTATCCAGGCCATGAAGCTCGGAGCCATGGACCTTTTGGAAAAACCGGCCGATATGAACAACCTTACCGAAAAGATCAAAAAGGCCAAGGCCCATAAGATGATTCTTGTGGAGCGCCACATGGAAGAAAAGATCAAGAAGATCATGGGTTCCAAGGGGTGGTAGGAAGGATAAAGGACACCTTACCTGGGGAAATCGGGTAAGGTGTCCTTTTTTTATTTTTTATGCTCGTTTATGTGTAATCAAATCAGTGTAATTTGCGGAATTGATTTCTATCCAAGGGTAATGGGCATTCCCATCAAGGGCCACAGCACCAGGATGGCAAATGCGGTTAAGGCCAGGAGAATGATACTTGCCGGGATGCCGTAGAGAAAAAACTCGCCCGGGGTGAACTGTTTTGAGTCATAGGCAATGGCGTTGGGGGCCGCACCCACAAGCAGCAGAAAGGGCATGCCTGCAACTATAAGGGAGGTAAAGAGGATAGCCTCTCCTGAAACCCCAAGGTAGGGTGCGATGACAAGGGCCACGGGCAGTGAAATGGCAATGGCTGCAACGTTCATGATAAAGTTGGTCATCACCATGACGAAAAAGGCGATGCTCATGACAAAGACAAACCAGTGGGACTCTTTGAAAAAGGTGAGCCAGTTGATGGCCATCCATTCGGCGGCGCCTGTGTTCCAGAGGCAGAAACCAATGCTCATGGCACCGGCAAACAGAAGAATTATGTTCCAGGGGATCTCTTCAAGATCGTCAATACCAAGGATGCCGGTGATGAAAAAAAGTATGGTGGAGATGAGGATGATAGCTGTTTTGTCGGGCGGCTCAAAGCCAGCTATAAAGGCCTTGAGGATGGCAAAAGTGGCAAGGGCAAGGATGCAGATTCCCACGATGGTTGCCGCAAGGACCTCTTTGCGAGAGATGGAGCCAAGTTCGATGTAGAGGTTTTTGGCCCTCTGCTTGAGGCCTGGGATGGTTTTTTTCTCAGGTTTAAGGACGATCATAAAGTATACCCACAAAAAAACAACCATGAGAAAGCCCACCGGAGCCATGTAGTAGGAGAGCTCAAAGAATCCGATGTCAACGCCCATGATGTCCTTGAAAAAACCGAGGGCAACGGCACCCCGGGCAGCACCCAGAAGGGTGACGACGGACCCTGCACCAGCCACATAGGCCATGCCGATGAACAGCCCCTTGCCGAATTTGGTCTGTTTGTCTCCCTCACCGTAAAGGGCGTAGATGGCCACAAGCAACGGGTAGATAGTTGCTGCAACTGCGGTGTGGGCCATGATAAGGGTAAGGGCAGCGGTTACGCCAAAGCAGCCAAGATAGATCATGCTGGTTCTTTCCCCCACAATGGAGAGCATTTTATAGGCAAGGCGCTTGGTGAGCCCGGTCTTGGTGAACACAAGCCCGATGACAATGGAGCCGAAGATGAACATGACCGAGGGATCCATGAAGTCCTTGAAGGCCTCCTTGGCAGGCCTGATGAGAAAGAGGGTCTGCATGACCCCAATTGCAAGACTTGTCACGCCAATGGGAATAACCTCAAACACCCACCAGGTACCGGCCATGAGAAATACGGCTATGGCACCCTTGCCGGCGGTTGAAAGGGCAAAGTGCTTGCCCATTGGGTCGATGGCATCGGGCCAGGCCGGGGAATAGTAGACCAGGGCAAAAAGTCCTACTCCCACAAGGAGCCAGGCAGTTTTAAACCAGTTTCTGGTTTTTTCGTTTGTTTCCATGTCAACACTCATTGAACTGTTCCTCCTGAAAATCTTGATAAGTTTTTATGGAAAACTCCGTAAACAGCATTCTCGCTGGTGGAGTTTCATTGTTCGTTAAGGCCGTGAGCCATCTCTCCCTCCGGCCGTGCCGGCTGTCAGCCCAGGGAGCACTCGCCTATGACCCTGGCAACCGAGTCGAACACATCGGTCAGACGAATCACCCCTGTGACGACCCCATCTTTCATCACAAGGAGCGATCGGTGCTGGCCAAGGAGCAACTGATGAATGGCCTCGTCAAGTGTGGCGTCCTCCTCGATGAACTCCCCGCTTGCCGGGGTGTGCATGAATGTTGAAACGGGTATGGACGAACCTTTGATGCAGATGTCCCTGAGGGGGGAGTCCCACAGGTGGTAGTTGGTCAAAAGGGACTTCATGAAAGATCTTGAGAATCCAAATTTAGCAAGGCCTTCCCTGTCAAGCATCTCCCGATACTTGGGTTCCAGCGCCTTTAATACATCCAGCTGACCAACCTTGCCCGCAGCCTTACCATCCTTGTCAATAATGATAACGGCCATGTGGGGATACTTTGAATCGGCACAGAAATTTTCCTGGGCCGTTGTAAGTGCCTGGACCACATCAAAAAGCGATGCATCCTCGGTCACCGTTGCATAGTCTGACAGGGGTACCATCAGATCCTTGACACAGTTTGTTTTCAAATTGTTTCTCCTTTTATATGTTTAGCACTAACGGTGCTGTTTGGTCGTTGTTCCGGTTATTCTTTTCCATGCAAGCATGAAAAATAAAATAGGCCTATCATGATGAAAAAAAAAGATCAAGGAAATGCTAAAACAGGTGGTCCTTTTTGTAACTATCTGTATTTATAGTTGATGCTGAAATGTGTTGCAAATGCAGGGTATTGCCTCAATAGTGTTCAATCCCTTTGAAACAGCAATGTTTGAGCTTATATTACAAGGGCTTGATATAAAATAAAAGACGTGGTAGACCCTGTGTCATACTTGGGGAAGAGTACCATTTTCTTTTCCAGAGCAGTTTTTTAACCGGCACGGCCAGAGTGAGGTGAGGCTCACGGCCAGAACGAATATGAAACTTAGGCCCGCAGTGATTTTCTGGCGTAAATTTCCTATAACCGGCACGGCCGGAGCGAGGGAGGCATCCGGCCACAACGAATATTGAAACTCCGCTACCTATGGCGCTTCGAAGCGAGTTTCCTATAAAAACCTGACAAGGGAGTGTCTTGAATGAACCAGATTGTAAAAGATTTTATGGTGACCCTGTCTGATTATGCCACCACATACAAGGGGGCTACACTGTACGAGGCAGTTCTTGCCCTTGAAACTGCAAAAAAAGACGTTGATCAGACGGTCCATCCCCATTGGGTTGTTCTGGTGCTGGATGAAAATGATGAGGTAATCGGCAAGTTAAGCCAGCTTAATCTCCTCATGGCCCTTGAGCCCAAGACCGAGTATACGGCGGTGGTGGACAGGTTAGATAGGTTTGGGTTCAGCTCAAAGTTTGTGGCATCCATAAGGGAGACGAGTCTTAACAACGAGGCTATTGATAATTATCTTTACCCTGACAATCTTGCCATGGATATGAAGGTGGATGATTTCATGAAAACCCTGTCTGAAAATGAGTTTATCGATGAAAACACCACGCTTAACTCTGCGGCCCACCAGTTCAGCATTCGGAAACGTCTCTCCCTCCTTGTTACGAGGGAGGAGAAGACCGTGGGTGTGTTGAGGCTTGCCGATGTGTTCTCGGCATTGATTACAGCCATGAAAAAGGCTCATAACGATGAAGGAGAACCCGCATGAAAGCAATTGTAACGCTTTTTGAAAGAATATTACAACGGGTGAATATAAACTTGAGGGAGCTCGGTTTCGACGCCACTCCCTATATTCATATTATTCCCATCGGCCAGATGATCAAATTTTATGGCTTTTACGGCATCACTCCCCACCACCCGTTAAATTTTAAATTCAAGAATTCAAATCTTGCCGGAAGCTATTTTCTCGGACGCTGCCAGGTAAACAACGCCATTTTGTACAAGAGTGATATCAGGGGGGATGAACTGAAAAAAAGGGGGGATATCTTTCAGTACAATGACTATAAAATCCCCGTGGTAGACAACGAAGAAATCCAGGTGGAGGACAGCCTTCTCATCAAGACTCTGGTTCACAATTTCTCCCATGATCCTGAGTCCCTTGAACGGTTTTTTATCAAGGATACCATTTCCATGAACCACTCCAATATCCATGGATCTCCCTGTGAAGGCTGTTTCATAGGTGCTTTCGCCACGGCTGATCTCACCACCATGCACGATTGCGTTATCGGTAACTTTGCCTATATCCAGGCAGAAGAGATCAGCCACCTGAACATTCCCCATGGAACCATATGGGTAAGAAATCCCGGTAAGTTCAACTTTTACTATCAACATCCCCAGGAGAAGCTCAACGAATATGTCTATTTTTCCGCAGGATCGCCACCCCAGGGGAAGCTCATCGATTTTGTAGCAGATCGTAAGGAAGCCTTCCAACGGGTTTTTGATGTGGTCAACATCGAGCAGCTGATTCCGGTGCCGTCGTCAGCATCCCTTGACCGTTATTCCGTTACAAGGGGTCAGACCACCATTGGCGAAAATGTCCTTGTTGCCCAGCGGGCCTATCTTCAGAATGCCTCCCTTGGCAAAGGTGTAAATGTCCAGGAAAATTGTTTTGTCATCAATTCAAACCTTGAGGGGAACGATGTCGCGGCCCATGGTGCCAAGATCATTGAGGCGGATCTCGGGTCCATGGTTTTTGTGGGGTTTAACAGCTTTTTGCGAGGCCGGCCTGACAATCGACTGACCATTGGTGAGAATTGCATTGTAATGCCCCATACCATCATTGACGTAAACGGAGCTGTGAACATTCCTCCGGACTATCTTGTATGGGGGTTGATCCAGAGTGAAGAAGATCTTGAGACCCACTCCATTTCCATTGAGGAATTTACAAAGGTCGAAACAAGACTCGCCATGGGCAATATGTTCTTTGAAGGAAACGGAGCAGCTTTTATCGAAGCCTTTCAGGACAGGATCCGTCACATCCTCAAGGCAAACGGGGCTTTTTTTAATGGAGCTGAGAAAAAGGGCCATGCCCAGAAAAATCAATATATTTCGTTTAATACGATTCAGCCCTATCCCGAGGGCAATAAAAAAGGAATCTTTCCGACAATTGTAATTAAGCCCTAGGAGGTCATGGCAGGCAATGGCACACTATCTCACCCTGAGGTTGAAGATCATCTATATCTTTTGTGCCATGGCTGCCATTGCTCTGTCAGGTGGTGCCGCTCTTTTGTGGTACACTTACCAGAACGATGCCATGCTGGTTACCATGGTGGAAAAAGAGGTGGTTTTATTTAAAACGGCCCAGGACATGGAGCTTGCCCTTGCAAATCAGAAGGGGTTTCTCACCTATTATTTTGTTGATGGTGAGGTAAAGTGGCTCAAATCCCTTGGCCAGTACAGGGAGGTATTCAGGCAGAGCCTTGACAGGGCTTCATCCCTGAATCTCAGTCCTGAACAGAGGGATATCCTTGAAGGGATAAACGATCAATATGCCACCTATGTGGAGGCCAAGGATCAGGTGATTGACAATTACCGTCACTCCACCGGTCAGGAGACCATCTCCCTTGTCCATGAACGCCACCGGGAGCTTTTTTTCAGCCTGCTCGATCTTTGCCGCAAGTTCAGCCAGGATCAGTGGAACGTCATTCAGAAGATTGAAGAGAAAAATCATCATAGATCCATTGCCTTCAGACGGGTGGGGTTTTCCGGGATGGCGCTTTTTGTATCCCTTTGCGGGCTTCTTTTGTTTGTTCTCTATCACCAGATATTGATTCCCATCAGGGGGCTTGCCATTGAAACCGGAGGTTCGCCCGACGAGAGTCGCCAGGATGAGGTGGTCTCCCTGAAACACTCCCTGGAAGGCATGATCAAGGAATTTGGAGACACCCATGATGCCCTGGCAAGAAGCAGGGAGCATCTTGTCCATGCAGAGAGAATGGTGGTGGTGGGTGAGATGGCGGCAGGTGTTGCCCACACCATCCGAAATCCCTTTACCTCGATCAAGATGCGCATGTTTTCTCTGAGCCGTTCCCTTGATCTCACAGACATTCAAAACGAGGATCTCCAGGTGATCTCAGACGAGATTGCCAGAATTGACAGAATTGTTCAGAATTTCATCGAGTTTGCACGGCCCCCGAAGTTGAGGCTCAAACTTTCCAGCGTACGTGCTATCATTGATTCGGCAATCACCCTTTTGGAATATCGGATCAAAGAGTACGATGTGGAACTTCTGTTTGACCCGGATCCTGATCTTTGCCAGGTGTTGGTGGACAGTGACCGTTTAAAGGAGGCCCTGGTGAATCTTTTGACCAATGCCTGTGAAGCCATGGACCAGGGGGGCAGGGTCGTTATAACTGAAACAAGAGAATTTGTTCCAGAGATGGGTGACGCTGCTGTTATCTACATCGTTGATAATGGTCCGGGGATTCCCGAGCCGATACTCAAGGATATCACAAATCCGTTTTTCACCACCAAGGAGGATGGTTCAGGTCTTGGGCTGAGCATTGTCGAAAGAATCGTCCGGGAGCATGGGGGGATTTTTTTTGTTCGATCAGGCAGGTTGGAAGGAGCTGAATTTATAATTAAAATACCGGTCAAGGAGAGCGCCCATGGGAGTGATACTTCTCATTGATGATGATCAGCAGTTGAGTCTCAGTTTTACCAAGATCCTCGTTCAGGACGGCTATGAAACAGAGGCTGCCTATAACGGACAGGAGGGAATCGCCAAGGCCGCAGCCATAAATCCGGATCTTGTGATACTTGATATCCGTTTGCCCGATATGAGCGGAATGGAGGTGTTTGAGGCGATTCACGTCGTGAATCCAAAACTCCCCGTGATTATCATAACGGCGTTTGGAACGACAGAAACGGCCATAGAAGCGATCAAGCATGGTGCCTATGATTATATATATAAACCCTTTGACGTGCCCGAGATGCTTGATTTGATAAAAAAGGCCCTTGTGGCAGGCAAGTGCATGTCTTCCCCTGTGGATGTGAATCCAGGGGTGGACGATTTTTCTGATCGCGAGGCCCTTGTGGGAACCAGCAGCCAGATGCTCGAGGTGTACAAGGCCATTGGCCGGGTGTCGTCAACCGACGCCACCGTTCTTATCCGGGGAGAATCTGGGACGGGCAAGGAGCTTGCGGCAAGGGCCGTTTACAACCATTCCCTGAGGGCTGAAAAACCTTTCATGGTCATCAACTGTGTGGCAATTCCTGAAACCCTGCTTGAGAGTGAGCTCTTTGGGTATGAAAAGGGATCTTTTACCGGGGCAGCCCATCGCCGGGTGGGAAAAATTGAACAGGCAATGGGAGGCACCGTGTTCCTCGACGAGATCGGGGACATGCCCATGAGCATCCAGGCAAAGTTCCTGCGCCTTCTCCAGGAAAACAGCATCGAGCGTCTAGGCGGCAAGGAACCGATCAGCGTGGATGTAAGGATCATTGCCGCAACCAACAGGGATCTTGAACGAGCCGTGGCCGACGGGCTGTTCAGGGAGGATCTCTACTACCGCCTTCAGGTGATCTCCATCACCATGCCTCCCCTGCGAGAACGAAAGGGGGACAGTGTCATTCTTGCCGACTATCTGCTGGCAAGACTCAGCTCCGAGATGTCCATGGTAAATCCCGGCATCTCCCCCGGTGCTGTGAGCAAGATCGAGCAGTATGACTGGCCCGGCAACATCCGGGAGCTTGCCAATGCGTTGAAAAAGGTCCTGATCTTTAACAGGGGCGCTCCGGTCCAGGCCGAGGAGATTACCCTGACCGAACTTGACAACCGAAATCGGACGGATATTGTCGAAGCAACCGCCATCGACGGTGTGCGGCAGTGGGTTCGCAAATGTCTTAAATCGGAAAAAGAGGAAAAGATCTTTGACACCTGCCTGGACCATGTTGCGGCACTTCTCATGGAGGAGGCCCTGGATTTTACCGAGGGAAACCGTTCCAAGGCGGCCAAGCTGCTCGGCATATCAAGACCCACCTTTCACTCCAAGCTCGACAGGTACGGCATAAGAATCGGTGCAAATGCAAGGGAATGATTAGCATATTACGGCGGCAAAGGGGGTCACCGCTCCAGGAATCATCTCCAGAAGCAGGTCTTCCTGGGCCTGTAACATGATGATCCTTTCCGGGTTAAATATAGTTGACATATATCAGTCTGATAATGGTGAGAAATACCATGGTCAGGAAAATTGGCCGGATAAATGTGTATCCTCGTTTAATGGCCATGCCTGAACCTATCCTCGCCCCGATGATCTGGCCTGAGGCCATGACAAGACCCACCGAGTAAAGCACATTCCCGCCGATGATAAATAGAGTTAAGGCAACCACATTGGAGGTGAAGTTCATGATCCTTGTGGTGGCCGTGGCCGAGGTAATCTCCATGCCCAGCAGGATGAGCAGGGCCCCGGTCCAGAAGGCGCCTGTGCCTGGACCGAAGAATCCGTCGTAAAAGCCCAGGCCTAGGCCGAAAATCATGAAAAACAAGTGTCTCTTCATCTTTGCCCGGCCCTGAACCATGCCCAGGTCCTTTGCCATGAGGGTGTAGACAAATACAAAGAGCAGCATAAAGGGGATGAGGTGGTGGATGAATCCGGCCTGGATCTGCTGGATGGCCCAAGCACCAGCAGCCGCACCTGAAAGGGTATAGGCTATGCCTAAAAGGTTTCCTTTTAGGCTTGCCTTGCCCTTGCGAATGAAATTGATGGTGGCGGACAGGGTGCCGAAGCTGCCCTGGAGTTTGTTGGTCCCCAGGGCCAGCTGGGGTGGCAATCCTACAGACAAGAGCACGGGCAGGGCAATTAAACCTCCGCCTCCGGCAATGGAATCTACAAATCCGGCGGTAAGGCCGGTGAAAAAGAGCAGTCCATAGGTGGCTAAGGACAGGTCCATGATAATACTGGGGCTCCTGACATCAAATTCAAAATCAAAATAAGGACCATATGCCTTTCTCTATTTGGGGTCAAGATTAAAGAGGATGTCGTTCCCCAGGTAAAATCTGGTACAGACAGGCTGGCAATCGGGGCAGGCATTAGAATGGTTTCGACTGGATTAAATCCTCAGAAAACGGGGGAGCTGTTCTTTGAAGAATATATGGCTCTTCCTGCGTTGATAATGGCGAGAAAGGCGACCCCCACATCGCCGAACACCGCTAACCACAGATTGGCAATGCCCATGACGCCAAGAATCATAATCACCGCTTTTACACCAAAGGCCAGCACAATATTCTGCCAGATGATCCGGCCTGTAAATTTCGATATCCGGATAACTTCGGCTACTTTCGTGATTTCATCGGTCATCAGAACAACATCCGCCGCCTCAATGGCAATGTCCGATCCCAGGGCACCCATGGCAATGCCGACATCGGCTCTGCTCAGAACCGGGGCGTCATTGATGCCGTCACCCACAAACACCACATGCTTTTTTCCTGCGTCTTGCATGACCTCTTCGAGCTTGTCCACCTTTTCATGGGGAAGCAATTGCGAATAGACCCGGGTGATTCCGAGTTTTTTTGCTATGTTTCGTGCAATGTTGTCCCTGTCCCCGGTGAGCATAACCACCTGGTCAATTCCGGCTTCCTTGAGTTCCTGAATCCCCCTGGCAGCCCCTTCCTTTATCTCATCCGTGATGGAGAGGATTCCGGTAATAATCTTCTTTTCTGCGACATACAAAATCGTTCCCTGGTGGTTGTGATCGGGAACTGGTATTTTGTATTCGGCCATCATGGCTTCGTTCCCGATGATCATATGCCTGCCCCGGTATATTCCATCAACGCCTTTTCCGGGCAGCTCTTTTATATCCTGAACATCAGATTCATCAATTGTTCCGGAATATTTGTCTGAAATCGCCCTTGCAATGGGATGATTTGAGAATCGTTCCAGGTGGGCACTGATACATAGTATCTCGTCTTTTGTATATCCGTTCAGGGCTTCAATGTGGTTTATCGTAAAATTTCCCTTGGTCAGAGTTCCGGTCTTATCAAAAACAACCGTTCCCACATTCTTCAGAACTTCCAGATAATTGCCGCCCTTGATCAGTATCCCTGCTTTAGCGGCGCCACCAATACCGCCAAAATACCCAAGAGGTATGGATATGACCAAGGCACACGGGCACGATACCACCAGAAAAATAGCTGCCCGGTAGATCCATTTGGAAAAGGGTTCAGCCATTAGAAGCGGGGGGAAAACTGCTATCAGGAGAGCTGCTGCGACCACAATGGGTGTGTAGATCTTTGCAAACTTGGTGATGAATTTTTCGGTTTTTGCCTTGTTCTGGTTCGCCTTTTCCACCAATTCAAGAATTTTTGATACCGTGGAGTTTTCATGGTTTTTTCCTACCCTGATCTCGATTACGGCCGAAAGATTGATGGAACCGCTGTATACGGCAGAATCCATCTCAACGGCTGCGGGCATGGATTCTCCTGTAATCGCTGATGTATCCAGGCTGCTGTTTCCCGATATCACTGTTCCGTCCAGGGGTATTTTTTCACCGGCTTTTACCACAATAATGTCCCCGACGTTGATATCCTCTGGAGTTACTTTTTTGACACCAAAGGGTGTCTTTATGTTTGCAAACAGAGGTTTTATGTTCAGGAGGGCTGAGATTGAATTTTTGGATCTGTTCAGTGCATAATGCTCAGCCATCAGTCCCACCTGGTAAAACAGCATTACGGCGACACCTTCGGCATATTCACCAATTGCAAAGGCAACAATTGATGCAATTCCCATCAGAAAGTTTTCATCCAGCATTCTGCCTTTAAAAACACCTCTTACGGCATCTGCCAGAACATTCCTGGCAACCAGACCATAGGCAATGGCAAACACAAAAAACTTTTGCTGGTTTTCCAGACCCGAGATCAATCCATAGAAAAACAGAACAAATGATAATCCTAACTGCCAGTTCTCTTTACCATAATGGATAAACTTTTCTATGGCACCTGGACTTGTATCTTCAAAGAGCAGCTTACCCGTTTCCGGGGTGCTGCAAGTTGAGCTTCCACAGTTGCAGCCAATACCGTTTAAAGCTGTCAGACCGCCGCTGACACCGGAATGATCATGGGTATGGATAGGTTTAAGCATGTCAATCACCCCATTGTCCTGGCAGCCATTGTATCCGCATTTGTTTGATTTTTCCAAATAGTTGTCAAGCACATGTTTTATAGTTTTTCCTTAATGTGTTCTAAACCCATTTTATAAATTTCCACCACATGAATGTCATCCAGAGAGTAAAACGCATATTTTCCCTCTTTTCGAACCTTAACCAGCCGGCTTGCCTTTAAAATCCTCAATTGATGTGAAATGGATGATTGTGTCATATTAAGCAGCTCTGCGATACTTCCAACGCACATATCCCCATTGAACAGTGCACAAATGATTTTAATCCGGGTGCTGTCTCCAAACATTTTAAAGAAATCCGCCAGATAAAAGAACATGTCATCATCCAGCATCTTTTTTTTTATGTCATCCAGGCCCTCATGTTCATCCAGATCACAACAACGTTCATCTGTCATAAATATCCTTCCAACAATGTCACACATGAGCAATCATTCATACGTATGGCAATTTTATCCTTTTTTAGATTCTTAAGTCAATGTTTTTTTAAAATAATGGATGGCATGAATTGACAACCCTTGGTTGTGTCTGCCCGGGCATGGGGGTTGTAAAAAAATCGGCATGGAAATTGCTATGTTGTTGGTTGTTGACAATGTTGATATATTTGATAATCATGAAGATGTGAGTTGTAATTTAGAATTCAAAAAATTATGGGGGGTAAGATGCTGATAAATAGATGGATGAGCAAACCCGTTATCACAGTTGACAAGGATGCATCCCTTGTGGATGTGTCAAAGCTCTTTAAAACCAAGATAATTTCAATGGTTCCGGTGGTGGATAAGGGCAGTATCGTTGGTATCGTAACCGATGGAGATATCAAAAAAGCGTCACCCTCCGAGGCAACCACCCTTGATATTTATGAATTAACCTCACTTGTTAACAAGATCAAGATCAAATCTCTCATGTCAAGTCCGGTGAAAACCATTCCCTATAATTTTACCGTTGACGAGGCAGCAGCCAAAATGCTTCGAAACAACATTTCAGGTATGCCTGTGATGGGTGAAAACGGCAGCATGGTGGGGATCATCACCAAGAGCGATATTTTTAGATCCCTTGTTTCGTTTGTGGGTGGGGATCACAAGGGGCAGATGTTTGCCGTCACGCTTAAGGACAGGCCCGGAATCGTCCAGGATCTTACAGCTATCTTTCGCAAACACAAGGGGCGGATACACAGCATCATGACTTCCTATGAGGGCACGGGCAATGAATCGAGAAAAATCATTATTTATACCTTTGATCTTGACCCTGACCTGTTTGACCAGGCGATCACCGACCTTGGAAAGATTGGCCAAGTCACCTATGCTGCAGACCAGACAACCGGCAAAAGAATTGTTTTTAAGTAAAGGATAAAGGAGGCAGCAATGAAAGGAATAAAAAAGATTCTCGTGGGCATGGACCTCTCCCAATATTCAACCCTTGCCCTTGAATATGCCGTTGAAATTGCGGTGGTTTCCGATGCGGAAATCTTCCTTTTTAACGTGGTTAACCAGAGGGATATCGATGGAGTCAAAATGGCCAGCGCCTACTACCCAAACGGGATTGACATCGATCGCTACATCTCTGAATTAAAGACCGAGCGCTATAACGAGATCCGATCGGTTGTAACGGAGAGATTTTTTGATGTTAAGTCGTCCATGTCCATTCATATTACGGTGGGGATTCCCTTTGAGGAAATTCTCAATTTTGCCCAGCGGGAAAATGTTGATATTATTGTGATCGGCAACAAGGGCAGGAGTAATATCTCAAGAACTATTTTCGGTTCCAACGCCGAAAAGGTCTTCAGGCATGCCAAGGTTCCAGTGTTAAGTGTCAGGGAGCCGGATCTTTTCATCCGGAAGGATTAACCGGGACGATTAAGGTTCACAATCAAAACAAAATTGCCCATATGGCTTGTTTTTTTCAGTTTTGTTCACAGATACGTTAATGGGTACATATTTCAAGGAGGAGAGTAGATGAAACGTATAAAAAGTGTTGTGGCAGCCATTGATTTCTCCGATTATTCAAAGGATATCCTCGAACATTCAGTGACTCTTTCAAAGGGGTTATCAGCCCGGTTGGTTCTTATCAATGTCATCAACGAAAAAACGGTTGAGGTCGCCAGACGCGCTTTTAATTCCGAGCATCCCAACAGCTTTTTAGCTGAGAAATATATAAGTGATGATAAGGAAAGAAGAAAAAGAGATCTTGGAGAGTTGCTGGTCGCCTGCGGAGGTAACGTTGCAGATGCAAAAATCATTGTCCGTTACGGCACCCCCTTTGAGGAGATTCTTATGGCAGTGGATGGGGAGGATGGCGATATTCTCGTTGTCGGCCAGAGGGGGAGGACCAACCTTCCTGAATTTCTCTTTGGCACAACCGCTGAAAAGCTTTTCAGGCATTCGCCCGTTCCTGTTTTCAGCATAAGAAAGTAGTGATTTCAGCCTGTTGTCCGTAGATTGCCCAGAAAAACAATCTGTGAAGATTTGCGCAATCTGCGGATAAGAAAGGTTCTAAAGACCGCTCTTCACGGCCTAAACCTTGCCAAACGATAGGAT
Source organism: Desulfobacterium sp. (assembly GCA_034006945.1). Taxonomy (GTDB): domain Bacteria; phylum Desulfobacterota; class Desulfobacteria; order Desulfobacterales; family Desulfobacteraceae; genus Desulforapulum. The sequence goes on along the minus strand of JAVERV010000025.1, from coordinate 24,899 downwards.
TCTCCTTTTCAACGGAGCAATACTCACTGCACTTTTTTCCACAAAATAGACGTTCTTATCAACGTTCATCCCATTAAAAAATTCAGCAAAGGTGTGGATAATAACCTTGATCGGAGGAACTCTGGCCTGAATTTGGCCAAGTAGGGGGTGTCCATAGCAATCGGGCAGTTCAGGATCAAGGATGACAATGTCAAGCCGATTATCGCCATAGATATACACCTGGGCCTCTTTTTTGTTTTTTGCCAGATAGATGGTGTGCCCGTCCTGTTCAAGCTCCCGCTTCAAAAGCGTCCTCACATGGAGATTGGTATCGGTTACAAGGATATGGAATGGTTGTCTCATCAATGGCATGTCTGCTTTTCAGGTTTGTCATAAAAGTCTTTTCCCATGATTTGAGCAAAAAACATGCCCGTTGGCTTTTCTCCCCACCATATGTCCTGTTCGCCCCTTTCTACAATGGTATGCTCCCTGTTTTATCAGGCCAAGTCCCTGTTTTTAAGAGAATAAAACCATCCGTGAGGCCTTGGGAGAATTCTTTACTTTACACCTTGTAAACTATGCTGACACGGTATTGTTTTTTTCCGGTCATACCAAAATAGATGGCCCCTACGACAACAGCCGCCCCGATCCATCCGGCAACCCCGGTGGGGCGGGCAAAGAAGATCACATCCCACACACCAGCATAAGGTAGTAAAACAGGGAAAAGTCATCCCTGTCCGATTGTATGTGCCTTAATAAGAGCAGGAATATACTGTAAAAAAAAGCAGTGGCCAGTCCGAACCAAATACCCAGAATCTGGTTATGGGTCAAGCTATCCATGTCAACACCCACGATGAGAAAAAGCCCGAAAAAAGCCATGGCCAGGGAGATCATAAAGACCCACCTTGATTTCAACACCCAAATCTTAATGGAGCGTGATCATGTCTGTGCTGAAAGGAATTGTATGATACCTGCCTCGAAGAGAAAGCCGGTTTGCCGGACGGTTGCAAAGGATTTTGAAATCAAAATCAATCAACCGGGAATAGAACGATTGATAAACCTTGGTCTCGGTTTCAAGGTTTATGCAGCAGTTGTCTGTGAGATGAAATTTTTCAATTGCGTGGTGGGCTATCAGATAAAAACAGGCTGCCGACAGGTATTTGCAGTTGAATTCCTTGTATATTTCTGGATAAAATTTTGATATGTACAGGCTGTTTGAAAAAATTTCATGGGACAATATCAGGGATCGTGAAATTTCGGTTGAATTTTCTTTGTTTAGCAAAAAGTAATCCAGGCAGGTATCAGCATTCATTTCATAGGAAATTGAAAACCGTTCGAGTAATTCCGGGATATGGGCCAAAAGAAAATTATTCTTTTTTTCATTCTGAACGGGAAGAGTCATCTATAATCCCACTTTTTAAATTGAGTTTCATACCACTACCACCACCTGAACTTTCAGGCACCAGGGAATTCTTAAAATTTTTATCTGGATAGCGATATTTTATGGGATTGTAAAGAAAAAAATAGGCTTGACCCCAACAGGCTTCCATCCTTTGCCTGAAAAAGAAAAGCCCCTGTTGTGCTTGATGATGGCTCAAGCAGATAGAGTGATGGTGTCCGGGAAGAAGACACTGCGGCACATCTGTCAGTTTTGATTTTTCCAGAAGGGTGACATATCCCTGAGGCGTTTGATTACCTGTGGCAGCACGGTTACGATATGGTCCATTTCCTCCAGGGTATTGTAGATGGAGAGGGAGAAACGAATAGTGCCGTGGGCCGATTCAAAGGGAACCTTCATGGCCATCAGCACGTGGGATGGGTCAAGGGAGCCCGAGGTGCAGGCCGATCCAGATGAGGCACAGATTCCCGCCTGGTCCATGAGGAGAAGAATTGATTCGCCTTCCACTGCGTCAAATCCGATGCTCAGGGTGTTGGGCAGACGGTTCTTTATTTCCCCGTTGATCGAGGATGAGGGAATCTTTTCAAGAAGCTGTCGTTCAAGATAGTCCCTCATCTGTCTGACTCGTTTGTCCATTTCCCAGAAGTGGCCTTTTGCAAGCTCGCACGCCTTGCCAAGGCCGATGATCGACGCCGTGTTTTCCGTGCCTCCCCTTCGTCCTTTTTCCTGGTGACCTCCGGTCATGAACGATGAAAACTTCAATCCCTTTTTCACGTAAAGGGCTGCAACACCTTTGGGTGCATGGATTTTGTGACCGGAAAGGGAGAGCATGTCAACGCCTGAATCTTTTACGTCAATGGGAATTTTGCCAACTGCCTGGACAGCGTCCGTGTGAAAGATAATTCCCCGTTCGTTCGCCTTTTTTGCAACCTCTTTGATGGGAAAAATAACGCCTGTTTCGTTATTTGCCCACATCAGTGTAACAAGGGCGGTATCCTCTGACATGTTTTTATAAACAAGGTCGGTGTCGAGTCTTCCCCCTGTGTCAACCGGAGCAAAGGTGACGGTGTACCCTTTTTTCTGGAGGCGCTCAAGGGTGTTCTTTACTGCCGGGTGCTCCACGTTTGAGGTGATGATATGGCGCTTCTGGGGGTTGACCTCGAGTGCTGCGTGGATGGCTGCATTGTCGCTCTCCGTTCCGCAGCTTGTGAAGACGATTTCATCTGGATCTGCATTAATGAGATCAGCCACTTTTGCCCTGGCCTCGGTGATTTTCCTGCCCACATTTCCGCCAAACGAGTGCATGCTGGAGGGGTTGCCGTAGTATTCGCTCAAGTAGGGCAGCATCTCTTCAAGCACCTCAGGTGCAACCCTTGTGGTGGCATTGTTATCCGTGTATACGATGTTCATCCTATTTCTCCCCTGGTTTTTTATGCCTCTGCTTTTGCCGCTTCAACGATCTCTTCAATCCTTTCCAGGCAGTTGCCGCAACCGCCGCCGGCCTTTAAGTAACAGGTGACGTCTTCGGCCGACTTCAGATGATTCTCCTTAACTGCCTCAATGATCTCAAGGTCTGTGACGCCAAAGCATTCGCACACTACGTTACCCGGTTTCTCCATGATCTGAATGCCCCTGTAGCTGTTTATGGCCTTTCTCAGGGCATCCTGCCCCATGACCGAGCAGTGCATCTTCGCCTTGGGAAGTCCGTCAAGGTAGTCTGCAATGTCGTCGTTGGTTATCTTCAATGCATCGTTCAGGGTGATCCCCTTGATCATCTCGGTGAGGGCCGATGAAGAGGCAACGGCACTGGCACAGCCAAAGGTCATGAAACTTGCGTCGGTTATTCTCTCATTCTTGTTTATCTTTAGGAACAGCTTCAGGGCGTCTCCGCAGGAAAGGGAGCCTGTTTCCCCTATCGCATCCGGGTTTTCCATTACCCCAACGTTTCTTGGGTTTAAAAAATGATCCTTTACCTTATCCGTATATTCCCACATGGTTAGCTCCTTAAATTTTTATTTTGTCCCTTCGTTGTTCATCTTGAAAATAAAAATACCACATTGTGACAGATTGTCAATGGCAGTAGGTAGTCCCTAGGGGAACAGGATCTTGACATCGGCATCTTTTACGTTTTTAAGGCCCGTCATGAAAAGGGCTTTTTTGAGTATCTTGTGGATGTGGTCAAGGTGAATTTTTACCCCCAGGCTTCCTCCGCCCACAGCCGCCCGGATGGTGTCCCGTCCCAGGAGAACCGCATCGGCCCCAAGGGCGAGCATCTTTAACACGTCATATCCGGTCCTGACTCCTCCGTCGGCTGTGATCAGGACTCGTTTCTCCAGGCGGTCAACGATCAGGGGCAGCACCTCTGCCGTACCTGGAACCGAGTCAAGGACCCTTCCCCCGTGGTTGGACACGGAAACCACCCTAACCCCCGCTTCGGCGCACCTTTCGGCATCGTCCGGATCCATGATCCCCTTGGCAATAAAGGGCAGGGAGGAGAATTCAACAAGTTCTCTTATTTCGGCAACGCTTTTTCTGAACACGGGCTGGCCGTGTCTTGCCATGATGGTTGAGCCGCATCCATCAAGATCGATACCAACGGCAGGGCAGCCCGTTTCCTCGGCCATGGTGATCAGTCGTTTGAGTACATCCTGGGCCCGTGGTTTGAATATGGGAATGCCATAACCTTTTTCCTGTTTCAGGGCCTGGAGGGCCGGGTTTTCTTCCGGGGTATAAAACCAGGTGTCACCCCGCCAGCCAATGGTGCCTGCCAGCCTTGCTCCCCTTACCACGGCCCGGCAGAAATCCAGCTCCTTGACCACGTTGTTGTACCTCTCAATACCGGCCGTGGATGCCGGCATTACGGGGAAATCAAGGTCGATGCCAAGAAAGTTAACCCGGGTGTCAGGCTCTGCATGTTCGCCAACAACCCGGGTCTTGAAACGGACATTTAAAAGGGCAAGGGTGTTTGCCCGGAAGCCCGTCCCCTGGCCGGCTCCGCCAAAGCCGATGGGCTTGCCGTAGGCCTCCTTCTGGCATATCTTGTCATAGTTGCCGTCGCAGAACGGGTAGGCTGCGCATATGCCCTTGAGCCGTTTCCTGGCAATATCCCTGACATCCTCAGGGGTGGCTGGAATGCCCTGGTCTGGGTCGATCATCATGAGTTCGTCCGCCCCGCAATTGGGGCAGGCGCCGGGCTTCTCAGGCATATCGCTGTTTGTGTCGCAGAGTGTGCAATACCAGTTTGTCATGGTTACGCTATGATCTCCTTTGCTCTGTCAATGATATAATCGGGGAAAAGGGGTTTGCCATCGTACTTCAGAATGGAGTGTCGATCGTATTCCCGTCTCCTAGGCAATGAGTCTTCAAAGCTGGGTCGTTTAATTCTGTTCAACCATGATCAGCCTCTTGTTTGCAACCATTTTTTCCATTTTGTCTGAATCCATGGGCCGGATCGCTTCAAAGATCACCCTTTAAAAAGTCAAACGGAGCACCCATGATGGAGAGGGCTGCCCTTTGACAAACCACGGCGAGCAGGGTTCTGATGGTTTAGATACCCAGTCCTGCCTCCCCTACGATTTTCAGTGTTCTCTTCGCTGTCATGCTTCCTCCTCAATGAAATTGGTTTTGGAATTGACTTGCAGTTTCAGCTAATCTTTTTCGGGTCTTAAACGAGGTAAGAGAAATTAAAACAAAGCAATATTTAAGCCATTTGCGATACTGACACAGCAACGGCAGATCCCGTAAATTAATGGCACATAAATTGTACGGAAATCATATAAATTCTTTCCCATGGGCAGAAAGGTTACAAAACTATTTTCATTTTGTTTAAAATGTGGTGTTGTATTGAGAGAATAGAAACCCGATTCCATCATTTAGGTCGGCTAACGTTTTTTTTGTTAAAATTTAAAAAATATAGGAGATTGATATGAGCAGAAAATACAGAATCAAGACATCCTGTCCCCAGTGCGGCTGCAGTGCTGTCTCAAATCTTAGCCCGGAAGAGATAAAGGAGAGGTACGGCGATGTTCCCAATGTGGAGATGGAGTGTACCGAGTGTCTGGAACACTACAAAACGCCGATGAAAGATGCATGTCCGGAGTGGGACAAGGAATGCAGAGCAAAGGATCTATAGACAATGGAATATGACAAGACAAAGCTTTATTCGTTGAGCACGTGCAGCCATTGCAAGGCTGCCAAACGTTTTTTGGATGAGTGCAATGTCAGCTACGAATTTGTGAACGTGGATAAGCTTACAGGCGAGGAGAGAAAGGCGATCATCGCAGATGTCAAAGAGCTGAATCCTCGATGTTCATTCCCCACCATTAAAATCGGGGAGACCGTTATCGTGGGATTCCATGAGGATAAAATCAGGGAGGCTCTGGGGATAAAGGATGGAGATTAAGGATTTATACGAAAACCTCAAAAAGATAAATGAACCCAAAGGTTATTTCTTCAATAAGGATAAAAATTTGGTTTATGAGCTTTTAGAGGGCCTTGTGAAGAACAGAGAAGTTTATGGATACATGGCTTGCCCATGCAGGCTTGCCTCAGGTGACCGGGAAAAAGACCGGGATATATTCTGTCCCTGCGACTATAGAGAGCCCGATGTTGCAGAGTATGGGGCCTGCTATTGCGGTCTTTATGTTTCCAAGGCATATAACCAGGGAGAGATAGAGCCCAGGTATGTGCCTGAGCGCCGGGACCCGGATAAAATGGTTTAACCCGACAAAATGGATTAACAGGGGGAACAGCAATGGATGAGTTTGAGTGCACACCCACATTGAATACCGGTTTGAGGGGAGTTGAGGTGGCAAGTACCAGGATCAGCCTGGTGGATGCCAAGGCCGGCAAATTGATCTATCGGGGTTATCTTGCCACGGAACTTGCCCAAAACGCCTCGTTTGAAGAGGTTGTGTTTTTGCTTCTCCATGAGAGGCTTCCTAAAAAACAAGAGCTTGAGGCTTTTTCCGGGAGGTTGAAAAATAATCGCCGGCTTCCACCTGCCGTTCTAGACGTTTTAAAGAGCCTTGAACCGGATACAAGTCCCATGGATGTTCTCCAGGCCGGGGTCTGTCTGATGGTTCAGGCGGATGCAGATGCAGGAACAGGCACCATGGAGTCCACCCTTGCAAGTGCCGAGTCCCTGGTGGCGAAAGTAGCTTCATTCATAGCGGCCTGGCATCGCATCAGAAACGGGCAGGAACCGGTGGAACCGGACAACAGTCTGGGCCATGCAGAAAATTTTCTCTACATGCTCACGGGCAAACGCCCCCAGGCTGCTGTTGTTGATTTTTTTGATACTGCCCTGGTGCTCCATGCCGAGCATTCGTTTAACGCCTCCACCTTTACCGCCCGGCAGGTGATCTCCTCCCGTGCCCACATCTATGCTGCGATTTCGGCCGCCGTTGGATCCCTGTCTGGAGAACTCCACGGAGGCGCCAATGTCAGAGTTATGGAGATGCTCAAGGCCATTAAAACCGTTGATAACATAGAAGCCTATGTTAACGAGACCCTTGATTCGGGTAAAAAGATCATGGGGCTCGGCCATGCTGTGTATCAGGTTGATGATCCCAGGGCCGCCATTTTAGCACCCATGGCAAAAAAGATGGGTGAAATGGTTAACCAGCCCCTCTGGTTTGAGCTTTCCACCAGGCTCGAACAGGTTGCGAAACAACGGTTTAAGGAGAAAAAGGGGAGGGATATTTTTGTGAACGTGGATTTTTACAGTGCCTCGCTTTTCTATGCCATGGGCATTCCAATGGATCTGTTTACCCCTGTGTTTGCCCTTGCAAGGGTTCCGGGATGGGCCGCCCATGTGATCGAGGAAAAGTTTGCCACCTCGGCCCCTGCCCCCGCCCTTTACCGGCCGGGAGCAGCCTATGTGGGTGACTATTGCGGACCTGATGAGTGTTCGTTTGTTGCGATGGATCAGCGGTAGGTTGCAACTGTTACTACCTAATATTACCTACACTAACTATACCACCTATTAAGGAGAAAATCGGTCGATGAAACGATGGAGATGTACTATCTGCAACTATGTTCACGAGGGGGATGCCCCGCCTGAAAGGTGTCCTATCTGCAACGCACCTGCCTCAAAGTTTGTAGAAATAGAATCGGTGCCTGACAAGGCCGAATCAAAAGCACCAAAAGTTTCAAAAACAGCTCCCAAAGCCGAGCCTGCCAAGGGGCTTGACAAGATAAAGGATCTGACTCTCAAGTACCACCTTCATCCGATATCCGTTCATTTTCCCAACGGAATTTTACCCGTTGTTGTGGTCCTTTTTATTCTCGCATTTTTGTCGGGCAATGTCACCATGGCAAAGGCGGGGTTTTACAATCTTGTATTTGTACTTCTCTCACTTCCTGTTGTATTGCTGGCGGGAGTTGTGGCGTGGCAGAAAAAGTATCGCAGCGCCCTCACAAAATTGTTTCAGATCAAAATTGCTGCTGCAACCGTTACTGCTGTTCTCTGCCTGGTCACGGTGGTCTGGTTTTTGTTGCAGCCGGATGTAATATCATCGTCTGGGGCCTGGGTTTTTATTGCCGTCAATGTGGTGATGCTCTCCTCTGCGGGCGTTGCAGGATTTATCGGAGGAAAGCTGGTTTTTAAGGATTAATCATTATATTCCTCCCACGTTGAGGTCTAAAAAGAGAATCACTCCAACCTATGGAAAAACAATGGGGAGAATTTATGATCAAAGAGATTGTTGAAAATGGGGAAACAATGGGGAATGAAGATCCTCCCGTGACGGTTGATTTCCCCGTAATCCCCTTTATCGAGGGGGATGGCATCGGCCCAGATGTATGGCGTGCCGCAAGGATGGTTCTGGAAGCCGGGGTCGAGGCTGCCTATGGAGAGAAAAAAAAGATTCAATTCCTTGAGGTGTTTGCCGGTGAAAAGTCTTATAAGCGATCCGGGCAATGGCTACCGCAAGCTACCCTGGATGCGGTAAAAAAATATGGTATTGCCATTAAGGGACCCCTGACAACTCCGGTGGGCGAGGGGCAGAGGAGCATTAATGTTGCCCTTCGCCAGGAACTTGAGCTTTTTTGCGGGGTAAGACCCATACGGTACATCCCGGGTGTCCCAAGTCCTGTGAAATCGCCGGAGCTGATTGACATGGTTATTTTTCGGGAGAACATGGAGGATCTTTACCGGGGGATCGAGTGGGAGGCAGGTTCAAAGGAAGCCCTGGAGATGATCGCCTTTCTGGCAAAACAAGGAATAGAGCTTGCTCTGGATACGGGGATTGGCATCAAGCCCATGAGCCGGTCCAACACCCAACGCCTTGTGACAAGGGCCATTGAATTTGCCGTAAAAAATGATCGTGCCAGCGTCACCCTCATGCACAAGGGAAACATAATGAAGTTCACCGAAGGCGCCTTTAAACGCTGGGGGTATGAGGTGGCGGCGGAGCGGTTTTCCGATCAAACCATCACCGAGAAAGAGCTGTTTGAAGAGTTTGACGGCAACATCCCCCCTGGAAGAGTCGTCATCAAGGATAGAATTGCCGACAACCTGTTTCAGCAGTTGCTGCTCAGGCCCGACGAGTACGACGTGATTGCGGCCCCCAACCTTAACGGGGACTATGTCTCAGACGCCCTGGCAGCCCAGGTGGGGGGGCTTGGCCTTTCCCCTGGGGCCAATATGGGCGAGGGGATCGCCTTTTTTGAGGCGACTCACGGAACTGCCCCAAAGTATGCGGGTCTTGACCGGGTGAACCCAGGTTCATTGATTCTCTCCGGGGTGATGATGCTTGAGCATCTGGGGTGGAACAGGGCTGCCGAAAAAATAACCAGGGCCCTTGAGCAGACCATACTGGAAAAAATTGTCACCTACGACCTTGCCCGTCAGATTCCCGGGGCTGTGGAGGTGAAATGTTCTGCCTTTGCAAGGGCCGTTTGCGACCGGCTTATAGATAGTAGATAGTGGATAGTGGGTATAGTTAGTAGGCAGTAGGCTGATGGAGAGCCTGAAGTGCGAATAATAACCCACTACCTACTGTTTACAGTCCTGCCCACTTGCTATCAGTTTTCGTTGTCAGCCAGGAAGTCGTCGTACATGGATTCCAGGGCTAATTTGTGCTTTGATTCTTCCTGGACAAGGAGTTGGAATATCTTTTTAAGATCCGGATCGTTTGATTTGTCTCCGAGATCCTGGTAAAGGTGAACCGCCTGCTCCTCACGCTTCATGGCGATCCTGAGAATGTCCGGCATGAGCATTCCCTCTTCATACTCGATCTCTACGAGATAATCGCTGATCTTGAGATCAGGGACTGCTTTTACCTCATAGGTGTCTATCTTTGACGAGTCTTTGGAGAGGTCCGTTAACATTTTAGCGTGTTTTTTTTCCTCTTCGGCAAATGATATAAAGGTCTTTTTTAACGATGCAAATTTCTCTTTCTTGCTCAGGTCCATATAAAATGCCACTGCTTCCTCTTCCTTTTCAATGGCAAAGGCAAGGATTTCATCGATGTAGTTGAACGACATGGGAACCTCCTTTCAGGTCAGTTGGTTTATTTTTTTTTCAGTTGTGCAGGATTTAAAGTCAATTTCTTTGCCGCAACCCTTGCACAGATGGGTCTTGTCAAATTCGTCTGAAAATATTTCATTCTCCGTGTTGCATTCCTGGCACTTGCAGATGAACGATTTAAGATCCTTAGAACTGTTCAAAGCCTTGACAATGCTGTGGTGTAGTCACTGTTCTCTCCTTTTTGAGGCTGATTACGGTTAAAGGACTTCTCCCTTATACTAGGCTGAAAAATAATTTGCAATATCTAAGCGGTATTCAGGTTAAACGAACTATTTGCTGCTACTTTGTGGCACCGGTCTTGCTTGTATCTAATTGTACCAAGGGTTTATCCCATTGCGCAAGAGGATGGCAACGGGTTTTTTTAAAAAAAAAGGAGGTGATGGCAGGGAATTCAAGCCTTTTCATGGAAAAAAGAGGATTAGCGTCTCATACAACCCCATATGTCCAAGACACAAACGTATCGCGATACACTTTTCTTTTGTCACAACCGCCATTTAAATTAGGGAGCAACAATGACTACTAAAATAGAAAAAAAGCCAAAAACCTTGATGGACCCCCAGGATTGCACAGCCTGTCCTTCCACCGCCCAGATGATTGCCAAGGCCAGAAAGGATGGAGTGGTCCTCGCCTTTGACCGGGCTGAGGACATGAAGGCGTGTCCCATTGGGGCCGATTCTGCCTGCTGCAAACATTGCTTTATGGGACCCTGCCGGTTGAATGCACGGGATCCCTATAAAAAGGTGGGTGTATGCGGTGCCACCATTGACACGATCATGGCCAGAAATTTCGCAAGGGCTGTTGCGGCAGGTACGGCTGCCCATACGGATCACGGCATGGCCATGCTGGAGCTTTTCCGTGATGTTGTGAGCGGTAAGGTCCTGGATTACAAGATTAAGGACACCTTCAAGCTTCATAATGTGGCCAAATCCCTGGATATCGAGATCGAGGGGAGGAGCGACGAGGAGATAGCCCTCGACCTCTATAAACAGCTTGAGCTGACGTATACCCAGGTGAACGGCGAGATCCCGTTTGCAAAGAGAGTTCCCAAGGGGACCCTTGAGACCTGGCGTAAGCTTGGTATCGTTCCCAGGGGCGCCATGCGGGAGATCATGGAGATGATGCATCGTACCCACATGGGGGTTGACCAGCACTACAAGAACATCACCAAACAGATAAACAGAACTGCCCTGTCCGACGGATGGGGTGGCTCCATGGTCTCCACCGAGATCTCTGATATCCTTTTTGGTACCCCCTCACCCATTGAGGTGGGAGTGAACATGGGGGTTCTCAAGGAGAATATGGTCAATATCATCATTCATGGCCACGAGCCCAACCTGTTTGAATCCATGGTGGTTTCAGTTGCAAGTCCCACCCTGGTCCAGGCGGCAAAGGATGCAGGGGCCGACGGCATCAACCTTGTGGGTATGTGCTGCTCGGGCTCCGAGATGATGTCCCGCCACGGAATTCCCCATGCGGGAAATTTTTCGTCCACCGAGGCGATCATGGTCACAGGGGCTGTGGATGCCATGGCCGTGGATATCCAGTGTATCAAGCAGGGCCTCTCAGAAGTTGCAAAGTGCTACAACACCCCTTTGATCACCACCAACACCAGGGCTCACATCGAGGGTGCGATGCACGTTGAGTTTAACGACCACGATCCCATGGTCTGCACCGACGAGATCGTGATTAAAGCCATCACAAGGTTCAAGAATCGTCAACATCCCATTGAGATCCCCAAGGATGTTAAAACAGGAATCCAGGGGTTCAGCCACGAGTATATCCAGTACATGCTCGGCGGAACCTTCAGGGGGGGATACGCACCGCTAAACGAGAATATAATCAACGGCAGAATCCGGGGAGTCGCGGGCGTTGTGGGCTGTACAAACCCCAGAACCAAGCAGGATGATTCCCATATCAAACTCGTCAAGGAGCTGATCAAGAACGATGTGCTGGTGCTCTTGACCGGTTGTGCCCAGATCGCCATTGCAAAGGCCGGCCTTGCCTCTCCAGAGGCGGCCCATTATGCAGGTCCAGGTTTGAGGGAGGTATGTGAAACCGTTGGTATGCCGCCGGTTCTCGGGCTTGGGTCCTGTGTGGATAACTCGAGGATTCTCATCGCAACTGCCGCCATGGTGGCCCAGGGCGGTCTTGGAACTTCCATTGCGGATCTGCCGGTTGCAGGGGCCGCACCCGAGTACATGAGTGAAAAGGCCATTGCGATTGGTCAGTATTTTGTGGCATCAGGAGTATATACCGTGTTTGGCGTCACCTTTCCCATTGTGGAGAATACAAAGTTCCATAAGCATCTCTTCCACGGGTTGGAGGAGCAGGGCCTTGGGAAGTGGGGATTTGAAAAAGACCCCCTTGAGATGGCAAGAAGCATGATCGCCCATATTGACAAGAAGCGAAAGGCCCTTGGCATTGACAAGGCAAGGGAGCGGGTGCTTGTGGATATGTCTGCAAGGCGGGAACTCGCTTAAATCGGGACTCCCGGAGCGAGGGATGGCTTACGGGTTTAAAGAACAGCTGAATTCCTTTTGATCTGGCGTGGGGCAGGGGCGGTTTGCTGACCGACCCTGTCCCACCCTTTGTCACTCGTTCATCTTAAATGGTCAGTCCAATTCCCACTGGACAATGGTCGGATACCAGGATATCATTGTGGGCCGTGTGTGATATGTCTAACCATGCATGAGCGTTGGTTCTATTTGACCAACCCAGTTGTATCGGGTCAAAGGGGGCATCAGCCGCAAGGTGGCCTGGGGAGGGTGTTTAAACCCCCTGCGGGTCTGTTCATAATTTAACCGTATAACCGGAATCGGGCCTTTGTCGTTGTTCTTTTCTGGTAGATAGATAAAACCCCGACCCGTTCAAGGAGGTGTAAAACGTGAAATGGATAGTCCCAGTTGTTCTGTTTGCCATGGCGTTTCCAGCCATGGCCATGGATGCCCGCAGCCCAGGAGAAAAGCTCCTTGAGATAAGCCTTGAGACACCCGACTCCCTGAAAGTTAAGGAGTATCTCGGCCTTGCCGCAAAGCCGTCGTTTATCATGGACGACCTCGATGCCGATGTGGTTGTCGTGGAGGTTTTCAGCATGTACTGCCCCCACTGTCAGCGGGAGGCACCCGTGGTCAACCGATTTTACGATCTTCTGGTCAAGCGTAAAACGCCCGGAACGAGCATTAAACTTCTGGGTATTGGGGTTGGCAACTCCCAGTTCGAGGTGGACCATTTTCGTAAAACCTACGACATTCCTTTCCCGTTGTTTGCCGATGGTGATTTCATCGTTCACAGGGCCCTGGGCCAGGTGGGGACGCCTTACTTTATCGTCCTCGCAAGGGAGGCGGACCGGTCATGGAAGGTGGTGCTGTCAAGGCCCGGAGGAATTCAAAGTCCAGAGGCTTTTTTAACGACCATTGTTGAATTGACCAAAGGGGAGAAATGATCATGAAAAGTATTTGGTTTTATCTTGTGCTGTTGTTTATGATGGTTCCTGTTTCAGGGTATTGCCTCTCCTCCGCCTTTGAGGGATCTGTGTACGACCCGGGTACCTTAAAGCCAAGGGACAGCGTGGTCAAGGTAAAGGTGGGTGATCCTGTGCCGGATTTTCGTCTGCAGACCATTGACGGCGGCCAGGTCGGACCTGGACAGTTCCGAGGGAAAAAAAACCTTGTGATCTCGTTTATTCCCGCAGCCTGGACTCCGGTATGTTCGGACCAGTGGCCCGGATACAACATTGCACGCCCCCTGTTTGAAAGTTTTGATGCCGTTCTTCTTGGCATCAGCGTGGACAGCCTTGCCACCCTTTTTGCCTGGACCCGGGCCATGAACGATCTATGGTTTCCAGTGGCGTCGGATTTCTGGCCCCACGGAGCCGTTGCCGACAGCTTTGGGGTGTTAAGGAGCAACGGCACGGCCGAGCGTGCCATCATCATTGTGGATAAAAAGGGAATCATTCGATTCATCCACGTTTCAGACATTAACGTTCGCCCGGAGCTTGGGATGATAATTAAGGCCCTTGGTGCAATCGAATAAGGCAAAAAATTGGAAGATACTTTACCGGCTTCAGCCTGACCATGGGGCGTTGCTTACAAAAGATGCGGGCAGCGCAAATCTCGGGGTTTACACCCAGGAGATACCCCTTCTCACCTCCTGCGCCATGGATGCCGTGGCAGGGGCTTTCCCCAACAGCTGATTCACGGGAATGGATAATTTCGGGTGTGCCCTGGAAAAGGCAAGAACAGATGCCGAAGATCTTGGGCTTGACAATGTTGATTATGTTGCCGAGGGTGCCGCAGACCCGGGGGTTGGCGAGAGGTTCAAGGGTAGATTAGACTATGTCACGGCCTTTGACTCTATCCACGACCAGACCCGGCCCCTTGGGGCATTAAAGAATGTTCGCACCATGGTTGCACCTGGGGTATCTTTTCCATGGTGGACATTGATGCGGCAACAGATCCCAGGGGGAACATGGATTACCCCATGGCCCCGTTTCTTTACACGGTCAGCCTGATGCACTGCATGCCCGTGGGACTCAACGACTCAACAGCGGAGGTGCCGGCCTTGGTATGATGTGGGGCCGCCAGAAGGCCGTTTCAATGCTCAACGGGCGGGTTTTGACCGGGTGGAGGTTTTGACCATGGATCACGACAGCTTCAACCTTCATTTCCCCGCTCGGCGAAACTAATATAGTCTCATTTTTACATGGACCGGATAAGACATATAAAATATGGCTTGCAAAAACCAGACTTCAGGTGTATATTCCGGCGCTGAGTTAAGAATCAGATCATGCCGTTTTTATCCATTCATATCAAATATGAGGCCTGCCAAAAATGGAATCTCTATCGAACAGAGTTTTCAAATTAATTTTAATCGTTTGTATTGCATGTTCAGGGTTGATTGTTGGGCTTTACTGGGGACGCTTGCCATGGGCATCGACATCCTGGATCCAGGTGTTTGCGGGACAGCCCGGCCTGTGGTTTGGTGCACTCCTTTTAGCTCTTGTCTTTGCTGAGCTTGTCTGGCGGATTGTTCTGGCGGTTCAATACCGCCCCATACCCGATTGTGAATCATCACTTCTGCCCCAGTGCACTGTCATCGTTCCTGCCTTTAACGAGGGTGTCCAAGTCTATAAGACCTTGAAGAGCCTTGCTGCAAGTGATTATCCAAAGAAAAAACTACAGATCATTGCCGTTGATGACGGCAGTCAGGACGATACCTGGACCTGGATCAAAAAGGCCAGACAGGAGTTGGGCAAAGGCCTGAAGATCATCCGTCTGCCCCAGAATCAGGGGAAGCGTCATGCCCTTTATGCTGGTTTTCTGAAAAGTACCGGCGGAGTTCTCATTACCGTGGACAGCGATTCCATGGTTGAGCCCCTGACCTTGAAGCATATGGTGGCTCCTTTTGTGCAGGATGCCAGGGTTGGTGCCGTTGCCGGAAATGTCCGGGTTCTTAACCGGGACAGGGGAATGATCCCCAGGATGCTGGATGTGGCCTTTGTGTACAGCTTTGATTTTATAAGGGCGAGCCAGAGCATGGTCAACACGGTAATGTGCACCCCGGGTGCCCTTTCCGCCTACAGGAGGAGTGTTGTCATGCAGGTGCTTCCAGAATGGCTGCACCAGAAATACTGCGGCCGACCGGCCAATATCGGTGAAGACCGTGCCATGACTAATCTCATACTCAGGCAGGGCAATCACGTTCTTTTTCAGCAGAATGCCATGGTTTACACGGAGATTCCTGTTACCTACACCAAGCTTTGCAAGATGTATCTGCGCTGGGGCAGGAGCAATGTAAGGGAGACCATTGCCATGAGCCGATTTGCCTTTAAACGGTTCCGCAAAACCTCCATGGTTGGCGCACGGATCAACCTGCTATCGGGTTGGCTCTCCCTGATTAAATCTCCCCTGTTCGTGATTGCCCTTGTGCAGATCGCTCCCCGGAATTTTATCGTTTTTGGGGTTTCCATTTTGGCAGGTGTCCTCGTGTTTCAGAGTCTATCGGCTGGAATCTATGCTTGGAAATATAATCGTTCCAGTGCCCTATGGGCTTATGTGTACGGGATTTATGGGTTCCTGGGACTTTTCTGGATCAAACCCTATGCCCTTGTCACCTCCCATCGATCGGGCTGGCTCACACGGGGTAATCCAGCACCCAAACAGGTCCAGGGAGCGCCCCTGTTGACAAAACAGTCCAGTTTGATGCCGGACATGCACCCAGCCCATCAAGCCTGATCTATCTGGCCCATCCCCATCTGGCCCAGTTCGGGGTGTGAATAATCATACGTTCTGATTCATCCTGCGTTCAATGGCGGCAACCCCCATGGAACAGCAGAAGCAGAGGCTGAAGTAGAGAACCAGAATGGTTATCCACACCTCAAAGGTTAAAAAGGTGGCGGACATCAGCTCCATGCCCTGGAAGGTCAATTCCTGGATGGATATCACCGACACAATCGACGAATCCTTGATTGTGGAGATGATCTGGCCTGCCATGGGGGGGAGCATCCGCCTAAGGGCCTGGGGGAGGACCACATGCCTCAGCTGCTGGAACCGGGTGAAACCGATGGATGAAGATGCCTCCCACTGACCTTTTTCAATGGATTCAATGCCCGCCCGGATGATCTCGGTAAAGTAGGCCCCCTCGTACAGGGCAAGGGAGGCGGTTGCCGAAACAAAGACCGGTAAAAGCGAAGGGGCCGACACAAAGGTCGTTAAGAAGCTGCTCAAAGGCCCCTCATCCATGGTCGCTGCCCGGTCAAGCCCTGTCAGGGGAACAAGGATATCTCCCAGAAAGTAGTAAAAGATGAAGATCCATACGATTACGGGGATGTTGCGTATGGTTTCCACATAAACGGTTGCCACCATCCTTAGATAACGGCTCTTGCCGCTCTTCATGGCCCCCATGACGGTTCCGATGACAATGGCTGCAAGGGTGGCCCATACCGATATCCTGATCGTGATCAAAAGACCGGTCATGATCATGCCCGGGACCCATTTCCGGGTTTCATGGTCAAGGCGCAGGAGATACTGGGGGATCACCTCCCACTGCCACTTGTAGTTTGACTGGGCAGTGATGGCCCACATGAGCCAGACAAGACCTGCACAGGCCAGGGCAAGGATCAGAAAATCAAGGGGCTTCACCCCGGGCTGGCGCTGGATCAATTGAGTCTGTTCTCCCAATCCCTTGTCTCAAACCAGTAGTTTTTCCTCTCCTTAAACCACCCCTCAGCCTCAACATAAATGATCCAGTTGTTCAAAAAATTGATGAAGTCAAAATCTCCTTTTTGAACGGCAAATCCAATGGGCTCCCGTGTGAAATCTTCCTCCAGGGGTAAAAAGAGTTTTTCCGGATGTTTGATGGCCTGGAAGGCAGGGGTGGGAGCCGACGCTACAACGGCGTGGACCCGGCCGTTGATGGCCTCTTGAAATGCCTGGGCCTCGTCGTCAAACATGCGGATCTGGGCTTTGGGAAGATGTTTTTTAATGGCCGGAACTGCGGTTGACCCAAGGCGTGCCGAAATGGTAACATCTTCCCGATTAAAGGCTTCCAACCCTGAAAAACCCTTGGCAAGTGTAGTACTGGCTGCCATGGACATGCCTGTGTAGTTGTAGGGGATGGAGAAGTTGACCTTTAGATTGCGGCTGGGCAGGATTCCCATGCCGCCGATGATGATGTCAAATTTTCCCGTGAGAAGGGCGGGAACGATTCCCGACCATTTGGTGGGGATGAATTGAACCTTTACCCCCATATCCTGTGCAAGCCTTGTGGCCACATCGATCTCAAATCCCATGAGTTCGCCGGTCTTGTCCTTCATGGCCCAGGGAACAAAGGTGGACATGCCCACCCTTAAAACTCCCTGTTTGAGAACCTTTTCCACCGCACTTTCATTGTCGGCTGCTGCGGCAAGGGTTGGAGGGCTAATCATTGCCAAGGCAAGTAAAAGGATGAAAAACATCGTGGTAAAAAAGGGTGTTTCTCTAATGAATGGTCTCATCTTAAAGCTCCTTTGTTTGAGGTTATTATCAAGTTCATAGTTCATAGTGTTGGGGAGAATCTTTTTTCCATGAACCGGGTGACCATTGAAAGGGTCGAGGTGACGCCAAGGTAGATCATGGCAATGGCAAGCCAGATTTCAAACACAAGATAGGTTTCGGCCATGATCTCCTGTCCCCGCATGGTGATATCGTACACGGCGATGGTGCTCACAAGGGCCGAATCCTTGATAAGGGAGACCATCTGGCTTGTGAGTGGCGGCAGCATTATCCTTATGGCCTGGGGAAGAATTACGTGGCGGAAGGTATGATACCTGGAGAGCCCCAGAGAAAGAGCCGCCTCCCACTGTCCCTCGGGAACCGAAATTATTCCGGCCCGGATGATCTCTGATGCATAGGCCCCTTCAAACAGGGCCAGGGTCAGGACGGCTGCGGCAAACCGGCTGATGCCAAGGGCCGGAGAAACAACAAAATAGATGAAAAAAAGCTGCACAAGGAGTGGGGTGTTGCGTATCATTTCAAGGTAGATCCTTGCAAGCACCCTGAGGGAGAGAAGGCTTGAGAGCCTTGCCAGAGCAGCAACAAGACCAAACAGGCTTGACAGCAAAAGGGCTGCAACTGAAATTTTGAGTGTCACCCCAAGCCCCTGGATGAGTGCTCCCGGAACAAACCCTGTCTCCCCCCAAAGGCCAAGGTATCGGGGAATGCGATACCATTGCCAGTGATAGTCCATTGCCCTGGCCCCGGTACAAATCAAAAAAATGAAAATAGCCGCAGTGATGGAAAATTTCAATAGGTCCCAAAACCAGGCCCATCCGGTTGGGAGTCTTGGGGGTGAGTATTCTTCCTGGCTCGACTCGATATTAACCTCCTGATGGTGAAAGTATTGTTAATACTCTTTTAATATTTTTTCAACAGCTTTAAAAGCTTTTTTATAGGAAACAGCTTTTAGCTATTAGCTATTAGCTTTTAGTTAACGGCTAACGGCTAAAGGCTAAAGGCTAAAGGCTATCGGACCACAAAGGGCGACCGCAAGGGATCGCCCCTACACTGGTCTCGGCTTATTTTATCGAGTTTTTCTCCTCCTTCTTCTTTTACCCTCTGGTTTTGCCATCTTGACAAGCTTTGGATCAAACCTGGCAAGGATTTCCACAAGATCCTTTTGTTCTTCCATGACTTCAAAGATATCCTTGTATGCCATGGGTGCTTCATCAAGGCCCGCTGAAATCAGCGTGACTCCTTTTTCCTCTAAAATCCGGTTCATATCCCGTTGGTCAAACTGCTTTATTGCGGCATTGCGGCTCATCTTTCTTCCGGCCCCATGGGCTGCGGAGTTTAAGGACTTTATGTTTCCAAGTCCCCTTACGACAAACCCGGGGGCGGTCATGGAGCCGGGAATTATGCCTAGAGTTCCTCTATCTGCGGGGGTTGCTCCTTTGCGGTGAACGATCACCTCTTCACCCCGGAACTGCATTTTCCAGGCAAAGTTGTGGTGATTCTCCAGGGTCAGGAGGGAAACTGCACTAACATGGCCGAGTACTCCTCGATGGATAATGTCATGGTTTGCGGAAGAATATTTGCCCATCAGCTCCATTGCCTGGAAATATTCAAGCCCTTCGGACCGGTCAAGGTCGAGCCAGGCAAGATCTCTGATATGTTTGGGAAGTTCTGGATGGAGACGGCTGGCAAGTTTGCTGTAAT
This sequence comes from Desulfobacterium sp., assembly GCA_034006945.1. GTDB lineage: Bacteria > Desulfobacterota > Desulfobacteria > Desulfobacterales > Desulfobacteraceae > Desulforapulum. Next base: position 5,296 of record JAVERV010000025.1, on the reverse strand, counting down.
GTTTGGCAATGGCGGCTCCTGCACCTCTACTCCCGCTGTGGGTCAACAGGGCCAGGTATTTGCCGGGTTCAAATCCCATCACCTTGGTCGTAAGTGTCAGCGCCCCAAATTCTGCAAAGTGGTTGCCTGACCCACTGGTGCCGAGCTGCTTCCAGGCCGTGTCCTTGAGATCCTTTACAGTGGGGCAGAACGACCAATCCTCGTCCATGACCCTGTGGTTTTTAGGTTTTTTAAATGCTTCGCCAACTCCAAATTTTGTTTCGTTCTCCAGGGCCTTTCTCAAGCGCTCTTCCAGAGCCTTGTACTTGTCAAATGGCAGATCCAAAACGCTCATCTTGACCCTGCAGGCGATATCCACCCCCACGGCATAGGGAATGACCGCATTCCTAACGGCCAGAACTCCGCCAATGGGCAGCCCATACCCCATGTGGGCGTCGGGCATGAGGGCCCCCTGTATGGATATGGGAAGGGAACAGGCATTGTCCATCTGTTTCAGGGCCTCGGGATCGGGGGTGTTCCCCCACACCCCATAGGGGGCCGATTGTTTGTCAAATATATTTTTTTCCATTATTTGTCCCTCCAGACTGGTTAAGATTTATTTTTTTCAGATACAATCTTATCCCTGGAGCTTATAAAAGACAAGGGGGAGGGGACGAGTAGGAGTGTTGCCCTGGTCCACGATGAATCGAGCAAGTACAAAGATTGGGAAATGAACCTTTAACTTGACCATGGAGCGATAGCTCTCTTTTTTGGAACGGAATGGACTTGAAAAAAGAGTCCCAAGATTGTAGTTAGGGTATGGTCTATTTGTTTCAAATGGTTCATTTAAACGGAGGTGTCTTGTCGACCTATAAAAAACTGTCCAGAATAAACTGTTCTGCCCCGGCGCTTTTTGCCTGGCATGAACGCCCGGGTGCCCTTGAACGTTTGACTCCGCCCTGGATGGGACTGAAATCCGTATCTGCTACCCATGGGCTCTACCCCGGTTCCAGGGTCAGGGTAAACCTTTCCGTCATGGGGCTGCCCCTTGCCATGGAGGCCGAGCATCTGGAGTACCGGCCCCCCCATATGTTTAAGGATCGTCTTGTAAGGAGTCCCTTCTCAAAATGGACCCACACCCACGGGTTCGCCGACCTCGAAGACGGAACTTCAGCCCTTGAGGACAGTATTCGGTACGCCTTTCCCTTTTATTTTACCGGGGGGATGAAAAAACTTGCAGACCAGGAGGTGGCAAGAATGTTTGAGTTTCGCCACAGGGTTACCCGGGAGGATATTGATCGACACAGGGCCTGCCCCGGGTCGTTGACCGTTCTGGTGTCGGGGGCCGGCGGGGTGATCGGTGGGCAGCTTTGCTATTTCCTTACCACAGGTGGCCATCGGGTCGTACGCCTGGTTCGCCGAAGGCCCCGGCCCGGGGGAGATGAGATTTTTTGGGACCCAACCCTGGGGCAGCTTGATTTGAGAGCTGCAGGACCCATTGATGCCGTGGTGAATCTTAACGGCAACCCGATCTTTTCCAGGTGGTGGACTCGAAAACGACGGGGTGAGATTATCCAGAGCAGGACTGATTCCACAAGAACCCTCGCCCTTGCCCTTGCCGGCCTTGCTTCACCGCCGGAGGTGTTTATCTCGGCTTCGGCAGTCGGGTATTATGGTGAGACAGGGGACAGGGTTGTTACTGAAGCGTCCCCCCAGGGCAGCCTTTTTATCTCAGAGGTGTGCCAAGAGTGGGAACGGGCAGCAGCCCCGGCTGCTGCTGCGGGTATACGCACGGTGTTTGGCAGGATCGGCGTGGCCCTGACCCCGGGGGGTGGGGCCCTGGCCCAGCTTCTTCCCGCTTTTCACCTGGGACTTGGGGCCAGGATCGCCAATGGCGGCCAGTACATGAGCTGGATATCCATGGATGATCTCCTCTATTCCCTTTATCATGCCATCTGCACACCGACCCTGGAAGGTGCGTTGAACCTTGTCTCCCCCGCCCCTGTGACCAACATAGACTTTACCCGAGCGCTTGCAGCCGTTCTTGGTCGTCCCGCACCGTTTGTGATTCCCGGTGGTGCCGTTGATCTCCTGTGGGGGAAAAGGGGCAGGGAGGTGCTGCTTGCAAGCACCCGGGTCATGCCGGAAAAACTCCTCGCTTCCGGGTTCAGGTTCCGGCATCCCGGGCTCAGTGACGCCCTTGGGGCTGCCCTGGGCATCTTTGATACGGAGCTGACCAACTGTGGATAACTTAAGGATAACTTTTATGCCCACTCCCTTGAAACTTTTTTTCTCGGTCCTCATGATAACTGCTCTTTGCTTTGGGTATGCCGCTATCTATTTCCCCCTTGACCGTTTTGACTTTGAGCGCCTTCATATCTTTTTGTTCAATCTCTGCACCGGGGGCACCATTCTTCTTTTGTTTACGGAAGAGAAAGGCGGATTCTCAAGGCGGACAGGGACCTTTCTCGGGGTTTCCCTGGTTTACGCTCTGTCTGCCTTTCTGGAGGTCTATCCCGTCACTATTTTCCTCTCCCTTGTGCTTGCTGTCATTGTCGAGTCTATCCGGATAGAACGATTCTCTTTTTTTCCTGAGGCTTTTTTTTCCCTCAGTCGAAGCGTGTCTGGAAAGTTTCACCAGGCATCCCTGCTCTGTCTCTCCATCGGACTTCTGTTTTCCTCCCTGGTGATCGTGAACAATGAGTATCTCCATCTGGTTCACATGGAAAAGCTGGTTCTCAACACTTTTTTTCTGGGGTTCTCGTTTCCCATCTCTTTGATCGGCCTGTCCGTTATTTTTTCCATGATACAAACAGGATACACGTCAATGGTCAGGCTCGTTGCCACTGCATGCTTCTGGGTTATAAACCTGGGGGTTATCATCTTTTTTGTGTTTATCCTTTTTGAGCGTTTTTACCACCAGATTGTCGTTACCATGGCCCTTTTTGCCGCTGTTGTTGTTGTGTTTCTGCTCTACCTGAAATTTGGCCTAAAAATACAGCAAAAACATTTTCTCTCGTCCGGAATCGGGTTTCTCATTGTCACTGCCGTGACCGGGATTGTGTACATTTTCCTTCAAATGGCACCGGGATATGATTCAGAACAGTCAAAATGGTTTTTGCGCCTCCACGTCTTTGCCTCCCTGTATGGATGGAACCTGTGCGGTCTTGCCGTGATCTGCCGATACGGGGATTTCCCCATTCGTCTTAATTCAGGTGTGGTCATTGCCGTTCACTGGCTCACGGCCCTGGTGCTTGCCCCCCTTGGTACCTTTTATCCCTTTGTTGCAGTTTTAGCCGTTCTGGGCTATCTGTTTATCGTGTGGTCTCTTTTTTTCAGCAGTAACGGACAAGAAGGAGTGTTATGAGCAATATCAAGAGGCTTGAGGCGTTTCTGGCCTGTTTTTCAACCGACAGCAAGGTGCTTGTGGTGATAAATGCCGATCCTGATGCCATCTCAAGCGCCCTGGCAGTGAAGAGGCTTTTATGGCGGAAGGTGAGCGAGGTCACGATCACCTATTTTAATGAGATCACCCGACCGGATAACCTTGCCATGCTTCGGCTTTTAGCACCGGATCTTCTTCACCTTTCAAAGGTGGACGATCAAAGGTTTAACCGCTTTGTGGTGGTCGATTCCCAGCCGGATCACCACGAATGTTTCGGCATGTTCCGGTATGACGCCATCATCGATCACCATCCCCTTTCCTGTGATGTGGGAAAGTTCAACGATATCCGTGAAGGATACGGGGCCTGTGCAACCATGCTCACGGAATATCTCAAAGCTGCGAGGATCAAGCCTTCGGCAAAGCTTGCCACCGCCCTGATCTTTGGCATCAAGTCAGACACCTCGGATTTCCTTCGCCAGACCACCATGGAAGATATAAGGGCCTTTCAATACCTTTACAAGTTTGCGAATCCCTATCTTTTGACGAGGATCGAGCAGGCGGAGTTTGGAGAGGATCACCTTGAAACCCTGGCCCGTGCCATTAAAAACCGAAAAACCATCAACAATCGGATTTTCGCCCATGCAGGTGACATTCTCAACCCTGACGAGTGTGTGATCACTGCCGATTTTTTCATGCGGATCTCTTCAATCAACTGGAGCATTGTGTCTGGAATTTACAATGAAACCCTGATCATCATCCTCAGAAATGACGGTTTGAGAAAAAGTGCCGGCACAACCGCAAAACAGGCCTTTGGAGATGTGGGGTCGGCCGGGGGCCATAAAACCATGGCCAGGGTGGAGATTGCCATCAAGGATCTTCCCCTGGATATTGAGATCGAGTCCTGGATCATCGAACAGATGAAAAAGCATGGGGGTAAGAAAACAGAATGATCCTTTTGGGGCTCGGCATGGAAACTGCATGATTAATTGTCGTTAGATTAACTTTATAAGGAGGTATATCAATGAATCTTAACGACATTAAAAATGATCTTAACATACTCAACGCAGTCGACTGGAACATGACCCCGGAAGAGGCTGTAGCCCTTCATCTTGAATGGGGTCCTTTGCGGGATCTCTCCTATTACAACTCCCGGGACAGCAATAATGAGACAGTTTATTTTGTAATGAGCACCTGGAAGAATCCACCGATTATAACCCTGGTGAGAAGAAGGGGATTTGATTCAGAGGAGCTTGCAACCTTTAGGCTTCCCCATGGGCTTGAGGAGAAGGTGATGCGCTTCGAGGGAAAGAACAAGGGGCTTTATGCCGTCGAAGGAGAGGTTAGGGAGTGGCTCAAAAAAGAGCTTGCCGCCTAGGTGAAATTGTGGAGAGGCCCAGGTTAGGTGTCTCTACAAGTTTTTTCATACCCTGATCCGCCAGAAAAATGCAGAAAGTCACGGAGGTTCTTAACCCTAACCCCAGGAGGTTGATATGACAGAGTCCCATACCGTGGCGGTTTTTTCCCCTTTTGATTTTAAGCAGGGACAGAAAATACATATCAGTTCCGGTCCAAGAAGGGGAGATTGGGAGGTCATTAATACCACAAAGAATAAAGTGAGGCTCAGGTGTCCCTTTTCGTTAAAGGAGTTTGACTGGGACCATTTCTGCTTCCATGTGGAAGATCGCAGGGTCTCTGAATGGCCCCAGCCTGATTAGATTGATAGAAGAAGTATGAAACACGATAGTACAGGGTGGGCACTAGTGTCATCCCGCTCTCTTTGGTTATCCTGACCGAAACGCAAAACGTCGGGGGTCACTTTGACACTTCTTAACTGTTTCAACCCTTTGGTTTTGAATGTTCCGGTCAGGAAAACCAAAGAGGGCTCTAAAGTCGAGGCTCTCACAGTGATGTTTCGACAGGAATTTCATATAA
>JAVERV010000024.1:0-50008 GCA_034006945.1 Desulfobacterium sp. | reverse complement strand
TACTAACAGGTCGTGAGGCTTAGCCGCTAACCTCAAACCCTTTTAGGTTTGAACGCTTTAATGCAGATGTACAGCAGTTAGCTTTTAGCAGTTAGCCCTTAGCTAAAAGCCAATAGCTAAAAGCTAAAAGCTAATAGCTAAAAGCTAATAGCTAAAAAACTACTTTCAGCAGATAAAATATTGTCAAGCTTAATCCGGTGGCAATGGCGGAGATGCCACACCCGTTCCCATCCCGAACACGGAAGTTAAGATCTCCAGCGCCGATGGTACTGCAGGGGAGTCTCTGTGGGAGAGTAGGACGCCGCCGGATTATCTTTATAAAGCCCCGATCATGGAAACATGGTCGGGGCTTTTTTTGTTTCTCATCCAGCAACTAATTTGCGTTGCTATAATTTTTCTAACCGTACTGGGGGCACAATTTTATTGTTGTAATTGCACCAGTAGGGGCGATCCCTTGCGGTTGCCCTTCTTTTTGGTAATTGTTTTCATGAGTTGCGCATGGAAAGAGAGATCCGTTTGCGCTGGATATCCACCTCAAGGACGGTGACCGTTACCTGTTGGCGAACCTTGACCACCTCGTTGGGATCTTTGATATATCGGTCGGCCAGCTGGCTTATGTGAACCAGTCCGTCCTGGTGGACTCCGATGTCCACAAAGGCGCCAAAGGCCGTGACATTGGTCACAAGACCGGGTACCCGCATGCCGGGAACAAGGTCCTTTATCTCGTGGATGGTGTCGTCAAACTCGAAGGGCTTGAAGATTTCCCTTGGATCTCTTCCGGGCCTTATGATTTCGGCTGCTATGTCCTTGAGAGTCTCCATTCCGGTTGTGCCGGTTACGATATAGGGGGAGAGATCAATGCTCTTGACCAGAGATTCAGCCCCCATGAGAGCCTCAACGGTATGGCCGCTGTCCTTTGCCATGGACTCCACAATGGCGTAGGATTCTGGATGAATGCCGCTTCTGTCAAGGGGGTTTTTACCGTCGGAGATTCTCAAAAAACCTGCCGACTGCTCAAACGCCTTTGGCCCTAAGCGGGGAACTTTTAAAAGCTCACGGCGCGTTGAAAAGGGTCCGTTCTCATTTCTGTAATTTACGATGTTGGCCGCAATGGTGGGGTTAAGGCCTGCTACATGGGCGAGGAGAGCCGCACTTGCCGTGTTCACCTCGACCCCGACCCGGTTGACACAGGTCGAAATCACATCATCCAGCGCTTTTTGAAGCTCTTTTTGATCCACATCGTGCTGATACTGCCCAACACCAATGGATTTAGGGTCGATCTTTACAAGTTCGGCCAGGGGATCCATGAGGCGGCGACCGATGGAGACGGCCCCCCGAACCGTGATGTCCTGGTCTGGGAATTCGGCCCTTGCAATTTCTGATGCAGAGTAGATGGAGGCACCGCTCTCGTCCACCATGATCGTCTGGGCCTTCTGGTCAAGGCCTGATTTTCTGACAAAGGCCTCGGTTTCCCTTCCTGCCGTGCCGTTGCCGATGGCGATGGCCTCAATCTTGTATCTTTTAATCAGCCCCTCAAGGGTCTTTGCGGCCTTGTCAGGGTCTGAAAACGGATAAATCACCCCATGGTACACAAGGGTACCTTGGCGGTCGAGGCAGACGATCTTACACCCGGTCCTGAAGCCGGGATCAATTGCCAGAACCTTCTTCTGACCAAGGGGGGGAAAGAGGAGAAGCTCTCGGATGTTTTCTGCAAACACCTGTATGGACTCCTGGTCCGCCCTCTGTTTGAGGTTTGCCATGGTCTCTTTTTCAAGGGATTTTCCCATGAGCCTCTTGTAGGAATCCTTGACGGCCGCCTTTACCTCCAGGGCCGACCGGGTGGTGTTCTTGACCACCCTTTGTTCTATGATGGCAAGGGCTTTCTCTTCTTCGGGAAGCACATGGACAGTCAGAAAGGACAAAGCTTCGCCCCTGAACATGGCAAGAATCCTGTGGGAAGGGCTCTTTGCCGCACTTTCAGACCAGTCAAAATAGTCTCTGAACTTTGCCCCCTCATCCTCCTTTCCCTTTTTCATCCTGGAGCTTAAGGTCGCCTTTGACTCAAACAGCCTGCGCACCTTCCCCCGAATGGCCGGGTCCTCGTTAAATATCTCGGCCAGGATATCCCTTGCCCCGTTGAGGGCCTGTTCAACTGTTTCGATTCCTTTGCCTTTATCCACAAAGGGCCGGGCTTCGATTTCAGGGTCCCTGTCCCCCTGCTTCAGGAGTTCCATGGCCAGGGGTTCCAGCCCCTGTTCTCTTGCCGTCTGGGCCTTTGTTCTTTTTTTCGGGCGAAATTTTTCATAGAGGTCCTCAAGTTCGGCCCTTGTTTCGGCCCGGTCAATGGCCTTGTTGAGACTATCGGTCAGGAGGTCTCTCTGTTCGAGGGAGGTGACAATGGCCTGTTTTCTTGCCGAAAGCTCCTTGAATTTTGTGATCCTGTCCCGGATATCGGCAATCACGACCTCGTCAAGGGAACCTGTACGTTCTTTTCTGTAGCGGGCAATAAAGGGGATTGTGGCCCCCCCGTCTAAAAAATCGGCAATGGTTTGGACCTGGTCAGGTGAAAGACCAAGATCCTGTGCCACGGTGGTGATCATTTTTTGAGTATCTCCTTTAAAAAAAAGCCGGTGTAGGATCGTTCCACAAGGGCGATCTCCTCAGGGGTTCCAACGGCGACAACCTCGCCGCCCTTGTCTCCGCCTTCAGGACCTAGATCGATCACATGGTCTGCATATTTTATTACATCCAGGTTGTGCTCGATAACGACCACGGTGTTGCCCAATTCGACAAGGCGGTTCAAGACCGACAAAAGCCGATTGATGTCGTCCGTATGAAGGCCGGTTGTGGGTTCATCCAGGATGTAGATGGTTGTTCCGGTGCTTTTTTTGCTTAACTCCCTGGCAAGCTTTATTCGCTGGGCCTCGCCTCCTGAAAGGGTTGTGCCGGCCTGGCCTAATTTTACATAGCCGAGACCCACGTCCATAAGGGTTTCAAGTTTTGTCCGGATGGATGCGATCCGGTCGAAGAAGGTAACGGCCTGGTTGACCGTCATGTCAAGGACGTCGGCAATGCTCTTCCCCCTGTACTTGATCCCAAGGGTCTCCCGGTTATAGCGTTTCCCCTTGCACACATCGCAGGTGACATAGACATCGGCGAGAAAGTGCATTTCAATCTTGATGATACCATCGCCGGTGCAGGCCTCGCACCTTCCACCCTTGACGTTAAAGCTGAATCGGCCCGACTTGTAACCCATGGCCCGGGCATCGGGGGTTTTGGCAAAGATATCCCTTATAAAGGTGAAGATTCCCGTGTAGGTGCCGGGATTGCTCCTTGGGGTCCGTCCGATGGGGGACTGGTCGATGTGGATCACCTTGTCAAGGTGCTCCAGGCCGAATACGCCCGTATGCTTGCCGGCGGCAAATCTCGAGCGGTACAGGTGGTTGGAAAGAAGCTTGAACAGGGTGGTAAGCACCAGGGTGGATTTCCCAGAACCTGATACGCCGGAGACACAGGTAAAGCAGCCAAGGGGGAAGGTCACGTCGATATCTTTGAGGTTGTTGGTGGAGGCACCGGTGATGGTGAGGTTCTTTCCATGGCTTTTGCGTCTATGGGTGGGGATTTCGATTCGTTTTTTACCCGAAAGGTAGTCGCCGGTAAGGGAATTTTCCGCCCTTAAAAGTTCTCCGGGGGTGCCTGAAAAAACCACCTCACCGCCCTTTATGCCTGCCCCGGGTCCCATGTCGATGATGTGGTCTGAACTTAACATGGTTTCCTCGTCATGCTCTACCACAAGTACGCTGTTGCCCATGTCCCTCAGATCCAGGAGGGTGTCTAAAAGTCGCCGGTTGTCCCTTTGATGAAGACCGATGCTTGGTTCGTCCAGCACGTAGAGAACCCCGGTGAGCTTGGAGCCTATCTGGGTGGCAAGTCTGATCCGCTGGCTCTCACCGCCGGAAAGGGTAGTGGCCGCTCGGTTCAGGGTAAGGTAGTTGAGCCCAACGCCCGTGAGAAATCCGAGGCGTGCCTTTATCTCGTCCAGGATTCCCCTTGCAATCTTCTTTTGCTGGCCGGTAAATGTCAGGCGGTTGAAAAACTGCTCGGCCTTTTCAACCGAAAGTTCCGTGATCTCAAACAGGTTTTTTCCTCCCACCTTAACGGAGCTTGACGCCTTGTTTAGCCTTGTTCCCCGGCATCTGGAGCAGGCGGTGAAGCTCATGTACTGCTTGATCTCTTCCCTTAACTGGTGGGAGTCAGTTTCGTGGTAGCGCCGTTTGAGATTGGGGATGATTCCCTCATATTTTTTAGTGTAGGTTATGCGCCGGCCATCCTTTTCAAAGTAGAACGGGATCTCTTTTTTGCCGGAGCCGGAAATAAGAACCTTCTGGAATCTTGTCGACAGCTTGGAAAAGGGCGTGTAGATGTCTTGGTTGTAAAAGGAGGTCAAAGCATCCAGGAATTCCGCAAACTGGACTGAATCTCTTCCTGCCCAGGGGGCGATGGCACCTTCCCTGAGGGAAAGCTCACGGTTCGGGATGATAAGGTCAGGGTCAAATTCGGTTACCGTTCCAAGACCGTCGCACATGGGGCAGGCGCCCTGGGGCGAGTTGAACGAAAAGCTTGCCGGCACAAATTCAGGGTAACTCACCCCGCAGGTGACACAGGAAGAACGTTCGTTCAAGAAGATTTCCAGGTTGTCAACGAGAGTGAGGACAACTGCAATACCTTTGGCCATGGTAAGGGCAAGCTCCAGGGAATCGGAGAGCCTTTTTTCGATGCCGGGCTTTACTATAAGCCGGTCCACCACCGCTTCGATCCTGTGTTTTACCGTTTGTTTTAGATCGGGCAGGTCGTCTGTTCCACAGATCTCACCGTTGATTCTTACCCTGGCAAACCCATCCTTCTTGAGCTGCTTCAAGGAACGCTCATGGCTTCCCTTTTGATCTGTGACAAGGGGGGCAAGGATGATGATTTTTGAACGTTCCCCAAGGGTCATGACCCGATCAACCATCTGGTCAATAGTCATGGAGGTGATGGCAAGGCCGCATTTGTGGCAATGGGGAGTTCCCACCCTGGCAAATAAGAGGCGCAGGTAGTCGTAGATTTCGGTCACAGTTCCAACCGTGGATCTTGGATTGTGGCTCGCCGTCTTCTGCTCGATGGAGATGGCAGGAGAGAGGCCATCGATGAAATCCACATCCGGTTTCTCCATCTGGCCCAGGAACTGGCGGGCATAGGTGGAGAGCGATTCGACGTATCTGCGCTGGCCTTCTGCATAGAGGGTATCAAAGGCAAGGGTTGATTTTCCTGACCCGGAAAGGCCTGTAATGGTTACAAGGCGGTTTTTCGGGATCTCCACATCAATGTTTTTGAGGTTATGCTCCCGTGCGCCCCTGACAATTATTTTATCTGCTGCCATCAAGGTTGGCTGCTGGATAGTGTAGAAAAGGTTCGTCTGTTTACGGCCTGGGTTGCCGCCATATGGATTGCGCTGACAAGGCTTGACGGGTCGGCAACTCCCTGCCAGGCGATGTCGTAGGCCGTGCCGTGGTCAACCGAGGTTCGTATGATGGGCAGTCCCAGGGTGGTGTTTACCCCGTCGCTGAAGTGGAGTATCTTAAAGGGAATCAGCCCCTGGTCGTGGTACATGCAGACAACAGCATCAAATTTACCGTTGGAAGCATTGAAAAAAAGGGTGTCCGGCGGGAAAGGGCCGGATACATCCATTCCTTGAGCCTTCGCAAGTTTGACGGCCGGGGCGATAGTCTCAAGCTCTTCCCTGCCAAACATCCCCTCCTCGCCGCCATGGGGATTCAGGCCTGCCACCGCAATCTTTGGCTCATGGATGCCGAATCGGTTCTTTAATGCCGTTGAGGTAAGGCTGATGGTTGTGAGGATCTCCTCCTTATTTAATCTCGGGGAAACCTCACACAGGGGGATATGGATCGTCACAAGGACAACCCTGAGGCGGTCGCCTGCCATCATCATGGCAAATTTGGGGGTCTTTGTTCTGTTGGCTATTAATTCCGTGTGGCCGTGGAAAGTTGAACCGGCAAGCTTCATGGCGGTTTTGGTGATGGGACAGGTGACAATAGCCTCAATTTTTCCGTTCATGGCAAGGTCTACCCCGGTCGTAATGTAGTCGATCATAGCCCTTCCTGTTTCTTTGGTTGGGCGGCCAGGACAAAGTGCCACGGCATCGAGGGTGGATAGGGGCATAAGATCGATAGACCCGTGACAATAGTGTCCCTTATCCGGGGTGTGGGTCGTATAAATTTTAAGCCCGCCTGACTTTAAGGCAAGGGCCTTTTCCATTACAGCCTCATCACCAAGGACAAGGGGTCGGCAAATTTCGTATAAAAGCGGGCCCTCAAGGGCGGAAACGATGATCTCCGGCCCGATTCCCACTGGATCTCCCATGGTGATTCCGATAATGGGACGTTTTTCTTCCACCCTCAAAGCTCCTTTGATGTTTTGTGATTTCAAGCCTGGTAAAATAAATGCCTTGGTGAAAACTCCGCCCCTCCTAGGGTAATGTTTTAGTGGGAGTTTCCCATGAACAAAATCTAAATTATACTATTGTCAGGAACCTGTGTAAACACAAAACCTGAAAAAGATATTGTCTGAAACAGGTCCATCAGTGATGCTGTGAAACCATTGCAAAACCATATCCTTGAGCTATCGGTGAATCAATAATGAAAAGAAGAGATATGAAGAGGAAATCAAAGGTATTGGGAGTAAAGATTTTTTACTGAAATGGTTGCGGTTACTGAAACCATGATTATTACATGAAAAATTAGCCCATCGTGGAAGTTGCTGGAATTAAAGCCAAAAAAAATGTTTCACGAAAACAAACACAATAAAATCAGTATCTAATGATCTTGCCCAGGTTTAAAAATTATATCAGCCTAACAGATGGCTATCCGATTTGACTCGGAGGGAGAGATGAAATAAAAGAGGACACATCCTTTTTGATCTTAATTTACGATATTCTGAAATGTTGGTCTAATAGACTGTGAATGCGCCATTTTCAGGCGAAAGAGTAACCTTTGAAACCGATAAGCGAGATAAAAATTTCATGGAGCTATACTGGGAACGAGTAAAATTAGAGATAAAGAACTCTTTGCCGGACCACAGCTATCGAATGTGGATTCAACCCATGGGATACATAGCAGCTACCGACAATGTAGTAAAGTTGTCCTGCCCCAATTTGTTTTCAAAAAAACGTATCAATGACAATTATCTGGCAGGGATTGAATCTCAGTTCTCTAAATTGGGATTGGGTCGGATAAAAATTGATCTTACGGTTGAAACCCGCGGTGCGAAAAAAGCCCCGGCCCGGTCCACCGCCATACCCGGGGATGCCGGGTCCTATCCACTAACCCCTTTAAGCTTCGGGCAACGGCCAAATCGGCCCATGCAGATGGCTCTTCCAGGATTGAATCTTCGTTCGGACAGCGGCAGAATGCTCAAAAAGGAGTACACATTTGATCGTTTTGTGGTGGGGGACAATTCCGATTTTGCCTATTCAGCGTCTCTCTCCCTTGCCCAGACATCGTCGGTGAACAACGGTGCCATATACCTTTTGTCGGATACAGGGTTGGGCAAAAGCCATCTTTCCCAGGCCGTTGGTCACCATGTGATCGCCCAGGGGTTTACCGATAAGGTCTACTATGTGACGGCCGAGGATTTTACCAATGAGATGGTTTCGTCGATTAAAAACAACACCATCAACGGTTTTAAGGAAAAGTATCGAAAGAAATGTGATGTGCTGATCCTCGAGGATGTCCATTTTCTTTCTGGAAAGGATGCCACCCAGAAAGAGCTTGCCATGACCCTTGATTATCTAATGGACGCCGAGAAAAAAATAATTTTCAGCGGTTGTTATCTTCCCGACGACATTCCTAAGATGAACGAGCAGCTCAAATCAAGGCTCACCACCGGCATGGTCACAAAAATTGAACCGCCCAACTTCAAGACCCGGGTCAAGATTCTCAAGAACAAATCAAAGTTTGACGGGTTACTCATTCCCAATGATGTCACCGAGTACCTTGCCCAGGAGCTGTGTGATAACGTGCGCCAGCTCGAGAGTGGCCTCATGGGGGTTGCCAGAAAGAGTGCACTCATGGGTGAAAAGATCGATCTCAACCTTGCCAGGGGAGTGCTGTCCACCATTTCAAGAACCCGAAAGACCATAACCGTTGATTTGATCAAAAAACTGGTTTGCGACGAGTTCAGCCTTTCCGAACAGGATCTGGTGTCATCCTCAAGGAAACAAAAGATTGTAAAACCCCGCCAGGTGGCCATGTTTCTTGCCAGAAAATATACAGACCAGCCCCTGAAGACCATCGGCAGAAGCTTTAACCGCTACCATGCCACGGCCATATATTCCATCAATGCAGTGGAAAAGCAGCTCAAGCAGCAGGGCGGGTTTGCCGAGCAGATGAAGCATCTTTACAAAAAAATTGAATCCGGCAAAATTGCATAAAAAAGTGAGAATAGCAGATGACAGAACTTGATTCCCTGTTTAAGGCCCTTGAAGGGGTGATCGGTAAAGAGGCGATTACACGTGAACCAGAGGATCTTGTCTGCCATTCTTTTGATGCAACTGGCCGCTCCTCTATGCCGGATATGGTGGTTTTTCCCGCAACAACCCTTGAGGTGTCAAAGATACTTGCGCTTGCCACCCAATATAAGGTGTGTGTAACCCCAAGGGGAAGCGGATCGGGCATGACCGGTGGGACTTTGCCCCTGGGGGGAGGGATCGTCATGGGCATGGGCCGCATGAATCGAATCCTTGAAATCGACACCGAAAACCTCACGGCCAGGGTGGAATCGGGTGTTGTAACAGGCGATCTTCACACGGCGGTTGAACGGCTCGGTCTATTCTATCCGCCCGATCCAGCAAGTTCATCCTTTTGCACCATCGGCGGAAACATCGGTGAATGTGCAGGCGGTCCAAGGGCCGTCAAGTACGGCGTGACCCGGGACTATGTGCTGGGTCTTACGGCTGTGTTGCCGTCGGGCAGGATTATTCATACAGGTGTCAAGACAGCCAAGGGTGTGGCAGGTTATGATCTGACCCGACTCATCGTTGGTTCTGAAGGCACCCTTGCCGTTGTCACGGAGGTTATTCTGCGCCTTCTTCCCCTTCCAGGGGCCGTTAAAACAATGGCCGTTGTGTTTGACAGCATCAAAAAGGCCGCTGAAACCGTGTCTGGCATTATTCGTGAGTCTGTCGTGCCAAGGTGTGTGGAGTTCCTGGACCGGGCATCCATTGACTGTGTGAGGGGGGAGTTTAAACTCGATCTCGGTCCTGAAGTTGAGGCGATTCTAATAATCGAGGTTGACGGATCACGGGAAATGGTGGAAGCGGACGCCGTCAAGATAGAAGACTATTGCCATAAAATGGGGGCTTCAGCCGTCCTGGTAGCTGCCACCCCCCAGGAGGCGGTGGGGCTCTGGAAGGCCAGAAAGGCCCTCTCTCCGGCTCTTTTTAAGATAGCCCCCAACAAGATCAACGAGGATATCGTTGTTCCCATTAACAGGATTCCCGAGATGGTGGCAAAGATCGCATCCATCAAAAAGAGTTCAGGCCTTGCCATTGTAAGTTTCGGCCATGCAGGAGACGGTAACATCCACTGTAATATCATGTATGACAAGAGGGACGAGGATCAACTCAAAAGGGCCGAGGCCGCAGTGGACGAGCTGTTTGACGCAACCCTCTCCTTTGGGGGGACCATCACGGGTGAGCACGGTGTGGGGGTCACGAAGAAGAAATATTTTGTAAAGGAGATGGGTCTGGCGGAAATAGAGCTCATGCGGGGGATCAAGGGGGTTTTTGATCCCGGAAATCTTTTGAATCCCGGGAAGATCTTTTAAAAGGTTTTCTACCAGGCAGGTTTTCTACCAGGCAGGTTTTCTAATTGATCCTTGCAGGATAAAAGTTAAGGTTGAGAATGTGGTCAAAAAAGTCGATCCCTGGATTCTGGTTCAGCTCGATGGCACATCGAATCGAACAGGAACAGTAATTTGTACACACCTTGTCATTCCTGCTGAATTCCCCAAAGCACTCCAGGGCGTCAATTGAATCGACCTTTGAACTTCTGCCTAAACGATCATCCTCTGAATCAATCACGCCCATATAGTCTGTATCGATAAATTTCATTTGGTAATTTTCCAGCTTATAGTTAGATGTTTAATTGGGGTTACTATAATCAATCCCTGGATGGGGGTCAACCTGTTTGTTGCCCCAACGTGAATCCCGTCATGGAGTGGACCGAGCCATGGAGCGGGTCATGGATTCAAGGCGGCTTACAAGGGGCTTCAAGGTTTCGGGTCTCGTGGCTGAGACAAGCGTTCCCTGGTTCAGGAGCCAGGGGTTGTCAAAATCGGCAATTTTTATTTTGTCCTGCTTGTTAAACACGTACACCACCGGGGTTTGTTCAAGGCCTAATTCTTTTAGTATTTTTTCCACCGAACCCATCTGCTGTTCGTATCTCGGGTTGCTGATGTCAACCACGTGGAGGAGGATGTCGGCCTCTTTAAGTTCCTCAAGGGTCGCATGGAAGGCCTCCATGAGTTCGTCGGGAAGGTCCTGGATAAATCCCACGGTGTCTGTGATGATGACCTCGAGCTCCCTGGGGAACCTGAGCCTTCTGGACGAGGGGTCAAGGGTTGCAAACAGCCGGTTTTCTGCCATGATGTCGCTCTTGGTAAGGGTGTTGAGAAGGGTTGATTTCCCGGCATTGGTGTAACCCACGATGGAGATCACGGGTATGCCGGTCCGGTTTCTCTTTGAGCGCTGCTGGGTGCGCTGCTTCCTTATCTTGTCAATTTCCTTTGTAAGCCGTGTGATCTTTTCCCTTGCCCTTCTTCGGTTGATCTCAAGCTTGGTTTCCCCTGGCCCCCTGCCGCCGATACCACCGGTGAGCCTTGACATGGCTGTATTCTTGGTGGCGAGCCTGGGTAAAAGGTAGTTCATCTGGGCAAGCTCAACCTGGAGTTTTCCTTCCCGGCTCTTGGCCCGACGGGCAAATATGTCAAGGATGAGCTGGGTTCTGTCGATTACCTTCATCTCCACAAAGTCGGTGATGGATCGAATCTGGGAGGGGGTGAGCTCCCGGTCAAAGAGCAGCATGGTGGCATGTTTTTGAAGGGCCCGGATGACAAGGTCGGCGAGCTTTCCCCTGCCTACCACAAATTTAGGGTCGATCTTTTTTCGTCGTTGCAGAACCGTATCGAGAACCCTTATGTCCGAGGATCGACAAAGTTCCTTGAGTTCGTCAAGGGAGGCCACGGCCTCGTTGACGTGGTCGGTGAAGACGTTTATCAACAGAGCCCTTTCCTCGCCTTTCTCCACCTTGTGGCTTGCATCCTGCCGGCTTAGCTCATCCTCGATGGCCTGGATTCTTTCAATGCATCCGATGTTGAGATCGTCCGGGGAAAGGGGAGATATGATAGTGTAGGGCTCATCCCCGTCGCCGGGAAGGATGTGAGCGGAATAAATTGTGACGGGAAGATTTTCCTGCTCTCCGTTTCTTATTTCGGTCTGGTCAGGGCTCCTGGAGGTGAAAATCGAGACGGCCCCTAGAAAGTCAAGGCGTAAAAGTGCAAGATCGGTGAGGTCCTCCCGGGTGAGATGGGCTTCATTTAAACGGGTGTGGATAAACCTTACCCCTTTGAGACGGCCCGGATGTGTCCGAAAGTCCGGGGTGTCGGGGATGATTATCCTCTGGGGTTCACCGGCTATGACGTGAACGGTCTTGCCGTTTCTTGCAATGAGAACACCGACCTGGCGACGGATATCGGTAGAAACCGCCACAAGGGCTTCAAGCTGTTCCCTTGAGATGAGATCTTCCGGTCTTGTATTAAAGTGGTAAAGAGCGTCAAGGGCTTTTAACTGGGAGGCGGAAAGCCCGGTGGTGGAACCAAAGATTTTTTTCATTCGTACCCTTGATAGGATTCCCTGGCAAGCTCTTCAAAACGGGTGTAGGCGCCGATAAATGCCATGTGGGCCGTTCCGATGGAGCCGTTTCTGTTTTTGGCAATGATGATTTCAGCCTTACCCCTGTTGGGGTTGTTCTCCTCCTTGTTGTACACCTCGTCCCTGTAGATAAAGGCGATGATGTCCGCATCCTGCTCCAGCGCTCCTGATTCACGCAGATCAGACATGAGGGGTCGTTTCTCGGCCCGCTGCTCGAGCATTCGGTTGAGCTGGGAAAGGGCCACAACGGGGATTTCAAGCTCCTTGGCAAGGGCCTTCAGGTTTCTTGAAATTTCAGCGATTTCAAGGTCCCGCCTGTCTGAATGGAAAGGTGCCCTCATCAGCTGAAGATAGTCTATTATCACGAGGCCCAGTCCTTTTTCCATTTTGAGCCTCCGGCACTTGGCCCGGATTTCCAGCGATGAGATGTTGGGAGTGTCATCGATGAAGATGGGCACCTCGTTCAGCATGCCTGCGGCGTCGGTTGCGTTCTGCCAGTCTTCCTGGCTGATGAACCCGGTTTTAAGGCGATTGGAGTCGATTCTTGACTCAGAGGTAAGAAGGCGCATGGAGAGCTGTTCTTTTGACATCTCAAGGGAGAATACTGCCACCGGCACCCTTTCCTCAACAGCCACGTTTCTTGCTATGTTAAGGGCAAAGGCGGTCTTGCCCATGCTGGGCCTTGCAGCTAGGATGATCAAATCTGACTTCTGAAGACCCGATGTCAAAGAGTCAATCCTTGAATAACCGGTGGAGAGCCCTGAAAGTCCGCCCGTGGAACCCTGGCGCTCTTCAAGGGTATCGATGTTCATGTCAATCAGCTGGCCAAGGGTTGAAAAGGATTGGCCACCCTTTGATTCAGAAATCTGGAACACCTGGTTTTCTGCAAAATCTATTATGTCCTCAAAATCCCCCCGGTCCTTCAGGCATCGTTCGATGATGGCTGAGGCGCTTGTGATCATGGATCTTAAGGAGGCCTTGCCCTTGATGATCTTTGCATAGTGAACGGCATTCACCGCCATTGGGGCGGAGTCTGCAATTGAAGCTAAAAGGGCTGCACCGCCCGCTGATTCAAGCTCATCCTTTTCCTTGAGGCGTGTTGCCACCGTGACAAGATCGGCCGGCTCATCCTTTGAAAAGAGTTCGAGTATGGCGTTGAAGATTCGTTCGTGGGCCTTTTTATAAAAATCTTCAGGCTTTAAAATATCAACCACATCAAAGAGGTTTTCGTTGTCGATCAGGACGGCGCTCAGCAAAGCCTCTTCCGCATCGATATCGTGGGGAGGCACCTTGGTGAGAAGGGGATCCTTGTGGGGTGTTTCTCGCATATGGGATATTAAATTTCCTTTGTAAATCCAGCGTTATCCATCCCTTATTACAGATTAAGGATGGATAACGTCGAATCTGGCAACTGTGCTACTGGATATTTTCTTCGGGGATGACTTTGACCGTTATTTCAGGTTCAACATCCTTGTAAAGCCGGATGGGCACCTTGTACTCGCCGGTCTCCCGGATGGGCTCATTTAGAAGAATAGTCCTGCGCTCAACGATTATGTTCTGGGCGTCAAGGGCAGCCTTGATATCGTGGGAGGTGACGGACCCATAGAGTCTGGACTCCTCGTGGACCTTGGCCTTGATGATGCATTCAACACTTTTGAGGCGGTCTGCCATCTCCTCGGCAAGTTTTTTCTCCTTTGCAATCTGAAGGTCAAACTTGGCCTTTGCCTGCTGGATAATCTTGCGGTTCTGGGGAGTGGCCTTAATGGCCTTTCCCTGGGGGAAAAGGTAGTTGCGGGCATATCCGGGTGCCACTTCCCATTCTGTTCCGACAATGCCAAGTGTGGCGATTGTCTCTTTTAATATTATTTTCATTTCAACCTCCGATAAAGGTTCTGCCTGACGTGAGGCAGGAACCTGTTTTTTTGTCTGTTTCAATTCGGGCCTGTTCTACTCTTGCTCTTTTCCCTCGCCCATGGTTCCAAGCTTTCTAAAGTCTATCCATGTGTCAAAAAAACCAAGTCCTACAACCACAAACAAAAAGATCTGCTGGATTGCGATGATACTGTAAATGAAGAACCTCAACAACCTTGGGAAACTCCGTTTTTCGAGCACAAACGAGACAACGGCTATGCCCTGGAAAAAGTATATGGGCATGACCGCAAGGATACAGTTAAGGCCAAGGATTTTAAGCACATTAGTCGGGATTGGAACAAGGAGCAGCAGAATAAAGAAAATAACCGGCCATACAAGTTTTTCAGGGGCTCTCCATTGGTTGAGATTGTCCAACTGTGGTAGGTGGAGTCCTTTGTTTATAAGGATTTTTTTGATGAAAAGGGTGTTCACCCATACCACCATCATGGTCATGACAAAGAAAAGAGCAGGGATGATCCTTACCATAACATACTGGATCGTATCCATGGATCTTGCTACAAGGTCGATACTTTCCTGGGGGATTCCCATTTCCGAATAAAGACCCAGGGTCATCTCAAGGTTGGCGCTTACATAACCTGATATCAGCTGGATCATGTTCTGGCCGGTTGTGAGTGTGTATAGGAAAAAGAGGAGAAAGCATGTTCCCATGGAGGCGGCACAGGTGAAAAGTGCAGTTCGCTCGATTGAAACGTGCATTTCTATAGATTCGCCTAGGAAAAAACCGGTAAAAAGCAGGGACCCGAAAAAAAGCAGGTCAAGGGGTGCTCCTGACGTAGTGCCGGCAATAACAGCAAGTATAATAGCCATCATTGCGGCCCCCAGGTTTCTGCCAATCTTCAGCCTGTAGTAGGTTATGGGCATGGGCAGAACCATGGCAAGAAAGAAGCCCATGAGCGGCAGGTACAGGGTTGCACTGAAGATCACAAGGCAGATTGATACCCCTGTGATCAAATCCCGTGCCACCGATTGTATTGCGCTTTGACCGGTCAATGTTCTCTCCGTTTTCGAACCGTTAGCTTATTCTAGTTCAGTTTTCCCACATAGGGCAGCAGAGCGATGGTTCTGGCCTGTTTGATTGCCGTTGACAGAACCCTCTGGTGTTTGGCGCAGGTACCGGTGATTCTTCGGGGAATGATTTTGCCCCTTTCAGTGATAAACGATCGAAGTTCTTTTGCGTCCTTGTAGTTTATCTCAAGGGTTGAGTCTGCACAGAACCTGCATACTTTACGTCGCTGGAAAAATCTTTTTTTTGGGTTGCGTTTCTGAAAGGCCATACTAATTCTCCTCCTCCTCGTCTTCCTGGGTTACGGGTTCTACCGTTTCAGCGACCTTTGCGGCTTCAGATGTCTGGGCCTCTTTTTGAGCCTGGGCTGCTTCTGCCTCTGCCTCTGCCTTTGCCTTGGCTGCCTCAGCTTCAGTTCTTGCCGTGGCTTCGGCATCAATCTGAAGTTGCAGCGCCTCTGGGTCAACGTCTTTTTCAAGGAGAATCGTCATGTATTTCAAGATCTTATCATCCAGCCTGAAGGTACGCTCAAGCTCAGACACGAGGGGACCTGTTCCGCCATAGGTCATGCAGACATAGTGTCCCCTGGATTTTCTGGCGATCTCATAGGCAAGCTTCTTGTTTCCCCAGTCATCAAAATTGGCAAGTATTCCACCCTCCTGCCCAAGTATGCCTTTGAATTTTTCAAACAGGGTGCTCCGACCTTCATCCTGAAGGTCGGGATCAGCGATAAAAATGGTTTCATACATTCTCATACTCTGTTTCCTCACGGATTTAAGCCCCGACGGTGGTCCCGCGGAGCAAGGATTAAAAAAAGGGGAACGGATTTACATCCTTCCCGATAAAAGGATAAATTTATATCATCGATACGCCGGATGGTCAACAGCAAACTCAAACTCCAGCAATTCTAATTTTACAATAGAGGCAACAGTCGGTATTCCCTTGCTGATGTCCAAAATCATGGGGCGTTTTAACTCACTACCCACTGCCTACCCGCTGCTGCCTACTGTCTTAAGCTCTTCCAGCTCTTCCCACCGGGCATAGAGATTTTCCACAAGGTCATGGGTCTTTTGAAGGGCGGTGCAGACCCTTGCGAGTTCTTCAGGATCTGAAAATACAGCGGGATCTTCCATGGAGCGTTCAAGAGCAGTGGCTTTTTTTTCAGCGGCCAGGATGCTGGGCTCCATCTGTTCTAATTCAAATTTGTCCTTGTAGGAGAATCGCAGGGGTTTGGTCGGTTTTTTTTCCGTTACTGCTCTGTTGTTTTTTCGCTTTTTTCTGGGGGACTCTTTCCTTACAAGGCATTGGGAGACGTCTGCGTGGTGAGTGGCATTTCCCTTGCCGTCAAAGTAAAGGATACTCGTTGCTACCCTGTCAAGGAGGAATCGGTCGTGGGTGACAAGGACAATGGCACCGGGAAATTCTATAAGACCCTGTTCAAGCACCTCAAGGGAGGGAATGTCAAGGTCGTTTGTGGGCTCGTCAAGCAAAAGCAGGTCCGCCGGGGTCAGCATTATTTCGGCCATCAGGATTCTTGCCTTTTCGCCTCCGGAAAGCCTTGCAACGGGAAGGGTGAGTTGATCCGGGGTGAAGAGGAATCTCTTTGCCCACGACACCACATGGATGCTCTGCCCCCGGTAGACAACTGCGTCACCGGTCGGGCTGAGGGCCTGTTTCAGGGTCAGCTCTGGGTCAAGTCTCGACCGGTTCTGGTCAAACACGGCTACCTTGAGCTGGTCTGCCCTATCTACCCGGCCTTTGTCAGGGTCCAGGTGTCCCCCTAGGATGTTCATGAACGAGGTCTTGCCAGAACCGTTGTCGCCCACAAGCCCAAGCCTTGTGCCGGGGGTAAGGGCGAGGGTTATATCTGCGAAGAGTTGTTTCCCTCCAAGGGACTTCTCAACCCCCTGGCAGGTGAGAAGTTTGCGGGTTTTCCGGTCGGTTGCGTTAAAATCAAGCTCCATGCGAACGGTCTGGCGATTTCTATGCCTTATGTCTGAAAGTTCGTTGTCAAGCTTATCAGCCTGGTTGATGCGATAGCGTGCCTTGGTGGACCTTGCCTTTGCCCCCTGTCTCAGCCATTCGGTTTCCCGGCGCATACGGTTGGCCAGGACCTCTTCCTGTTTGATCTGGGTGGCAAGAATTCGGGTGCGTTCCTGTTCAAATGTGGTGTAGCCGCCCCTGACGCTGATTGATCCCTCGGGATAGCACCGGCCAAGCTCTGTGATGTCCGTGCAAACTGACTCGAGAAAGGCACGGTCATGGCTGACCACTACAAAGGCAAAGGGTGGATTTTTGAGGATGGATTCAAGCCAGAGGATTCCACTGATGTCAAGGTGGTTGGTGGGTTCGTCCAAAAGAAAAAGACCTGGTTCAAGGCTCAGCGCCCTTGTGATGGCAAGGCGTTTCTGCCAACCGCCGGAAAGGGTTCTGCACTGCTTTAATGGGTCTTCAAATCCGCCAAGTCCGATCATCTGCTGAACTCTTCGATAACGCTCCTGGTCATGGATATTGTTCGCCGCCAAACACTCATCCAGAGTTTCGTGGATGGTTTTCTCGGGGTCGAGTTCGTCCTGCTGGGAAAGGAGGACAAGGCGGGTGCCTTTGTTGAGATAGCGTTCCCCCTGCTCCGGGGTGTCCCTTTCGGCAATCAGTTCAAGTAAGGTCGATTTCCCAGACCCGTTTCCGCCGATGAGGCCCAGGCGTTCGTTGTCTTGAATGTTGATGGTCAGGTCGTCAAAAACTGGTTTGCCTCCATAGGACTTGACGATGGATTTATAGCTAAAAACAAGTGTCATGATTTCTCTTTTGGTCGTTCGTTCATGGTGGTATCCTTTTCAGGATGGTTTGATTCAGGGATTTCAGATTCAGCAGGTTTTGTCCCAGAGCCATGCTTCAGCCGTTTATAAACTCCTGCCATGCGGATGAGGAATCCCGCAACCAAGGTGAGGCTGATCAGAATGATCAGGCATGCGGCAAAAAAGGTCATGATAAAATCAAAGGGGCTCTTAAGAGAATAGGACCCCATGAGTAAATCAACGCCAAAGACCAGGAAAAACATGGAGATAAGAACAAGGCCTGTCTGGAGTGGCCACCAATAATATTTTATCAAATAAAAAAACCTCATGGTTGTCAGTGATTGTTTTTTTAGCATACTATATCCCTTTTCCCAATGTAAATCAATACTGGGAACAGCCTAGGACTCTATGTTCTCATGTTTGAAACATCCGGCGATTATGATAATCTGACCCCGTTATCCTGGGAGCGTAGGAAAAAAAATGACCATCGAGTTTAATTGTCATGTTATTGTATTATAGTATGATTTATAATTCATGAACAATGAACATTTATCATTTTTCGTTTATTCTAAATGCCGGTGCATCCGGAAAAGGAGTTAACAATGAACCCAATCAGAAAAAATCGACTTGTTTTGTTCGCCGTAGGAGCCATTACCATGCTGGTCCTTGGCCCGGGGAGCGTAGCCGCAGCCCTTGGGAAGTCCGTTACCATGGTGCCGGAAAGTTTCAGTGAACTTGCCAAACATGCAAGGCCCGCTGTGGTGAACATCAGAACGGTAAAGGTAACACAGGAGGGGGGACGGGTATTTCAACATTTTTTTGGTCAGCCCTTTGGCAACAATGATCCGTTCAGGGAGTTCTTAGAACCGTTTCTTCGCCAGCAGCCCCAGCGTGACTACCGCCAGCAGAGCCTTGGATCAGGCTTTATTATCAGCAGCGACGGTTATATTGTAACCAACAACCATGTGGTGGCAGAGGCCGATGAGATCACTGTAAAGCTCTATGACGACAAGGAGTATGATGCAAAAATTGTGGGAACAGATCCCAAGACAGATCTTGCCCTGATCAAGGTCGATGCCAAGGGGCTTGACTATCTTGAGCTGGGGGATTCTGATGCTCTTGAGGTGGGGACCTGGGTTGTGGCCATCGGCAGTCCCTTTGGCCTTGAACAGACCGTTACGGCAGGGATCGTGAGTGCCAAGGGAAGGATCATAGGATCTGGTCCCTATGATGATTTTATCCAGACCGACGCCTCCATAAACCCGGGCAACAGTGGTGGGCCATTGCTGAATCTTGCCGGTGAAGTGGTGGGCATCAATACCGCCATTACTGCAACGGGTCAGGGTATTGGTTTTGCCATCCCCTCAAAACTTGCCACAGGTATCGTTGATCAGCTCCGAACTTCAGGAGAGGTGACAAGGGGTTGGATGGGGGTTGCCATCCAGGATATCACCCCTGAGCTTGCCGAGTATTACAGCCTCAAGGAAAAAAGTGGGGTTCTCGTTGCAAAGGTCTATAAAAATGATCCAGCTGACAGGGCAGGCATCGTACCTGGCGATGTGATAACCCACATCAAGGGCGATGTTGTGACGTCAAGCAGGGATCTTTCTTCGGCCATTGCAGGATTTGGGGTTGGCAGTAAAATTCCCGTTACCCTTATACGGAAGGGCAGTGTAAAGACTGTTTTTGTAGTGCTGACAAAGAGAAGCGATACCGAACCTGGTGAGATCCTGTCTGAGACAGGGTTTGATGCCTTTGGGTTGGGCCTCCAGCCTCTTGATCCTGTGATTGCAAAAAAGTTTGGTTATTCAGACGGGGTTCAAGGACTGGTGGTGGTGGAAGTAAAGCCAGAGGGCAAGGCTGCCTCCTCCGGCATCCGTCCGGGGGATCTTCTTACCGAGGTGAACCATACAAAGATCACAAGCATGGATCAGTATATTGAAGTCCTTGCAGGGATTAAAAAGGGAGGCACGGTTCAGCTTCTTTTTCGACGGGGCAACACGAGTTTCATTGCCGTGCGCTTTATCAAGGAATAGGGCGGACACAGCCAAGCGTGAAGCTCTACTAGGATAATCCGACGAGGCCAATGCAGGGGCGACCCTTGCGGTCGCCCCATCTGGGGCGGACCTGGGCTGTGTTTGCTACAGGCGTTTCCATCGTTCAATTTTAGTAAAGGCATCCTCGGATCTTTTGATCAAGGTCGAAATATTGACGGGCTTTTTGAAGTAGTCCTCAAAACCTGCCTCCAGGCATTCAGCCAGATGGAAGAGCGAGGCATAGCCTGTAATTGCATAAATGATGGTCATGGGCATGTATTGTTTCACCTTTCTGCAAAGTTCAAGTCCATCCATATTGGGAAGGTTAAGGTCAAAAAACATCACATGGATGGTTTCTTTTT
This sequence comes from Desulfobacterium sp., assembly GCA_034006945.1. Lineage (GTDB taxonomy): Bacteria > Desulfobacterota > Desulfobacteria > Desulfobacterales > Desulfobacteraceae > Desulforapulum. The sequence goes on along the minus strand of JAVERV010000024.1, from coordinate 29,891 downwards.
TGAGTAGATCGAGGGCATCTTCACCGCTTTCAGCCGTAAGTACCCGGTACCCGGCCCTTGTGAAGGAGAGGTTGAGAAGTTTCAGGATCGATGCCTCATCATCCACGATCAAGATTTTTTTTTCGTTCATGTCAAGTGTTTAGCTCCCTGTGTGTTGATTTAATTTTGCCGGGTGGAGGCATTTTCAATGTCGAGGATACTTCCCCTGAGGTAATTCTTTGTCTTATATCTGGTAATGGTCATAAGTTTTCTGGTTGTTTCTCCCAACCGTTCCGCCTGTTTTTTTATCTCCATGAGATTTGCGTAGTGCTCGCTGTCTGGGCTGATTTCATCAAGTAAAAACTCAGAATAACCCATGATGCACATCAGAGGTTGATTTATCTCGTGGCATACGGCAGCTGCCGTTTGGATCACGGCATCGAGCCTATTTTTTTCCATTTTTGTCCGTTCAAAAATCTTTGCCTGGGTTGTGTCTTCAATGGCCAGTAAAACGGCATCCCCGGTTGACAGGGAAATGGGGGTGGCTGAAATTCGAAGTTTTTTTTCACCAAGATCCTTGAATACCATGGTGGTCTCTATCATGGTCTGGGGCTGCTTTGATGCAAGGGCATCCAAAAGGCTCGTTCGCAACTTGCAGCGCATGCAATCTTTGCCGAAACCGCATCCTTTAGGCACGTCGTTGTGGTGAACACACCCTAAAGCCTTACCTCCGACATTGCCGATGAGTTGATCGTTGGCTTTGCCTGTAAATTCAAGTGTTTTTTTATTGATAAGAACAACGGTCTGCTCCCGATCAAGCACACAAATAGCAAGGGGCAGAGCTTCGATTATTTGCATCAGCATTTTTTCGCTGTAAACATTTGATAGATTCATAATAGGTCATTTTTCTTGTTAAAGGTTGTCTCTGGAATTATCAGCGTGCAATCATGTTGTCCAGAACATCACAAAGATCCTCATATTGGTTGTCTATAAAGGTAAAATATCTTGGGAAAAATTTGTGAACCATGGATATGTTTTCCGGGGTTTTTTCCGGGAGAACAAAGAGCAGCCTTTTCTCCTGAAGGATCTCTTTTTTCAGGTAGAGATGGGTAAATAGAGTTTCATTGTCCACAAAAAGAACCATGATCTCCCTGTCAAAATCAGCCTGGCTGCGTGTGAGCCTTTGTTCAAAGGTTTCAACGGTACGGCAGATGTCAATTTTAACGTTTTTTACCCTTTTTTTAATTACACTCAAAAACAGATTCCCCTGTTTACCGCTGTTTTCATGGGCAAAAATGATTATTTTTGTCATTTTATATTATCTCATCTATTGTTTTTTCATACCTGATTCCTCTGTTTAAGCGTCAAGCGCTGCAATTTCCCTGTCCGATAACACTTTGTCTATGTTAAGCAGAATCTTTATGCTGCCGCCTGTTTTTGCCATGCCAAGGATGTAAGTGGTGTCAAGCCTTGTGCCAAAGGACGGTGTCTCTTCGATATCTTCAGGATTGATGTTTAACACCTCAGACACAGAATCCACGACAATGCCGATTTGAACGGTGGATTCCTTTGAATCAATTTCAACGACAATGATGCAGGTTCTGTCAGAATAGTCAATCGACGACATGCCAAATTTTACCCTCAGGTCGATGACCGGAATTACCTTACCCCTGAGGTTGATAACCCCCTTGACAAATGCGGGTGTCCCGGGCACAGAGGTGATCGGCATCATTCCAATGATCTCCTTGACCTTTAAAATTCCGATGCCGTACTCTTCTTTTTCAAGTGTAAATGTCAGGTATTTACCCATTTTAACCGTTGTTACGCTGATTGCTTGATTAAACAGGTTTGCTGATGCTGTCATTTTTCCTCCTTGGTTTTTTGTGTTTTGGTTTTCTATGTTTTTGATGCTCATGATACCTTACAATTCCCGTGCCACTGGGTAATGTTTTTAATGTTTAAACATTTCAAGTCGTTGTGTCCGTGAATGCCCAGATTGGGGAGTCGTAAGAAGGCGACATTACGATGCTGACAAGTGTGTTTTTGTTCGATTTTTTAAGGAGAAACAGGATAGGAGGGGCGACTGTAGTTTGTCACAAAAATAATATATTGGCAAAAATGAGACAGATATCAGGTTGTTTTTGTCAAATCAAACTGTTGCATCAGGCGATAGAGGTGGCCTCTTGAAAGTCCGGAAAGCTCGCACGAATTTTTTATGTCTCCTCCTGTTGAGGCCAAGAGCTCCTTTAAGTATCTCTTTTTTGATTGTTCCATGTGATTCTTGAGCGTTGGCAGGGAGGATTCCTTGCTCTCACCTGGGAAAAATGTTTTGGCTGAGGGGGTATGCTCTTTATGGGTGTTGATTTTTTTTCTGATGTTAAACGCACGGATATGGCCTGGAAGATGGTGGGGAAAGAGAGTGGTGCCCTGAATAGCCTCACTGCATACAACATCGATGGTGTTGATCAGCTCCCTTACATTTCCCGGCCAGTCGTAGAGTTGCAGCTCCTTGAAAAATTCCGGTGACACACAGTGTGGTGCCTCACCTGAAAGTGCTGTCCTGCGACTGAGGCGATGCTTGGCAAGGGCGATTATGTCGGCTGTACGATCCTTTAAGGGGGGCAGATGAATGTTTAAGGAAAATATTCTAAAGAACAGATCTTCCCTGAAGCTGTTTTCTTTAACCATATGGGACAAATCCCGATGAGTTGCGCAGATCAGTCGAAAGTCACTGAATATCTCTTTTTTGCCGCCAAGGGGGCGGAATCTTTTTTCCTGGATTGCCCGGAGAAACTTTTTTTGAACGTCCAGGGGCAGTTCGCCCACCTCATCAAGAAACAGGGTGCCTTTGTCTGCCATCTGCATCAATCCTGTTTTGTCTGACTCGGCTCCGGTGAAAGCTCCCCTTACATGACCAAAGAGGGTGCTTTCGACAAGGTGCTCAGGCAGCGCTGCACAATCAACAACGATAAAATGATTTTTTCTTTGACAGCTGTTCTGGTGGATCGCCTTTGCAAAGAGTTCTTTGCCAGTTCCGGTCTCACCGGTGATCACGACCGATACGTCGCAGTTGGCCGCTTTTATGACCTTGTCAAGGCAGTCTTTGACCTGTCGGCTGGTTCCAATGATGGCATCCCGGTCAATTTTTCTTTCATGGGTGTTGGACTGTTTCTGTCGACGGTATTCCAGAGCTCGGATCAGGGAAAACTTGAACTCCTTGGGAGAACCGCTCTTCTGGATGTAATCCCAGGCCTTTGAATTCATGGCAAGTTCTGCACCTTCAGGATCGCTGTCGCCGGTCATGATGATTATTTCCGGAGCAAGGGGAAGGTTCTTTATGTATCCAATGGCTTCAAGACCGTTCCCATCGGGAAGATTTACATCCAGAAATACGATATCGGCCCCTTGGGCAAATAATTGTTCAAGGCCCTTATTCAAGGTTAGGCTATGGTCAACCCCGTGTTCCATTCGCTGGAATATTGTTGTAAGAAGCTTGCAAATGTGAGGGTCGTCGTCGATGATCAGTATTTTTGACATTTTTAAATAGTTTCCAAAAAATTAACCCCATGTGGTGCCGTCAAGATTTGCCATACTCTTATCAGTTATTTGTGGGTTGATCCAGTAGTTTTTTGGACAGATAAATACCTGCTACCACCTATATAGTGAAATCAAAATGAGAGTTGTTCTGCGTTGATTTGTTCTTTGAAGGGGAATTCAGGGGGGGTAAAACATAAAATCCCCTTTGCCTTGTTTTGGGTCCGTTATGGGCACCAAAAGAGGAAAAAAGGAGAAATTAAGATATGAGCAGTAAAATAAAATGGTGGAGCTGAGGGGGATCGAACCCCTGACCTCATGGCTGCCAGCCATGCGCTCTCCCAGCTGAGCTACAGCCCCACAAGCAAAAACTTTGCAACTTATAGTTTATGGCGGGGGGGATGTCAACCAAAAAATGCAAAGATGGTAAAAAAAACATTGTTGAACTAATTGTTGACACGTTCTCTTATATAGCGGTAAAAGAGAGGTTTAATATAGAACTACTTAATTTAAAAAGTAAGGAGAGTGTATGCTCAAGTTTATGCGGGAAAATACAGGGTCATGGATTATTAAAATTCTGCTTGGCCTTATTGTTCTGGTCTTTGTCTTTCTTGGGATGGGTTCTTTAGGATCCCGGCAGGGCAATGAGGTTGCAACGGTTAATAATCAGCAGATTACCCTGGAAGAGTACCAGCGCTCCTATCAAAATATCATTGAGCAGATGCGCCAGCGGTTTGGTGACAATCTAAACGATGAAATTCTTGAAATGCTCCAGGTGAAAAAACAGGCCCTTGACCGGTTGATAGACGAACGTTTGATTTCAAGCGAGGCGGACAGGCTGAAGATAGCCGTGTCCAATCAGGAGCTTGCAGATTCTTTGCTCGATATTCCTGCCTTCAGGCGAGATGGGGCGTTTGATATGGCAACCTATAAGGCTGTGCTGGCACAGAACCGCATGCACCCTGAATCCTTTGAGGTCATGCAAAAGGAGACTTTGAGGCAGCAAAAGGTCCAGGATCTTGTGCTGAGTACTGTTTCAGCTTCAAACCTGGAGGCTGAGGCGTGGTATGTCCACGGCAAAACCCAGGTAAATGTTGACTATCTTGTATTTGATCCCGGGGCCTACAAAGATGTCTCTGTTGACGACAAGGAGTTGGCCGATTTCTATGGGGCAAACAGGGACAATTACATGTCCGAGCCGGAACTCACCGTCAAATACCTTGAATTCGCAGCCGAGGACTATAGGAATCAGGTGGTTATCTCCGATGGAGAGATCAAGGCCTATTATGAGGAAAACCTTGCCCGGTATGAGGTCCCAGAAAAGGTTGAGGCGCGTCATATTTTGATTCGTGTGCCAGAAGACGCAGATGAGATAACGGTTCAAGCCGCAAAAAAAGAGGCCGAGGCAATTCAGGCAAAGGCCCTTGGGGGCGGGGATTTTTCAGACCTTGCCAAAAAATTTTCCCAGGGCCCGACAAAGGACAGCGGTGGATACCTTGGCTCTTTTTCCCGGGATACCATGGTCAAACCCTTTGCCGATGCGGCCTTTTCCATGGAAGCAGGTGAGATCAGCCAACCTGTGAGGACCCAGTTTGGATGGCACGTGATCAAGGTCGAAGCAAGGCTTCCCGCATCCACAACCCCCATCGACGAGGTGAGGGCTGAAATTCGTAAAATCCTCTCCGACACCGAGGTCAGGAATCTGGCCTATGCCGATGCCGGAAGAGTCTTTGACGGGATCATTGACGGGGATGATTTCGAGCAGGCGGGTCTTGCTGCCGGCAAAGAGGTTCGAACCGCCGGACCTTTCACGGCCATGGGCACCGGGGCTTCTTTGTCGAACAGTCAGGGTTTTGCCCAGGCTGCCTTTTCCCTGGACATGAACGAGATCGGGGATATCAAAGAGATTGGTGATGATTATTATATCATCAAGCCCATTGAAAAAATTGAATCTCAAGTGCTTGCCTTTGAGGCTGTTCGTGGGCTTTTGATCAAAGACTTTACGGCCGGGAAGAGTCAGGAACGAGCCGGGGCAGAGGCTGAAAAGGCTCTAAAAGAGCTCAAGGATGGGAAAGAAATCAAGGTCCTTGCCAGTGAGAAGGGTCTCACACTCAAGCGCTCGTCCCTCTTTGTCCGGGGGGCAACGATGGATGAATTTGGTCCAAATTCTCAAATTACAACCAAGGCATTTGAGCTTACCCCTGAAGAGCCGTTGTATCCGGAGGCTATCAAGGGGAATGGAGGCTTTTATCTCATCGTCCTGGGGGAACAGAAACTGCCGGAAGTTGCCGAGATAAAAGAAAACCTTGAAGAGGTGAAAGAGTCGGTGACCCGCTTAAAGCAAAACAGGGTTTATGGTGAGTGGCTGACTCAGTTAAGGGCAGACGCCAAGATTGATATAAGGCAGGGGTTCCTGGATTAATATGTTTAAGATTAAAAGAGTTGCCACACTCGGGATTATCCTCTGTGTTATCATCCTGGCTGCCTGTGCAACCTCTGATAAATCATTCAGGGTCGAACCTGGCAGTGTAGACCAGGAACTAACCCTTGACCCCAATATTGTCCGGGGTGAACTTTCCAATGGGTTTACCTATTATCTGTTGAAAAATTCCACCCCTGAGAACAGGGTGAGCATGCATCTCAATGTTCAGACAGGTTCCATGGGCGAAACAGAGGCTGAAAGGGGGGTTGCCCATTATCTCGAACATATGCTCTTTAATGGTTCCACCCATTTCAAGCCCGATGACCTGGTCGAGTATTTCCAGTCCATTGGCATGCGGTTTGGTGCTGACGTAAATGCCCACACGGGTTTTTATGAGACGGTTTATGATATTTTACTGCCCACAGGAGACAGGGATTCCATTGACGGGGGACTCCTTGTCCTTGACGATTTTGCCAGGGGGGCTTTGCTCCTGGAGTCTGAGGTCGATCGGGAGAGAGGGGTGATTCTTGCGGAAAAAAGGGAAAGGGATTCTGTTGCCTATCGTACTTTTGCGCAGACCCTCGCCTTTGAGCTTCCCGGTGCAAGGCTGCCCCGGCGTCTTCCCATCGGAACGGATCAGGTGATTAAAGCAGCGGACCAAAGTTTACTCAAAGGCTTCTATGACACCTGGTATCGACCAGATAACATGATGCTGGTGGCGGTGGGTGATTTTGATGTCAACATGCTTGAGGCACAGATTAAACAGCGGTTTTCAGATATGACCTCCAGGGCACCCAACAGGGTGGTTCCAGGGGATGCCTGGGAGAAGATATCCCGGGACAGGGCATTCTATTTCCACGAGCCTGAGGCGGGAAACACGACAATCACCATTGAAAAGGTGAGGGCCGTTCCCTTTGAGAAGGATACGCTGGATGCATTTAAACAGAGGAGCGTTCTGGACCTTGCAGAGGCCGTTGTGGGCAATAGGCTTTCAAGGCTTGTTCGTCAAAAGGATTCTCCCCTGTCCGATGCGGGCATCTATTCAGGTGATTTCTTTCAGGGGGTTCATTTTGCCGCCATTACCGCAGAATGTGATCCCTGGGCATGGAGGCAGGGCCTTGAGGTTGTGGATACCACCCTCAGGCAGGCCCTTGAGTTCGGGTTTTCAGACGCAGAATGCGACCGGGTGAAGGCTGATTATATCCAGGGACTCACCACAGAGGTAAAAGAGGCCCCGACCCGAAAGAGCGGAGATCTGGCAAGAAAAATCATTCACCAGGTTAACCGTAAACGCATATTTCAATCCCCTGATCAACAGTATGATATTCTGGCCGAATTCCTTGATTCCCTGACCCCTGACCAATTGGTGCAGGCATTCAGGAACGAATGGGAAAAGGGTTCCTGGCAGGTCCTGGTAACGGGTAATGCCGTGATTGATCCATCTGATTCAACCGAAGCTTGCGAGGAGGTTTTAAAGGTCTTTCAAACCAGTCGGACCAAAAAAGTCTCGTCCCCGGTGATCCATGAACATATTGGGTTTCCCTATCTTCCACCCCCCCAGGTTAATGGAGTGATCAAGGCTGCACAAACAATCCAGGACCTTGATGTAAAAGTGGTTGAATTTGAAAACCAGGTTACTCTTAATTTAAAGCAAACCGACTTTAAACAAGGAGAATTCGTTTTTAGCCTTGCCTTTGGTAAGGGGGGAAAGGGGGAACCAGAGTCCCTGCCGGGTATCGCCAGTTTGGCCGCAAACGTGCTCAATGAAAGTGGTTTTGGTGGAATTGATCGGGATCAAATCGAAGCGGCCCTTGCCGGAAGAAATGTAAAAATTAATCTTGCTGCGGATCAGGGACGTTTTTTAATCACGGGCTTTGCAGGTTCCGAAGAGTCAGAGCTTCTATTCCAGGTGATCCGGAACTATTTTCTTGATCCTGGTTTTAGGCAGAGTGCCCTTGACCTTGTACAGGAACGTTACCGGCAGTTTTACCACGAGCTTCTGGGAACCCCGGAAGGAGTCATGGCGCTTAACGGAGAAAGGTTTCTGGCCGGAGGTGATCATAGATTCGGGTTTCCATCAACAGCTCAGATTGAAGAGATAACCCTGGCTGATATTAAATCATGGATGGATCCCTACTTTACAAGGGGCAGAATTGAGCTTTCAATTGTGGGGGATTTTAACCCGGAACAGCTCCTCAGCCAGGCTCAAACCTACCTCGGAAGCCTGCCGGAAAGAAAAGATTTGGAGAGCTTATCGGATCTCGCCGGTCCGATTTTTCCAGCGGGAAAAACCCTGGAGTTGACTGTGGAAACCACACTTGACAAGGCTTTGGTTCAGCTGGCATTCCCGACCGACGATTTCTGGAATATCTCCAGGGTGAGGCGTTTGAACGTTCTTGCTTCCATTTTCTCAGACAGACTCAGGAAGAGCATCCGGGAAAAGCTCGGTGCCTCCTACTCTCCCTTTGCCTATAATGACCCATCGCGTTTTTATGACGGCTATGGGGTTTTTCGCGCAGTAGTCAATGTGGAGCCGGATGCCGCTGAAATGGTTGTTCAGGAGATTCAGAGTATAGCTGTTTCCCTTGCTCAAAACGGAGTGACTGAAAAAGAGGTAGACCTTGCGTGTAAGCCTATTATTACCCATATCAGGGATATGCAGAAGAATAATGAATACTGGCTGGAATCGGTTCTGTCAGGATCTAGGGAGCATCCTGAGAAGTTTGAATGGGCAACGACTATTCTTGATGATTATAGCTCCATCGGTGTGGATGGGCTAAACAGGCTGGCACAGGATTATTTGACGATAGATAAAAGGGCTCTGATTGTCATCCGCCCCTTGGGTAAAAGGAGGTAGCAGGGGCTCCCCTTGCGGGTGCCCTTTGTGGCTCGATAAGATATAAGCCGAAGCCCCGATGTAGAGGGGCTGCCCTTGCGGTCGCCCTCGCCCTTTGAGGCTTTATTCTTCCGGCAGTTGTTGATTCTGATCCAATGGCTCGGTTACATTGTTTCTCAGGTAAAAATCCAGATCAAATAGCTGCTTAAAGGATAGCTCAGTAAACTTAACCCGCCGTTTTCTTAATCGCATGGAGCTGAACGAGGGATAGTTGGTTATTTCGCAATCTTCAATGGTTTTAAAGGGCAATTCTCCCACGTAATAACCAAGGCTGCTTAAAAATATAGACCGTTCTGGTTTCTCTTCCTGCTCATCACTGTTATCGATATACTTGAATGAGAGCCCACCCATACTTATATCAATAATTTGTCCAAGTCTTCTGGAGTGGGGACTGATGGCGGCATACGCCCCCTCTTTGGCCTTGTAGCGTTTGTGTTTTCTTCTTTCAACTGTTTTTTTTGTGGTGTTCATGGTGAAGTCCTTTTGGGCACAAGTGTCAAAGTGATTTTATCTGTGTTCAGGATGCAATAATTGTTCCTATATGTTCTCTGTCTGGCTATCATCCCCCAGAATCCATACTGGTCGATTGATTCACCACCTGAACGTTGGATTCATGGTTTTTCCTTTTGAATGGGGTATGAATTGATCTTCATATTTTTATAGGATATTTTTTTCTCAATCGTGGTTTTTTAGGAATCTTTCTCCTCTTTGTTAGTTAAAATGGCTAAATAGGCTGACATGGAAATTTCGTAGCTGAACCCTCTGTTGCGTAGCAGAGCCATCACTTTTTTTTTAAGGGCTGGAGGATCAAGATTCTTCCATCTGTTTATTTTTGTTTTGACGGCGCGCAGGGCAGCATCCCTGTCATCTAAATTTGCCAATATTTCTTCGATGATGAGATTGCTAACGCCCTTTTGTTTGAGTTCGTAACCCAGGGCAAATCTTGATTTTGGGCGGAAACGCTCTCGGTTTTCCACAAAAAGGGCTGCAAATTCTCTGTCATTCAAGAGGCCCTGGCCGGTTAGTTTAGAAATGGTCTCGTCGATTACCCCGGATGAAAATCCCTTTTGATCGAGGTTCTTCCTGGCCTCCATAATGCTTCTTGCCCTGGGGGTAAGATAGATAAGGGCCTGGTTGTAAGCTTTGGCAGAGTCTTTCATGGTTTGTCGGCAAGTTTCCACTGGATATTTATACGTGCGCGTTCTGTGCCGGTATGGGCGTCCATGATCAAATGATAGGTCATCAACCGGCCCCCCAGATGTACAATTTCTGTCCTTGATAAAATTTTGTCCCCATAAAGGGATTCCCTTTGAAAGATGACCTCAAGATGTTCAGGTCGGTGGGTGAGTAAAATCTCTTGGGGGACCGTTTCAACTGCCCATTCAAGGTAGATGGCGTTATTAACGTGTCCATTGAGGTCTAGGTCGTGCATTCTTACCTTAAAGGGCAGGTCAAGATCAGCATGTTCGGGGGCCTTTAGCGCCTTGAACTGTGGAGCATCTTCAGGTGTCTGTTCTTTTAAAAATTGGTCGGGCATATAGGTGCTCAGCCTTACGGGCCGATTATTTTTTTTTTTGATCATCACCCACCATGCTCTTGCAGTCAGGATCTCAAGGGCATTGTTGTCTGTTATTCGAAACTGCCTTAACTCGTAAAGGTTTTTTAAGGGGGTTCTCCAGGTTTCGATTTGGATATCTTCCCGCCAGGCTGGGGAGTTTTTTATCTCTATCTGATATCGAACGATCACCCAGGCAAGGTCTTCCCTGGCAAGATCAAATCCGGAAACTCCCATTTCAGAGGCATGTTCAGATGCCGCGTCCTGGAGAAAATTCAAAACACTGACGATCTTCAACTTTCCCTGGGAGTCGAGGGTCGAGTAGCCTACACTGCTCTTTTTTATATGGGTGAAACGGTTGTCAGGCATTGGTTGTTTTATCTTTCTGCTGGTTTAAATTCATTTCACTTCATGAGCATTATCCGTTAGTTCGTTAGGTCAGTGCTTGTAAGCCCCGTATCTGTGTCCCCTGTGTCCGTGATTTTGATCAGATGATATGCCGGAGTCTCATAGGGATGCACCCGAATTAATGTTTCAATGGCCTTGGCTACAATATCATCATTGCAGATCAATTCAAGTTTATATTCCTCCTGGGTGTGAATTTTACCCTCCTGTCCCACAAAGGGGGAACTCCCGGCAAGGGCACGGAACTGGCCGGTTCCCCTTGTTTGCCAGGAGCAGCAGTCGTAATTGCCCAATCTACCCGCACCTTCCTCAAAAAGCGCCTTTTTAACGGTTTCTAAATGGGATGCGGGTACATAGACACAGATGAGATACATGGGGCCTCCTATTTTGCCTGGTTGCGTCTCCGTAATAGACGATCAATTACCCGGAAGTTTATCGATCAGCCTGAACGGTGTCTCAAGAATCCGCTGCATGGTTCCCATAAGGCCCTTCCCTACTTCGGCCGGGGGGAGTAAAAATACGTTTGGATTGTTAACGGCACCCGATGCCTTTACAGGAATCGAGACAAGCGTTCCCTTGAGGATGGTTCCAAGTATGGGTATTCTCTGGACCAGGAGATCAACTGTCTTAAAGGGAGCCACAAGAAATATCAGCTCCAGGGTATCAAGTGTAGGGTCCACCCATCCGTTAAAGACAATGCTCATGTCCTGTCCGTCAATGACTGAATCTTTAAAAATAATCTTGCCCTGGTTTACCTGGGCATTCACCGTTAAACTCTTGTAGGCAAAGCCATTCTGCTCAAGATCCGGGAGTTTTCCCTTGAAGAGTGGGGCTATGTTGATCACCGAGACTATTCTGGACAAAAGTGTCAGTTTGTAAATACGACCCCCAGGGGAATCAACGGTGAACTCTCCCTTTAAATTGTCGGTCAAAGTTGCCATATTCCCCGTTGAATCAAGGTTGGCCTTGAGGGAATAACGGCCCTCGATCAACTCTTGCTTGCCATAAAGGCATGACAGAGTCGTGTTAAGATCCTTATCCTCTGTGTAGGTTGTAAAATGGACGCCAAGAATGTTGTGATTGTCTTTGATTGTGCCTGTAAAGTCAATCTCGCAGAAACTGGCATTTAAAATAGTTATCTCCATTGCTTTCTCAGTCGGGATTATCCGGGCTTTCACCTGTTTTAAAATCGATCCGTTGTATTTAAGGGAGTCGGCCTTGAGTATAAAGGGGGGTAGGTTAAAGCCTTTGGGCAACAGGGAATCTTGTGGGCCTTGAGTTTTATTTTTCAGTATCAGGTTAAGGTCAAGAAAATTCATGGTCAGCACCGGTGTGTTGTCCCAATCTGTTGAAATTGTAAAATGGCCGTTCTGGGTCAGGTTGTTAACAAGGTTTAAGGCAGGCCCTCCGGGTTTCAGGATCTCGTCCAGGGTCCGGGTGTCAAGGATTCCCTCAAAGGTGAGGTCTCCCCGTCTGTTTGTGATCCGGGCAATCTCCCTGTCCTTTACTTTTATGGTTGCCTGATCAAGGGAAACAGCATCGGGAGTTTTCCTGAGGCTGATAAAAAGTGTGGTTTCAGTTTTAAACTTGAGCTCTCCTTTAAAGCTGACTCCCGTCCCGTCTGCCTCCATAAAACCCTGGGACAGGGTAAGGGGAAGAAGGAGTTCTTCTATTTGGGGGGCCCCGGTAAGGAAGGATATCGGATCGGAGGTATGCATTGTGCCTTTCAACTGTGTGAGGCGTTTGTTCTTCGGGGAAAGCATGAACCTTCCCGAGGCGTTGGATATTCCACTGCTTTCACCATGGGTTGGCGAATGATCTGCCAGGGTGAGGTCTGTAAACGAGCCGTCAATGGAGTAATCGAGGGTCAGGGGCGTCAGGATCGCTCCCTTTAGGCGCACCTGATCAAGGTTGATCGTTCCCCTGGCCGGCATAAGGGGCAACAGGGTTGGCTGAATGGGTTTAAATCTGGAGAGCCAGGTAAAGAGAGCTGAAACGTCGAGTTTTCCAGCCCCTGTTGCCAGGGTGAGCAAGGGGTCATCGTCAAGGGTTATTCCGGCATTGACATTGGAAAAATTCCCCAGGGCAGAGGTTCCGCCCAGGCCATCCAAATGGATTTTCTCTTTGTCAAAGGTGAACGACCTGGCCGTCAGGTTTATGGTGCCTGGAATGCGGTCGTATTCTCCACTTAGAACAATTTTTTCCGCCTGAACCGACACAGAAAGATCACCCCCTGTTGATTTTAGTTCAAGGGTTCCATCGGCACTTCCGCCGATTCTGCTGCACCGGTGAAGTTCCCTGGCAAGAAGGGTGTTGGGCAAAAGCAGCTTTAATGTATGGGAGAGAGCATCAAGATCTGCTGTGAGGTCAAATTCACCGTTAAAGTCGTTCTTATGCCCAAGGATGTCAACCCAGAGGGCGCCTTTTTTGATCGCTCCTCCAACGACACGTGCCTTGGTAGGCCGGGTATGGAGAATGCCATTTTCCATGGTCACCCCAGCCTGGATGTCTGTTACGGTGAGTTTGGTCTCGGGGATCTTGACAACTCCCTTGCTAACGGAACCAACTATCACCATTTTTTCGGGATCGAACAGTGTGTTTAAGGTGTTTGAGCTGAACGAGACATTGATCTCCGGGACAAAGCCGTTGCGCAATATCCAAAAAAGTTTCTCACAGATTTTGTTTTGTTTTAAAAGCCCGAGAGCGGCGCTCCTGGCTGGCCCAATCTGGATGTTTTCCCCCTTGAATGCGAGGATGGCAGATTCGGTAACATGATCCAGTCTAAAATCAACGGCCAGGGTAAGGTCGGGGGAGTCAAGGGTAAAGGGAGTAATGGAAAGTTCAATCCTGCTGGTCGTCACACTGGCCGAGATCTCAATCTTTTTGCCTGAAATCCTTTGTACATCATCCCCTTTTAAATAAATTTCTGGAGATACCATTGTGAGAGTCATCTCAAGCCCTGAGGTATCTGTAAGGGAAAAATCCGTTGTTACAAGGGGGGTTGTGAACGCTGAGACTGTTTTCTCTGGAATCAGGTTCAAGGGTGATCCCTCATCAATTTTAAGGTCTTGGACCAGGATATTACCAGAAATTTTTTTTCTTTCTGGAGAAATGATTATGGACCCTTCCATCCGGTCGAAGGGGTGGTGGTGGAAATCCTCAAAGGTTACAACAAGGTCGTTCTGGGATGTGGGCAACATGGAGAAAAGTTCTGACAGTAGTGGTAATCCGAGGTCCTTAAGGTCAATCTGAAGGGGGGCATCGTTGTTTTCAGGCCTGGTTTGCGGTGTGACGGAGATCGTTTTCAAGCGGATTCTGTTGATGTCTAATTTTCCGGTTGCAAGACTTAGAAGATCTGGAACGATAAGGACTTTGTTGATAAGGATGTGAACGTCCCTATCCGTGTCCAATTTCAGATCTGTTATGGTAAGGCTGGGAAAGGGGAAGAAGCGTAGTTCGATTTTTTCAGAAGTTAGAGGTATGTTGAGTTTTTGTGCGAGAAAGGTTGAAAGTTCGTCCCTTAAATAAGAGGAGTCCCGCAGCCACAAAAAGGAGAAACAGATACCCAGGATGAAAATCGATACAAGGAAAAGAGTGAGAACCAGAACTCGGACGGGATATTTTTTTTTCGCAGTCATGGGGCGGGCGTTTTTTCAGCGCCGTCCTTGGGGGCGGCGCTGAAGCCGTAATCTATTCCGTACGGCTGGTGATTTCAACCACATGGAAACCAAAGTTGGTTTTTACTGGACCATGGGGTTTGCCAACCGCCTCGTTGAATACAACCTTATCAAATTCAGGCACCATCTGACCCGGGCCAAATTCGCCAAGGTCTCCTCCCTGTTTTCCTGAGGGGCACTTTGAGTGCTGACGGGCAAGCTCAGCAAAGTCGGTTCCGCTGTTAATCTGATCGATAAGTTCCTGGCATTGTTCCTCTGTGTTCACAAGGATATGACGTGCACTGGCTTTTTTTGCCATTGAGTTCTCCTTTTTTTTGTTTGAATAGTTATTGTTAGGCTTTAATTTGTCTCTTAACCGAGTAAAATAACCAATAACGGATAGAATAGCAAGGTGAAATTCCGGAGTGGATATCTGTCAGTGACCGCCTCTAATGTAAAACCAAAATGATAATTAATGTCTACCAACGTTTTTACCAGATAAGGCCTTGATTTTTTGAGATGTCAATGAAGTCCACCATTATCAGTTCGGTCTCTTTGAGGAGAATGTCTTTTTCTGGGTCGACGTCTTTGGTCCGGGTTGCTTTTTGTTCAAGACTCTCAAGGGGGGCAAGATTCCGGCTAATCCTGAGTCTGTTTTCAATGGCCAACTCCATTGTCTTGAATTGTTCTTTTTCCAGCCTGCGCTTTGTTTCGTTGAGGGACCATTCCCGGACATTGTAAATCTCAGTGGTAAGGTCATATCTTTCCCTTAAATAGGTGAATCCCGGGTTGGATATGGTCCGCTGTTCATGGGCTATCCCAAGTTTTTCAATGGCCGGGGCAAGATCCCTGTAAGCGATGAATTCTGCCCGATGGGACATATCCCAGGGAAGGGCACCGTCAAGGGCACTTTCGCCAATATCCTCTGGGTTGTAGAGCATGGGATAGAATATATCCGGGCTCACCCCCTTGTTCTGGGTGCTCTTGCCCGAAATTCGGTAAAATTTTGCGTTGGTGAGCTTTAGCTGGCCATTGTTGATGCCTTGAAGGGCCTGAACCGTCCCCTTGCCGAAAGTTCTTGTTCCCACCAGTATGCCTCGGTTGTAATCCTTGATGGCTCCGGCAAAGATTTCCGATGCCGAGGCACTCATGCGGTTGATCATCACAATCAGGGGGCCTGTATAGACGATTGAAGGGTCGGGGTCGGTCAGCTTTGACATGAATCCGTTTCTTCCCTTTACCTGGACGGTGGGGCCGGATTTGATAAAAAGTCCTACAAGCTCATTGACCTCCTGGAGGGAGCCGCCGCCGTTGTTTCTAAGGTCGATGATCAGCCCGTCAATGTTTTCTTGTTTCAGCTCCTCTATCAATCGTCTTACATCCCGGGTGGTGCTCCGATACTCCTTTTCGCCGGCCTGGGAGCCTTTGAAGTCCTGATAAAAAACGGGGATTTCAACGGTGCCGATGGTGTAGTCGCGATTGTTTACATTCACCGTGGCAAGGCTTTGCTTGGCTGCCTGCTCCTCAAGCTTTACCCTGTCCCGTTTGATGTTTACAACCTTTGCACTCTGGAGCCCTTTTTTTTCTGCAGGAATGATTTTAAGGCGGACAACCGTGTCCTTGGGTCCCCGGATCAGCTTTACCACCTCGTCTATTCTCCAGCCGACAACATCCTGAATTTCTCCGGTAAGGTCCTGGCCCACGCCGATTATTTTGTCTCCGGGCATGAGATTGTGGGATTTTTCGGCAGGTCCTGCAGTAATGAGACTGACCACCTTGGTGTATTCGTATTCGCTCTGGAGAACGGCACCAATCCCTTCAAGGCTGAGGCTCATCTGAATGTCGAAGTCCTCGGACAGCCTTGGAGGAAAGTATTGGGTGTGTGGGTCAAAACTCATGGTTACAGCATTCATGTAAGTTCTGAAGCAGTCTGCCGAATTGGTCTGGTCAAGGCGGTTAAGTCGGCTGGTATAGCGTTTAGCCACCGTCTCTGAAATAGCCTCATCGGTTTCATCGTCAAGCTTGAGGTTCAGGACGACGTTTAAAAACTCGTTCTTCCAGAGATGTTCAAGGGCCTTTTCATCGGCAGGCCAGGGCATCTCTTTTCTCACAAGATCAACCGTTTCGTCTGTTGTAAAATCAAGCGTGGTTTTCCAGGTGTCGGCAAGGTTGGTAAAGCTTACAAGGCGCTGACGGGATCTTTCCATGAAACGTTTAAAGATGCCGTAGGCAGGAGCTAGGTTTCCCCTTTTAAGGTCGTTGTCAAATCGGTAGCGCAGCGGCTCAAACCGGTCGATATCAGACTGGGTGAACAGTATCCTGCCAGGGTCGAGCATTGTGAGATACTGGTCAAATATCCTTGAGGAGACAGCGTTGTTGAGACGTTGTCCTGAATAGTGGTTGAGTTCAAGTGATCTTACTATGGCAACGGCCGTGGCCTGATCTTCCACGGTGAAGGAGAAGGTCTCCGACGTTTCAGGCAGCTGCTTTGCCTGGGAGAGCGGCGTGAAAAACAGCAGGAAAGCTGTAATTCCGGCATAAAATGAATAAAGGACACTATGCTTCATGAAGGGTTCTCCAATTTTTCCAGTGGGTGGGTTGCTGGGGGAACAATTATCCCTTGGGGGGTTTCAAGGCTTATTCGGCCGATTTTTCCTGTTCTCAGTTCCCGGATAAGTATTTCCGACGCCTTTTGAAGGTCGACTTCACCACCCCTTTTGAGACACCCTCTTCCTGCACCAATGGCCTTGATCAGGGACAGACCATCCCTGGGAAGGGGAGAGGGTAATTTGTATCTCCGGGTTAAGAGGTGTGGATAGGTTTCAACGAGAAGGGAGCCTGTAAAACAGGCAATTTCGGTATAATCAAAGGCAGTGTCTGAAATTGCCCCCATGGCTGCCAGGCGATAGGTGTTGCCCTGTTCATTCATAATCGGCCAGAGAATGCCCGGGGTGTCGTAAATATCGACACCGTTTTTGAGTTCAGTTCGCTGCTTCTGGCGGGTGATGGCAGGGACGTTGCCTGTTTTTGCAATCTTTTTCCCGGCAAGGGTGTTGATAATGGTGGATTTCCCTGTGTTGGGAATTCCCACCACCATTATCCTCATCCGTCTTGACCTTCCCTTGGTGATCATTTTGAGGCAAAGATCTGCAGCCATCCATACCTCCCGACTCTCGGTCCCGGCAATGGCAATGGCAGAGGCTGCATCGGGCCGGTTAAAATAGTCGAGCCACAACCGGGTCGTTCCGGGGTCGGCAAGGTCATTCTTATTGAGGATCTTGAGTCTTACAGAGTTTTTACAGATTTTATCAACAAGGGGATTGCTGCTTGACAGGGGGATTCTTGCGTCAAGGATTTCCATGACCACATCAACCCTTGCAATCGCCTCTGTCAAGAGTTCTTTTGTCTGTCTCATATGTCCCGGGAACCACTGGATATCCATTTGTTGTTAATCTCTCCCCTTGTCTTTGCCGGAACGGTTTTTGCTATGGCTCTCTTTGCCGGGCCTGTCTGTTTTAGTGGATTTAAAGTATAAAAAGGTGAACAAAAAGGCTCCTGCCACACTGCCTGCAAAACCTCCTGCAAAGCAATAGATTATAGTTTTAAATATTGGAAATCCCGAGAAAAATCCATAGGCGGCCCCGGACAGGGCGCCAAGAATCAACAGGGCTGTTGCTGAAATATACATGTATAGAAGCATACCACAGTTTTGCAGGAGTATAAAAGGTAAAAAAAGAGGTGGGACAATTCTACTCTCAGGATTATCTCAGTTTCATGATGACCGATGCTGCGGGATGTCCATCGGCCTTTGGGGGCTCAAGTTCGGTTGGCTCTTTCATGAAGATTCGTCGGCCATCTATTTCACCTTACCGTCAAACGTCCATTTGAAATCATGGGGTTGAGGTAATCCGTGACAAAAGGGTGTGCCCAGGCAAGGCTGATGACGTTTAGATTCACGTTCAAGTCTGCGATCAAAGGGTCATTGTTTTCTCAAGAGAGCCATGGCTCTGAATCCCATTGTTCTTTTCATGCTCTAAATGATACCGGTCAACCCTGGTGTGTCAAGCAATATGTATCTGCTTGACTAAGTAAGGGCTATTTGAGACCATGTTCCAGTTAAATTTATAACCGATTTCAGGAGCTTTGATTCCCATGGCTGATTTTGTAACGTTTCCCAGGTGGGCCGTGTTTTTTACTGTCCTATTCCTTTTTTTCCCCTCTCCCTGTCCGGTCAATGGTTCAGATTTGCCGGACCGCGTTATTCCTTCCCTTGTGGAGAGCGTCAGGTTGCCCGATCCCCTTTTCTTTTGTGAAGATAAGGTCCCAGTGGAGGATTTTGACGTACGGGAACGCCTGGAAAAAGAGGTTCTCCTTGCCCTGTGGGACAGGGCCCAGGTGATTTTGTGGCTTAAACGGGCGTCCCGGTATTTTCCCCACATTGAATCGGTGCTCAAAAAGGAGGGCCTGCCCGACGATTTAAAGTACATTGCAGTCATTGAGAGCGGTCTGAGGCCCCATGCCGGATCATCCATGGGTGCTGTTGGTTTCTGGCAGTTTCTGCGATCAACGGGAAGGAACCAGGGTCTCAAGGTTGATTCAACGGTGGATGAACGAAGAAATATCTTCACGTCTACGCAGGCCGCCTGTCAATATCTGAAAACTCTGAAAGAGTTGTTCGGTTCCTGGTCCCTGGCGGCTGCCGCCTATAATATGGGCGAAAACGGTCTGGCAGCTGAGATAAAAAAACAGGGAACAGCTGATTATTATTCTCTGTATCTCCCCTTGGAAACCCAGGGGTATGTGTTGAAGATCGTTGCAGCCAAGGAGATCATGAAGAATCCGGAAAAGTATGGATTTATCCTCTCGGGTGAGGATTACTATCCACAGCTTTCCTTTGACAGCATTGACATGGTTTCGGATTGTGAAATTCCTGTTGCGGTGATAGCCCAGGCAGCCGGAACTTCGTTCAAGGAGATTAAGAATCTCAATCCTGATATCCGGGGGGACTTTGTTGCAGAGGGAAGGCGCACGATTCTGATCCCGGCACAGAGGTCAGAAGAATTTTCCGGCAGGCTCCCTGGGCTTGTTAAAGCATGGAAAGAAAAAAGTGGAACAGCACTTCACGTGGTGAAAAAAGGGGACAGCCTTACCACCATAGCACAGCAGTATCAGATGTCCCTTGGGGAACTATTGCGGTTGAACAGGCTGACCCTTTCGAGTCTCATTCATCCGGGAGACCGGCTCAAGGTGGATTCAAAACTATAATCGTTACGCTCTGGTGGTGGTCTCCCAAAAGCCTGGGTTGACATGCTTTTCAGGCTTGGTCATTTGCTGGCGTTTTTTTGAGCAGAATTTGTCGTCCCGGATAATGGCACAGGTTTTAGGGTTATGGAGTTCTTTACAGGTGGCATGGTTGTAGAGCGGACATTCGGGATATTGCTTTGACATTTTTTACTCCCTGTTTATGGCTTTTCTATCTTTTTCATGCAGTTTTATGGAGCATAGCTTAAATCCCGACTTGTTTCAAGGTCTTTGGCTTTGGGCTTTTTCCTGGAGAAATTTACCACAGATGCAAAGGGATGCCCAGGAGAAGATATGATCGATGAGACGGGGAACGGAGATCTGTTGGTTAAACCCCCCGAGATGGGGGCCGGTGCTAAGGGAAATGTTGGCCTTTCCCCGTTCATGCAGGGCCGCCTCATCCAGTGAGAGCCCGCGATCCAGAAGAAAGGATCGAAACTGATGGTTGTCCATTCTGTCCTGATCTTCGATTCTAAGGATTTCGTCCATATGACGGTCAACCCCCATCTCATCGATCAAGGAGCGCATCAGCTCCTCGGAGGGCGAAGGGAGCAGGGAAGGTGGAGCGTCAACCCCTGTAAAACCAGAATAGTACTGGTTGATGGTGCAGGTGATAGCTCGTTTGAATACGTTGGGGTCAAAGAGTCCTCTTGCATCCACGGGGTGCCCCAGGGCGTCCCTGCCCCTCTGTTCGGGCGAATTGTTTCTGAAAAAACTACCTGCCACAAGAACGAGGCTCAAGAGGTGAGAGCCTATGTAGTGGTGCAGCTTTTTTGTTCCAGGAACAAAGGCAAAATGTTCAAAATCCCTTAATCCCGATGTCGCAAAGTTGGGGTGACGGCAGCTCTCAAGCCAGCGGTCGAGCCTGCCGCTTCGTTCCCATTGGTAAATACCCCCGTCCTGTCTGCGGTTCTGCTGCACCCTGTTGTGAAAAAGCGGAATAACCGCCGTATGGACAATCCCCATGGCTGCTGTTTTACCGAGGAGTCTGGCATTGCGGCCAAGAACCCGGGGCAGGTCAAGGAGTCCTCCATGGTCAAGGGGTTCGTTGGGATAGTCATAGTAGTTGGGGCTTGCACAAAAGGCAATGGCAATCAGTTCCCCATGAAGGGCGGGTGGGAGAACGATGCTGTCAGGAATTTTGATGATTTTATACAGGCCGATTGTCCCATCCTTGAGGGGCCGGGGGATGTCAAAATCGGTAAAATCAGATTGGGCATGGGTCCTGAAGAACTCCAGCCACCCTGTTTCAACCGCAAGGTTTCCCGGGTCCTCAAGGGCATTGAGAAATTTGATGACCCCGATTCGATTGGTTCGGGTGGGTGCGGTCAGGCTTCTTCCCCGCCATGTAAATTGAGCTGTCCCACAGATGTCAAGTTCCCCGGTGATCCATTTAAACGATCGTATGCCCACCAAAGGCTCTCCAGGGGCTGGTTCCTTAACAGGTTCTATGGCAAGGGGGAGGGAACCCAGTGCCTCGCCAACGGCCCTCTGCCTGTGGCCGGTGCTTGATATCAGGATTTTTTGAAGGGCCGGGAGAATGGACTTACCCGCTCCATAAGGGTCGGCATCAAGGATGGCGATCAAGGTATCGGCCGTTTCCCGGAAAAGGAAAAGGACCTGCTTCTGGGAGTCAAACTTTTTTGATCCTATGAGAAAAATAAGCGCCTGGACAGTTTCGTCGGTCACATTCCCGGCGCATCGTTCAACCCCTGCACCGATGGATTTTACCGCCATGTAGGCTGCCGAAAAGTCAAGGGCCTGGTTCATAAGCCTTGACTCAATGTCCTCTCCACCTCTGTGCCAAGTTGTGGCTCTGTTCGTCATATCGGGATTGGATTTAGTTTGAGTTATTGCAGCAGGTCTTTTTCAGAGATAGTCTCTGAAGGTTTCGGTTGCCTTGGCAATGGTGGGGGCTTGAGCAGGGGGAGTGGTGACTCTACCTGCTCCTTGGGTTGGCCCTTGATCATACTTGTTTTTTGGTCAATCTTCTGGTCAAGTAACTTTAGCTCCCTGTCCAGAACCTTGCGGTCAATAAAGGTCTGTTCAAGGGTATCGGCTTTTATCTTGACCAGGCTCAGTTCCTTTTGCACGAGGGCCATGGTTTCGTTTTGTTCGGTTACCTTGGCTTCAAGGGCTGCTGTTTTGGATTGTTCAGCCTTGATGGCGGCGTTCATTGCCTGAATTAGATTTTCAAGTTCTCCTGTTCGCCGGTCAAGTTCCTTTGCCGCCTCATCCGTTTTTGCCAGAGCTTCAGATAGTCGGGTTTCTTTGGTTTTCAGGGCTTCCAGCTCTTTATTTGTGGCGTTTTCAAGGGCCTGGACAGCCTTCTGGAGATCTTTAGAGGTTCGGTGTGTAAGATTGGCCTCTACCTGGGCAATTTCCTCCTTTATTGCGCTTTTTTCCGCTTTGGTTGTTCCAAGTCTGGCTGTTTCCGACTCAAGGGAGTTGACTGTGGTTTCAAACCGGTGTTTGACGCCTGCAAGATCCACCGTCATGGCGTTTAATTTTGAGTCGAGGTTTTCGGCAACACCCAGGACCTCTGTCTGCCCTCTGTCGTGGACATTGGCCATTCTTTCTTTGATGTCCATGTAGGCAAAGAGGAGAATGGCACAGATAACACATGGGATAATTACGGAAATGATAGTTATTCTGTTGCCGAGTTTTTCGATCCTGAGTTGGTTGGACTCCTGGAGAAAGAGGGTCGCAGAGATCTCGTCTTCGTCCGATCCAGGACCTCCAATGGTGAAATCATCCGGTCTTGAGGTGCCCATTGCTCTATTCCCACTCAATGGTTCCGGGCGGTTTAGAGGTGATATCAAAAACAACCCTGTTGACCCCGGTAACCTCGTTGATGATTCGGTTGGATACCCTGGCTAAAAGTTCATGGGGAAGCCTTGCCCAGTCTGCGGTCATGGCGTCGTTACTGGTGACGGCCCGTATGGCGATGCAGCTCTCATAGGTCCTTTTGTCGCCCATGACGCCTACGCTTTTTATGGGAAGAAGCACGGCAAAGGATTGCCAGAGCTTTTTGTAGAGGCCGGCAGCCCGGATCTCCTCTAATAAAATCGTGTCGGCCTGCTTCAGGATGGTGAGCCTCTTTTCAGAGACAGCCCCCATGATGCGGATGGCAAGTCCCGGCCCGGGGAAGGGCTGGCGCCATACCATGTCATGGTTGAGTCCGAGCTCTAACCCGAGCTTTCTCACCTCATCCTTAAAAAGAAATTGCAGGGGTTCGATGAGCTTTAGCTTCATTTTTTCAGGAAGGCCCCCCACGTTGTGGTGGGATTTGATGATGGATGTGGGGCCGCCAAAGGCAGACTTTGATTCGATGATGTCGGGATAGAGGGTGCCCTGGCCGAGAAAATCGGCTCCGGCGATTTTGTTAGCCTCCTCTTCAAACACCTCAATAAACAGGTTCCCGATGATTTTCCGTTTCTTTTCAGGGTCTGTAACGTCTGCCAGACGATCCAGGAACCGTTTTCTTGCATCCACAAACCGGATATTCATGTCAAGGTTGGCGGTAAGGCTTTGTTCAAGGTTCTCCCGTTCGTTGTTTCTTAAAAGCCCGTTGTCCACGAAGATGCAAAAGAGATTTTTTCCAATGGCCCGGTGGATGAGAAGTGCTGCAACTGACGAATCCACACCGCCGGAAAGCCCCATGATAACCTTTTTATCGGCAACCGCCTCTTTGATCTGATCCACGGCACCTGTTACAAAGGACTCCATGGTCCAGCTCGTTTTGCAGCCGCACACGGTAAAGAGAAAGTTTTTCAGCATCTCAAATCCGTCCGGGGTGTGCTCGACTTCGGGGTGGAACTGAAGGCCGAAAAAACGTTTTTCACCATCGGCCACGGCAGCTATTTCCGTATTAGTGGTTGAAGCGGTGATTTTGAAGCCCTCAGGCAACTGCCTGGTTGAATCCCCATGGCTCATCCACACCTGGGTGGTGTCGTTCAACCCGGTGAAAAGTGGGTCTTTATCCTTGATGGTAAGGTCTGCAAAACCGTATTCGCGTTTCTCAGATCGTTCAATGGTGCCACCAAGGGCGTTTATCATGAACTGCATGCCGTAGCAGATGCCGAGGATGGGGATGTTGAGATCGAAGATTCCCACGTCCACCCGTGGGCTGTCATCCTCGTAGATGCTCGAAGGTCCCCCTGAAAGAATTATGCCTTTGGGGTCAAGGGCCTTGATTCGTTCGAGATCAATCCCGGCGGGTTCCACCTGGCAGTAAACTTCGTTTTCCCTTACCCTTCTCGCAATGAGCTGGTTGAACTGTGACCCGAAATCAATAATGAGTATCATTGTATATCCTGTTTCGTCTTGGTCAGACCTGTCAGGGCCTGTTAAGGTTTATTTCAGATCTTTTTGAGATCCGGCTTGAATTTGATTGCAGCTTTTAATTTGAAGAGGTTATTTTACGTTGAACCCGGGTTAAAAAGCAAGCGGTTTTTTAAATCAAGATTGCCTAATTACGCTGAATATGATTTAGTAGTCCGGTGAATTATTGGTGATTTCTACAATTAAAAAACAGGAGATTTATATGTATGACGCAAGTGATCTGAGAAAGGGGCTTAAGTTTGAAATTGACGGAGATCCATACGTGGTTGTGGACTTTCAGTTTAAAAAACCTGGTAAGGGCCAGGCTCTTTATAAATGCAAGTTGAAAAACATGATTACAGGTAATCAGTTTGAGCGGACCTTTCGCTCCGGTGATAAGTTTAACGAGGCCCATCTTGAGGAGCATGAGATGGAGTACCTATACTCCGAAGGTGATAACTACTGTTTTATGAATGCTGTCAACTTCGAGCAGGAGTTCCTTGGAAAAGATCAGGTGGGGGATGCCATAGATCTCTTAAAGGACAACACCGTTTGCACGGTTCTCTTTTTTAATGGGAAGGCCATAGGTCTTACCCTTCCGAACTTCATCAATCTGCGTATCGTAAAATCTGACCCCTGGGCCAAGGGGGATACTGCCACCGGCAGTACCAAGCCTGCCACCCTTGAGACAGGCTATGAAATCCAGGTGCCACCGTTTGTTGAAGAGGGACAGCTTGTGAAAATCGACACCAGAACCTCAGAGTATGTTGAGCGGGTCAACGAGTAGAAAACAATGGAAATGGAGATAAAACCGCCCTTTGTGAAGGGTGTTCTCGTTGTGGATGATGATGATGACTTAATGCGGGTATTGCTCAGGGCCCTTGAACTGAATGGGTATTGCTGTCATGGGGCATCAGATGCCCCCCGGGCCCGCACCATACTTTTGGCCGGGGGGATTGATCTTGTCATCTGCGACATTTTCATGCCGGAGATGGGCGGTCTTTGTTTTATGGAATCGGTCAAAGTGGACCTGCCTGATATTGATTTCATAATCATGACCGGATGTTCCGGGGATTATTCCTACTTTGAGATCGTGGAGGCCGGTGCTGCAGATTACATGGCAAAACCATTTAAGGTGGACTCTGTCATTGCAAGGATCCGCCGGATCGAACGTGAACGCAGGATTCTTTTTGACCTTAAAACAACAAATAATGAACTTGCCGCTGCCATGGAAGAAGTCGAGGAGGTTTCCCTTGCCAGGGGGGATTTTCTTGCCCGCATGAGCCACGAGATAAGAACTCCCCTGAACAGCATCATGGGCTACACGGACATTTTGCTCGATACCGGTCTCAGCGATGAACAGGAGGGGTATGTTGAAAACACCAAAAAGAGCTGCGATGTGCTCCTGGGTATTGTCAATGAAATACTGGATATCTCCCGGATTGAGGCTGGTGAGATAGGTCTTGCTCCCATTGAATTCGATCCTGAGCTCCTCTGCTTTGAGTGTCTTGAAATGGTGAGAAGCCAGGTGAATACGGCCAGGGTGGAGCTTCTGTGCCGCATCTGTGATTGTGTCCCGGGATATGTGGTTGCCGATCCTAACCGCTTTCGCCAGGTGCTGCTTAATCTGCTTGGCAATGCTGCAAAGTTTACCGAGACCGGGGTGATCGAACTTAGCCTCAGTATCAGGGAGGGATGTGACCAGGGGATAATGGTCTGCGCCTGTGTGTGTGACACGGGTATGGGCATTCCTGAATCTGCCCTTGAGGTCATATTTGAACCCTTTCGCCAAATCCAGGGTGAAAATCCAACAAAACATGGGGGGACAGGCCTTGGGCTTTCCATATGCAGGAAAATTGCCCGTTGCATGGGAGGAGAGATCAAGGTTGAGAGCCGGGAGGGTGAGGGAAGCCTGTTTGAATTCTCATTCTGGGCGCTCCCCGTGGAAAAACAGACGGGTGAACGTATTATCGCAGGTGTCCTGGGGATGAAGGCGGATAGAGACAAGGGCTTTTATGGGGAAAACAACAAATTGGTCACCACCCATCTTCTGGCTGAACAGGCCAAAAGATCCGCCTCTATTCTTCTTGTGGACGATAATCCCGTGAACCGGAGAATGGCGAAGATCATGCTTTTAAAGGCAGGATACCGTGTGACCACGGCTGAGAACGGCAGACAGACCCTGGACCTTTATCAGGATTCGCCGGATCTGTTTGATCTCATTCTCATGGATATCAACATGCCGGAGATGGACGGATTTGAAACCACCCGGCAGATCCGGATCCAGGAGGCTGTTTCTGGAACGAGAATACCCATTGTAGCATTTACTGCCAATGTGCTGCCCGTGTTCAAAGAACGGTGCGCTAAGGCTGGCATGGACGATCTTTTGACCAAGCCGTTTAAGCGGGAGGATATTTTTGAGGCTATTAAAAAGTGGGTTGTATGATTTAGCTTTTAGCGGTTAGCCCTTAGCTAACAGCTAAAAGCTTTTTTGGCTGTCAGTGAATTGCTGGTTTAATTGCGGCATGATTGCAGTATGCTTCAGAATTTGATATAAAGCGGAAATTTTATGATTTAATGGTTCTTAGTCAGGGGAGATGGATGAATAAAACGATGAAGAGGATGTTCCGGTCAAAGGGTTTTGTGTGGTTCCTTTACCGGTGGGTTCGGGCCTATTCTTTTCTGCTCAGAATAAGGGTGGTTAACGAGGTTGGTTGGCAGCGCCATATCGATCGGGGCGGATCGGTGGTATTGTGCGTTTTTCACCAGCATTTTTTTTCCCTGATCCGCCATTTTAAAAGTTATGAACGGTTCAAGCCCTGTATCATGATCAGCCAGAGCAGGGACGGAGATATCATCGCACCGGTTGCACGTTTGTCCGGCTGGCATGTGGCAAGGGGGTCTTCGTCAAGGGGCGGCAAAAACGCCATGGAAGAGATGATTGAAAGGCTTGAAAAGGGGTGTCTCGGGGCAAATCTTGTGGACGGGCCCACAGGTCCTGCCGGCAAGGTTAAGCCGGGCGTAGTTCGCATGGCCCAGCGTTCCGGGGCCTGGCTTCTCCCCTGTGTGGTGATCCCGGAATCGGCCTGGTTTTTTAACTCCTGGGACCGTTTTTTTGTTCCCAAGCCCCTTTCCCGGGTAACCATCAAATACCTACCCATGGAAACAATTGATGCCCATGCAACAAGGGCAGGTTTTGAACAAACCCGGCAACGTATTGAGGATGTTATGGCTCCCTATCTGTTAGTCTGAAATATTAAAGATCAACTATCAACCTGGTCAACTGTCAACCTGATCAGCAAACAACCTGGAAACCAGCAAATAATCTGGAATTAATTATGAATAAAAAAGCCCTTCACCAGGATCCTCCCAACCGGATCTGGAGTTTTTTCTGTTCGGTCAGGCTCACCGTTGTTGTGCTGCTTGCCATTGCCCTTACATCAATTGTCGGAACCTTTATCCCCCAGAGCGGGAGCGCTGGGTTTTATCTTGAAAAATACGGCCAGGGGTGGTCCAAGTTGATTATGGCTCTGGATATCGACGACATGTATAACTCCTGGTGGTTCTTGACCCTTCTGGCCATGCTTGCCGTTAATATCATCGTCTGCTCCATCCAGCGGCTTAAGGTGACATGGAAGGTTATTTTCCCCCGGAAGATCGTGTTTCGACCAGAGAGGTTCAGAAATCTAAAAGAGCGTGAAGCTTTTGCGGCAAGCCTTGACAACGGGGAACTTGTAACCCGGCTCCAGGGCTTTCTGGAACGAAAGATCGGAAAGGTTACAACCCAGAACCTTGAAGGCGGTACTGCCCTTTTTGCCGAAAAGGGTCGCTGGACCCGGGCGGGTGTGTATGTGGTCCATGTGAGTGTTCTGCTGCTCCTCGTGGGGGCGGTGATCGGCGGTTTGTGGGGGTTTAAGGGGCGTGTCTCCATTCCTGAGGGGGAGACCATTAACGTGATAGAACTCAGACAGGGTGCCCACGAACATCATACCCTTGATTTTTCCATCCGCTGCAACACCTTTGACGTAAGTTTCTATGACACAGGCTCCCCTGATGAGTTTAAATCCAACGTAACCCTAATTGAAGACGGCAAGGAGGTGTTGACCACAGATATTCTGGTCAACCATCCTCTGAGGTACAGGGGAGTAAGCTTATACCAGTCCAGCTACGGCATTGCCGGCGCAAAATCTATCCAGCTCACCATGACCGCAAGGGAGAGCGGCCTTGCCTTTCAGGAACAGGTTGAGTTTGGAAAAACGGTCGAACTTCCTGAAAACCAGGGGAGCTTTGTGATGGAACATTTTGTGAGGGGGTATAACTTTCAAGGTCACAATCTGGGGGAATCATTTGTTGGCAAGGTGACGGCCCCAGATGGAACCGAAACCCAGATCGTGATCCCTGTCAAGTTCCCCACCTTTGACAAGATGAGGAGGGGGGAGGTTGCCTTTAGTGTCGACAACTTTGAAAAGCAGTACTACACCGGCCTTCAGGTGAACAAGGATCCCGGGGTCTGGTATGTCTATTCAGGTTTTATCCTCATGATCATCGGATGCTGGATCACCTTTTTCATGACCCACCAGAGTTATTGTGTGGAGATAAAAGATCTTGGACAAAACAAGGCCATGGTCGAAATTGCATCTACATCCAACCGTAATCCCCACAGTCTGAAACTCAAAACAGCTAAGCTTGCTTTAACCATGAAGGAGTTAAAATCATGATAAACAGTCCCATGGTACTCTCGATCACAACCCTTGCATACGCCCTTGCCACAGTGTTGTACATTGGTGCATGGACCTTTAAAAAGGAGAGGTTCGCAACCCTTGGAATCGGTGTTCTTATCTCAGGATTTCTCTGCAACACGGTCGGCATAATCCTCAGGTGGGTGGAGTCCTACCAGATGGGCTATGGCCATGCCCCTTTTTCCAACATGTACGAATCCCTTGTGTTTTTCTCATGGACGGTTGCCGCCCTTTATATATTTGTAGAGTTTAAATACAAGGAGCGGCTGATCGGTGTGTTCGCCACCCCCATGATTTTTCTTGCCATTGCCTATGCCTCACTTTCTCCGAACATTTCAGACAAGATAAGCCCGCTGATTCCTGCATTAAAGAGCAACTGGCTCATTGCCCATGTTGTAACCTGTTTTCTGGGGTATGCTGGTTTTGCCGTGGCCTTCGGGTTTTCCATCATGTACCTTGTAAAACCTGAGAACAAGGAGACAGGCTCTCTTTTGTCAAGGCTTCCCAACCTTGGCATCATTGACGAGCTGACCTACCAGATGGTCATGTTTGGCTTTCTTTTTCTCACCATTGGCATCATTACGGGGGCTGTGTGGGCAAATTCGGCCTGGGGCACCTATTGGTCCTGGGACCCCAAGGAGACCTGGTCCTTGATTACATGGATAGTATATGCCATGCTTCTTCATCTTAGGATGATGCGGGGCTGGAACGGGCGAAAGATTGCCTGGGTTTCCATTCTGGGATTCATGGCCGTTATGTTTACCTATTTTGGCGTCAATTATTTGCCCGGACTTCACAGCTATGCCTAGGTTTTGACTTGACAAGTTTTACATATGTTATATAGATTGACCGTAAATTATTGAACGGCAGGGATCTGACTGCAAAAGTGGCGGTTGACGCCTTTTGCAGCTTAAATATAGGGCCTGGATCATATTGATCTTTGGTGGGCCCAGTGTATAATAGTATCATCAACATTTTAATTGATGGGGTTTTCATGAGTGAATTAGAAGAGAAAACTGAAAACGGTTCATCGGATGCGTCAAACAAGGATGCCTCCCTGGAACAGGGGAAAAAAGGGGAC
>JAVERV010000119.1:0-8962 GCA_034006945.1 Desulfobacterium sp. | reverse complement strand
CCATTGATCAACTCGCCAAGGCCCGGCAGGGTTTTAAAGGAAATATCGCTCTGCTTGCAGATTTCTACGATGGTGCGCATCTGCTCTGAAGTTGCGGATGGGGCGGCTATGAGAATTT
This sequence comes from Desulfobacterium sp., assembly GCA_034006945.1. Lineage (GTDB taxonomy): Bacteria > Desulfobacterota > Desulfobacteria > Desulfobacterales > Desulfobacteraceae > Desulforapulum. The sequence goes on along the minus strand of JAVERV010000119.1, from coordinate 8,844 downwards.
CATGGACATCCATTTTTTCGGCAACAGACTTGAGCTGATTCACAGTACCCTTTACGGGAACTCCATGGATCATCTTACCCTGTTTGCTGTAATTGTCGTCAAGATAGGCCACAACCTGGTATTTCAGCCTGGGATTGTCCCGGATTTCCCTGTGAATTTTTTCTCCACCGTCGCCTGCACCGATGATCAAAAGGTTGACGGCATCTTTTCTCTTTCTGTTCAAGGCAAACACACGACCGCCCAGATGGGGATTCTCCTCTTCATTGGATGCAAATTCAAAGTATAACCTGAGGGCAACCCTGATACCGGAAATAGAAAGGATCGTAAGCGCACAGTCAATCACAAATATTGACCGGGAAAGGCCCACAAGATCGCGGATGAAGATAAAAATAGAGAGGATAATCAGGGTGCTGAACACAGAGGCTTTTATGATGTTCAACAGATCTATCAGGCTTGTATACCGCCACATGCCCTGGTACAGATGGAAAAAATAAAAGACAACTATTTTAATCGCCACCACAAGGGGCAGCAATTGCACACCCATCCCTATACTGTTCGCAGGAACGCTAAAGTTAAAACGAAGCAGAAAGGCCATGTACCATGCCCCTCCAAGCAGCAGTGCATCGAAAATCAGGATCAGCAGGAGGTTCTTATATGCAGGAAGTCTTTTTCTCATTATTGTCCTTAAATTATCACATGGTTGTCTTTATCGGCAAAACTATGCTTTGTCTGTGTGCTTTGACACGACGATGAAGACGGACTGAAACACATGTAAGGTTGGGTAATTATTTGTTTCCGAGTCCCTTATTCTAATTGTCTAATTCAAATCCACTTATATCAGAACGGAGTTTTTGTCAATCGGGCGGGGGCGCTGTTAATCAACAAATTATCCCCTGGGATTCTTTTCCATGTTCTTTCTGAGGATGACGGAAAAAACAGAGAAACAGGCAAAGCTGGTTGTCAGTACGGAGAGCACCGGAATATATCCAAACTCTTTTAGAAAAATAACTGCAATTCCTACAGCAAGCTGAAGTCCCCCATATCCGGTTGATATCTTCCAGTGTGTGATCCCGTATCCATTGGCAAGGATCTGGTAGACATGTTTTCTGTGGGGTTGTTTCAGTGATTCTTTGTTTTTGATTCTAACCCACATTGTGGTGAGTACATCGGCATAAAAGGGAAAGAGGAAACCTGTCAAACAGATAAAACTCAAGAAAGAGTCGGACAAGAGAATCACAATACAGGCAAAGACAAATCCCAATAATACACTGCCGATATCACCCATGAAAACCTTTGCCTTTGGGATGTTGAAAGGCAAAAACCCTGCACAGGCAAAAGCCATTGCAGTTGAGAGCAGAATGTAATTGAAACTTGCATCTGAAACATAACCATAAACAGATAGGAGGAAAAATCCTGTAATACCGGTGATTCCGGCAATCCCGTTTATTCCATCCATGAAATTGTAAAAATTGGCAGTCCCGGTAATGTAAACAGCCAGAGGAAGAACGAGAATATAGATTAAAATGCCCTGATCTTGGTGAAAAAAACTGCCGAGAAAAACGAGACTGCACCCGAACTGCACTATCAGTCTCAATGCGGGCTTTATTTCAGTACGATCACCTATAAAGCTGACAAGGGATAATATAAAAGCAGGAATCCAGAAGCTTTTATCCAGCCCTGAAAAAACCGCAGAAACAACAAAGGCGGCCAGAATACCAATTCCGCCGCCTTTGGGTACTACATAGTCATGGGAACTCCGGTGGTTGGGAATATCCTGCAGTCCCAGTCTGTTCCCAAACCTGTAGATAAGCCATGCACCTAACATGCCGATTGTGAAACTTAACAGAAAGATAAAAATCATAAGTGACTCGTTATGGACCCAGGGCCTGCGGGTTAAGCAATGCCTGCCCTGAATGTTGTTTCAATAGAGGCTTTGCTGTAGATTAACCCAAAACAGCGCTCTAAGGATTTCAGTATGTCTGACCTTTGTTTTCTTCCGTCTAGTCATTCCCGGAAGAAATATGATGGAGGTGGAGAAAAGGCCAGATGTCATTGTTAAAATATTGTGCGATCTTTGAAACGACAACAAGGAAAGCCTGGTCCCCAAAGGGGGGGCTTTCCTTGCTGGTGAAACTATGACTTGCCTGTTTGTTTGCCGCTCAGGTCTTGTTATTAACCAATGGCAAGCTTTGCAAACTCAGCAGCCTGGGGATGTGCGTAGATGAGGATCAGGGCAACAACCAGAGCATAGATAGCCAGGGACTCGATCATGGCAAGACCGATCAAGAGAGTAACTGTTACCTTTCCTGAAGACTCGGGGTTACGAGCGATACCCTGAACGGCACCGTTGAGGCCCCATCCCTGACCAAGACCGCAACCAAATGCTGCAACTCCAATTGCGATGCCTGCTGCCCATACACATGCTGTAAAAAAATCCATTTTTCTTCTCCTGTAAATTGAGGTTATTGTGATTCATGCGGCTTCTTCCGGTCCCCGCATAACTATAACACCAACCGCCAACACCATGTTGACGGCTTAAGTTCGTTGTTTAGTGGGCGTGCTCCATGGCTCCGGTAAAGTACATGACCGAGAGAAGGAAGAACACAAATGCCTGAACAAGGCCCACAAAAATGCCGAGTGCCATGATGGGAAGCGGGGCAAAAAAGGCACCGGCAAGGCTGAACAGGATGGCAAGAACCAGCTCATGGCCCATCATGTTTCCGAAAAGACGGAAGGAGAGGGAGAGAACACGGGCAAAGTGGCCGATGAGCTCAATGGGCAGCATGATGGGAATCATCCACCACACCGGTCCGATAAAGTGCTTGTAGTATTTTGCACCGTGGTACTTTACGCCGATTACATGGGTAAATACAAAAACGGTCAAGGCAAGGGCTGCCGTGGTGTTGAGGTTGGCAGTGGGGGGAAAGAAACCGGGTACGAGGCCCAGAAGGTTGCCCACGAAGACACATAAGAAGATAGAGCCCACAAGGGGAAAGAACCATCGGCCCTCTTCACCGCTTACATCCACCATGAACTCTTCAAGGCCCGAGATCAGAACCTCAAACACGTTCTGTACTTTGCCCGGAACCATCTGGACGTTTTTTCCTGCAAGCCATCCCAGAATGATAAGAATTGCCATGACAACCCACATATAGACGACATGGACGTTGGCGTGGGCAAAATGCCCCAATCCTATCATTTCAAACAATTTGACAAAGAATAGATATGGATGTTCCACTTACACAGCCTCCTTGATAATAAGTCTTGTTAATTCAAGTGCAGTTGCAGCAAAAAAGCTGGCAACCACCACCGAAAGACCTGCAATAAGGCCCAACGGATCAACAATATTTTTTGAAATAAGCAGGAATAACATTACCCCGCTCAGTATAAACCTTAGGTAGTATTTGATGATTACGCCGGAGATTATGGATTGTCCCTGTGCAGCGACCCGGGAGGTATTGTTGAATGCCCGGCGAATTGTAAACCTGAGAGCCTGGAAGTTGAGTGTGACGATGAGGCCGCCGCAGAAGATGCCAAAGGCAAAATGTCGTGGAGTGTTGATAAAGGCAAGGAGGCTGACCACGCAGAAAATGAACCAGTTGGATTTTGAGATAAAAGTTATCATGCGCTGTTGAATGGTCATCATCTTTTAAAACCGTTGGCTCCCTTTAAAGAGTTTGCTGCACCTTTTAAAGCTTTTTACTCCGTTTTACCGCTATTGCAAGGTTTTTGAACCCTGCCGCTATCCCTAATCCCAGAAAGACAAGTGTCAAAACCGGGGAGGTGTCAAACCGGTTGTCAAGCCAGACACCTAGGAACAGGCCGATAAAGATTGAAATTGCAACTGAAAGACCGAGGCTGCTGTAATAGGCAAGGTCCTTTATGTTCTTTGCTGTTCCTTTTTTCATTTTACGAGGAATTACCATATCAACTCTATCAAGTCAACGTGAAAAATACTTTATGTAAATCCTCAGGTCACAATCAGGTTGCCGCAGGAGTGTTCCTGGCCGACTTTGCCTACTATAGTGGCTGCAACCCCCCCTTGATTCATTCGTTCTACACAGGTTTCCGCTTCATTTTGGCCCATGGAAAAGAGGAGTCCGCCCGAGGTCTGGGGGTCGAAGATCAGGTCTTGAACGATGGGATCAATGCCCTCGTCCATGAAGGTGTCTTTGCTGCAAAACGAACGGTTTCTAAATGTCCCCCCAGGGACCAGGCCCATCATGGCATATTCCTTTGCCCCGTCGATAGCAGCGACCTTGTGGGCGAAGAGGTACATGGTTTTTTTGGATCCCCTGGCCATTTCGAGCAGGTGGCCGGCAAGTCCAAACCCTGTTACGTCGGTGCATGCACTCACAGGGTAATCGAGGAGGATCTCGCAGGCGGTCTTGTTGAGCTGGATCATGGTTTTAACCAGATTCTTTACATGGTTTTCAGATGCGAGTTTTCCCTTGACCGCCGTGGCAAGGATGCCCACACCAACGGGTTTTGTTAAAATCAGCACCTCGCCTGTTTTTGATCCTCTGTTGGTCAGGACCCGGTCCGGGTGGACAACACCTGTGACAGACAGGCCGTATTTGAACTCAGGGTCATTGACGCTGTGGCCTCCCACAAGTGTTGCGCCCGCCTCTTCGATCTTGTCAATACCCCCCTGGAGGGTTTCCTGGAGGATCACCTCGTCAAGCTCGTCCTCGGGAAAACAGACGATGTTCATGGCAGTAATGGGAATCCCGCCCATGGCATAGACGTCGCTCAGGGCGTTTGCAGCAGCCACCTGACCGAACTCGTAGGGGGAGTTTGTAACCGGAGTTAGAAAATCCAGGGTCTGGATCAGGGCCGTGGTGTCGTTAATGCGGAAAACCCCAGCATCATCCCCGGTTTCAAGGCCCACGATCAGATCCGGGTTGCCCTTGACCCTCAAGTTTTTTACAATTCGATCCAGAACCCCTGGATCAATCTTGGCCCCTCAACCAGCGGCCTTTACCTTTTCGGTTAAAAACACGTCTTTATGTTTCATTGGTCTCCTTTTGGGGTGACGGGGGTGGGGTTGTTTTATCGAGCTTCAAGTTTGATCACGGCGGCAAACCTGCCCGTGGTGTTGTTGTCCCTGTATGAGAAAAAGGTGTCAGCTGTGCATCGGGTGCAGATGCCTGCCAGGGTTATGTTTTCAGGTTTTAATCCTCTTTCTGTCAGTTGGTCAACGCTTAACCGCCAGAAGTCAAAATTGTTTTTTCCGTCCTTATATTTCCAAAGGTGTTCGGGGATCTCCCAGGCGTAGTTGACAAATTCGGAACAGCAGGGGCCAAGGGACGGACCGATTCCGGCAAGGATCGTCCCGGGATCTACCCCGAAGTTGTCCACCATGGTATCGACAGTCCTGCCGATGATATTTTGAATGCTGCCCCGCCATCCGGAATGAATGTTTGCCACAACTTTTTTTACCGGGTCTAAAAGGAGGACCGGCTGGCAGTCTGCCACCTGGATTACAAGGGCAAGGTCGGGGATGTCTGTGACCATGGCGTCCGCAGTGTGGAGACTATAGTTGTTAAAGTCAGCTGTCTGGCCGTTTATAGATGCTTGAATGGCGGAGGTGGTTGTTCCCTGAGGCTGTTCGTCCGTGTTGCGCCTGAGAACAAGAACCTTGTTCGAGTGAATCTGGTTGAGATAGACGGCGGGACCGCCACCCAGGGCGTCAGCCACAAGCTGCCTGTTTTTTTCGATGATCTCCCTTGAGTCCCCGGTGGAGGGGGAGACGTTCAGCGAGGCAAAGGGGCCGGCACTCTGTCCCCCGAGTCGGGTAAAGATTCCGTGGGGCGCAAGCCTGACTGTCTTAAAGGGAAGAAATTCAAGGTGGAGGGTTCCCCGCCTGTCCCTGACCATGGTTGTGGCTGGTTTTCTTATCTCATCCAAAGGTCTGCACTATCCTTTCAATGATGATGGTGGTGGAGATTTCTGGCTCCAGGGTTATTCTTGCCACAGAGCCGTTGTTCTCCTTTACAAAATCTCCCCCGATGATTTTGTCCTCGGGCCAGTCTGCACCCTTGGCAAGGACCTGGGGGATGATATCCCTGATGAGGGATTCAGGGGTAGGTTCGTCGAAAATCACCACATAGTCCACGCAGGCGAGGGCGGCAACCACCTGGGAGCGCTGATTCTGGGCGATGATGGGACGTTTCTCCCCCTTGATCTGCCGGACGGATAGGTCTGAATTGAGCCCAAGGATCAGAATGTCCCCTTGGGCGGCTGCGGCCTCAAGGTAGTTGACATGGCCCGCATGGAGGATGTCAAAGCATCCGTTGGTAAAGACTATTTTTTTGCCCTGGGCACGTTTTGCCGCAGCAATGGCTTTTATTTCAGATCGAGGGATGATTTTGCTGCTGATTTTGCTGGTCGGTCTGGGTGTCATGGAACCCTCCATCAGTTCGGGCACTTGTCGGCGTTGGCCTGGCAGATTTTTTCGCTTTTCTTTTCAGCAAGCCTTGACTCCCGGCGTTTGATCGCCTCCCTGTTGCGTCTCATCTGATTGGGTGTCGTGAGATTCAGGCCTGGCACCGCCACCGGTTTGAAGTCCTCGCCAAGGGCAACAAATGTCAGGTAGGCAGATCCTGTATGATTCTTTTTGCCCGTGAGCAGATCTTCGGTTTCCACCCGAACGCCAATTTCCATGGAGGTTTTCCCCACGTTGTTGATGCTTGCCTTAAAGGCTACCAGGTTGCCGATCTGAACGGGGTGGTGGAAATCCAGACGATCAATGGAGGCGGTTACGCAGATCCGCTTGGTGTGCCGCACTGCAACCACGCCTGCTGCGGTGTCAATGAGCTTCATGATCACGCCGCCATGTATAAGTCCAGCAGGATTGGCATCCTGGGGCTGCATAACCTGGGAAAGGGTTGCTGAGCTTTGTTCCACTGTTTTAAGGTTCGTTTTTTCTTCCATGCGTGATGTTTCCTTATTGTGACAGGAGATTGCAAGTTGAATTGAGGGGTGGGGGAAATGGTGTTCTGATTGATTCGAATTTAAATGGCGGAAGTGCATGGGAATCGAACCCACCCGGGACGGTTTTAGCGCCCCACATCGGATTTGAAGTCCGAGGGCCCCACCAGTGAGCCGCGCACTTCCGCATCAAGTCGATAACGAGGGATTATACCTGAAGAGTCTTGTTTGTCAACCTATAATCTTTATAGTTGAAGCTATATAAACCCTTTCTGGCTGATGTAAAGCATCACCTCCTGGGCTGCTTCTTCTGGGGTGAGGTTGGTGGTATCAATGTTAAGTTCAGGATTGATAGGCTCCTCATAGGGGTCATCAACGCCGGTAAATCCCTTTAACAGGCCAGCCCTTGCCTTGGCATACATCCCTTTTCGGTCTCTTTGTTCACATTCTGCAATGGGGGTTGACACGTGGACCTCAATAAACCCGCCATGATCTTCAATAATGTTTCTGATCTCAGCGCGTGTTTTTTCATAGGGGGCAATCGGGGCACAAATAGCGACCCCTCTGTTTTTGGTTATCTCTGCTGCCACAAATCCAATTCTTTTGACGTTGATGTCCCTGTGTTCCTTGGAGAAATTAAGTTCCGACGAGAGGTTTCTTCTGACTATATCGCCATCGAGCAGGGTCACGGGTCTTGTACCGAGTTCAAGAAATCTTGAATAGAGGATTTTGGCGATGGTGGATTTTCCAGCCCCTGAAAGACCTGTGCAGAACACGGTAAACCCCTGTTTTGCCGGGGGTGGGCAAGATTTTTGAAGCTCCCTTAACACCTCGGGAAAGGTTGCCCATTCTGGAACTTTTTTGCCTGCCCTGATTCTTTTCTGTATGTCCGTTCCAGTCAGGGTGATTGTGTCGATTTTTTCCGGCACCTGGCTTGCGATCCTATATTCATCTTCAAACGGAAGATAAACCATCTCCTCAAAGGTGATGGTGCCGACCCCCAGTTCTCTGGCGGTGTTCAGGATAAGTTCCTCGGCCGATTCAGACTGATAAAAAGGGATGTTGTTCGAATCGTTGCCCGGAGAGGCGTGCTGGTGACCGATGACAAAGTGGGTGCAGCCATAATTTCTGGCGATGATCATGTGGAGAACAGCCTCCCTTGGACCTGCCATTCTCATTGCAAGGGGAAGGAGGTTGAGCAGATAGGAATCGGGCGGATAGTGAGCCGCAACCTTCTGGTAGCATCGCATGCGGGTAAAGTGGTCAAAGTCGCCGGGTTTTGATACCCCTGCAATGGGCAGGAGCAGGAGATTGGCCTTGGCCTTTTGCATGGCCTGGATGGTCATTTCAAACTGAGGCCTGTGGATGGGCTGCCGGGTATGGAAACCGACCACCCGCTTCCATCCAAGTTTGGAGAATATGTTTTTAACTTCGGCCGGAGTGTTTCGAATCTGCTTGAAATCAGAATGAATGGGAAGGCTCAGGACCTGGATCTCACCACCCACATAATATTTGCCGGACCTGCTGTACAGGTAATCCACACCCGGATGTTTCCTGTCGCAAGTCTGGTATATGGACAAGGCTTCCTTTTCCATGTCCAGGGGCCAGATATCCTGGATCTCCATTATCCCGAGAAGAAATCCTTCCTGATCCCTAAGAGATACAGATTGACCTGTTTCAAGGGTTTGGGCAAGGCTTTCAGAGATGTCAAGGCAGATGGGGATGGGCCACAACTCTCCTGATTCAAGGCGCATGCGGTCCAGCACGGATTCATAGTCAATCTGACGCATAAATCCGGTCAACGGGGAAAACACACCAGTGGCAAGGAGCTCAAAATCACAGATTTGCCGATCGTTCAGGATGATGTCCGGCATTGTGGAGGAAAGTTTTTTGAGGATAACTTGCCGCTCG
>JAVERV010000118.1:0-8964 GCA_034006945.1 Desulfobacterium sp. | reverse complement strand
TCCCCCGGGCTTCACACAAAACCGTTACCAGTAATGCATGCCGGGGTAAGAAACTGCCGGTGATACGGCAGGTTAAATTGCATTAATTAACAATAATATCAGTGACTTCAGGTCGCACCAGGTTTAGTGTTGGGTTAGGCGTTTTACGACATTCATCTTAACCATATTATTAGGCGATTTGTGTGTTAATTTCAAGCCCCTTATCCTTGTATTGTTTGACCAAATATCTTAAGAAGTCAAAATCTGGTTTTGCTCCGCAGATTGAAGCCAGTTCTTGACCTGATTTTGTAAACATTACGTGGCCAAGCTCAAAATTATTATTTTCTGCTGACTCAAGTTTAAACTGAACTGGAATTCCAAAATACAGGAGGGTTATATTCTGCGGAAGTTGCTGCAAAACAAAGCCCTGAAGATTGTTAAATTTGATCAGCCCAATATTTTCCAAGTGAGTAAGTGTTCCAAAATTCAATCCTTTCTTTTTGTAAATTTCATCCTCAATTTTGAAAACAATCGGGAAGTGTTCACCCCCGGAAAGCATATATGTGCATAAACTTGTAAATAAATGGGCTTCGTCTTTTCCTAATGTTGCTACTAGATCAACCGTTCTTTTGGTAAACTTACCGGGATTATTCGCTTCACCTGACAAAATGCTGGCCCACAAGCTTTGCATTTCTTTGTCTGATACTGTGCGACATTTCTCGAAAAAATGGGTAATCCAATCGTCTTCAATGTTTTCTGGTTTAGCGTTATCATTTAGCTGAGATGTTGCTTGACCCGTGATATTTTCAATATTTTCTTGTTTTTTCCCTTCTTCCTGTATCAATCTAACCATAGCTCGCTGCTGGATATCAGAAATCTCCATATCCGCTATGGCAGTTATTTTTTTTGCTTCAGCTTCAGCCTTTGCTACCCGCTTAATTTGATGAGGTTTATATAAAGCGCCTACAGCATCTGAGACCTTTTCAATAAGGACTGTTGCGGGTTTTGAAAGATCACCAAGATTAACTAAAGAATTTCCTTCACCCATAAAAACTCCACTTGTTCATTTTTTTCGCCTAACGATCAAGGTCACTTGCGCCGCCACCAAACATTGCCGCGCCAGCGCCGCCAGCGTTCTCGGCGTCAAGTGAACCGCCTGGTTCGGCGATTTTGATCTATTATTGAAGTTCGATAGAAATTACAGCATCTCCACCCACATTCGCGGCATGAACACGCAAATTGCCGTAAGTTTGCGCCGGCGCTTGTTTGATTTGGCTGACCCGGTTCGACAAACTCTTTGATATGCTGTCCTTTATGTGTAATTGGGCAGTGTTAGAATCGAGAGCTTTGAGCAGCGCCAAAACGAATGACATTTTTGAAGTATCAAGGCTCGAATTGCCTAAAAACATCACTCCGGCTTCTACTATGTTTCCTTTTTTGGTGCTTGCCGACAACATAGCTCCCTGCAAACGAGAAACTGACAGCTCATTGTTGAATGAACCGTCTCTTAATGCCCACCCATCTTGTTTCGAGATTCCATATTGTTTTGCAAACTTACTCTCAAGGAATGAATCCAATGTCAACGTTGCTTTTGAAACAATAGAATGAGACTTTACCTCTGTAGTCTGTTTGGCTGGCGCAATACCTGAACAATCTTGCAGCATATTGTACGCTGCAGAAAACCCCAAAAGTGAAAAAGTGTGAATGCCAGGGGGGCCACTGCCAAAATCTACTGTTATTTTAGCAGTCCTCCCTTTTTTCATACTGTCAATGATGGTTTTGCCAGGCATGGGTTTTTCAGGGACCATAAAGGTACTCGGCCCATCATCAACCTGCAATGTGGATTGTTTACTTATTTTGAAATATGCCCCGATATTATCACCAGAAAATGTGATATTGTTGCTTGGGTAACTTACTTCCAAAAAAGTAGTACCATATTTTGGATTTCTGCCGTTATCAAGATAAGAAGGTGCAGACCTAAGGGAACATTGCTTAAATTCACCCGCCATACCAACTTCCAACACTGTCCAATTTTTCCCCTTATTAAATGTTTTAACATATGGTTCACCAGCATAGGCCACTGAACTCGATAAAAGAACAAAAAGTATTATGATATTCTTCAATTATTGGCCTCCATTTTTGATTCAATATATTCTTCAAATTAGAAATAAACGATTATGATATGTAGTAAGCAAAAAATTATAAAATATACGCTGCCTGCAATAGTACTTATTTGTCCAAAAGCTCTATTCCAAAGACAGGTGAAGCCTTCCCCACCAGTTTGCCATTGCGATAATATTTTATTTCACGAACTTTCCCCGTGAGACACACGTCCGAATCAGCAAAAGTACGAATTAACCCTAAGCGTTGACTTGATGATGCTTGATCCCAATCACTACCCCAATTAAAAATTATGGAATCATTGGCTTCAGACCAAGACCCCATTGCTCCAATCATTGCCTGTACGTTTCGTGCTGATTGTTTATCGCAAGCGAACACCCCTTGCGGCATGGCGAAACTCAGTATTGCAAGCGTAAAAATAGTGAAGATGATTTTATTCAAGGTGCCCTCCTTTTTGATTAATTAATCAGAAATTCTCCGCCGAACGACAAGGGTAACCGGCGGCAAGGGCTACCATAAAACCAGCAGAAAGCACATCACTTAAAAGCCGCCTCAGCCTTAAAAAGTGCAGGCCCTTGCCGTCGGGTTGACCCATGGGTTATGCCTTTTCATGCTTATAAATCAAGTTTTGGCGTCCTTCCAGGATATTATGCAATCTGGGAAGCTGTTCCCCAACGACACAATGTCAATTGTAACAAACCACCATCACAGTACTTTTTTGAGCATTTTCAATAGCATTTAATTTATTCATAGATGGTGTATTTAGTTTTTTAGCCACTCCCGGAAGCGTATCAATCATTGCCTGTGCATAAAGGCTTTTAACAGCATAATTTACGTTTTGTGGCAGGCTACCGGATACTTGGAATGCTGTCTTGGCATTGAGCATAGCCACCACAATCCCAAGGAGATTTCCGTATTCATCCAGCAGGGCACCACCCGAATTACCCGGCTGAATTGGAATACTTATTTGATAAAGCCTCAAATCATCCTTAAATCCGGTAAGACTGCTGACTACCCCTTTGGTATACTTGGCACTTATACCCTGCAAGTCTGGGTTTGGGTAGCCAACTGTGAAAACCTCCTGGCCCATCTTTGCGGATCTGTGGGGGGAAAAAGCCAATGCAGGAAAGGACCCGCTGATTTTCAAAATGGCAAGGTCATTATTGAGATCCTCCCGGATCAGAGAAGCCGTGTATGTTTTGTTGCCAACATATATTTCTATTTTTGAGGCACCTTGAACCACATGCTGACAGGTTAAAATATATCCGTCTCTGGCTATGAAGAAGCCTGTTCCGGTACCGATAGTTTTATCAGAATCTGTTTTGGTCAGCGGTTGTGTTTGGGGCTCTTTTGGATTGTTTATTCGGTATTGTATTTTGGCGGCGAGATCCTGAGCTTCGGAAAGTTGGTGAGACGTTAATTCTTTGGCGATCATGTCCCTATTTTTAATTGCAATTTTATTATTTTGTGCAGCAGCTAAACTACCCCAAACATAAGCAAGTTTATAATTTTGGGTAACCCCTTTGCCATCGTAGTACATTCCACCAAGAATATTCTGAGCATCCGTGTCCCCTTGTTCGGCTGCTTTGGTGTACCAATGCAATGCCTGTTTGTAGTCTTGGGTAACCCCTTTGCCATCGTAGTACATCTCCCCAAGATCAAATTGAGCGAAACCAAATCCCTGTTCCGCAAGTTTTTTGTACCAGTAAAAAGCTTGCTTGTAGTCCTGTGGAACACCTCGTCCATAATAATATAAATCTCCAATGCGCCATTTAGTAATTTTTATAGCCGTTTCGGAGCTTAATTGATAAAAAAACTTTTTTTGATAATCTTCTCTTTTGCGTTGCCTTGTATCACATCCAAGAAGACAATGCCGATCTTCAATTATAATACTTTCTTTAGATAGCAATTTAGAGTACCAATTGAAAGCCTCTTTATAAGATTTTACAAAAAGATCTTTTTGCCCGTCATAATAAATTTCTCCGATATAGAATGCAGCCAAAAAGTTCCCTTGCTGAAAAGCCTTATTAAACCAATGAAAAGCTTTTTCGTAATTAATTGGCACCGTATTTTCATAGCCGTAATAATATAATTCTCCAAGAGAATACTGAAAGAAAGAATCTCCATTTGTAGCCCAAAAAGCAATGCTGTCTTTATTCTCTGCAATATACCTCAATTCTTTTTCTTTTGTAAAAAAATAAAATGGTTTTTTATCGTTCTCGACAACTCTTTCGGGCTCACTATTTTTTAGTGCTGAGTTTTTATTTTGTGATATGTTGGATGCCGATACACAACCGGTCAATCCCAAGCACAACAAAATCAAAATTAGCTTTTTCATCACCCATCCTTTGAGATTAAAATTCCTGATAACCGTTTTTTTGGTTAACGATAGAATCAAAGACGCTACTTTTTGCGTCTCTGAATTTTATGTCTATATTTTTTTAAGTAAAGACTCTATGTCTTTCAAAATGTAGTCCTCTTCTTTCAATTCCCAATATCCATAGTTCATTTTTTTTCCATTCGTATAGAGATCCCAGATAGTTCTTTCAACCTTATAAAGAGTATTGAGAATTTTTTCGGCATCATCTATTGTCGCTCCAGAAAAAAGTGTTGATGGGTTAGAAATATAGTCTGAATCATTATGTGCAAAGATTTTATGCCTGATCGGTAGAAAATGTTGTTTGTAAATTTTTTGAACACTCGAAACGTTCTTTTTTAGTTTTTTAAAATCAGTGGTTTTAGGTTCGTATACTTTGTTTAAGAAATCATTTAAGGAATCTGGTTCAAAACCACCTGATTCATCAATTCTTCTTTGTCTTAAACTGGATTTGCTAAATTCTTCTATACTGTTTTTACATTGTCTAAACAGCATATGAATTGAACATGCCTGTGGATTAATGTCGAAAATTCTGCCAATGGCAATAAAGAACGTTGTCTGTAAGGAATGGAGACAGATGTTCCAGCTTAATGCGTTTTTATTCAGAGTTTTTTCAATGCTTTTATCTTTTGATACGACATTATGAATTGACTTCCAAGCAAAAAATGCTTGTGCAGCCACTGTGATTTCGTTGTCAATTTTATTTAATAATTCATTAATTTTAAAATCTTTGGCTTGATCTTCAGACTTTGAAAAAAAGTTGAAGCGTATATAAATTTTTTTCAGTTTCCATAAGATGAGGATGATAACAATCATCAGTAGAGTAAGAATATTTGCAACAGTCATTTATGGACTCCCACTGAACACTTAAATAGCCGATGAGTTACAATTTGGAACTGATTTTCAAATGAGGCCGGCCCTGTGTAAGACCAAACTCTAAAAATTTCGATCTGTGTGGATCATATCCCTAAGATACAAACATCCTGGAAATGCATAGATTACGTCAGGTTTAGCTAATCCAAGCTCTGTGATACCCTTTTCCTAAATTAATAAATGATGGTCAGATAAAACTGATTTTAGGGTTCGCACACTGGTCGAAACAAATTGATCATTGAGTTATAGCGTCTCAATTGCGGCACGCATAACGGTGAGCTCACCTGCCAGGGCTATAGCCTCACAGGAAACCGATGAGCTGACACCTGGTCAGGTTTAGCGCTGGGGTTAGCACTGTTTGACTTATTTAAGAATCATGAGCTTGGAAAGCAACTCTAAACACATTTAATGTATCTATAACATCCTGTTCTCCAATATCATTCCATATCTTTGTATCAGTAGATATAAAACTTAAATCAGAATTAACGCTCTCGATAACCTGTTTGGATTCATTTAATCTATGGAGTTTATCTTTAATTATCGTGATCGCAAATTTGAAAATAGTTTTATCTCTTTCTGGCATTCTTGCTCTACCCCACCACCCAAGGCTACCTTTTTTCTGCTTTTGATAAGCCTCGTTTTGTTCCTTAATAAGTGCAATTAAAGTTCCATAATTGTAAATTTCTTTTTTGGTCATTTTTTGTCCGTTCTCTATTTTTCATACTAATGCGCTTGCATCGTTTCTATTTATTCCAATTATTAATAATAACTCATCCAACTGCTCTTCATGATCCTGGAATCTATGTCCAAGGTAAATTTTAGAGGCACCAATTTCCAATCTAAATCCTATTTTATTTGTTACACCGACATGCAGTTCTGCTTGGTCGTTGCCCCAAACAATGAGCCATGCGTGAGAAAAAAGATTAAATGTGGCTTGGTTTTCTGAATCTGTCAATTCACCTATTTGCTTTCCATCGAAAATAACCTCAAACTTCCCATTTTTCCTATACGAGAACCTATTAACATGTGGAACTTGCTGTATCAACGAGGTAAACAATTGAACTTTCTTTGTCTCTTCGGGATTTTTTTTGCTAAATAGCCCAAACAACATAAACCTCCTTAATCTTCATATAGATCAATCACTTTGAAAAGGTGCTAGCGATTAGGGTAGCTGCTGGCAAGGACTACCAAAACTTAACCGAAAACACATCACTTCAAAGCGCCTCAACCTTAAAAAAGTGCAGGCCCTAACCGACGGGTTGACCCGTTGGTTAGCACTGGCATTGTGTAGTTAAAACGGTTCTTTCACGAGTGCCGCAAGCATGGAAAGGTGTTTGGTTATAGCTTGCTTAAGCGCCACCATGGTCGCTGGAAATGTTGCAACCCAGCCTGCCAGTGCGCCAAAAAAAGCCCCCCGTTCTGGAGTGCCGGCAATGATACCCACAATAAAACCAAGCACTCCCCCTAGCAGAATGCTGTAAATGAAAGCGCGCCACATAAAACTCCACCAAACAGCAAGAGTGTTATTCCAGTTGAGTGGCGATTGTTTGTTTGTAGTGGTATTCATTACTTTCTCCTTGTAAGTGCTAACGGTGAGCTCACCTGCCAGGGCTATAGCCTCACAGGAAAGCGATGAGCTGACACCTGGTCAGGTTTAGCGTTTGGTTCTGCCTCATTCGTATGACTTTCAAATAAGAGCATCTAAGCCTTTTTTTTCCATTATGTTCAATAATTTCTTTGATGCTCCCGCAGGTTTTTTATTCCCTTGTTCCCATTTTTGAACTGTTGAAGGACTAATATTAAAAATGCTGGCAAGAGCAGCCTGGCTTAGATTGAATCTTTTTCTTATAGAAATTATTTTTGCCGGACTATAATCCTTGATTTCTGGAAGGCAGAGCTTTTCAATGTTTTTCATTGTTATATCATCTACCAATCCGCTTTTGTTTAAATCCTTCATTGTGCTTGTAATAGACTCTACAATGGATTTTCTCATGGTTCCACCTCGATAAAATCTCCATTCTCAATAGCGACTTTTAATTCGCTTGTTGATAATTTCATTATGACCTGGGAGAATTCCTTGAAAACTCGAAGTTCTTTTGGAGATAAATTTGCTCTTTCATTTTTGGCAAATCCATGGATAAAGATAGCCCTATCCTCTTTCTTGTAGCATATGATCGTTCTCCCGCTGCCACTTTTACCTTGTCCCTCAAATCGAACTCTTTTCTTGTACAAATATCCACCAAGGCTTGCTTCAAAATGTCCTGCCTGCAATTCTGAAAGAGCAGTTTCAAGCTCATTATCAGAAAATTTTTGCTTTGATATCCATTTTGAAAAATGTTTTGTCATTAACCGTTTCATATCTATACATCATAACACTGGGTGATATAGCTTTCAATCGTAAAAGACAAATTACTTGACAAATAAAATTGTGTAATCCGCTGTGCATTACAGTTGTTATTATTTTAAAGGCAGAACGCCGCTAATCAGCCGCGCGGCTTTTTGCGTCGGCTGAATTAGCCTTGTTGGGCAATTGAGTTTAATTTTCAAGTTCATGCCCTGTTTCAGCAAATTGAGCATTATTTATATGCGCCGATGAACAAACAAGATTTCGAAATTTCTTTCGGATTAACTTCAGAGAATGGGGGGCATCCCACGAAAATTGCGACAGATTTATTTGGCGATAATGTTGCAACTAAATCGAATTGGATTCCTCCAAATGTCATTAGACCAGACCAGCTCTCGGTTGAAGATTCATATTGCATTTCTGATATTGATACAATGCCAGTGCAATTGCCTGTATCGCAAGAAATACTGCCTATTGATTCTGTTATAGGAACACCATTAGAATCAATGCTCACGAGAATGGCTGAGTATATCCCATCAATGTCAGAGTCAGCGTATGTGGTCGTCATCCAAAGAGTATCCGAATCACAATCTGTTGCATTATTTTCAGCTCCAAACTCATACTCAAAATCCAAGTTTTCGTATGTCAGTGTGACCTCAATTTTTCCTTGTATGAGCGGAATTGTGATTATTTCTTGTTGTGCGTCGGGATGTGCAGAATCGGCTGAAATTTCATGTGTGCGATAAGCATTACTCCCTGGATATATACATAATGGGTTCTCATTCTCGTTCAATTGGTGACCACAAAGCGCATAGGCGGTTTCACTTTCTACAAATGACTGCAATTCAGAAGTAGATATGGAATATGCCTCACTACAACCGACTGAACGCCCATTGCCTGAATCCCGCCTGACAGTGGAATGAAGCTCACCAGGACTTCCATTCTCATTCAGGATTGCAAATGCATCCTCGAATAGATCTGAATTGTTTTGCTCAGAGTTGCTACTGCCGCCCCCGCCACCGCAAGCCGATATAAAAATTACAATAAAAACAAACGATATTAGATGTCTCATGACCTTTTCCCTCCTGTCCGGTGTAATAGATGAGCGTATCGCATTTGTGCCGAAAGCTATAAGATGAGCCCCAACGCCGCGCTCTGGGGCAAACCGAAGCGCAGCGTAGGTTTGTCCCTAGCAGCGCTTTGTTATGTTTGCCCATTTAAACGGGGTATGACAAAATCATTTTGTGAATTCTATATCCACTACTTTTGC
>JAVERV010000117.1:0-9286 GCA_034006945.1 Desulfobacterium sp. | reverse complement strand
CCGAATTGTTTCTACCAGGTAAGGTTTATGGCTTGGAAACTTTCAACAGGATGTTGATTTTGCAAAACCGTTTGAGTGAAGCTCAAAGCAGCCCGGGCCAAAGCAGCATGGACCAGGACAGCTGCGAATTCCCTTGCCAATCACTGGCCATTTTTCCGGATCATCTGATAGGTCAAGAACAGCAATTTCGATGGTTGAAATGAAATCGGTTCCTAATTTTGGAACGTATGCTTCATAATAAGCCGCAGCGCCAAGCATTTCAATCTCAGCAGGAGAAAGGAATCGGATTTTTCAGCCTTCATTTTAAAACGGCGGAGCAACGAGCTGCTCCGCCGTTTTCATTCATTGTTCACGTAATGATCTACATTCCAAAATTTATGTAGCGGCTGAAAAACAAAAACCGTCCGCAAAGTTCTCCGGCCAGAAGAATCAAACAGAGTATGACCATCCGGGTAAAAAGCGGAACCGAACAGGTCTCTTTCTGGTTGAGTTCCCGCAGAGCATTACGAAAAATCAGAAAAAAGCCCAGCACAACAGCTACTCCCGTCAGGGTGAGCTGGCTGTCCAGCAGCGTTGTATTCACAGGAGTGCTGGCCTTGATCACCTGCAAGGGAACCAGTACGATGCGGGCCACAAAGGCCAGGGCTATGACAATCGTTTTCCAGCCAGTAAGTGAGGCAAGTATCTCTTCCTCGTTCCCTTTATTCTTGAACGTGTCCACTGCAAACAGAAACACTGCTCCGATTAAAATGGCAGTTGTAAAAAAGCTTACCAGAGTAATAGATGAGTTCCAGGGGGTGACAGTCTCAATGGTGTAGACATTGGACATGACGTAAACCATTAAAACTCCACTCAAGGCGAGTAAAATTCGAAGCCACAGTCCCCGAATAAAAAGAGAAAGAAAAAGCAGTCCTCCAAAAAGGCCCACACTGTAGATTTCCTGACTCAGAGGCGAAGAAAAAGGGTTGGTCAACGTGTACAGGCTGTGCAAAAAATAGCCCAGATGGGTTACTGATGCAATACCGCCGAGCACCATCAGTGCGAGGGAAACAATTACCCAGAAAGGATACCTTTGCTGATCGTTTCTGGGTTCAAAAACTGCACTCAAAATGGCCATGCCAGCGGCGGTCTGCCCCAGTACAGTAAAGAATGTCAGACTGATAAAACCTTCCATCTTTAAATCTCCTCCGGGTTACTGACAAGCTGGCCCCGAGTCCCTGCCATGCTGCCTTGTGGTTTTGAGTGACGGTTGGGCTCAACAATCAAATGAGGAGTGGTCATTTCTGGTCGAGGCAAGGGCGCTATGGTCGCATGTTTTCCATATTTTTTTTGCAGCTCTTCGTATCCGCCAAAGTCAAGTGCCCGGGAAGGACAAGCAGCCACGCAAGCTGGAGGTTCATCTTTGGCCAGGTTGTCTCTGCAGAAATCACACTTGGACATTCTACCCAGCTCTTCATTGTACTGAGGGGCGCCGTAAGGGCAGTTCCATTCGCAGTAATGACATCCCACACAGCGATTCTGATCCACCCAGACAATGCCGTTTTCATCCTTTTGCATCGCCTTGGTTGGACATCCTTTAACGCAGAGCGGATTTTCGCAATGGTTGCAGGATATAGAGATATAATAGGCAAACACATTCTGTTCAAAGACATTGCCTGTAACCAACCACTCTCCGCCGGAATATTCTATTACCCGCCTCCACATCACGCCATCTAAAAGATCGTGCTTGTCTTTGCAGGCGATTACGCAGCACTTGCAACCGGTACAGAGTTCTGAATTAACATAAAATGCTGGATTTTTAATCATAGTTCTTTTTCCTTATGCTTTTTCAACCTGGATGAGCGTTGAATGATGAGGATTTCCTTTGGCCAGGGCTGTGGGCTGCAAACGGGTCAGAACATTGGGACAGCCGTTCATGTCTTCACCTTTTTTGTTAGGTTTATGCCAGGCTCCTTCAGGCAGTCCCACCACTCCGGGAATAATACGGGGGGTGACCTTGGCCTCAACATAGGTGACCCCGCGATCGTTAAATACTTTTACCCGTTGAGTATGCTTAATACCTCTTGCCCTGGCATCCAAAGGGTTGATCCACAGTTCCTGGGGAGAAACCTCCTGAAGCCAGGAACAGTTCCCATAGGTTGAGTGGGTGCGCTGTTTGTAATGATAAGTGACCATCTGCAGGGGATACTTCTTCTGCATGGGGCTTTGGGCCCCTTCCGGATCATCGATATGCTCCGGAAGGGCTGTAATGCGCTGGCCCTTATCTAATTTCCAGGTTTTGGCGTACTCAGCCAGTTCAGGGGCGTAAATTTCAATTTTGCCCGAAGCCGTGTCAAGGGGGTTGGCCTCCGGATCATCCCGAAAGGCTTTATAGGCTATGTGATTTTCAGGGAAATATTTTTTATATATCCCCTGCTTAAAGGCATCTTCCAGGGTCGGTGGTAAATCAGGAACGGCCTTTTTAGACTGATCGTACAGATGTTCCATCCACTGGTACTGGGTGCGGCCTTCGGTGAATTCCTCTTTCAAACCGATTTGTTCAGCGATACCAGCACAGATATCGTAAATACCGCGGCTTTCATGCAGCGGTTCAATACATTTCTCGGCAAAAATCACATAGGCGATGTTGCTGTCTCCGTCAGCGGTCCAATCATGCTCTTCCAGATTGGAACAGCAGGGAAGCAGGTAGTCTGCGTAGCGGGCTGAAGCAGTCAATGTTGTATCAATAACCAGAATGGTTTCGCATTTTTCCTCATCCTGTAAAATGGGATTCATCTGATTGATGCCGCCGTGCTGATTGGTCAGACAATTACTCGCATAGTTCCAGATAAACTTAATAGGAGCAATCAGGCGATCCCGGCCCTTGATGCCGGCAGTTTCAGCCGTCATCCAGGTATGGTCTTCAATGGCCTGAAACCAGTTAAAACAGGAAACTGATGTTTTAACCGGATTTTCCAAAGTAGGGAATGTCGCCATGGGCAGACTTTGACCGCTTGCTTCCCTGGCCCCGGTATTGCCGCCTGCTATGCCTACATTGCCGGTCAATACCGCCAACATGCCGACAGCCCTGGAGAGATTCTCTCCATTGGTGGTGCGTTGCGGTCCCCACCCCTGACATATAAAACAGGGTTTGGTCAGGGCTATTTCCCGGGCCAGCTTCTGGATGCGGTGAACTGGGATGGTGGTTATCTCTGCGGCCCATTCCGGTGTTTTAGGCGTTTTGTCCGGGCCTTGACCCAGAATATACGATTTGTAGGAAGAACCGGGCTCGGCTCCCTCTGGCAGTGATTCTTCATCAAATCCCATGGTGTAACGGCGGATAAAAGAGATATCCACCAGATCTTCAGTAATCATGACATAAGCAAGGGCTGCGCACAGGGCAGTGTCTGTCCCCGGCAGGATGGGAATCCATTCATCCCCTGAGGAAACTATTGTATCGGTATACCGGGGATCAACAACAATAACCCGGGTGTTATTGGTAAAGCGAGCGTGCTGCAGGGTTTTGCATTTACAGCCTGACATTCTTGTTTCTGAAGGGTTATTCCCGAAAAACACTGCCAGCTTGCTGTTTTCCATATCAGAAAGGCTGTTGCCATCCACCCAGGAGCCTCCGTACAGATAAGGCATTCCAATGGTAATCTGGATAGTTGAATAGTCGGAATAATGGTTCAGATATCCTCCGGCAAGATTCATAAGTCTTGCTACCGGAGTCGCATCAGGAGGCCAGCTTTTGCCCATGGTGCTGCCCAGGGCTCCGGTTCCGTAATTCAGGTAAACAGCCTCGTTTCCGTACTCATCGATCGTTTTTTTCAGGCGCTGACCAAGTTCAGTGTAGGCCTGTTCCCAGGAGATTCGTTCAAATTTACCTTCTCCGCGTTTCCCAACTCTTTTCAGGGGATAAGGAATGCGCTCCTCGGCATAAATCCGTTGGCGCATAGACCGTCCTCTGGGGCAGGCCCTGAGTTGGTGCAGACCATAGGTGTCATCTCCGGTGTTGTCCGTTTCGATCTGAATGATCTTTCCGTCCTGTACATGTACCCGCAGGGCGCAACGGCTCCCGCAATTAACATTACAGGAATTCCAAAATGTAGTTATTTCGCCATTTCCACCCGCTGGAGCGGCAGGAGCCTCTCCAGGGTTTAAGATTTCAATGGAAAATGGCAGAAACATGGAGCTCAAAATCAGTGAACTGCCCTTGATAAAATCACGGCGGTCCATTTTTTTTTGAGTTGTATTTTTAGTGGCCATGTATGGCGCCTCCTTAAATTAAGAATTCCAAATAGTTTTAGGGTTTAAAGTAAAAAATTCTGGCAAAATGCAGAATGCTTCTTTAAAGCAGAATGCTTCTTTAAGAGGAATAGGAACTTGCTTTATGTTAAAAAAAGTATCGAACATCCCCAAGGTTAATAATATTCATCCCTGCTGTTAAAAGCACAACCTGCAATTAAAGTGGACCCAATGTCAAGACCGATTTCAACTTTTTTAAAACCATATCCAGTAACCATTTCCTCAACTTCATCCTCTGACAACCGTATTTTAATGGGTGGTCCAGGGGTCCCTTCAATTTTCTTGAACTCAATAATGACAAGATAGCCACCGGGTTTGAGCAGCGTCTTGATTTGTTTCAAAACAGCGCTGGATTTATCCATTTCTTCAAAATCATGTAACACAGTTGCCATCAAACACACATCAACACTGTAGTCATCTATTTCAATTTGTTCAGTAGCATCATTCAGGATGGGCAGAATATTAGTGATGTTTTTTTCTTCGATTTCTTTTCCCAGGATCTGTAACCCTTCTTCCCAGAGGTCTACACCATAGACCAACCCGGTATCACCAACAATTTCAGATAAAAAGATGGAATAAGCGCCTTTCCCGCAGGCTAAATCAAGAACCGTAGATCTTGATTTCAGCGGTAGCATGCCCGTTAATTTATCCGGGTTGATCAGTTCAAAACTACTCTTACCGGCACCTTTGGGTTTTTTATGATTGTTCATTTCGTTAAACTCCATCTGGATCAATTCAATTTGTTTAGGGATGCCATGGCCTCTTTCGGTGTTGCTATTCTGCCGCCGGATTGCCCTTCCGGCTCGGTAAGCAAGCCCTCGTCATACTGCTGCAACCAGAGAAAGGTCTGCGTATAGCAACTGAGAATATCCACCAGACCCCGCCCCATATCTGTTGCCATGGAGGGAGATTGTACCGCTTTTTCAATCAAGGCGGTTGCCTGCTGAAGCTCGACAGCATTCTGCTCAAAGCGGTGTTGATTTATGCTGTATCCTTTGACAAGATATTCTTTCAACCGCTGGGTGGCCCGCATTCGTAATCGGGTTCCTTTTTTTGAATTCACTTGTTATGGATATTATAATAAATAGCATAAAAAGACAAAAATTCATTATTAAATACACATCCCGGTATGTAATATCTCTTTGCTCGTGGCATTTCAGTTTTTCCTTAAACCGCTCATTTGACCCCCGACAAGTCTATCTTAAGACCCTATTAGGGGGCAGATATTTAAGGCATAGGCAGATGTTTTAGTCAGTTGTGGCGGCCCGACCCGATTTTATAAAAAAAACCAAGACCATAGTCTCCGGGGCCGTTTACACTTTTTAGTCGGTACTGGAACCGTAAGAGACTCGGTTAAATCAGTAAAGAAGGCTTGATTTCTTCATTTCATCTATATACCTTAACCCTGTTTATCCTAATGTAGCCGGATTGTGCCTCCTGGAATACCGTTCGGTTCAACAACTTGACGAGCCGTTAGTACGGCCCTCAAAGAAGGATGGAGTCAAAAATGGATGATAGATGGTTATCCGTAGATGAAATTGGTGACTATCTCGGGATCAAACGAGATACCGTTTATAAATGGATAAGCCAAAAAGGCATGCCAGCCCATAAACTCGGCCGTCTTTGGAAGTTCAAGAAAGATGAGGTGGATGATTGGGTGCGAACTGGCGGTGCGGCAGAAAACAAACGAGTGAATTGATATGACAAAGTTTCATTCAAAATATTTGATGGGGGATGATACATACGCATTTCCAGCAAGACAAAAACATCTCCTCATCCTTTTAATCCGCAAAGTACTGGCATCCTCTCCCACAGCATTATGTGGAACACTCGAAATAATCAAAAAAAGACTTCAAGAACTCTTCAATAAAACTAAAGAAGGTTTTTCCGTTTCTGACATTTTCATAAAGCAGACAGATATAGACGAGGATCTGTTGGCCAACAGCATAAAATTTTCGATGTCGAAGATGAAATTGCAGAAAAACGGGATTTGCTGGTCGAGCAATTGACAAGGCGAATGGAGCAACGAACAGAAACAGAGACACTTTTTACAATCCACTGGGTTGTTAAATAAACGATCAGGAGTAAACCAGATGCCGACTACCGAAAAACTCAGAAAAAAGCTTCTCAATAAGCTTACCGAACTCTTCCAACTGGATCAACCTGATCTTGATTTTGGATTTTACCGGATTATGCAGGCCAAGGCCCAGCAGGTGAAATCCTTCATAGATAAAGATCTCCTGCAAATTATTGAAGATGCATTTGGGCAGGTGGATGAAGGCAGAAAGGCCGAACTTCAGGCAAATATTCAAAAAGAAATCGATGTCGCAAAATCTTATGGGGTAGCAGAACCGGAAAATTCCCCCAAAGTCGCGGAGGCGATAGCCAAGTATGATGCCCTGAAAGACGGAACGACAGCAGAATCAGATGTCTATGATCATTTATATCGCTTCTTTGAGCGTTATTATGACGAGGGTGATTTCATTTCCCGTCGCTACTACGTTCGCGAGAATGCAGGAAAGGCTGCTCCGTTTGCTATTCCTTACAATGGAGAGGAAGTCAAACTCCACTGGGCCAATGCTGACCAATATTACATCAAAACGGCTGAATACTTTTCCAACTACAGCTTTGATATTACCCAGGCTGCCGAAATCCGTAAGATGTCGGATGAAGAAAAAATTCTGAATGATTTCTCAGACAAGCAGTTGAAGATTCACTTCCGGATCGTAGATGCCAGTGAAGGTGAACATGGGAACGTAAAAGCCACCGAGGACAAGAAACGGTTTTTCGTTTTGTATGAAGGAAACCCTGTAGAATTCAATGAATCTGACGAATTGGTAATCAACTTTGAATATAAAGCACTGCCAAGCGGTAAGAATGATGTTGATGCGGATACGGAAAAGGTGCTCAAAGAAAAATTTGGCAAAAGTCTGAACAAAGGAGATATGCCGAATCTGGCCATTGCCGACAAGGTGATTGAAGCAGCCGCAAAGATTGAAAAAGCCAAAGCGTACATGAGCGCCTTAGCGTTACCTGCTCCGACCGACAAAATTCCTAACCGTCCGCTGTTGGGCAAATACATCAATCAATACACCGCCCGCAACACCTGCGACTATTTTATTCATAAAGACCTGGGCGGATTCCTGAAGCGTGAACTTGACTTCTATATCAAAAATGAGGTGATGCATCTGGATGATATCGAGAATGCCGATGCTCCTGCTGTAGAGAGTTATCTGGCAAAACTTAAGGTGATTCGTAAAATTGCAACCAAGCTGATTAAGTTTTTAGCACAGCTGGAAGATTTTCAGAAAAAACTCTGGCTGAAAAAAAAGTTTGTCACCGAAACAAATTACTGCATCACTCTGGATAGAGTTCCTGAAGAGCTATATCCCGAAATTATAACTAACGATGCCCAACGAGAGGAGTGGGTAAGGCTTTTTGCTATCCACGAGATCAAGGAAGGAAACGGAAAATTACCGGGGATGGAAGATCCGGGTTATTCTGTTCCTCTGACAATAGAGTTCTTGAAAGCGAATGACAAACTTGTTCTGGACACCGTTTTTTTTAGTGATTCATTCAAGGCTATGCTTGTTGAATCCATTGAGGATTTTGATGAACAGTGCGATGGGCTGCTGATCCATTCGGAAAATTTTCAGGCACTTAATTTGTTACAGAAGCTGTATCGTGAGCAGGTTAAATGTGTTTATATCGATCCACCTTATAATACAGGTAAAGATGGGTTTATTTATAAAGATGGGTATAAAAGTTCAACTTGGAGTTCATTGCTCAATGGTTCTATTTCAAAAGTTAAACCATTATTGTCTGAAGATTCTCTGCTGTTTATTAGTAACGATGATAATGAGAATGACCATTTAAAAAACTTATTAGTACAAAATTCACTTTTATTTAAAACAAATCTCATCTGGAACACAGATGGTCATACTGATAATCAGTTTGAAGTGAAAGTGAATCATGAGTATATAACTCTTATTCAAAAAACAGGAAATGCTTCCTACGGTAATGTAATTGATCCAAATACAAGGAAGGAAAGCAATCTTTGGAAAAATATTGCAGAAAACTCTATAACAAAAAACGGGCCAGCAAATCCATTTTCAGAAGTAACTCTTCCTATTGGTTTTCCCGTTAAAGGTGATGAAGGAATTATTGTTAAAGAAGTGCCCCCAGATGAATATTTTGATGAACTTGGGAGCCTATCATATTACCCTCGGAATTTGAATAAAAGACACAGTGTAAGTTTTCCGATTAAATACAACTCAGCCGATTATTCAAACGGAAGGTTATTAAAGCCTTTGAAGGTTTCTGCTGGATGGGCCAACTTAAACAAACTACTAAAATTCATAGATAAAGGATGTATTGCTTATGAAGACGAAGGCGGTAATATAGAGTTCTATTTGTCGGAAAAAGGGACTGTTTATTATAGGAAGGAGAAAGATGCTGCGAGGAATATTGTTTCTGTATTAAGAAATTTTTCAACAACAGAAAAAATGAAATATGAACTTGAGCACATGAGTATCGATTTTAGTTACCCTAAGCCCAAAGATTTAATCAGTTATATCTTACGAATTGGAAATTCAAAATTAAACATGGACTACTTTGCCGGTTCTGGAACCACCGGTCACGCAGTAATCAACCTTAATCGTGAAGACGACGGCAAGCGCAAATATATCCTCGTCGAGATGGGTAATTGTTTTGACACCGTACTTAAGCCCCGTATAACAAAAGTTATTTATTCTTCCGACTGGAAGGATGGCAAACCAACAAGCCGTGACACAGGCATTTCCCACTGTTTCAAATACATCCGCCTTGAATCCTATGAAGACACCTTAAATAACCTTATCTTTGATGAAAACCCTGTTCGTAATAAAACCATCGAGAGTAACAAATCTCTGAAAGAAGACTATATGCTCCGCTATTTTTTGGACGTAGAAACCCGTGGTAGCCAGTCGCTTCTGAATATTGATGATTTTGCCGATCCGAC
>JAVERV010000116.1:0-9425 GCA_034006945.1 Desulfobacterium sp. | reverse complement strand
CATGATCATGCAGCAAAGTCAAATCAGAGTTCATATCCATGGTCACAGTGTATTCTGGCAGTCGGATTATTGAAAAAAATAAAATCACGATGGGCCTGTCTGCCCCTTGATTTTCGATTCTATATGATGCAAAAGGATATTGAAGCGGAATCAGCTACTGCCAAAAGAAAAGGAAGGGT
Organism: Desulfobacterium sp.; assembly: GCA_034006945.1. GTDB lineage: Bacteria > Desulfobacterota > Desulfobacteria > Desulfobacterales > Desulfobacteraceae > Desulforapulum. The sequence goes on along the minus strand of JAVERV010000116.1, from coordinate 9,246 downwards.
TCTTCCCTTTGAAAGCAAGATGGCACAGGCTGCCACGATGATAAAGGATATTCGAAATTATTTTCAGCAAACAGTGCTGATTGTTACGGATAGCTGGTTTGGCAATGATGGCCTTTGGTCCAGGTTAGATCGTGGTGGAGACGGCTTTTTCCATTTACTTTCTCGTATGCGAACAAATATTACGCTATTTGACTTTGCCCCTATTTCTACAGGAAAATGCAAGGCTGGTCGCCCACGAAAGTATGGCATTCGTTTGGGTTCAGTGGCTGATTGTGCAGCATGCTGGAAGGAAAAGTGCCGGGCTTATATGGTTTTTCTGTACGGCAAAACAAGGGAAGTACAAGCGTATTCACAAATTGTGATGTTAAAAACGATGAAGTGCCCGGTACGAATTGTTTTTGTCTATCGGAAAACACGATATGTTGCCCTCATGACCACAGATTTAACGCTTTCGGTTGAGCAAATTATAGAATATTATGGTGCGCGTTGGAAAATAGAATCCGGTTTTAAGGAGACTAAAGTTTCCTGTAAATTAATTGATCTCCTTGCTATGCAACCATGCGTAGCAAGGTTTTGACGAAAGATTTTTGTGGGGTTTGACCTGGCACAGGGCAAACCCTATAAAAATCAGAACTCAATGCCGCCTCCGCTATAATCCTCCGCACATCAGAAAATGCAAATCCTGCTCGCCCCCGAATTTTATGTCTTCGGTCTGGTGCATTTTCCAACCGATCGGCATAGACCCATGTCAGCGTTGTGGCCATCATGCAGAAGTTAAGGTGATTCAGTACGGATTCCGCATTCCGAACCTGTGCTTTTGAGCTACCAACTTCCTGCTTGATCTCCTTACCCCAGTTTCTCGTGGTGGGCGGAATCACATCGGTAAAGGACCTCAACACAGAAAGAATAAAAGAATTTCAAGATATCTGGAAGGAAACCAAGAAATTTGTGGATGAGGTCTATATTCCCGATCTCATGGCCATTGCTTCCTTCTATAAGGACTGGGGTGCCATTGGCGGCAATAACGAGGCATTCCTCGCCTATGGAGATTTTTCTGAAAACAGTGCGGAAAGTCGCCTGCTAATGCCGTCCGGTTTTATCAGAAAGGGCCTTGAAGTGGAGAATCTGGACGTTGACCTCATCACCGAGGACGTTACACGGGCCTGGTATGAAAAAAGTGCGCCAAGCCATCCCTATGCAGGAAAGACAGAGCCCATCAAGGGTGATCCAGCCTATAATACAGATGACAAATACTCATGGATCAAGGCACCACGGTACGACGGGTTAGTAACTGAAGTTGGGCCTCTGGCAAGGGTTCTTGTTGCCTATGGCAGGGGGGATGCAACGGCAAAGGGTCTTGTGGATCAAACCCTTAAAAAGCTCGGCGTGGGTGCAGACGCCCTTTTCTCGACCCTGGGAAGGACTGCGGCCAGGGGTCTTGAAACAGTCATGGTCGGCGATGCCATGGGCAACTGGCTGAATGAGCTCAGGAGCAACATTGCCAAGGGTGACAAAAAGACCTATCAATCCTGGACCATGCCGGACAAGGCAAAGGGTTTTGGCTTGAATGATGTGCCAAGGGGAAGCCTTGGCCACTGGATCGAAATCGAGGATGGTAAAATTAAAAATTACCAGTACGTGGTTCCCTCAACCTGGAATTTTGGACCTGCCGACGCCCATGGAAACAAGGGGCCGGTGGAGCGTTCCCTCATTGGAACACCCATTGCAGATCCAAAGATGCCCCTTGAGGTGCTCAGGACAGTTCATTCCTATGATCCCTGCCTTGCCTGTGCAGTTCATGTGATCGATCCCCATACCAATGAAATTTACAAGGTCAGGGTGGTTTAATCCCTGTTCTTTAACAAAGAACTAATTTTTTTTCTGCCCCCGTGAAAAGGGGGGCAGAAAAATTTAGCATTAAGGAAAGCCTGCATGACATCTGAAGTTCTTATTCTCGGCGTTGGCAACATCCTTTTTTCCGATGACGGACTCGGCATCCGGGTTGTGGAAAAATTACTTGAAAATTATCAATTCCCAGACCAGGTTACCGTTGTTGACGGCGGCGTTTTAGGAATCAACCTTCTTGGCGTTATTTCCCACGCACACCATCTCATTGTGGTGGACACCATTTTAAACAAGGGAAAACCAGGGGACCTCCATCGCCTTGCAGGTACGGATATCCCTAACCGGATTCTTGCCAAAAATTCCCTGCACCAGGTGGATCTTTTAGAGGCTCTTACCCTTTGTCAATTCCTGGACCATGTGCCCCAAACGGTTATTGTGGGGGCAGAGCCCATGGATATAGAAACCCTTGGCACAGAGTTGACTCCGACCCTTGCCGTCCAGGTAGAAAATGTCGTTCTAATGGTGCTTAAAGAGCTTGAAGGCCTTGGTGTCTCCTGGGAAGAAAAATGACAGCACTTTGTAGTCTCCGCTGGTAAAGGGGATCTTGTCGGCGAGGCCTCACCCTAAATTGGTGTTTACAGCACCGGGGAAGACACTGTTTATACCCAAAAAGGAGACCTTGCTAATCTCAGCGGGGCTGACCCTCCGGGAAATTGAACGTCAATCCATTGAACAGTCCCTCAAGAGAAACCAATGGAAAAGAATGGTAACGGTCCGGGAACTCGGTGCTGACAAAAACACCCTGCGCTGCAAGATCAAGGGGCCCGGGATAGCCATTCCCGGTTATGGTAATATTGATCGGTTTGATCGCCGGGTTTGTTGCTGGCTTCGGCATTGGTGCTGCTATTCAAGCCAGATTCAGGAGTTCCTTTATTTTAAAAGGGTTGTTCGGCCTCTTTTAAATCATTCAAGACATTTCGAATCGTTTTAGCCATATCATATTTGAGAACCGGTTTATTCAACAGCTTCTTTATCCCAGCTTGTTTCATTAATTCTTCACCAATTTGTTCACTAAATCCAGTGCAAAGAATAACCGGCAGATCTGGTCTCAATTTAACTATTTCTTTTGCCATATCAATTCCTGTCATGCCCGGCATTGACATATCGGTAAGCAGCAAATCAAACCCATTAGGGTTTGCAATGAACAAATTTAATGCATCAATGCTGCTGGTTTGAAATGTGACAGTATAGCCAAGTCTTTCAAGCATCTGTTTCTCGAGCTTGGCAATAAAAATTTCATCATCAACTATCAGAATTCTCTCTGTTCCTGTTTCCAGAATCTTGGGAGGTTCGCTGGATTTTGACATTGCGTATTTTTCCATTATCGGCAGATATACTTTAAATGTCGTACCTTCATCCACGACGCTTTTTACTCGTATATCCCCTTTGTATTCTTTCACAATACCATAGACAACAGAAAGCCCAAGTCCTGTTCCTTTGCCCTGGGGCTTGGTTGTAAAATATGGCTCAAAAATTTTGCTGATAATTTTTGGATCTATGGCGCAACCGTTATCGGAAACGCTTAACATGACATACCGGCCTTTCTTAAGTGAAGCATCAAGTTTATCCCCATCGGCAAAATGAATTTCCTGTAGTTGAACCCATATTTTACCACCCACCTCCTCAACAGCATGATAGGCATTGGTTATAAGATTCATGGCAACCTGGTGAATCTGGGTAGGATCTGCCATGACCAGACCGCAGTCCTGTTGAATGTTACGTTCGATTTCAATATTGGCCGGTATGGTTGAGCGAATCAGCTTAAGGACCTCTTTGAGTATCTGTTGAATCCGCACAGGGATCATTTTAATTTCAGTTTTCCGGCTGAATGCCAGAATCTGTTGGACAAGCTCGCTCCCCCTTTTCCCTGCGGTATAGATTCCCTGGATATTTTCATGTTCCATGCTGCCAGGGGTGAAATCATCCATCAAAAGTTCCGACAGCCCAAGGATTGGAAACAGGATGTTGTTGAAATCATGTGCGATACCGCCCGCAAGACTACCTATTGATTCCATTTTCTGAGCTTGATTGATTCGTTTTTCAAACTCTTTCTGATCGCTGATATCTTTTGCAATCCAGACAAAACTGCTAATTTGACCCTCCTCATTTTTGACGGGAGAGATTGAACATTCAGAGGTATATAATGCCCCATTTTTTCTTCTATTAACAAGTTGTCCGGCCCAGCGCCTGCCGGATAAAATGGTATCCCATAATTTTTTATAAAACCGGGTATCATGAATTCCGCTCTTTAGAAAACGGGGGTTTTTACCAATGATATCTGATATCGAATATCCGGTGATCTTCTCAAATACCGGGTTTGCATATTGAATGCTGCCTGTCAAATCGGTAATAACTATAATTTCCGCAGCTTGATTAATTGCTTCAACCAGCTGGTTCCGTTCAGCCTCAGCCATCTTGCGCTCTGTGACATCAACGAATATGCATGCAAATTGACTCCTGGCATATCGAAAAGCGGTAATATGAAAGTAGCGGTTCAACTCCTTGGAATAATTCTCAAAAGTGTCAGGTTCCCCTGTCAATGCAATTTTTCCATATCTTTCTATCCAATAACGCTCTGTCTGGGGCAGTACCTCCAGCACGGTTTTTCCAATCAGGGATTTTGCCTTTAAGCCAGTGAGGCGTTCAAAGGCAGGATTAACTTCCAGGAATCGATAATTGATGGGATTACCAGAATCATCACAGAGGATTTCATGGAGTGCAAAACCGTCGAGCATTTCACGGAACAGCATCTTGTAGTTCTGCTCTGCACGATATTTATCCGAAATATCGTCAATCGATGAGACAATACCGTTAAAATTACCTGAAGGACATAAAAGTGGACTGGCATTGATGGATAAAAATACAGTCCTGCCATTGGGCTGTACGATTGCATACCTGACATCAAATATTGGCCTGTGGGTTTTCTTCACAAGATTAAATGGCAAATTCTCTATCGGAAGGGGGTTTCCGTAGAAATCCGTAATTTTCCATATGGAATCATCATAAACCATAGTTGTACTTTCGGATAGTTGTATGCCTAAAATTTGTTCCGCACGTTTATTGGCGTAAACGATTTGCCCACTGTTATCGACACGCAAGATACCCGTAGGACTGGTTTCCATAATTTGATTGAAATAATCCCGTTCACTTCTAAGCGTATCTTCAGCCTTTGTTCGCTGGGTAATATCACGGCCGACACCCAAAATTCCGGCAAGTTCGCCGCTGGGTTTGTATAACGGCGTTTTTATGGTTTCAAGGATTTCATAGTGCCCATCGCTTGCAAAGGGAATGCTTTCTTCATTGGTGGTGGGTCCTCCCTTTAAGATGGCTTGGTTATCATTTTTCCGAAAAAAGTCGGCCAGATTTTTGTCTACAAAATCATAATCTGTCTTTCCAATAATATTTTGTTCTTGAGCACCAAAGAAATCTTCAAACCTTTTGTTGCAGAAAAGATAAACACCGTTTGAATCTTTGGACCAAATGAGATCCGGCAAGGTATCAATTAAGGTCCTTAGATTTCTCTTACTCTCCTCCAAAGCCTTTTCTGTGCGCCTGCGTTCTTCAATCTCTTTTCTGAGATCTTCAGTCCTATGATTTACTACACGCTTTAATTGACGATTCCAAAACAAAAAAGAGAAAACAAGAAATGTAACTATACATATGCTTATGACCGCATATCTTTTAAACTCCCGCATGGTAACTCCGGGTTCAACTGACAGATGAATCCATTTATTGAAAATAGCTTTTTTCTCATCTTCGGTAAATAGGGCAATTCCCTTTTCCAAAATATCGCTTAGTTCAGGCCAGTCAGAACGAACAGCAAATCCGGATATATTGGGTGGCTCAGTTTCCCCGACAATTTTTAAATTTGTGATCCCTTCTGATTCAATATAGAAGCTGGCTGTTGCCAGGTCACCAACAAAGGCGTCAACCATACCAAAAGAGACTTTTCGTAAAGCTGTTTTCAGCTCAGGTACGAATTCAATATCCAGTTCGGGATATCGGTTACGGATAAGGTCACCATAGCCATAACCTGAGACCATTACAACTTTCATGCCTTTGAGCATATCTAATGTGAGGTCTGTATTTACGTTTTTTCTTGCAATGATAACAGAAGGGATTTCCAAGTACTGTGAAGGAAATCTTAAATATGTTTCACGTTGAGGTGTTTTGACCACTGCATTTAAAATATCTACCTCACGGTTTTTAATTCGTTGGGTGACATCATCCCAGTTTGCGCATTGAATGACCGTAAACTTTATGCCAAGTTTTTGTTCAAGAAGTTTTGTGTAATCAGCCGCAATACCAGTATAAAAACCATTCTGGTCAAAAAACTCAATGGGTTTAAATTCGGGATCTGGCGCAAGTTTGATGACCGGATGTGCTTTGAGCCAGGCTTTTTCATTATTGGTCAGATTTGTTGAATATGCCACTTCCTCCCCAGATACACTTGGCAATCCTGCAAACATACCAATAAAAAAGAAAAGACAAAATATAAACAATATCAGTCGGAACGATGTCTGAGTATCTTTTTTAAATTCCATAGATTTTCCCATATTACTTGGGTTCGTTTATTTTTTAATCTTTCATAAAGTTGATTTGAAGTACAGGAAAAAGTCAACAACTCTCGGCAGAGCCGGAGGCTTGTATTGTGAACCGCTCAAAATTTACAGGGAACTTTAGTTAAAAGAATTTTTCTATTTTTATTTTTATACTGATAAACATTATGCTTGTCACTTCCGGTGTATCGACAATGGATGCTGGAATTGCCGAAAAATTTGTAAAAGCTGGCAGTACGATCCGTGTTGAAGGAAATATTGACCCGGGTCAAGACCTTTTTATAGTCAGTCATCGGAAACGCTGAGATGTTTACCGCATACCAGGCTTCAGGATCAAAGGAAAATGCAAGATTTTCTGAAGGCCAGGATGGGGGAAATGCCTTTGGCGAGACTGCTGTTCCTCCTATTTATTGTGGGATCAACTATGTACAGCACCTACAGAATCCTGAAAAGGGTAGAACAAAGGGGTATAGAAACCCTTCAGGCAGTTGATGTGTGTCATTTTATATCAACTTGTAAAGTGGTCGAAACGATGATCAAGGCCAGGATTTCCACCTATGGGGAGTGAAGAGATCTGATCTATTAATACCTAAAAGTTGCAAGCGTTATTTGACCGGATATGTAAGGCACCGGGCATGAAGCTGTAGTCGTCTACCGCAAGTGCCCGGTAACGCAGGAGATCTGGTCAAATAACGCTCCCGCAGGGTTCATGGTTTTTGGTTTTGAACCCTGCAAATTCTGGTGAGTAGTAAACGTTGAAAATTTCATAACAACTACTTGATATAATGATTGATTAGTTCAAAAGCAAAAATCACGAATGCAACTTTTAGGTATTATACTATCCAGGAGTTGGGGCTTTCTATTTTTAGATTTTTTTTAACCCACAGCAGCCGCCAGATTTGTCAGGAATTCTTCCAGATTCAAACCATATTTTTTAGCAACTGTTTCCAATGTGTCAAAAAGGGGAGTTGCAGCAGATGCATTCTCCGGCCTTTGTATCATACTCCTTGAACACTGCCTGGTGACTTCAAAACGGGATACCAAATCCAATATTGTCATGTTTGAGGAAATTTAGTGTCTACCCGGTGCAAAGGCTTTGTCCATATATCTCCATCTCCTATTCCCCTTCCCGAAGAACCTTGGAAAAGGCCCTGGGTATCTGTTCGATAATCTCTATTACCTGGGTTGCTGGCGTTGGACGGGCATAATGTCCGGCCCATCGATTTACCTTTGCAGCAAGCGCAGCAGCTTTTATGACGGACATGCCCGTACCGACCAGGGCTGAAACTATACCTACAAGGGTGTCACCGGTGCCCCCCATGGCCTCCATGGCATCTTCCAGGGGAGTGTCAACCGTTGCATGGATCTGTTTTTCGTCGACCACATAATCCGTCTTTCCCTTGACCAGGAGACAACGGGCCGCATTCTCATGTTCATAGGCCCTGGCAATAAGTTCCGGTATCTTGTTTTCCTCGTGTAGGGCAAACCCCCGTGTATAAAAAGGATGCGGGGCTGCTTCATCTGCCAGAAACGCAAGCTCACCGGCATCGGGTGTAAAAAGATCATATTCAGCGGCAAACCCGCTCATCTTGGCGGCATACATAAATCCTGCATCTGCAATCAGCACCGGCCGTTTACGCATTTTTTCCATGGCCATTAAAATCCGGTTGTGCCAGTCCACATCCGGCTGCAGGTAATGAAACGCAAAGACATTTAAGTCCGTGCCTGTTTTTGACCGATTGTCTGTTTTTATTTGGGAATCACCTGGCTCAGAATCAAACGACGTAAGCTTCTCTACAAGGGTCGCATACAGCCGCCGGCTGCCGGCACCCTTTCCGATATCCCCCACCAAGTAAGTAAAAGGAGGATTCGAATTCAGCGTCTCACATGTCTTTATAGCCGCAGCAAGCAGGGCCGGAGTTCCCCGGTTCACAGGAACCGAGTGTCCCTGAATATAAATCCTGTCACCATCCATGGTAACCTTGCCGCTCACAAGGGGGAAATCTTCGTCAGGCACGGTTCCGACTACGGCAAACATTGTCGTTTTATCTCCTCATAGGCCAGTTGAAGGGCATACCCACACAGGGTATGCCCGATTTCTCTGGGGCTCGGGGACTCGTCAAATTTTTTCCCCACCATCGCCTCTGCCAGATAAGGCACATCCGGGCAGCCGCCACCTGAAATATTGACGATGAGCAGTGATTTTTTATGGATGGTCAACTTCATGTTGGCGGCCCGAACCATAAGGTAATCGCCGAAATCCTTAGATTGAAAAAGATCCACCGGCTGCAGCAGGGGGCTGCTCACCGGCACAGTTTCAATGGGAAGCAGACCTTCTCGTTCAAGGGTTCGCAGAATGTTCAGCCTTTCCATAAGGGGAATCTCAATGACCAGATCGCACCCGCTTCGAATCTCCGGAGGCGGTCCCATTACCCTGATGGACCATTCAGCGGATTTCAGAACGCTTTCGGCCCGGATGACCTCACTTGTATTGTCAAACACCAGTATTGCCCGCTCCACGGACAGATCCTGTGTTGTCTCTAACTTTTTCTGTCTTAAAAACCCGAATAAGGACAAGGGTCAGGCGTCCTTTTTAATGGTAAGCTCATACCCTGTTTCATTTTCTTGAACGTCCGTTACATCCCAGCCCTGGCTTCGGGCCATGCGGCTCACATTCTCCTTCGCGGTATCGTTGTCCACCAGTATCATAAGCTCGCCATGCTGCAGCTCTTTCATTTTATTCATGGTCAGCAAAACAGGCTGGGGACAAGAGAGTCCGGTG
>JAVERV010000023.1:0-52660 GCA_034006945.1 Desulfobacterium sp. | reverse complement strand
TCCCCACTCCCCACTCCCCACTCCCCACTCCCTACTCCCCACTCCCTACTCCCCACTCCCTACTCCCTACTCCCTACTCCCCCCTGCCTACTGACAATCCCCTTGACACATCTCCTCCAATACGATATCAGATACTGTTTAAACATTAGATTTTTCATGCAGCGATCATCAAGGCAAAAAAGACAACCAGATATGAGCAACCAGAGTCCATCAAAAAAGATCACCATCAAGCAGATACGAAATATCGGTATCATGGCCCACATCGATGCGGGCAAGACAACCGTGACCGAGCGAATCCTCTACTATACTGGGATATCCCATAAGTTAGGTGAGGTCCATGACGGGGAGGCCATCATGGACTGGATGGAAGACGAGCAGAACCGGGGCATCACCATCTCCTCAGCCGTCACGACCTGCTTCTGGAACAACTCCCAGATCCAGATCATTGACACGCCTGGTCATGTTGATTTCACCATCGAGGTGGAAAGGGCCCTGCGGGTGCTTGACGGTGCTGTCGGGGTTTTTTGTGCTGTTGGAGGCGTCGAACCCCAGTCTGAGACGGTGTGGCGCCAGGCAGATCGCTACAATGTTCCAAGACTTGCCTTTATCAATAAAATGGACAGAATAGGGGCCGACTTTTTCAAGGTGGTTTCAGCCATTGAAAAAAAACTCAAGGCAACTCCCCTGATCCTCCAGATCCCCGTGGGCAAAGAGGAGAGTTTCACCGGTGTAATTGACCTTCTGACCAGGCAGGAGATCATCTGGAATGACGACACCCAGGGCACAGAGTACACAACTGGGGAAATAAGGGGATCCCTGAAAGACGAGGCGGAAAGCTTCCGGGAAAAGCTCGTTGAAACCGTGGCAGAGGTGGATGAGGAGATCATGGATCTCTACCTTGCAGAGGAGCCCATCCCCCTTGAGACACTCATGGCCGCCATCAGACGCTCCACCATTAAAAGAAAGGTGGTTCCCGTACTCTGCGGCACTGCCCTCAGAAACAAGGGTATCCAGCCCCTTCTCAACGCCATTGAAGCATTTCTGCCAAGCCCCGTTGACATCCCCCCAATGCCGGGGATACACCCTGACACCAATGAGGTTGTGGAATATCCTCCACAAAAATCAGCTCCCCTTGCGGCCCTTATCTTCAAGGTTTCCATAATCGAAGGCAGAAAGCTGTCGTTTGCAAGAATCTACAGTGGAACCCTTGTCTCTGGATCAGAGGTGTACAACCCTTTTTTGAAAAAAAAGGAAAAGCTTTCAAGAATACTCAAGATGCACGCCAACAAGCGGGAACGTATAGACTCGGCCTCTGCCGGGGAGATCGTAGGCATTGTGGGCCTTAAGGATTCGTCCACCGGCGATACCCTCTGCTCGGAAAAAACGCCGCTGCTCCTGGAAAAAATGGACTTTTTAAAGCCTGTTATCTCCATTGCCATTGAGCCAAAGACCCACGCAGACCAGGAAAGGTTAGAAGAGGTCCTTAAAAAATTCACCGTTGAAGATCCGACCCTCACGGTTACCACGGATAATGACACGGGACAGACCATCCTTTCCGGCATGGGTGAACTCCACCTTGAAATCATCATCAGCAGGATGCTTAAGGAGTTTAAAACCGAGGTCAACGTGGGAAAACCCCAGGTTGTTTACAGGGAAGCCCTGGAGTCTGAGAGCACCGGCCATGCAATATTTGATCGTGAGATTTCAGGAAAGGCCCACTTTGCGGAGCTTTTCATCAGGCTGAGCCCCCTTGATCGCGGCAAGGGCATCACCTTTCGATCCATGGCAGGAGAAGATAAAATTCCAGCGCAATACATCCCTGCCGTTGAAAAGGGGATCAAAGACGCCCTTGAGAGTGGTTTTTTAAGGGGTTATCCCATTGTTGACACCGAAATTGTTCTCATGGATGGATCGTTCAATGAATCCCAGAGTTCAGACCTTGGATTTTCAGTATGTGCATCCATGGCCGTGCGCAACGCCCTGGAAAAGGCTGAAATGGTTCTTCTTGAGCCCATCATGGATGTGGATGTGTTTGTCAACGACAAGAGCATGGGAGACGCCATTGCAGACCTTAATAGCCGGGGCGGCAAGATTGAGTCCATCGTCACCCCCAGGGGTGACCTCCAGACCATCAGTGCAACGGTTCCCCTGGCAAAGATGTTTGGTTACTCAACATCCCTTCGATCGGCCACCCAGGGTAGGGGAACCTTTACCATGCAATTTTCAAGATTTGACAAGGCTTGATAGCTGTTAGCTTTTTAGCTAATAGCCACATTAACGGTTACTCAATTATCAAGTTTTTTTGGCCTGCTGTTCGAGATATCTGGGTCGATTATCCGCAAAGGGCACCCGCAAAGGAGAGCCCCTACATGGATGATGCAATATCAGTTCATATCTAACGTAGGGGCGATCCCTTGCGGTCGCCCTTCTGGACGTACCAACAGACTAAATACAAACTACACCATCTCTAAAATGGAAAAATGAAGAGCCATGCGTTTCTTGAGTCAATTAAAAACTTGATCATCGAGTTTTAGCTGTTAGCGGATGGAGGCGCTAACCGCTAATAGCTAACCGCTTGCCTTCTTCTTTTTTTTCAACTCAGCAACAAGAGTTTTTGCCCGCTCGATCTTTACTGGATCATCCAGGACGGCAAGGCTTTTTTCGAAATGGAACAGGGCGTTTTTGCCCTCTTTCATGGCATGGTAATAGAGTCCCAGATAATAATGGGAAAGCCCTGTTTGCCCTTGCCGGCCGAAGATACTTGCCAGATTGTAAAACCCCCTTGGAAAAAGCTTTGAGTTCTCCTCCACAACAACCGAGAAATCTTCCTTTGCCATGTCAAGCATTCCAAGGGTAAGCCTCGCACTTCCCCGGTAAAAAAGAAGGGGTATTCTCAAATCAGCTACGGTTTCGAGCCCCTGAAAAACATCCAGGGCCTTTTCAGGTTCTCCCTTTAGAAAATAGACCCTGCCCATTTCCATGAGTATATAGGGGTCAAACACCCTCAGGGTAAGGGCTTTCTTCAGATGGGACAGGGCCTTATCCATCATGGGTTTTCTGGCAAGCACCAGGGCAAGACCATAGTGAAGGGCGGCATTCTCAGGTTCAGCAGTCACCATTTTTGACAGCATGGCCTCTGTGCTGTCCACCCTGCCGTAAAGACCTGCCAGACGATATTTAACCATCTCAAAATCAAACGGATCAATGCCGTTATCGATTATACTTTCATTTGCGTGGTCCTGGAGCCAGGCTTCAAGATAGAGAATCCGCTCCTTGGAGCCTGGGTGGGTCTTTAAATAAGCCGGGATACCTTCGCTGCCATACCAGTCGTTGGCTCTTATTTTTTCAAGCCCGGTGAGAAGTCCCCTGGGGGAAAAAGAGGCGTCCTTGATATATTGAACTCCCTTTTGATCCGCCTCGGTTTCATTTTCCCGGCTATAGGCAAGCATTGAGGTCTGACCCGCTGCCAATGAACCCAGGACCAGTCCCGGGGAGACATCTCCACCTCCTGAAGCCCCCACCAGCACCCCGGCCAGGACGCCTGCAAGGGTACCTATATTCACAAGCTTTGACCGGGCAATCATCTGGGAGATATGACGGCAGGAGGCATGGGCACACTCATGGCCAATAATTCCTGCAAGCTCATCTGCGCTGTCTAGGGATGTTATCAACCCCCGGTTGACAAAGATGTTGGCCCCTGGAGCTGCAAAGGCGTTGAACTGATCGCTGTCCACTATATGAAAGGTATACTCAAAGGGCTGGGGAGACAATTGAGCAACGATTCTTTTACCGATCATGGAGACAAAGCCCAGAGCCATGGGGTCATGGATCAGGGGCATCTGCTGCTCCACCATCTCCATGAACTCCCCGGCCATTTTTCTCTCCTCGCCTACGGTAAGGGCAAATCCTGGGGGAATGGAGATGCACAACACCTGGACGATTAGAACAAAGATTCCTGCCATGATGTTAACTAGTGGTTTCATGCCCAGAGAATACCCGATAAAAGCTTACAATTCAAGCCTTGTCCAACAATTCCCATTCAGAATATCGACAGCAGAGTCCTGTTTTGCATTTGCCCTGTTCATGGAAGTATGATATCAGTTCTCAATCATGACACAGACCATCTGCATATCAAATCAAAAGGGAGGGGTGGGCAAAACCACCACGGCCGTGAATCTGGCGGCCGCCCTTGCCGTCTCAGGAAAAAAAACCCTGCTTGTGGACTGCGACCCCCAGGCCAATGCCACAACTGCCATGGGCATAGACAAGCCAAAGCTTGCCTGTTCCCTGTACCACGGGCTTATCCAGGCAAAGACAGCCCCGGAGATCATTATACCCACCAACGTGGAGAATATGGATATTCTCCCGGCCAATACAGATCTCATCGGGTTTGAGGTGGAGATGATGGCATCCAGGGGCAGGGAGGAGGTGTTAAAACGACTTTTATCCGGGATAAAACAGAACTATGATTTTCTGCTTCTTGACTGCCCCCCATCCCTGAGTCTCTTGACTCTCAATGCATTAACTGCCGCAGATTCAGTTTTGATCCCCCTTCAAAGTGAATTTTTCGCCCTTGAGGGTCTTGGTCAGCTCCTTGCCACCATCAAACGGGTGAAGCTCTCCCTTAACCAGAGTCTCAAAATAAAGGGGATACTGTTAACCATGTTTGACCGAAGAACCAACCTTGCCCGCCAGGTTGTCGAAGATGCAGAGACTCACTTCAAGGAGATGATTTTTAAGACAAGGATTCCCCGCAACGTAAAATTAGGTGAAGCCCCTAGTTTCGGCATGCCTGTAATTGCCTACGACCCCTCCTCCCTGGGAGCCAAAAGCTACCTTGACCTTGCAAAAGAACTTCTTCAACGGTAAACGGGAATTAAAAAGATGAGCAAGAAAAAAAAGCTTTCAGGACTTGGCAGGGGGATTTCCGCCCTGATTCCAGACCTTGAGACCATGGATGAAAATACGGGTAGCTTTTTCATGTGCAAAACAGAGGATATCGTTCCCAACCGGTTTCAGCCCAGAATCACCTTTGACCAGGAAGAGCTTGAAAAACTTAAAAATTCGATTGTTGAACAGGGAATCCTCCAGCCCCTGCTTGTGAGGAAAAATAATGATTCCTACGAGCTCATTGCGGGTGAACGAAGGTTAAGGGCCGCTCAAATGGCCAAGTTAATCCATGTCCCGGCCCTTGTAAGGGATCTTACTGACGAACAGATGCTCGAGGTATCGATCATCGAAAACATCCAGCGCCAGGAGTTAAACCCCCTGGAAGAGGCTGAGGCCTACCACCGGCTGATCTCCGAATTTAACTACACCCAGGAAAAAGTTGCCCAAAGAATAGGGAAGAACCGTTCCACCATTGCAAATCTTTTACGGCTGAGGGGATTGCCCGGAGCCATCCACCAGAGTCTTGCCCGGCGGGAAATTACAACCGGGCATGCCAGGGCCATACTGGGAGCCGGATCTGAAGACAACCAGATCAGAGCCTGGCTTAAGGTCGTTGAAAAAGAGCTTTCTGTCCGGGCAACCGAACAGCTCGTCCAGAGAATCAAGGCAGGGGCAGACACCCCTCCCACCCCATCACCCATACCAGGCAAACCCGGGGATGAAGAATTAGAACCGCTCTGTTCAACTCTTTCCAGCAAGATAAACGCCACAGTCAAAATAAGGCAAAAGGGAGACGGGGGCAGATTTGAGATAGGGTTTAAAACCCGGGAAGAGTTCCAGCGCCTTGTGGATCTCTTTAACCGTATTTCATGAAGATAACCATTGCCAGGACCGCAGGTTTCTGCATGGGTGTCCGCCGTGCCGTTGATCTGGTGCTTGACGCATCCAACGCAACCAAAGAGAAAATCTGCACCTATGGCCCGCTGATCCACAACCCCCAGGTCCTTGAGATGCTCGAGAAAAAAGGCATCCCAGCCTTGGAAAAGATTCCGGAAAAGGGTGAGGGAACCGTTCTTATCCGTGCCCACGGGGTTCCACCCCAGGACAAACAACGGCTGGAACAGGCTGGATTTAAGGTTATCGATGCCACCTGCCCTAGGGTGATCAGGGTTCAGACAATCATCAAAAAACATGCGGACAAGGGATATGCCTCGATAATTATCGGAGATCACGACCACCCGGAAGTAAAGGGCCTCCTGGGCTACGCAGGCAAAAGCTCTGTTGCACTCTCCACCATGGAAGAGCTGGAGAAACTGCCGCCCTTTGACAGGGCGATTATCGTTGCCCAAACCACCCAGGACACCCATTTGTTCGAACAGGTCAAGATCTGGGCAAAAAGCAATCATCCACAGTATGAGGTGTTTGACACCATCTGCGATTCCACTGAAAAGCGCCAGACCGAGACAAGGGAACTTGCCCGGACAAGCGATGCAGTGGTTGTAGTTGGCGGACGGAAGAGCGGTAACACCCGTCGCCTTGTCCAGGTGGCAAGGGATACGGGAACACCAGCCTTTCACATCGAGGATGTGACCGAGCTTGATCTTGAACAACTCTCAAGGGCGACCCATATCGCCATTACCGCCGGAGCCTCCACACCCAGCTGGATCATCAACCGGACATGCAAAACCCTTGAAGAGAAGCTTGGCACACCCAGAAACGTTCTTCTGGCAAAACTGCGGCCTCTTATACTGGTTCTGCTCAAGACCAATCTGCTGCTCTCCTTTGGAGCAGGGAGCCTAACCTATGCCTGCTCAACCCTCCAGGGGCTCGCCCACAGCCTCAGCCATGGGGCAACAGCCATGCTCTACATCCTTTCCATGCAGGTGATCAACAATTTATTCACCATAAAATCAGACCGGTACAACAACCCGGACAGGGCAGAGTTTTACATGGCAAACAGACCGTGGCTCATTGCCCTTGCCCTGGCAAGCGGAACGGCAGGTCTGGTGATGGCCTTTTTCACAGGCCTTCCATCCTTTTTCATTCTCTCGATAATGAGCATTCTTGGACTCGCCTACAACCGGAGAATCCTGCCCGTACTCTCAGGAGGTCTCAAAAGAATCAAGGATATTCCAGGATCCAAGACTCTGCTTATCACGGCGGCATGGGGAACGGTGACCTGCATCCTGCCGGCGGTCTCGACCCCTACAGGAATTCAGATAGTGCCGGCTCTTGTCTTTTCCATGGGGATTGTGCTCGCAAGAACCGTGTTTTTTGATGTTCTTGAAATGCAGGGGGACAGAATCACCGGCAAAGAGAGCCTTCCCATTCTTATTGGCGAAAGAAAGGCTCTCTCCCTCATCAACTGGGTTCTTGTGGTTACGTTCCTCGTTACGCTCATACCCTCACTCATGGGCCTGATAAGCCCATTGGGATTTCTTCTCATGCTCACCCCCATCTCCCTTAGTTATGCCATACACCTGAGCAAAAAAGGGGTTTTTCTTCCTGGAACACAGCTTGAAATTATTGTAGAGTCCCATCTTATCATACCTGGAATTCTATCTCTGTTTTTTTAACCGGCATTGCCAGAGCATGGTATGGATAGAGGCATCAACCAACAACAAAACTCCCCTTTATGCAAAGTTTCCCAGGGAGTTGGTCATAAGCTGACAAAGGGGAATCATCCATGGAAGACCATCAAAATAGCGACTCGCCCTACCCTGTAATCGGACAGCTGGCACTCAGGCACGGCCTTGTCACCCAAGAGGCCATGGACCTTGCCTGGAAAACCTGCTGCAAAACCGGGGAACCGTTCACCGCCTTTGCCGATTATCTTTTAACGAACAAACTGCTCTCAACCCTTGACATGCAACGCCTCATGACCGCTGCCAGGGTAATTGAAATACGAGAAAAAGAGGTGAAATTCGGCACCATTGCCGTTGAAAAAGGGTATATTTCCATCGGCCTGCTCAAGCTTGCCCTTGACGAGCAGAAAAAGGAGATGATTCATAACAAACGCACAAAACGCCTGGGGGAGATCCTGGTGGAAGCAGGAATGATAACCACGGATCAGCTCAAGGATGTTTTAAAAGTGCAGAATAGTCTCAAAGCCGCCGATGAAACAAACCCTGCACAGACTATCGTTCCCTCCCAAGAGCCCCCCCTCCCCTCCAAACCTCCCACCAACAACCAAGACCTTACCACCAACATTTCCCTTGATCGGGGAATGAACCTTACCATTGGCCATCAAGCCTTTGAAGCTTTTATCTCCAAGACCGATCAATTTGACCCGACCATAACGCCCCGGGAGATAAAAGAGATTGTTACGCAGCATCAAATTGTCTTTGGCCTTATCAGCGAAACCGAGATCGACAGCTTTATAAAACCCAAAGAACACCCACCACCCCCCTTGAGGGTTGCCCGTGGTATCAAGCCCCAACCGGGAACCAATGCCGTTGTCAAATACCACTTTAAAACCGACAGACTCGAAATCGGGAAAATCGATCAAAGGGGAAATATCGATTTCAGGCAAAGGGGAGAAATTCCCAGGGTGGCAGTCGATGCCATTCTTGCAGAAAAAACGCCCGTCACACAGGGGGTTGACGGAACCAACGTATTTGGTGAAATCATTGCCGTTGCCCCGGCTCTTGACTTCAAAATAAAATGCGGCAGAGGGGCAAAACTTTCCCCCGACGGATTACAGGTCCTGGCCAGAATCGATGGTGAACCCAAACTCTCCTGGGACGGCACCATCAGCGTAATGGATGAATTTGTAACCGACAGGGCTGATTATGAGACAGGCCACATAGAATACCCGGGCAACATAAGGGTCAAGGGATGTATTCACAACGGGTTCAAGGTTTCAGGAGAAAACATCAGGGCCGGGGAGATCGACGGCGGCATCATCCATGCCGATGGGGACTTATGCGTAGCAAACGGCATTACCCATGCCGTTATCTATTCCATGGGCGCTGTATCGGCAAAGTTTATTCAAAAATCAACCATCCTCTGCCTGGGGGACATCCATACAGACAAAGAAATTGTGGAATCCACCGTCGAAACAAGCGGTGCCTGTGTGATCAAACAGGGCACAATCATCGCCTCTAACATCACCGCAAAACTGGGTCTTTACAGTAGGAATGTGGGGACTGAGCGCTCTAAACCCTCACTTCTGAAGGTCGGAGAGGACATCTTTGTTCTCAAGAGAATTGCAAAATTAAAGGAGGAGATGGCCTGGATTCGTCAGACGCTTGCGGAGACCGGGGAAAAAAAATCGGAGTTGGAGCTCAAGTTCAATGAAAGCCAGGAGCGGTGCTCAAAGCTTGCCCATATGGAGGAGGCCTCCATGAGAGCCCAGAAAGAGACGATTCTGGGCATTGCCTCACTTAACCAGGCCGGCGACCAGGGTGAGCGCCAGCGCATGGAAACCCAACTCCAGATACTCAAGGAAAAAGGTGCCAAGATACAGGAATCCCTTGATCAGAGTCTTGATGATGTTGAAAAGAGAGCAGGGGGAATAGAGGAACTTTCCACAAGCATCGTTAAACAAGAGCAGCGTCTGCATGATCTCATCCAGGAACAGGAGAATATCCAGAAATGGTCCAGAAAAACCCCGGGAACCCCCCGGATGGATGTAAGCCAAACCCTCATGGCCGGCACGCGAGTCATGGGATGCCACTCTGAAATTACCATCGAAAAAACCCGTCAAAGGGTCACGATCAGGGAGGTCATGTCAGCCACCTCTGACAAAGGCGAGAATCCATCCAGATGGGTGATGGAGATCATCCCTGGCTGATGGTTGTTTTTGAGGCGTGCAGACTATCAGATATAGCTTGGATCTTACGGTCCTTTTCCTCCCACAGCCGATTGACCCAGAGGCAGAAACCCTCTCGAAACTCATCGTTGTTGAAATAGTCTCCGATCATCTCGTCGGTCACGGGAACCACCTCAACATCCAGGATGATATGCCTCACCCTTCCTGAGATAAACCCCCAGAAGGTGTCTGCCCCCCCAGGGTAAACAATGGTTACGTTTACCACCTTGTTTATATGATCGCCCATGGCGCCGAGCACAAAGGCAACCCCGCCCGCCCTTGGCTTTAAAAGTGCTTTAAATTCAGAACCCTGGGCCCTATGCTTCTGCCTGGAGAACCTCGTTCCCTCCACAAAATTCATAATCGAGACAGGGGTGGCCTTGAACTTCTCACAGGCCCTGCGGGTACGTTCAAGGTCGTTTCCCCTTAAATTGGGGTTTTTCTCGAGAAATTTTTTCGAGTATCTCTGCATAAAGGGAAAATCAAGGGCCCACCAGGCAAGTCCCAGAAACGGTACCCAGATGAGTTCTTTTTTAAGAAAAAACTTCAAAAAAGGAATCCTTCTGTTGAACACCGTTTGAAGCACCAGGATATCCACCCAGGATTGATGATTTGACACAACCAGATACCAGCCGTTGGGGTCAAGATCGTCAGCCCCCCGCACATCCCACTCTATGCGGTTAAAAAACTTTGAATTCAAGGTGTTGATGGTAATCCACAACCTGCTGATACCAATCAAGAGTTGACTGCAACCCCGGGCAAACCATGGAATTGGAACAAGGAACTTGACAAAGGCCACCACAAAAATGACCGAACACAGCACTATCGAATTGATGACATAGAGCAGAAACGAGAGACTGCCCTTGATGAAACCCGGTAGAAAATCAACCATTAATACCACTCCCCCTTATCTGAAAACCGAAAAAGCCAATTTCATCATCTGTGGGCGTCAATATATTTTTTTACGGTTCTCCTGTCAAGACCGGTCTTTTTGGCCACTTTTTCATAGGTGCCAAGGCGACGGTAAAGAAGGGTGCAATAGCCTGCGACAAGATCTGCAACCGAAAGTTCCCCGGCCTCAACCTGCCCGACAAACCTTGTGTTGATTCCTTTTTCACCCGACTCTTTTCGTCCCTCATACCCTCTTTTGAGCACCACCCTTCTCACGCACTGCTCAAGCTCTCTGACATTTCCAGGCCAGGCATAATCCTGGCCAAGCTCGCGATGGATCACCCGGGCCACCCTGTTGGCGAGGACTTCAGGTTCTGTTCCCGTTATTCTCCTGACGGTAAAACAGAGAAGATCAAAAAGCTCTGTGGGATCCTGGCTGATTCTCTCCCTCAGAGGCGGAACCTCGATGATGTCCGAGCAGAGCCTGTAGTAGAAATCATCCCGGAACACCTCGCCCCTGTGTATGGCGGCAATTGAACGGTTTGTGGCACCGATCACCCTTCCCTGAAATCTTGATCGTTCATGGCTTCCAACCGGTGTGAACGTACGCTCCTGGAGAACCTGGAGGAGCTTTATCTGGACATGGTCAGGCACCTCACCGATTTCATCCAGGAGAATAGAGCCATGGGGACTGCAACGGTCAAATACCCCCTGATAATCGTCCACAGCCCCGGTAAAGGCCCCTTTTCTATGACCAAAAAGCTCTGATTCCAGAAGGGTCTCAGGATACTGGGACAGGTTCAACGATGAAAAGGCCCGTGTAAAACTGACTGCAAACCGTTTTTTAACAGGATCAAAGGGAATATAGCCGCTCCTTCCCACGGCCATTGCAGCGGTTCCCTTGCCGGTTCCTGTCTCGCCGAGGATGAGGGTGGAAAAATCCTCCATGCGGTTCCACAGGTATCGGTCATAGAGATCAATATCATTTGTAAACACATTGTTCCAGAGGTTGCGGCGGAGGGTTTTCATGCATGGGCTGTTCCCCACAAGGGAATGGGAGATAAAAAAGAAAGCCCTTCTCAGCTGGTAGGAGAGGGCGAAGTAGTGGCAGATCTGATCTTCGGGCACACCTCTTTTTCTGATCATCTCCATGGCCTGGTCTGCAAAGGGTACACGCACCGATTCATCCCCGGAATCTATCTGCTCTTCGATGAGACGGTCAAATCTCTCCCGGTACCTGTAAAAAACGTCAAACAAAAAAACCGTCTTGAGAATGGCCCGGTCCCGACCCTTGAAAGGATCAAGGTGCCCCCTGCCCTCCCTGTCAAGCTCCTCAATCCGCCTTGTGATCTCCCGGATATAACGGCCACCTGTTACACCCCGTTCAACCCCTGGAAAATGACTCGCAATTTTCATATCAAGCCGTTCCCTCAGGTCGCTGAAGGGATTGGCAAAGGCCGCATGGTAAACCATGGTGAAAAAGGCCCGCTCCTCACCACTCAAACGCTCTTTTCCCATCCCACCCCCGATCATAAAATGTACATCCAATGTTCAATTAATACACACAAACCATACAGATACCACAATCATGAAATCAGGACAACTGTTAAATACCCCTTTATTACCAGTCACATAAAAATTTTTACCCAACCTGGCACAATAAATGTAACGGCATTGTATTTGGACCGACATTATAAACCCACATGTCCTCAGGGACACAACAAAGTATGAAACTTGAATTAGGACTGAATTTTGTTTCTTGTCTCTTGTTTCAAGTTTCTTGTAAAAAACGGAGAGATACACCCCATGATTACAAGGATTTTCAACTCAAGACTTCCACTTATGATCTACAACCCTGCAAAGGTGTTTTCCTTGAATTTCTTTGTCAAGGCCTACAGAGCAGGGGCCCTGCCTGTGTTTGACACAGAATTTCTTTCGGACAATGGGATCCTTGAAAACATATCGAGCCTTGTAAGAGCCAACATCCTGTTTGGTCTCAGGCTTGTCCAACCGACCCAATCCCTTATGGACCAAATCAAAGCCCTGGATCTCACCCGTCTCAACTGCCTTGTGATTCCCCTTGCCGCCAATCAAGATCCCGGGGTTTTAAAGCAAAGCCTTGAAGGTTTCTTTGAGGCAAAGATCATCCTCGAAGTACGGGAAATCGAGATGGACAAGTCCATTGAAACCGTGGATCCCCATGCCCTTGTTTTAAGGGGCAACGAAACCGGGGGGCGGGTGTCAAATTTTTCCGCCTTTATCCTCATGCAGTGGTATTTGAAAAACCAGAAGAGACCCGTCATCGTCCACGGCGGAGTCGGTCAATACACAGGTGCAGGAATGTTTGCCGCAGGGGCGAGCGCTGTGGTGCTGGACAGCCAGGTGTGGCTGAGCAATGAAAGCCCCCTTGCAGAAAACTTCAAGAAACTTCTCTCCACGGTTGACGAGGGTGATTCCCTGGAGATCATCCTTGACAATCACACAAGGTACAGGGTCTTTGCCAAGCTTGGAACAAAAATCGCAAAAGAGCTCAGGGAGAGGGCCATTGTCATTGCAGACGAACAAGGGGCAGACAAAACCCTCTACAGGGAGATAGGCGAACAACTCACGGCCCTTGACGATGACTCTGCAGCTGCGGTTCAAAGCCTCTTCTTCCTTGGCCAGGACGCATTTTTTGCAAAGAATTTTTCCAGGGATGCAAAGGATCTTGAAACCATCATCTCAAACTTCTTCACAACCCTTGGCCGCAATCTTGACTTTGTGGACAAGTTTGACCCGGTTCAACCAGGAACCGCCCTTGCAAAGGAACACGGCACACGACTGCCCCTGATCCAGGGTCCCATGGCCAACATCAGCGACAACACAGACTTTGCAAACCAGGTGCTCGAGGCCGGAGCCCTTCCGTTCTTTGCCGTGGGAAGCCTTCCTCCCCACCTTGCCGACACCATGCTGAAAAATGCCCATGAACAGGTGGAACGCTTTGGTGCAGGACTCGTGGGCATCCATGCCTTTAATCCCGCCGTTGAAAGCCACATGGAGATGGTAAAAAGATATAAGGTTCCCTTTGCCCTTTTTGCAGGTGGTGTGGCGGCCCAGGCCCTGGCCCTTGAAAAGGAGGGGACAATGGTCTACCTTCACACCCCTTCCATCTCCATGCTTGACAATGCCGTAAAAAATGGCTGCACCCGCTTCATTTTTGAAGGAAGGGAAGCAGGAGGCCATGTGGGATCGTTGTCAAGCCTGGTACTCTGGGAGGCGGGTATATCAAAGATTCTCGATGGACAAAAAATCAATGGCAAATTAAATTTTGACCTTGATAAACTGACCCTGATCTTTGCCGGGGGCATTTCAACGCAATTCGGCTCCTGGTTCATATCCGGCCTTGCATCTCTCCTTGCCGCAAGGGGTGTAAAGATTGGGATCCAGGTGGGAAGCGCCTATCTTTTTTCCCGGGAAATCGTTGAGACCGGGAGCATTAAAAAGCAGTACCAGGAGATCATCTCAAGTGCGAATGAAACCATGGTGATCGGGGAGAGCGTTGGGCTTGCATCAAGAACCGCGCCCAACGATTTTGCCAGGATGATGATCCAGACACAAAAAAAGATGATCAAAGACCATGCCCCCCTTGAAAAGAGAAAGCGTTCCTTTGAACAGAAAAACATAGGATCCCTGCTCATCGGTGCCAAGGGTTTCCTCCCCGACTTCAAGAACCCCGGAAAAAACAACTACACCTATTTTGAAGGTGACGAACATCGGAATCGGGGCAACTTCCTTGTGGGAGACAGCCTTGCCTACTTCAAGGCCCCGGTCTCGATTGCCGATATCCACGCAACCCTGTTTGACCATAAACAGAGCCTGCTCCAGAATCTCGGGGCCCTGGAGATTTTTTCCTCGGAAAAGAACAGCATCAACGACGAGATTGCCGTGGTGGGCATGGGGTGCGTTCTTCCAGGAGCCAACTCCCCTGAAGAGCTCTGGACCTCCATCCTTGAACGGCGCTACAGCATCGGTGAAATGCCGGAAAGCCGCATGCGCCGGGACCTATACTATGACCCGGACAGGGGGGCCGAAGACAAGAGCTACACCATCATCGCGGGCCAGGTGGAAAACTTTTCCTTTGACCATGAACGGTTCGGGTACACCCCGGAAAAGGCCGCAAAGCTATCGAGGAGCCAGCAGATGCTCCTTTCCGCCACCTACCAGGCGGTTGAAACGGCGGGCTACCTTGGACAGGACGACGTTTTTAAGTGCGACGATCCGGACCGAACCGCCGTGATCATCGCAACCTGCCTTGGTAACGAGCTTGGCAACGACCTTCAGCTCAAGTACCATTTTCCCCAGATCCTGGGAATGTTAGAGAAGACCCCGGCCTATGCCGCACTCACCGACCAGGAGAAACAGGCGATCAAAGATCACCTCCAGGCTGAACTTGAGGCAAACAACCCGGGCTATGACCCGGTCCACGGAATGCTGCTCAACATCGAGGCGTCAAGGGTTGCAAAGCACCTTGGGGTAAGGGGCACCAACTATGTGGTCGATGCGGCCTGTGCCTCGTCGTTTACAGCCATCGATGCCGCAACAACAGAGCTTCTGGCAGGCGCTGTGGACCAGGTGATCGTGGGGGGAGTTAACACCCACCTTGTCCCGGAATCCTTCATAGGCTTCTGCAAAATGGGAGCACTTTCAGCCAGGGGTTCGTTTCCCTTTGACGAACGGGCCGATGGGTTTGTCCTTGGAGAGGGTGCGACGGTCTTTATTCTCAAACGAATGAAGGACGCCCTCAGGGAGAGGGATAATATCCTCGGCATAATCAAGGGTATTGGATCAAGTTCGGACGGCAGGGGCAAGGCCATAGCCGCCCCAAATGTGGACGGCCAGATCCTGGCCCTTGAGCGCTGCTTTGAGCAGATGAAATCACCGGTAAAACCTTCGGACATCGACTTTATCGAAGCCCACGGCACCAGCACCACCATGGGGGATCAGGCTGAACTTGAGACCCTGAAGCGCTTTTATAAGGGGGGGGAGACGGGCATAAGCTCCCTCAAGTCCCAGGTCGGACATCTTCTAGGGGCTGCCGGGGCCGCAGGCCTTGCCAAGGCTATCCTTGCCGTCAAGAACGGCATCCTGCCCCCCAACGGGCAGTTTAAAAACCTCTCAAAGAACCACGATCTCACCGATACAGGGCTCTACATCCTTGCCGAACAAAAACCCTGGACCACCCGGGATAACAGCACCAGAAAAGCCGCAGTGAGCGCCTATGGATTCGGCGGCATCAACTACCACCTTGTTGTGGAAGAGTTCCGCACCGACTACCAGCCCGTAAAGAGGAGCATCTTCAGCAACACCGCCTATGACTTTAACGACGACAGGATCGTCATGGCGGGCGTTGGGGTATGCCTTCCAGGAGCCCGGAACTGCGAAGAGTTCTGGCGCCATCTTGAGAGTGGTGAAAAACAGCTGTCCGAAGTTCCCGACGATCGATTTTTCAACGACGCCTATGCAAATTTTGACAAGAAATCCATCTACCACATTCCAAGGGTAAAGGCAGGGGTGATAACCAACTTCAAGTTCAACAACGCAAAATACCGAACCCCGCCAAAGACCGTTCGATCCCTTGAAAGGGGCCAGCTTTTTGGCCTGGACGCCGCAGACGAGGCCATCTCAAGCTCAAACCTCGCCCCCCTACTCGTCAAGGGGAACCGAATCGGTGTGATCCTCGGCACCATTCCCGGCGAGCGCCAGAACAAGAACATCCTCAGGGTCAGAAAACTCCTCGTGGCCGAGATCATTGAAAACAGCCGGGGGGTCAACAGGGGAAAGGCCGGGGAAGTAGCAGGTCAGCTCCTTGCCGCCATCAGGGAGGCGATCCCGGCAAACAACGAA
Source organism: Desulfobacterium sp. (assembly GCA_034006945.1). Classification (GTDB taxonomy): domain Bacteria; phylum Desulfobacterota; class Desulfobacteria; order Desulfobacterales; family Desulfobacteraceae; genus Desulforapulum. The sequence continues at coordinate 36,183 of JAVERV010000023.1, read as the reverse complement.
GATACAACCCCCGGTCTTCTGTCGAACATCATTGCAGGCAGAATCGCCAACCACTTCGGACTCAACGGGGCCAACTACGTCATCGACGCTTCCTGCGCCTCGTCCGTGATTGCAATCAAGAACGGAGCCATGAAAATAGCGGCAAAGGAGCTTGACTATGTGCTGGTGGGCGGTGTCGACGCAAACCTCTATCCCGGCGTTCTCATTGCCTTTAAGCGCCTGGGGCTCCTGTCCGACGACGAGTGCAACTTCTTTGACTCAAGGGCAAAGGGGTATGTGATGGGCGAGGGGGCCGCCATCCACGTCCTCACCACCTACAGGAAGGCCAGGGAAAACAACATGACCATCCTGGCAGAGCTAAACGGGATAACGGTTCGATCCAGCGTGCCCGACCATTTGCTGGCACCGTCTGAAACTACGTTTGTGCGAGCCATCAACGACTGTTATCAAAGGACGAACATCCGCAAGCAGGAGATCAACCACCTGGATCTCTTTGCCTTTTCCAATGTCCTCGGGGACATGATCGAACGTCAGGTGGCTGAAAAATGCTTTACCACCCCTGTTTTCTGCGGCAATGTAAAACCCCAGTTTGGTTATTTCAAGGCGGCAAACCCAGCGGTCGCCCTTGCGAAGCTTGCCCTGATGACCCGCCGAAGGGTGATGCTGCCCGATTTCAACTTTTCGGCAGACCACTCGACCATGGCATTGAGCAAGACATTGAAACATTGCAATCAGATGATAACCATGGATAATGACAGACCGGTCAGGCTTGCCTCAAACGTAAACGGCATCGGCGGCAACCACTGTCACACCATCATTACAACCCTGCCCTCCTTTCTTGTAAGGGGTGATAAGTCTGCACAGGATTCAGCGGGGGCTGCCTCCATAAAGAAGGTTGAAACCCTCGCCCCCCTGGGAGCCATCTCCTACTCGGCAGACACCCAGGGGAAGAAGCAGCGGATCGTGGCCCTTATTTCCGGCCAGGGTTCCCAGGGGCCCGGCATGATGAAGGCGCTCTACGAAAAGGAGCCGGACATCCGAAGGCTCATGGACCAGGGGGAAGAGATATTTGTCAGCCGCCGGGGCTATTCCCTCCTTGAGATGATGTTTGGCAGCGAACAGCGCCTCAACCTTACGGAAAACACCCAGCCCGCGGTGTTTCTCTCATCTGCGGCTCTTTTCCACCACCTTGCGGCCCGGGGGTTCAGCCCGGATTATTTCCTAGGCCACAGCGTGGGGGAATACACGGCGCTCTTTTGCAGCGGCATGCTAAACTTTGATGTTGCCATGGGGCTTATCATCAAAAGAAGCGACCTCATGGCAAAAGCGAGCCTGAAAAACCCTGGTAAAATAATGGTTGTCTTTAAAAATGAACGGGACACCGCAGCCCTTATCCGGGAATCCTTTGTGGATGAGGTCTTTATCACCAACAAGAACAGCGAGGTTCAGACGGCCGTGTCCGGAGCTGCCGATGCCATTGACAGCTTCTGCACCTTTCTCAAGGAAAAGGGTGTGGTCCATAAGCGCCTCAACCTTTCAGGGGCTTTTCACACACCCCTGTTTGACGAGGCTGCAAGGGAGTTGAGGGAATATCTCGAAACCCTTGTCTTTAACGAGACCCGATTCGACAGGGTGATATCCAACGTTACGGCCAGGCCCTACCCTGAAAACCGCCGGGCTGTAAAGGACCTTCTGGCCCGCCAGATCACAAGCCCGGTGGAATTCATAGCTTCAGTGGAAGGTGTTTATGCTGCGGGCAAGACCCACTTTATCGAGATCGGGCCGTCCCGGCTCCTTGTCAATCTGTTAAAGAACATCAACATCGCTGACTATAAAACAGCCGTCACAGTTGACGTGCGAAAGGGTGAGGTTGAAAGCTTCAAGGAGTGCAAAGGCTACCTTAAATCGATCAACACCCTCTTCACAAAAAGGCCCATGGCACCATTATCCAGCCCGGCATCACAATCTAAACCAGTGGCCGATCAGGTGCCACCCAAGGTGGAGGCGACAGCAGGTGGGGAGAACCGTGGGCCATCCCATGCACTGGGACGCCTTTCAGATCCCATTGCCATGGATCTTGACTTTGAGACCTTTAAAAAGCACAACAAGGCCCTTGCAGACAAGCTCTTCCACGACGAGTTCCTTCGCCAACAGCAGGATGCGGCCCTGGATGCCGTGCGACGTTTTAACTTCATCACCGAACCTATCGTGATCTCAGGCGTATCCGTGGGTCTCCCAGGCAGGGGTAAAAGGGTATTTGACAAGGAGAACTTTGAGAAAATCCTTGCCGGGACCAACTTTATCGAGCCCCTGGATCTTGAGGACCAGGAGAGGATCGCCGACAAGAACATCACCCGGCTCTTTAAAGAGCCGGACGGCAATGCAAGATTTATGGAGATCACCCGGACCGAGGATGTTATCCACCTTGCAGGCCAGCTTGGCTACTTTGACCTTACAGATGAATACGGAATCAAGGCAAAATATGACGTCAGCATGTCCCTTGCCGTTGCCGCAGGCATTGAAGCTCTAAAGGATGCGGGGATTCCCCTTGTGATGCAGTATAAAAAGGCCTCCACCGGCACCCGGATGATTCCCGACGGGTTCGCCCTGCCAAGGGAGATGCAGGACGATACCGGCATCATCATCACATCTTTGTTTCCCAACTCCGAGACACTTATCAACGAGATGGAAAAGTACCTCTACGAAAAATTTTATCTCAAGCCCTACGAGGCCTTTGAAAACATCTATTACTACCTGATGCAGGAGATAAAGGAGATCCAGGTCAAGGAGCGGCTCACCGACTGGTTCTTCAAGATCAAGTCAAAAAAACGAACCGATCTCGGAGCCTTTACCTTTGATCGTAATTTCCTTGCCAACCACTGCCCCCTGGGGGCCGCCCACCTTGCCCAGATCATCCGGGCAAAGGGACCAAACACCCTTGTGTCAAGCGCCTGCGCATCAACCACCCAGGCCATGGGAATTGCCGAAGACTGGATCAGGGTCGGCCGGTGCAGGCGCGTCCTTGTGGTCGGGGGAGAAAACGCCACCTCAAAGGCCCAGAACCAATGGGTGGGCTCGGGATTCCTCGCCCTTGGGGCCGCAACCGTCAAGAAACGGGTCTCTGAGGCTGCAAAGCCCTTTGACACAAATCGCAACGGAACCATCCTCGGCAGCGGAGCCGTTGGAATCATCGTTGAACGTCAATCAACGGTCAAGGCAAGGGGAATGAACGGCCAGGCTGAGATCCTCGGCACCCACATGGCCAACAGCGCCTTTCACACCTTTAACATCGACGTGCCCCACATGGCCCAGGAGATGGAGCGATTCATGCAGACCATGGAAGAACGCCACGGCCTCAAAGCCCGGGATTATGCAGACAAGCTCCTGTTCATGTCCCACGAAACCTACACTCCTGCAAGGGGGGGAAGTGCAGACGCCGAGATAACCGCCCTCAGGACCACCTTTAAGGAACATACAGACAAGATATGCATATCCAACACAAAGGGGTTTACCGGTCACACCCTCGGGGCTGCGGTGGAGGATGTGGTGCTGGTCAAGGCCCTTCAGCTGCGCAAAGCCCCACCCATTGCCAACCTTAAAAACATCCCAGACCACTTCAAGGATCTGAACTTCAGCACGGGTAATAATTCCAGGGATGCCGAGTACGGTCTTCACCTTGCCGCAGGGTTTGGCTCCCATTTTGCCTTTGTCTTTGTCCGGCGCATCCAGGAAAAGGCATTTACCAATAACCCGGCCTACACGGCCTGGCTTGCCAAGATATCCGAATCAACCGATCCTGATCTCAAGATCATCGACAACACCCTATGCCTTGTGGGCAGCACCACGACACCGGGCCTTGACGGGACAAAACCCGTACCCGCAAAAGAGAGCCCCAAAAAGGTTCCGGTGGAAGCTGCACAAACAGCCCCAGCAACGGCTGCAACCCTTCCAGGTGCCGTGGCAACCCTTGAAACGGTGAAGGGAATCATAGCCGAGCAGACCGGTTATACCACAGACATGCTTGAGCAGGATTTAGACCTTGAGGCGGATCTTGGAATCGACACGGTAAAACAGGTGGAGATCTTTGCAAAGGCCGCAGGCCATTTCGGCCTGGATGTGCCAGAAGACCTGAAACTCAGGGAGCTTAACACCATTGCAAAGCTCGTCCGATTCCTCGATGAAATGGCGGGCCCGGATGATACTCCCCCGGAGGACGGCGGCAAACCGTCAAACAAAGAAACCACCAAAGATGAGGCCTCATCCACACCTGGGTTTCAAGCAGCGGACACGATTCAAGCAATAAAAGAGATCATTGCCGAACAGACCGGTTACTCCACGGACATGCTCGAGCAGGATTTAGACCTTGAGGCGGATCTTGGAATCGACACGGTAAAACAGGTGGAGATCTTTGCAAAGGCCGCAAGCCACTTCGGCCTTGACGTGCCCGAAGATGTAAAGCTGAGGGAGCTGAGCACCATAGCAAAGTTAGGCGTCCATATGACCCGGAGGTTAGCGACTAAAGGGCCAAAGGAGGAAGAGGCAAAGGAGATCCCACCTGAAAAAATCGGGCCTGAAAAAATCGGGCTTGAAAAGATCAATTCTGATAAGATAGCTCCTTCTACTCAAACAACCCCTGAGGTAGAAGAGACTCCAGCCAATCACAATTTCTCTTTGCCGGTAAAACGGCTTGTGGTCCGAACCAGGGAGACAAAGAAACCAGCACCGGGGGCCAACCCCTTTAAGGGCAAAACCGTTGTTGTCACCCTTGACAGCCACGGGTTCTCCGACTCCGTGACCAAAGCCGTGATCGCTAAAGAGGGAGAGGTAATCACCATGGGCCAAGGGGACCGGGCCGACATCAAGGTTGACTTTACCGATCTTAAACAGGTAAAGCAGGGGGTAGAGGAACTCATCAAAGGCGGTAAACCCGTCCATGGAGTTATCCACCTTGCCCACCTTGACGACTTTTTTGACCATGAATCCCAAAATGGCCTGGTGGATACCCCTGAGATCACCAGGGCCGTCACATCCCTTTTTACGGTAATCAAGGGGCTTTTTGACCAGCTTAACCAGCCCGGAGGCATGATCGCAAGCCTCGGTTTTGACTCGGTGATCTTCTGCTATCAACCGGGCTGCGGTCCCATCCACCCAAGTTTTGCCGGTATTTCAGGCATGCTCAAGAGCGTCAACAAGGAGATGGAGCCTACCCGTGTAAAGTTTGTCGATTTTTCAACAGATTTCCCTGGGTCAGATGTTGAAACCACCGTTGCCCTTTTCATGGAAGAACTCTCTTCAACAGACCTTCGATGCGAGGTGGGATTTAATAACAAAGGTCGCCATCTCCTTGCCCTTGAACAAAGGCTGCCGGACAGGGGCAAACCCATGATCGAGAAGGGATCCACCCTCCTTGTCACCGGCGGAGCCAGGGGGATCACCTTTGAGATCATGAAACAGGTGGTAAAGACCCTTAAGACCGACCTTGTGATTCTCGGCAGCAGCGATATCAATAGTCTTGACCCGAAGTTTGCAAAAGAAGGTCTTGACAGGGAGAAGATCATGGCCCTTGTTAAAACCGATATGCCCGGGGCCCGGCCCCTCAAGGTTCGCCACAGGGTCGACAGAATTATTCAGATGCGGGAATCAGCCGCAAACCTTGCACTCCTTGAATCCCTCGGGGTAAGGGTGACCTACCATGCCGTGGATGTTACAGATCCTGACAAGGTCAAGCAGGCCATTGCAGCCCACGACACCATCGACGGCGTGATTCATGCAGCAGGCATTGAGATGAGCCAATTCATTCCCAAAAAAGATCTTAATGATTTTACAAGGGTCATGGACGTAAAGGTCAAGGGTATGATCAACCTGCTCTCGGCCATGGAAAAAAGAGAGTACGGCTTTTTCTGCGCCTTTTCATCAGTCACCTCAAGGCTTGGCAACGAGGGCCAGGCCGATTACACTGCTGCCAACGATTTGATCACCAAATTGACCCTTGCACAGCAGCAGCTTCACCCGGAACGGCAGTTCAAGGTCTATTCCTGGACGGCCTGGTCAGGTGCCGGCATGGCAACCAACCCCACTGTGGTAAAGGTTCTGGAACAGAGGGGGCTACAATTTCTGCCCCTGGACCAGGGCATCAATTTTTTCATGGCAGACCTTGAGGACAGGGTTGACACCGAAGTTGTAATCTCAGGTCTTGACCACGGCTTTGACAGGGACAAGATCCTCGAAGGATCCGTCATTGACGATCTTCCATTCCTAGACACCCTGGTGTCAAGGGGTGAGAAGAGCGTTACCTTTGCAAGGACCCTGGACCTTGACAGGGATCTGTTTCTCCTTCACCATGCCATGGAGGATGTGCCGGTTTTCCTCGGAGCAACCGGCATTGAAACCCTTGTTGAGGCGGCAATGGCCCTTTGTCCGCCAGAGGCACGTCCCGATGATGGGGTCGAAGGTCTGGCAGATAATCTGGCAGGTGACAACAGTCGAGGGGTTGAACTGACCGGCTTTAAGATTCCCTATGGAATCAAGATCCTTAAACAACGGCCAAAGGAACTTCTCATCTCAGCCGCGGAAACCGGGGAGAACCTCTTTCACTGCACCATCACCTCCCAGTTTAGAAATCCAAAGGGAGTGGCCATGGGTGAGCCCACCCTCCACTACCAGGCAAGCCTGAAATTTGTGGATTATTCCATGGAGGAAAGGAGAGTAACCCTGCCCGAGTTTTGTCCGGTTCATATTGACGGTGATCTTGAAGAAAATATATACCATCCAAAAAGACTCTTCATGGATGGTCTGTTCAACACCATTGCGGATGTGAACTCGTTTGACGGAACCACCCTTGTGACCACGGTAAAGGATTCAAGCGTTGAGCCGTTTTTCAAAGGCATCACCCGGCCCAACCTTATCACCCCGGTGGTTCTCATCGATGCCATGTTCCAGACAGGGGGTCTCTTCGAGTTTTTTACCACGTCCAGAACCGTTCTTCCCTATGAGATAGGCAGGATGATCATCCACAAACCCGTGAAAAAGGGGAACCCCTACTTTTGCATAACCACAAAGAGCGATTCAGACCAGGAGACCAACACCTATCAGCTGCAACTTGTGGATGGGGATGGCAAACTCTATGTGGAGGTCGTTGACTTTCAAATGGTAAAACTCAACAGGCTTGACCAAAAGGACAGGATAGACCACAGGATAGAATTTAAAACAACCGAAGCCGCACGTTAAAAGAGAACAATGGAAATAAGAGACACATCCTCGCCTGAAATAACCTGGCTTGAACCGGTTCCAGGTGTAGGGGTATGCTATATGACCATCCCGTCTTTTATCAAGGGTTGTCTTGTTGAAGATGATTACGCAGATTTTCAAACAAAAAAGAACTTGAGCTTTGACGTTAAATCGTTCCACACCCAGTTTCTTTCTCCAGAAGAAATCGACAGGGTCAACAGGTTCAGGAGTCTCAAGAAACAGATCGAATGGATGGCCGGGCGATTTCTGGTAAAGCAGATGGTACAAATGAGGGTTGACACCGAAATTACCCTGCCCGAAATATTCATCGACCACCAGGATGAGGGGGCCCCCTTTTTAAGGGGGTATCCCCATGTCAAAATCTCCATCTCCCATTCGGGGGAATATGCAGGGGCGGCCCTTACCACAAGGGCCGATCTTGACCTAGGGTTTGACATTGAACAGATCGGAAAGCCGCCGGGCCCGGGGTTCATGAAAATAGCCTTTACCCAACGGGAAATCAAAGCCATGGGCCCCGACGCCCGGGACATTTTCCGCTACTGGACCGTGAAAGAGGCCTTCCTGAAGCTGATCAAAAAGGGGTTCAACCAAAACCTCCACCAGGTTGAGGTGATCGGCGACACCGTCCTGTTCAAGCATGAAAATGCTCCTGTCTCGGTTATCAGCACAACCATCGGAACTGAGTATGCCGTTTCGATGGTACTTGCAAATTCTCAGTGGTCAAAAACATATCCCACCGATCGTCGGCTCTTAAAGTAGACGGGATGTTTAGAATCTGCCTCAAAGTATTTCCTGAAGCGAACCATGAAATTATCAACGGTTCGGGTGGTGGTGTCGCTGGAATACCCCCACCCCGCAGCAAGGAGTTCCTGGCGGGATACGGGTTTTCCCCGATTTGCGATGAACACCTTTAAAAGCTTGATCTCCTGCTCGGTCAGATCGATGGTGCCTGCCATGGATTCGGCCTTGCAGGTGGTGAAGTTGACCTGGTTTTCCCCAAAGGTGTAGACTTCACCGGAAAAGGGCAGCTCATTTTCCCCTGGGGGCTCGTCGTCCTCGGCATACCAGGAGGTTCTGGCAAGCAGTCGATCGACCCTGAGCAGAAACTCATCCAGATCAAAGGGTTTGGCAAGATAGTCGTCAACCCCGCATCGAAGCCCCCTGACCCTGTCCTCGGCACTGCCCTTGGCGGAAAGAATCAGCACGGGCAACTTTTCATCCTCCCTGCGAATTTGTTTCAGAACCGACAACCCATCGATCATGGGGAGCATTATATCAAGAATAATAAGATTCGGGTGCCATTGCCGCCAGAGATCAAGCCCTGAGACCCCGTCGGGAGCTATTTTCACCCGGTATCCCTGAAGGTTCAGATTCAGCTTTATTCCCTCTGCAATATGCTGCTCATCCTCAACTACCAGGATACGCTTTTCTTGAGCATCTTCCATAGATTCCTCCCCCTTATGTCGGCGGTTTCTTTCCTGGGTGGGGTCAGGGTAAAGGTTGAACCCCGGCCCTTGCCCCGGCTCTTTGCCGCCACTTTCCACCCGTGTATTTTGGCAATGCTGAACACCAGATAGAGCCCCAGACCGCTGCCCCTCACATGGGCGCTGTCGTGTCTTCCTGCCTGGTAAAATTTTCTGAAGATCTTCCGGATCTCCTGACGTTCAATGCCTATTCCGTTGTCTGAAAAATCAATATACATCCGCTGCTTGTGAACACCAAAAAGAATCTCCACACTGGGTTTTTTTGATTCATTGTACTTTTCAGCATTGGAGAGAATGTTCATGAGAAGCATCTCAAACAAAAAAAGGTTCACCGGATAAACAAAGCTCAGGTCCTGGGGATTTCGAATCGTAATGGTAAGGGTGCGAAAAAGAGAGCTGTTTTTTTCACAAAAGTTCCTTGTCACCTGGACCAGATCCTGGTGAGTAAGCTCGGCCCCGTAACTGCGGCTCTCTATCCTGGCAAGGTTTAAAATTGCGTTGATGTTCTCGATAAGGCGATTGACATCACCGAGCATATAACCGGTATACTTTCTCGCAACCTCGGGCTCAAGGGTGTGCCGCATGAAGGTTTCGAGATAAATTTTAAGCGAGGTGACAGGTGTCTTAAGCTCATGGGTGAAGTTATAGATAAAATTATGCTGGAGCCTGAAAAGTCGAACCGTGCGCTGGTAATAGATAAAGGCCAGAAGAATTCCGGCAAGAACCACGGTCACAAGCAGCGTCAAGACCAGAAATATCATTCCGCTCTTTGAGGGAAAAATCTGACCCGGATCAATGTGAAACTTCTTTATTATCACCTCAAGGGCTGCCGTGATCTCCATATACCAGGAAACGGTTATCACAAGGGACCCCGCAAGGGCGAGAATCGAACAGGCAAAGATAAAAACAGGGTGAAGATACCATCTTGACGGAAGCTGAAACTGCATTTTACCCAAAGACCTCTTGAATCGTCCTAGAAAGCTCCCCAACCGTGACAGGTTTGATTAAAAAATACTTGATTTCGATATTTCCTATCTTTTTCATAAAAAAAGAATATTCCAAAACAGACACACCTGTCAAGCTGATAGGAGCTACAAAATGCAAAACCCCGAAGGAATCATCCCCCAGGGCTCTATTTATTATAAACCTTAGTGCAGGTTGTTTTTTTGTTGGCTCCCCAGCACGGATTTGAACCGCGGACAAAGTGGTTAACAGCCACTCGCTCTGCCGACTGAGCTACTGGGGAGCAAAACCTCTTTCGATCATCGAAAGACTTGAGGCTTATACCCCGATTTCAACCTGCTTGTCAACATAAAAAAAGAGAATAAAAAAAATATTGCGCTGCCCAGGAATATAAAGGGGAAATAAATTTGACTTTCACCTGTGGAAAAGTATATTCTCTAGGTCAATGCAAACCGAACTGAAACATATGGCCGGGATATTGGCCAGGGACCAAGCAAGGGAATTGATCTTGTAGCCTGATTTTTTAACCCTGCAAAGGAGATGTGGAACAAATGTCGAACATCACAACAGGCCAGGAGCGTTGCAATCTTTTAATTTAACAACACATTGGAACAAGAGATGATTACAAAAGAAGGCATGGTCACAAACGCCAACACAACAACGGCATGGGTAGAAACCGTACGATCCAAATCCTGTGAATCCTGCGATGCATGCGATTCCTGCGAAGCCCAGGAGAAGAGCATGGGCATGACTATCAAGGTAAACAATACCATAAACGCCGGCAAAGGAGACCGGGTCATCATCGGATTCAAAACAGCCCCCCTGCTCAAGATGAGCTTCATGCTTTACATCTTTCCCATCATTCTACTCATAGCAGGAGCGGCCGCTGGCGAAGCCTTTGCCCCCAGATTTAAAATGGACCCCTCCCTTACCTCGGTCATTGCCGGCATTATCTCGTTTGCCCTGGCCTTTGGGATTATCCGCAAAACCGGTGACAGACTCTCCACAAACAGGGAATTCAAACCTTTCCTGGTTAGAATCGATCGAAAGGGCACAATCACCCCTCCAAAGTAAAAAGGCCATTCATAAAATAGTTGTAATTTTTACTTGATACTTCACAGGTTATGGGATAGGAATTCCCAAAGTATTTTTTACGGTTTTTTTTGTTGACCAATTGCTTAATGATCCACCAAATTACTAACGATCCATTAAAATGAGGGCAAAGCAATCATGACCTCGAAGAGAAACCTTAAGATCGCCCTACTCCTGGCAGGCATACTCCTTATCACAGGGATCATCTGCTATGCGGCTTTCCCACCACCTTCACCCGAAGAACCTGTAAGGCTGATGTTCCAGAATGCAGCAGGAAAAGTACTGTTCACCCACGAAGCACACCTTGCCGACTACGGCCTTGACTGCCTGGATTGTCATCACAACATCGAGGATGACGAAATTTACAACTGCGGTGAATGCCATGGAAAAACCGGCGATGAATATATGCCGAGCAGGACTGACGCCTTTCATAGCCAGTGTATAGGCTGCCACGAAGATGCAGGAGCAGGACCGGTAGAGTGCAACTCCTGCCATGCGATTTAGCCTGAACCTAGCTCTACAACTGTGCATTGACCCTTTGCATCTATTAATCTACAAGATAAAGGTTTGTCATGACAAAGAGATCATTTATTGGATTAATCGGCCCAAGACTCTTGTGTGATCGGATTGAATCCGACCCCAGGGAACCAGAATCAATTCCCATTCCCCAACGCCTCATTCTGCTGATCCATGAACCTTTGGACAGCACAAGAGAGACCCTGATCAAAAAAGGAGATCTGGTGAAACAGGGGGAAAAGATCATCCTCTACAAGGAGAGCACAGAGTACGCCATTGCGCCTGATTCGGGCACCATAACCCACATTGCCTCCTACTCGGGCGATTTCGGCACCGTTGAGACCTACCTGGTACTTGAACGGGATGGAAAGGACAATAAGGCCAACAACTTCTCAAAGGCTGCCGAAACACCCGAACTTGCCACCGCAGACAGATTTTTAAGACGCCTGCCCGGAGCCCCCCCCTTTGCCCAGCTGCTTGACCCTAAACTCAAAATAGAGACATTGGTAATTGAGGGAACAGACTCGGACCTCTCCTCCACAACACGGCAATATCTGTTGACAACGGCCAGGGACGAAATCGAACGGGGAATCGCCCTCTTCAGGCAGATCACCGGAATTAAAAACATCGCCATTACAATCCCCCTGGAGCTGAGAGAATCGCTTTTATTCAACGGGGTAAGGGCCTTGCTTGTCCCACCCGAATACCCCAAGGCCCTTCCAAAAATCGTAATGAACGAACTTCTAGGTATTGTCCCGACGCCTGGACTCTCCTGCGAAGAGCAGGGGGTTCTTTTCATGGGGGTAGAAGCCGTCATATCCATGGCCCGGGCCTATGCGCTCAAAGACCCTGTTTACGACAAGGTGGTCACCGTCATTGGCAAAGACGGAGCGCAACACAGGGTAAGGGCCTTTATCGGCACTCCGATCCATCGAATTTTCAAACAGCTCAACATCGTGTGCAACGAGGGGGATCGGATCATCATCGGCGGCCCCATGAAGGGAATCGCCGCCTACACCCTTTACCATCCGATTCAGCCGGACACGGACACGATCATTGTCCAGGACCAGAGCGAAATCCCCTATGTTTCAGATTATCCGTGCATCAACTGTGGAAAGTGCGTAAGAATTTGTCCTGCAAATGTGCCGGTCAATCTTCTGGTTCGATACCTTGAGGCAAACCTGTACCAGGAGGCCGCCGACAATTTTGATCTAAACTCATGCATAGAATGCGGTATGTGCAGCTATGTCTGCACCTCAAGGATACCACTGTTTCAATATATAAGACTCGGAAAGCACGAGCTTATCGAACTGGAAACGGAGGAGACCCATGCATAAACAAAACAAGTATACCGTATCCCACGCCCCATTCTGGCATGACGGCGACACCATCTCAGCCATGAACACAAACGTCATTCTAGCGGCCCTGCCTGCGGCCCTATTCGGCGTTCTCACCTTTGGCCTTCCTGCCCTGGGAGTACTGACCCTGGCCGTTTCAACGGCCATGCTCTGGGAGCTTGCCTTTAATCTGATCTCCCGCCGGGCCGTCACCGTTGGCGACTTTGACGCGGCGGTAATCGGGCTCTTTGTGGGAATGATGCTTCCTGCCACCGCCCCTTGGTGGGTAGTAGTGACCGGAACCTTTTTTGCCGTTGTGATCGGCAAACAGATTTATGGAGGAATCGGCGCCAACCCCTTTAATCCGGCTGTTATTGGAATTGCCGTGCTCCTGGTTGCCTGGAAGGGCTTCTTTGACTTTGATGCGGCCCTTTTAAACTATGAGTTTGGCTTTACAGCCCTGGCTCCCCTTGGGGCGCTCAAACACCAGGGAGTTGCAGCGGTGGGCCTCTTTCCACTCAAGGAGCTTGCCATGGGCAGCCAGGTGGGAGCCCTAGGAACAACCTTCGGCCTTGGCATCATCATTGGAGGTATTTACCTGATCCTGAGGGGATTTATTCGCTGGGAAATCACCCTCTCCTATGTGGGCGGCATCCTTTTAACGGCCCTTGTCTTCAATGTCGTCAATCCAGATTCATACGCCCCTCCCATGTTTCACCTCTTTACCGGGTACACACTTTTTGCCGCCTTTTTCCTTGCAAACGAGAATTCATCCTCACCGGTAAACCCCATTCCCATGGTCATCTACGGCATCATGGGCGGCGTTATGACAATCCTCATCAGAAACATCGGCTCCTATGGGGACGGCACTGTTTTTGCAATTCTTTTGATTAACCTAATAAACCCACTCATCGACAGAATCAGACCAAAAGCTCTGGGAAAGGTTGTGAAAAATGCGTGAAATGATAAGCATGGTTGTTGTCCTGACTATTTTAAGCGCCTTTTCAGGCGGCTTACTTGCAACTGTCAGAAGCAACACACAGGAGAGGATAGAGAATCAGGTATTGAAATTTGAAAAGGCTCCGGCGATCAAGGCCATCCTCAGCGAGGTATCCAACGATCCTTTATTAGACCGCTTCAAGCTTAAAAGCGACGACGACGAAATAACCTTTTTTGTCGGCAAAAAAGGTGGAGTTCCCGAATCCATTGCCTTTGAAACCAAGGGCAAGGGATTTGAGGGTCCTATCGGCCTTATGGTCGGGATCGATATTGCGACGGACAGCGTCATTGGAGTTCGCATCACCACCCACAGCGAAACCCCGGGGGTGGGATCAAGGGCTAAGGATGATCCAGCCTTTGCAAGACAGTTCGCAGGCAAATCCCTTGAAACAGGCTTTGCCGTAAAGGGCGACAACGGCGAAATCGATGCGATATCAGGGGCCACCATCACCTCCAAGGGGGTGTGTATCGCAGCCACAAAGGCCCAGGTCCTCTATACAAAACTAAAGCCTGAGATAAAAACTCACATCAATAACCTGGCCAATTAGGAGACAATCGTTATGGCACAATCCATGGCAAAAGAATTTACTAAAGGGCTCTGGGCTGAACTTCCCCCGTTCAGACTCGTTCTGGGTCTCTGCCCTGTGCTTGCTGTCACCCAGAGCGTTGAAAACGGAATCGGGATGGGGCTTGCGACCACCTTTGTTCTGGTCTGTTCAAACTTCCTGGTCAGCCTCCTTAGAACCATCATCCCTGCAAAGGTTAGGATCGCCTGCTATATCGTCATCATCGCCACCTTTGTAACCATTGTCGAACTTTTAATGCAGGCCTTTACCTACGAGCTGTTCCTGAAGCTTGGCATCTTCATCCCCCTCATCGTGGTAAACTGCATCGTACTGGGCCGTGCTGAAGCCTTTGCCGGCAAAAACCCTCCCCATCTGGCCATTGCCGACGGCCTTGGCATGGGTGTTGGATTTACACTCTCCCTGGGGACCCTGGGAATTATCCGGGAGAGCCTCGGTTCAGGCACCATCCTTGGCAACCCTGTTTTCGGGCCTGATTTTCAGCCGTTCACCTTCATGGTTCAGGCACCCGGTGCCTTTGTCTGCCTGGGGTTGATGCTGTGCATGATGAACCTCATCGGTAAAAAATAAGGAGACGAGTAATGACTGACTACTTTGTTCTTGCCATCAGCTGCATATTTGTAAACAACATTCTCCTTGCCCAGTATCTTGGAAACTGTCCATTCCTCGGCACCTCTAAGAAGATGGAGACTGCAACGGGTATGGGCATGGCCGTTGTGTTTGTTCTGGTTCTGGCCGGCCTAATCACCTGGGTCACCAACAACTTTTTGTTAAAACCCCTGAACATCGAATATCTCAGAACCCTGTCATTCATCCTTGTCATTGCGTCCCTGGTTCAATTTGTCGAGATGTTTCTCAAAAAAAGCATTCCGGCCCTGTATGCGGGACTCGGCATATTTCTGCCGCTGATCACAACCAACTGCGCTGTTATGGGTGTCTGCCTGATTAATATCAAAGAAGAATATTCATTTCTCCAGGCGGCCGTTGCTTCCTTCAGCTATGCAGTGGGCTTTGGTCTTGCCCTGGTGCTCTTTGCCGGACTCAGGGAAAGAATCAATATTGCAAGGGTTCCCCAACCCCTCCAGGACACATCCCTGGGGCTCGTGACAGCCGGAATGATCGCTCTTTCTTTCTATGCATTCAAAGGAATGGTATAAGCTATGGCAGAAGCGTTAATTTTCATGTTGCTCCTTGGCAGTGCCTGCGGCATCGTGCTCAGCTTTGCCTCCAAAATATTTTACGTATATGAAGATCCAAGAATTGCCCTGGTCGAAGAAAATCTCGCCGGTGCCAACTGCGGCGGTTGCGGCTATGCCGGTTGCAGTGCTGCGGCAGAGGCTGTTGTGACGGGAAGATCCGCACCCAGTGTATGCGTCATCTCAAATACTGAGGACATATTAAAGGTGGCTTCCATCATGGGCCTTGACCCTGGAACTGCGGAATCCCAACAGGCCTATAACATGTGCGAAGGCGGAACAAGGGCCACCGACAAGTACTATTACATGGGGGTAAACTCGTGCAAGGCCATGTCCGTCGTTTTCGGCGGCAAGCGTGACTGCCACATAGGCTGCATCGGCCTTGGGGATTGCGTCAAGGCTTGCAAATTCGGAGCAGTCCACATGGGCTCCAAGGGCCACCCGGTTGTTGACGACGATCTATGTGTGGGCTGCGGTGCCTGCCAGAAGGCCTGCCCCAAGGATATTATCGAGGTCAAGAGCCTGTCTGAGAAGCTTCTCAAATTCAACCAGAAGAACGACCCCCTTGCACCCTGTGCCCAGACCTGCCCGGCTGAGATCAACATTCCCAAGTATATCGCCCAGATAAGGAACAACGACTATCTCGGGGCCGTACGAACCATCCGCCTCAGGAACCCGCTGCTGCTTGCCTGCGGCAGGGTTTGCCCCCATCCCTGTGAATCTGAATGCCGCAGGGGAATCGAGGACGAGCCAGTATCCATAAACCAGCTCAAGCGATTTGTTGCCGACTATGAGATGTTTTCCGGCACCAGAATTCCCATTAAATGTGCACCTGATACGGGCAAAAAGGTTGCAGTTATCGGGTCCGGCCCATCGGGTCTCAGCTGTGCCTATTTTCTCAGGCGAATCGGCCACGAGGTTTCCATATTTGAAAGCATGCCGAAACTTGGCGGCATGATCCGCTACGGCATCCCCGAATACCGCCTCCCAGACAAGGTGCTTGACTGGGAAATCGAAGGGATACTCAGCCTTGGCATCAAGAGCTACAACCACGTAAAGTTCGGCGTTGACTTCGGCCTTGGTTCACTCATGGCGGCGGGTTACAACGCCGTATTCCTCGGGGTTGGTGCCTGGAAGGATTATGAGCTTGGCATCCCCGGCGAGACCCTTGAAGGGTGCTTTACCGGCATAAATATGCTTTCAAGGCGCGCCGGCGGAGAAAAGCTTGATTTGGGCCGCACCGCAGCCGTAATCGGCGGCGGCAACACGGCGGTGGATTGCGCAAGAACAATGCTGAGGCTCGGCCTTGAAAAGGTATACATGGTCTACAGGCGTACCCGAAAGGAGATGCCAGCCAATCAGGTTGAGATCATTGCCGCAGAGGAGGAGGGAGTTGAATTTGTATTTCTTGCCGCGCCAACAAGGGTGATCGGCAACGAGGACGGTCATGTGACCCACCTTGAATATATTAGGATGCAGCTCGGTGAGCCAGATGCCTCGGGCCGCAGACGGCCCGAACCCATTGAAGGGTCTGAAACCACCCTTGAGGTAGACAGCATTATAACGGCCATTGGTCAATCCCCTGAGGCAAGTTTCAAGCAGGATCCCCACCCAAGGATGGCGGAACTTGAGCTCACCCGGTGGAACACCATTGAAAACAACCCGGAAACCCTTCAGTCCACCATTCCCTATGTGTTCACGGCAGGGGATGCCGCAACAGGGCCTTCCCTTGTGGTTGACGCCATTGGCGGTGGCAGAAGGGCCGCAAGATCCATTGATCTCTTTCTCAAGGGAAAGCCGGTGGAACCGGTGGTTGATTCACTTCAGCACCGGAGAATCAAGGAATCCATATTCACCACGGTCAAGGGAATCGTCCCGAAAAAACGGGCAACCATGCCGGAACTTCCCATGGATGAGAGGCTTGACTCGTTCGCGGAGGTGGACCTTGTGCTTCCGGAAGCCCGGGCCATTGAGGAGGCAAAACGCTGCCTTAACTGCTGCAGGCTCTGTTATGACCAGGATGTAAAACAGTAGCTGTTAGCTATTAGCTTTTAGCAGTTACTTTATAGCAGCTAAAAGCTAACCGCTAATAGCTAACAACTCCCGACTAAAAGGAGGTAACCATGACGACCCTTGAAACACTCGAAAGCCTTGAAATCTTTAAAAATTTCACCGATGAAGAGCTGGTAAAAGTTCAACAGCTCTGCTCCCAGGAAGAGTTTAAGAGGGATGAAAGGCTCTTCACCGAAGGTGAACCGGCCCGCCACATGTGGATCATTTCCCAGGGCAAGGTGGACCTGAGGTTTGAACTGCCCAGAAACATGCGGGTCACCGCCGAATCCACCGTCAGCTCCCATGACTATATTATTCCCGAATCCCAGGTCTTTGGCTGGTCCTGCTTCATACCGCCTTACAAGATGCGCCTTTCTGCCTTTTGTGTCTCAAGAAAGTGCTCGGCAATAAAGATCAGCCAGACCGCCTTGACAAACCTCATGGAGACCGATACAGCCATCGGCTACAAGCTCATGCGCTACATGCTCCAGGTGGTTGGATTCCGTTCAAAACAGTTCCAGGATGAGGTGGCAAAATTCATGGGCATCGACATGATGAACTCCTGGTGATTTTGACTTTTTCCAGAAACATCCTGGGGCTCTTCCCTCTTATCCCGACTTTGTGTCTGTTTCTCTTGTGCACCCCGACCCCGGGTATCTGTTTAGAAAAACACACGGTCACGGGCAGGACCATGGGAACCACATACTCAGTAACGGTTATGGGCGATAAAGCCGTAGATAAACATCTTTTAAAACAAAGAATTGATGCAAGGCTTGCCAGGGTCAACCAGAGCATGTCCATATTTTCGCCCTTAAGCGAGATTTCCCTGTTCAACGCCATACCTGCCCACACTCCTTTTACCGTATCACCTGATTTTGCAGAAGTCATGGAACAGGGCAGCCGACTATACGCCCTCACCAACGGGGCCTGGGATGGAACAATAAGACCCCTTGTGGATCTGTGGGGGTTTGGAACAAAATCAGCCTTAAAGAGCCTGCCTGACCCGAAGCTGATAAAAACTTTGCTTACTCAGACAGGGTTTCATTTCATCGAAGTAAAGGGAAACGTTCTTTCAAAGCAAATAGACAAAGTCACCCTTGACCTTGGATCCCTGGCCAAGGGGTATGGGGTTGATGCGGTTGCCCGACTCATGGAGGAATCTGGTTTCAAGGCGTTTCTCGTTGAAATCGGGGGGGAGGTGGTTACCCGGGGAACCAAACCTTTTAACAGAGAATGGACCGTGGGAATTTCACGACCGGAACCAGGATCATCTCAACTTTCCCTGTACAGGTCAATCAAGCTCAAGGATCGAGCCCTTGCCACAAGTGGGGATTATCGAAATTTCGTCTTCATACACGACCAGAAATTCTCCCACATCATTGATCCCGCCACGGGTTACCCCGTGGAAACGAGTGTTGTAAGCGCCTCTGTCATTGCACAGACCTGCACCTTTGCCGACGGGCTTGCAACGGCCCTGATGGTCATGGAACCGGCACGGGGTCTGGCTCTTGTCAACGAGCAGGACAATGTGGAGTGCCTGATTGTCCTGCGTAACAAGGACGGCAGCTTTCAGGATCTTTCCTCAAACAGCTTTCCCTGAAAAGAGTCTCTTGCCTCAAGGGTGTCCTGGATCATCTTAAAGGTCTCATTTCTCTCCACGGCCCAGGCCGGTGCCGCAAGCTCTTCAGGGTGGGGATCTCCTGTTATACGCTGGATGATGACACTGGCGGGTAAAAGTTCCATAAAATCGCACACCGTGTCCACATACTCCCGCTGCTCCATGCATTTATACTCGCCCCTCTTCCACATTGCCTCAAGCACGGTATCTTTAACAACGTAGAGAAGATGAATCTTTACCCCGTCGATCCTAAGCCCTGCAAGCACCCTTGCCGTTTCAAGCATCATGCCTCGATCTTCGCCAGGAAGCCCGAGAATCACGTGGGCGCACACATTGATTCCCCTCTCCCGGGTCATGGCAACGGCCCGTTCAAAACATGCAAAATCATGGCCCCGGTTGATGATCTCAAGGGTTCGATCATGGACAGACTGAAGACCATACTCCACCCACACCAGGTAGTCTCTGGTATAAGAGGCAATGAGATCAAGCTTTTCCGGATCGACACAGTCGGGCCGGGTGCCGATGGCCATACCCTTCATGCCGGGAACGCCAAGGGCCTGGTCGTACATCTTCTTCATGTTGGCACAGCTTGTATAGGTGTTGGTATAGGACTGAAAATAAACGGTAAAAAGTCTTGCCTTGTAACGGCGGCCCATGGCCTTTCTGCCGCTTTCGATCTGCTCCTGGATGGTCACTCCCCGACCGAACAATCCAGAACCAGAACCACGGGCGTTACAGTAGATACACCCCCCTGTGGCGATGGTTCCGTCCCGGTTGGGACACCCCAGCCCCGTATCAACGGTAATCTTCTGCACCCGCTGGCCGAAAATAGACCTCAGGTAGGTATTGTAATCTGAATAACGCCGTTTGATCATCTCTTATAACCTTCTGGCCTTTTAACCTTCTGGCAAAGTGTATCTTTTCTTGACCCGAAACCAAACCGGATATATAGTACACTTCCATGATATTTTACACAAAAAAATATGATCTGGTTGTTGTTGGTGCAGGACATGCGGGTTGTGAGGCGGCAATTGCTGCGGCCAACATGGGATGCCGAACGCTCCTTGCAGCCATAGATCTTGATAAGGTGGCGGCAATGCCCTGCAGTCCCTCCATCGGGGGAACTGCAAAGGGGCAGCTGGTCAAAGAGATTGATGCCCTGGGAGGTAAAATGGCCAGGGTTTCCGATGCTTCGGCCATCCAGTATCGAACCCTGAACACGAGGAAAGGAGCTGCTGTCCAGGCCACCCGGACCCAGAACGATAAGCTTGTCTATCAAAAAACGATGAAAACCATCGTTGAATCGACACAGAACCTTGATTTCAAGCAGATGATGGTCAACGAGTTGATCGTTGAGAACCATCGGGTGGTCGGCATCAGGGAAGAAACCGGATTCGGCTTTGCAGCCGAAGCGGTGGTTCTATCAACCGGAACCTTTCTCAAGGGGATAGTCCATATCGGCACCTCGAAAATTTCTGCGGGCCGGGCCGGGGAATTCTCATCCATCGGCCTTGCCGCATCCCTTGAAAAGCTCGGCTTTATCCTTGGACGAATGAAGACCGGCACACCCCCGAGACTGGCCCTTTCATCCATTGATTTCTCCAAGTTCAACCGCCAGGATTCCGATCCTGACCCCACTCCCTTTTCCTTTTCCACGTCCAGGGTCAAGGGGGCCATGCTCCCAAGCTACATGGGCCACACCAACGAAAAGACCCACGACCTTGTGCGCCGAAACCTGAAACACTCGGCACTATACGGCGGCAGCATTATTGGAAAATCGGCTCGATACTGCCCCTCATTTGAAGATAAAATCGTCAGGTTTCCCGACCGGGACCAGCACCAGATAATCCTGGAGCATGAAGGCACAGACTCCCGGGAAATCTATGCTTCCGGCCTTGGAAACAGCCTTCCCATGGAGATCCAGCTTGAGGTGGTGCGATCGGTAAAGGGACTTGAACAGGCGGAGATCATGCGGCCCGCCTATGCCATTGAATATGACTATATCAACCCCCAGGAACTCAAACCCACCCTTGAGACCAAACGGGTCAAAGGACTTTTTTTCGCAGGCCAGATCAACGGTACCTCAGGCTATGAAGAGGCTGCGGCCCAGGGATTGTGGGCGGGAATCAATGCCGCATGCATGATCAAAAACCAGGAGCCGTTCCTGCTGGACCGGTCTGAGGCCTACATGGGGGTCATGATCGACGACCTTGTAACAAGGGGAACCAGAGAACCCTACCGCATGTTCACCTCAAGGGCAGAATACAGACTTCTCCTTCGGGAGGACAATGCCGACCTGAGACTTACAGAAAAAGGATACCGCCTTGGCCTCGTGGACCAGGAGACCCTTTACGCAACCCGGGAGATAAGCCGCAGCACAAACCAAGAGCTGAAGAGGATACACAACCATGTTGTCAAACCCACCCCAGGGACAAACGCCTGGCTTACCCGGGTGGGATCAACGCCCATCACCACGGGCCTTAAACTTGACCAGCTCTTGAAACGGGCCGGAATCAACTATTCGGCTGTTGAAAGGTTTGCCCCCTCCCCCTGCCCCATTTCAACAAGAATAAAGAAACAGGTGGAAATCGAAACAAAGTACGAGGGGTACATCACCCGTCAGGTAAGCGAGATTAAAAAATTCAAGGATATGGAGAAAATTAAAATCCCCGGAAATATTGATTTTCAAACCGTTCACGGACTCTCAAACGAGCTCAGGGAAAAACTTACCGGAGTAAGACCCCTCTCCCTTGGCCAGGCATCGAGAATTGACGGGATGACTCCTGCGGCTCTTTCTGTGATTTTAATTGCCATAACTGCCCTTGGACGGAATAGTCAGCAGTAGGCAGGGATTGCCGCCTCCAGTGTAAAAGCGAAAGAATAATGGGGGTCAAGCCTGGGACAACTTGACTTTGGCAGTATCTTTGTTATTTTTTTATCATCTGTACTCTTAGGTAATATCCTTAGGAGACCTAATAAAAAAGGAAGTTAATAATGCCAGCAACAGACTATTACAAAACCCTCGGGATAGATAAGACAGCCTCGGAAGATGAAATCAAAAAAGCCTACAGAAAACTTGCCCTCAAGTACCACCCGGACAAGGCCAAGGGCAACAAGGATTATGAGGAGAAATTCAAGGAGATCAGCGAAGCATACGCGGTCCTGAGCGACAAGGAAAAACGTCAGCAGTACGACACTTATGGGTCTGCCGATTTTCAGCAGAGATACTCCCAGGAAGACATTTTCAGAAACTTCGACCTGGGCGACATTCTCAAGGAATTCGGCTTTGGAGGCGGGGGCCGTACGTTTAGCGGGGGTTTTTCTTCCAGGGGGGGAAACCCCTTTGGGCAGGCCATGGGCGGCCAGCCAAGACAAAGACCGATAAGGGGAAGAGACCTTGAGTATGAAATTGCTCTCACCCTCCAAGAGATGATCACAGGCACAGACAAAACCATTACGATCAACCGCGGCAGTGCAACGGATACCATCAATGTCAAGATCCCCAAAGGAATGGTCCCAGGCAAACGGATACGCCTTGCCGGCAAGGGCGAACAGAGTCCCCAGGGTGGACCTTCGGGCGATCTTTTTATCCGATCAGGCCCCATCTACCCCACGAAATTTACCCTTGAGGGCAACGACATCTACACGACTGAAGAGATACGGCTCACCCAGGCCATCCTTGGAACAAAGATTAAGATCAAAACCCCCGAAGGCAAGGAGATCAGCCTTAAGGTACCCAAGGGGACAAGCCACAAGGCCAAAATGCGTCTCGCAGGCCAGGGCATTCCCCAGATCAGCGGTTCGGAAAGGGGAGATCTCTTTGTCGTGATCCAGATCCATATGCCAAAAAGACTCAATGAACAACAAAAAAAACTGGTTGAAGAACTGGCCGAATCTGGATTATAAACTATCATATGACACAGCTTATCCCGATGATCTCCCAGGGGGAGATAAGAACCGAGGTAAAAAAAACCGGCCAACAGATATCCCTGCATTACAGGGATAAAAACCTCGTACTTGTCGGAATACTAAAGGGATCTTTTGTTTTTCTCGCCGATCTGACAAGAGAGATTACCATTGACCATGAGATTGACCTCATCGGCGTTTCAAGCTATTCAGGTACATCTTCGACCGGAACGATAAAGCTCACCAAAAAACCCGATTTAGATCTTGAAGGAAAGGATATCCTTCTGGTAGAAGACATTGTTGACACGGGCAACACTCTTTCAGCCATTAAGGCCTATATCGAATCCCTGCACCCGGCATCCGTAAAAATATGCACCCTGATCAACAAGCATGAACGCCGGCAGGCAGATATTGATGCCGATTATGCCTGTTTTTCACTTGAGAAGGGATTTATTGTCGGCTATGGACTTGATTACAACGAACTCTACAGAAATCTGCCGGCCATCTTTGATTTAAAACTATAAAAAAACAAGGGGAAAGCCATGGTTATCACCTGTGAAAAGTGCTCAACCAGATTCAATCTTGATGAGTCTCTCCTCAGAAAAGAGGGTTCAAAGGTTCGATGTTGCCGGTGCAGGCATGTGTTTACTGCCTTCCCCTCCACAACACCTGTTCTTCTTGACGATATGCCTCGCCAGGAGAAATCATCCAAAGAATCACCAGACAAAATCCAGGAGAAAATTGATCCAGATTTTTTTATGGAGCCGGGACCTGGCGCATTTTCCCTTGACAACGAACTTGACAACGAACTTGATCTTGGTTTTTCCTTCGATCCTGATGATCTGACCCTGGATGACGACCTTGAACTTGACCAAAACCACCTCCTGGACATAGGCCCAGAGACTTCAGAATCATCCCAAGGCATAAAAACCGATGGCTATTCCCATGGGACAGGCCTTGAGTTTGACGATGATATGGATTTTGAAAACCAGCTTGAGCTCGAACTCGAAGAGTATGGGGAGTTAGATCTTTCAACCCCGGATTTAACCTCCCTGGACTCAGATTCAGACATGGATTTTCATTTAGATATGAATTTAGATCAAGACCTGGATTCCGATCTCAACCTGGATCTGGACACCGCTGAACCAGGAATGGATCTATTGGTCAACGGTATCCAAGAGGAGGCTGGGCATGGTATCGAGCCCGGGGATGATGACACCCAGGATGACTTGAATCTTGAGTTTGAACTGGAAATGGAGCCCGATGGGTTAGATAAGTTCCCATCAGACCCTGGCACAGAAGAACTGGAACAGGACGAAGAGATCAACCTGGCAGAGTTCCACGAGGTATTGGAGGCCGGGGATAGTGACCTTAAAGTGGAAAACCCGGAAGAATTTCCCCTTGATGATTCATTGGAATCGCCTGCCCCCGATGAAATTGACGACCATGAGTTCTCTAACAGGGACAGGGGCATGCAAAGCGCTGATCCAGACAAAGGAGAGAAACCGCAACTTTTACCGGTTCTGGAAGAGGAGGATGAAACGACAATTGCCCCTCCCCACCTTGATTACGGCATCAACGAGCCGTTCAAAAGACCGATAAAAGCACGTAAATCCATTACCATTATTTTACTTCTGGCAATCCTGACCCTTGTGGCCTACAGTGCCTGCATATTTTACGGAGTTAAAATCCCCTACATCTCCACCGTCAAGGTTCCCTATCTGAGTAATTTTCTTGCGCCTGAACCGCCTGCCCCAGAACCCGTCAACCTGGCCCCTGACAAACAGAGCGTAAACGGTCGATTCGTAACCAACACAACCGCTGGCACCTTGTTTGTCATCACGGGGAAAGTAACGAACACCTCAAATGTGACCTTAAGCAAAATAAAGGTCAAAGGCACCCTCATTACCAGGGATAAGGTAAAGGCAAAGACCAAAATAGTCCCTTGCGGCAATCTCATCCCTGAAGATCAACTGAAAAATGGTGAGATGAGTCAGATCAACCTCCTGCTTGCAGGGGAAACAGGCAACAATTCGTCCAATGACAACATCCAGCCGGGGCAGTCGATCCCTTTCATGATAGTATTCTCAGATCTGCCTGAAAATTTAGAAAACTTCACGGTGAATACGGAAGAATTTGAGAGGAAAGCCAGAGAGAACTAATTTATGTGTTGACAGACCCTGTTCCCAGGTGCTATATAGTCCTGGTTTTACGGCGATGTAGCTCAGCTGGTTAGAGCATGCGGCTCATATCCGCAGTGTCCGGGGTTCAAATCCCTGCATCGCCACCATGGAATCAAGGCCCACTGGAATCCCAGTGGGCTTTTTTGATTTTAAACTTCAAGCTGGGGTGTGTGGTGAGCCCTTGGGCAGAATGACAACGAATTCAGCGCCATGCCCCTGTTCTTCCCACGATATGGGAGGGGAAAACACATTAACAGATCCGTTGTGCTCCTTTATGATACCAAAGGTAACCGACAAACCTAAACCAGTACCCCTGTCTGGACCTTTAGTGGTATAAAATGGTTCAAACACCATCTTTAAATCATCCTTATCTATCCCATGGCCTGTATCGGCGATCGCTACCTTTATCTGATTTTCTCCGTTCCCACCGCTTGTTTTAATATAGATGGTGCCATTTTCTTCGATAGCATCAAATGCATTGTTCAACAGATTCAGAAACACCTGCTTTATTTTCTCTTTATCGCCCGCCATCATAAGAGAATCGCTTTCATACTCACGCTGAACAACCACATGGTTCAAGCTGAATGTGTGCTCAACCACGTCCAGGACTTCTTCCATAGCCCCATTAACATCGAATTCACTGATAATGTTTTCACTAGACCGGGAAAACTTTAAAAGATCGGAAATAATCTTGGAACAGATCTTTGTCTGCTTCACAATGACCGATACATCCTTATAAATCTGCCCGCCCTTTTCAACGTCCTCCTGCAACAGCTGGGCATAACCGAGAATAATTCCCAGAGGCGTGTTTATTTCGTGGGCCACCCCGGCTGCCAGGCGTCCCACAGATTCCATTTTCTGGGCATGGGCCAGCTGGTCCTGAACCTTTTTAAGCTCGCTTATATCCCTGCCACTACAGACAAGCCCATTGATTTTGTTGGTCAGTTCCAGCACAGGAATTTTTACCACATGAAGCCATTTTATCCCTTTAGCTCCTCGCAGCCTGTTCTCCTTGACAAGGGGGACCCTGCTCTCAAGTACGTTTCTGTCCTCCCTGTCGTAAAGGTCTGCATGGAATCTGGAAAAAAGATCGTGATTTTTTCTGCCGACAATATCCTCTGTATCTTTGCCCAGCATTTTACAAAATGCTCGATTTACCGAAACATAACGTCCTTCATGATCCTGGAAAGAGATAAAATCTGGAATGGCGTCCAGAATGGTTTGAAGCAGGATCTTCTGCTCTCTGACGAGCCTCTGGGTATTGTTTGTGGCAGGGTTGAGCAGAAGAAACCCCACAAGGCCTGCAATGATGATCATTGTGACAATGGCAACAGACACGGAAACCACAATTTTATCCATCGTTTTTTCCGCCTGGGTTCTGAAAAGACCCAGACGTAAAGTTCCCAATCGGTTGTCGTTAATGACAACGGGGATTGCATAGTCATAGATCAAATTATGCCCTGGATCCAGAAGCTTGACCGATCGCTTCTGGTCATCAAATACCGTATTAGCACTCTTTAGATCCAGGGGAAAACCATCTTTAAATGTATGGGCGAGGATGAGACCGTCCTTGTCCAGCACAAAGGTATAGACAATATCATCACCCAGAAGTACGGTTTCATCCACCAGGACTTTCATTTTTAAAAGGTCCATGGCCATAATGGGTTCCGCCATACGTGCAGCAAGGTTTACTCCTATTAAAACATCCCTGTTTCTGATCTCTTCCAGCATGGATTGCTTCATTCCATGGCTGACCCAGAAAAAAACAACACCCCCCTGGAGCAGGAGAAGAGAAAAAAGCCCAAGAAAAATTTTCCTGTAAAATCCCAACCGCATGGATACCGCCATTATTCTATTTCACTTATTTTTCAAGAGTCATACCCTGTTCCCAGGCTGCCTTACAGAATCACCTTTTCCTGTTTGCCACCGGGGGCTGGAGTAAAGAATTGCCCGATCCTTTTTTTACCTTAAAGCGGACCCTGTGGTTTCGATCCTGGCCCTTGGGTTTGTGCACATGGGCATGGACAAGGTGGGAACCCGGCTCAAGGTGCCACAGAAAACGTCCGCCGAGTGTCACACCAAGGGAGTTGCCGTCAAGAAACCACTCGACCCGGTCCAAGGGCTCAACGCCTGCCAGCAAGAACTCAAAGGCCTGGTCCGAATCCGGAATTCTAGGATCCATGGCCATTTCAAGGCCGTTTACAGGTTGTAAGAAACCGATCCGGTCCCTCCGTACATCGGTTGCAAGATCTTCGGAGATCCCCAGACCGGCAACGCCATCTTTAAATCCACCATCACTTTCATCAAGGTTGTCACCACTGCCACAGGCTTCCAAATCCTGACCCTCCCCTGGCCCGGTGCCTGGGATAAACCACTCGTCATAGGAGTGCTCCCTGTTCTGGTTGTCAATGACAACCTTTTTTCTGATGAGGCTGGAGCTTAAATAAAGGGGAGCTGTACTGCCTTTACGGTTGAGATGTGCGAACAAAGATCTTACAACCATGGCGGGTCCAATGGAACCCGTAACTCCGTCCATGGGTCGTCCATCAAGGTTTCCCATCCAGACACCAACGGTGTAGGCATGGTTGAACCCCAGGGTCCAGGCATCCTTGTAGTCGTTGGAGGTGCCGGTCTTGACGGCCGTTTCAACGGGAAAGTTGAGCAACGACCCCCTGCCGAACTCAAGGGCCCTTGCCTCTGAATCAGAAAGAATGTTTCCAATGATCGATGCGACATCCCCTGGGAAAACCCTTGTTTTTTTCTGGTCGTCCAGGCGATCTTTTCTCCACACAAGGGGTGAAAAAATGCCGTCCCCGGCAAGTGACGCATAGGCCTGGACCATCTCATAGAGGGAGACCTCTCCGTTGCCAAGGGCAAGGCCGTCCCCGTAAAAATCAGGATGGCGATGGAGACTTTGAATGCCAAGATTCCCAAGAGTTGAAAGAAAGGCCTCACCCCCGGTGAATTCAACGGCTTTTACGGCCGGAATATTGAGGGAATTACCAAGGGCCTGGCGCAGGGTAACCGGTCCATAGTGACGGCGGCTGTAATTGTGGAAGGTGTGAAGTCCCGTACCCACGGGATTCGAAAGCGGAGCGTCCAGGATCATGGTTGCGGCGGTCCATCCTTTTT
This sequence comes from Desulfobacterium sp., assembly GCA_034006945.1. Classification (GTDB taxonomy): domain Bacteria; phylum Desulfobacterota; class Desulfobacteria; order Desulfobacterales; family Desulfobacteraceae; genus Desulforapulum. Next base: position 7,873 of record JAVERV010000023.1, on the reverse strand, counting down.
CAAGGGCCAGGGCGTATAAAAAGGGCTTTAAAGTGGAGCCCGGCTGCCGGGGGACCAGCACTGAATTAATCAGATATGAATCATCATCTCCCACGCAGACCCAGGCGAGGATTTCACGGTTGGAATTGTTTACCACCAGGCAGCCCCCGCCTGTGACTCCCCTCTTTTGAAGCTCACCCACCCTTGTCTCCATGGCAGTCTGGACAAAACTCTGGAGGGGAGCGTCAAGTGTGGTTTTGATCCTTGCCGGGGCACCTTCTGTGCCATAGAGGGGCGATGAATCCATATATGAGATCGCTTCGTTCCCGGGTGATCCTGACCCGGATTTTAAGGATTGAAAGGCAAATCTGGCAAAATGGCCGGCATCAACAAAGAGACCGGGCGCTTCCAGTTGAAAATCCGCCTTGGCCACCCGTTCATATTCAAGGGGCGAGATCACCCCCTGATCCACAAGCGAGCGTCCCAGACGTTCAAGAACGGGTTGGATTCTCCCTGAATTTTCACGCAGGTCATAGCTTGACGGCGCCCTGACCAGAACGGCAAGGGCCATCATCTCCTTGAGATTCAAGGTGTCAAGGGATCGGTTAAAGTAGAACAGGGCTGCCTGGGACACACCCCGACGGTTACTGGCATAGGGCACCTGGTTGAGATAAAACTCAAGAATTGCGGTCTTTGTGTTTTGTCGTTCAAGGGCAATGGCTTCAAACCCTTCGACCCATTTTGACCAGAGAGACCTTGTTCTCGGGTGGATCATGCGAACCACCTGTTCAGTTATTGTGCTCGCCCCCCGGAGGGTGCCGGAGGAACCCAAATTCTGAACAAGGGCATTAATCCTTGCCATCCAGTCAACGCCCCTGTGGGTAAAAAAGCGTCTGTCCTCTGAAAAGAGGAAAAGGTTCTTAAGCTGATCCGGAATCTCGTGAAGGTTAAGGGGCGATGCGTTCCAATGATTGGTAAAGGTAACGGTCAATGGATTGTCGTACCGGTCAACAAGGATCGGTCTGGCAACCTCTTTTACCAATTCTGAAAGGGAAGCAGGCAAAGGAAGCATATCTTTGCGGGTCTTTATCCCAAGGGTGACGGCTGCTATCAAAACCGACAAAACAAGAAAAAAACAAATACCCCGCTTCCGGCTAAACCACTCTTTCATCTATTCAGCGACCACAAGGAGGGTTTCAACCCCTCTTCCGAATATGTCAGTATCGTACATCTCCATTGCCCGGACTGCTGGCCAGGCAAAATGCCCCCGGGAGATGGCCTGGGCCGTGTAGGAGAGCCTGTAACTGCCCGGCGGGACTCTTTCAGAGTAGAACCTCACCGACCCATGGGTCAACTCCCTGTGATAAAAATGGTGTTGACCCCTTAAGAAGTCAGGATCGGCCTCGTCCATTCCGGGTTCCACGGCAGAGCTGGTTGCAAAGCTGCGGTTCACGGGTTCAAGACCGCCTGGAACCGGGTCTTCCACGATCACAAAGTTACGGGCACCCCCAGGGGAGACCAGCAGATCAACCCGCACAAGATCCCCAGGGTTAAGGATGACGGGATCATGGAGGCGCACAGGCTTTCCATTTTCCTCGACCCACACCCTGCGCTCAACAGATATGCCTGCGTTCAAGGATTTTTCAGGCGGCGTCTTTGGGGCGTAGGCCATGAGCGCCTGGAAGTAGAGCCTTCCTTCCCCCTTTTTTTCAACCGTGAGGATCGGAGAGGTGCCTGGATCATCCGGTTTCATCGGCCGGACCAGGCGGACGCTCTCCCGGGCCTTTTCATTAAAATCTGCCCTACCGAGGGATTGTCCATCCAGCAGAACCGTTGCCTCCATGGAGGTTTTTTCCCCTTCAAAGGTCTGGGCATAGTCAAGCAATCCCCTTATGGCAAACAGGGTGTCCTGGGTGTTTTCCCAATGGGTCCGACCCTTGCGGGTGTCGGTGAGATAGCGTACAAGCCCTAACGTAATCCCATTGGTCAGATTTATTTCTTCCAGATTTGTTCCATTTCTGTTTGTTTCTTTCTTCTTTGCGGCATATTTGACAAGGGCTGAAAGGAGTGCACTGTTGGCCCGTGTGGGGGTCGCTGCGATCTGCCTGTACCCGGTGTCAAGGGTTTCAGAGAAACTCACCTTTCCCCCTGTGCGGTTGGAATGGGACAGGATCGAACTTAAACATTTTTCCGCCACTTGATCTGCCCCAGGGGTTGAGAGGGCCGCCTCCAGGAGCATGGCCCTGCCAAAGAGGCTCATATCATCAAGAAGGTCATCTAAATGGACAAAGAGACGTAAAAGTTCATCAAGCTCCCCCCTGTTGCCGTTGGCAAGGGCGTTCAGGGCCACGGCCCTTACCGTTGCCCTCATCCCGGAAGAGTAAAATTGCGGCATCACATCCCGTTGTAAAAGCGTGCGAACAAAGGCGTGGAGCTTCTGTTCTACAACCTCCGGCACCTTATAACCCCCAGCCCTTAACTCGGTGAAGGCAAGGGCTGTAAAGGCTGACAGATATGGGCTCACACGCTCCTGATCCGGGCTGAAATAGCCCATGCCGCCGTTAGGGGCCTGGAAGTTGACCGCCCTGTCCAGGATTTCCTGCACAAACTCATCACCTCTATCCCACAGGTGTTTTTTGTCCGTGGTCTGATCCTCCCCAAAATCTCCATCCTGTTTTCCATCCGTGGATAGCCACGGTTCAAGGTCGGGCAGCATAGCAGCCACAAGGGCCCTGCTCAGGAGCTGCTCCCAGCAGGTAAAGGGATAATCGCGCATATAGGTCAGGGCTGGTTCCAGGGTGCCGATAACCGATGGAGAAAGCACGGCCCCCATGAATCCGAGATCCGTCCGGATCTCCTGGGGCACCTTGAAGGTCTGGGTTACCCCGCTCCTGTCCATTGACCCATAGGCCGCAACGGTCGTAACCCTGTTCCGATCATTCACCAGGAGCCTGTGTTCCACGGCGTCCCCGTCCAGGCCATCCCCGGCCGTTGCCCTGAACCTTATCTCACCCTGTTCTTCGGCCGTGATCTCCATCCACACGGTTTCACGCTTGAAGGGCGGCAGAAAGAGGGTTTCGGTCACAGGAGGGATAACATGGTCATTGTCTCCCATGGCCTCGATCCTGACGGTGAGCTCCCGCTCCTGATCGGTTCGGTTCATGATGCTGAACCCTGCCTTGAAGCTGTCACCCTTCAACACCTGGTTGGGCATGACAGGCCTGACCTCGGTGGGAAGATTCACCTTAAAGCCCTTTTCCCCCGTCCCCATGCGATCCGTCGGGGTCACGGCCATGGCAAACACCCGCCAGCCGGTCAGGTTGTCAGGCACCTTGAATTGAAACCCGGCCCTGCCTTCTGAATCCATGGGAATCGAAGGATTCCAATAGCTCACATACTTGAAAACCGATCGCATGGAAATAACGCCGCCCCCATCCCCTCCGGGCGACGCCCCTTTCTTGGAAAACTTCTGGATGCCCACAAGCCGTTTCATCAGGGAATAGTTGACAAGGTCCAGCCCATCGATGGTGTAAAACCCCTTGAACGGATCAAAATGACCGCTGTCCCTGCCAAGGAGGTCAAACACCGCCTCGTCAAGAACGGCAACGGCAATCTCCACGGGCTCTTTTCCATTGTCAACCGAAAGATCGACCTTGACCGTATCTCCCGGTTTATAGCTCTCCTTTTCGATGCCGACATCCACCTTGATCCGGCGGTTGGGATCCACCACCTCTACCCTGTGGTACCCCAGGCGGGAGACGGGCTTACCAAGATCCAGCTCCCCGCTGTCGGCCCCATTATCGGCCCCATTATCAGGAGGAGCCGCCACCCTGGGCGACACAACGGTGATTGACAGGAAAAACCCCGGGGCAAATTGAGGTTCAACCGGGAACTCAACCACAGGGGTGCTCCCCTCAAGGGTCATGATCCACTGCTTGAGGACCCCATAGCGCTCTACGGTCACAAGAGCCCTGGCTCCTGGAAAGGGATTTTTCACCATGTAGCGTGCAGTATCACCCACCTCAAGGCGGTCTTGCTCTGCAATAAGGGTAAGCACCTGGGACTCTGGCTCGTGCCAGGTCACCCTTTGGCCTCCTGCGACCCAGAACCTCAGGGCGCTCGTCTGTTCCCTCTCCTCTGTATCTTTGATTGTCGCCCTCAGGCGGTAGGCTCCGGGCCGATCCGGTGTAAAACCTATAAACAGGGGTTCTTTCCCCGACACTTTCTTCAAGGCTGCCACCTCTATCCACTCGTCCACATAGAGCGTCTGAAAGGCATTGCCCGCTCCTTTAACCCTGGAAGCCTTGGTGACAAGCCGTTCCACCGAGAATCTGGTATCAATGCCCGGCACCGGTTCGCCCCTGTCGTCGACCACGACAAAGGGGAAATCAGCCCTGTCTCCCTGATAATAGAGCCAACTGTCAGACCGCAGCCCCACAAACCGATCCCGGCCGAAAAATTCCACGGAGGTTGTGGCTGCGATGCTTCCACCCCTGTCATCCCGCACGGCAGATTCCACAATTACACGGCCAAAGGGAACAATGTCCCGGACTGAATCCTGGACCGGGTCCCGGCTCAGGTTCTGACTCAGGTCAAACCCTGTGACAACCACCCCCTGGCTGTCAAGCACTGCCCTGGTGTCGAGCAGGAGCTCTTCGTCCAGATCCGGCTGATCTGTCTGAAACCAGAAATCCTTTACCAGGGCATGGGTGGATACGAAGCCCAGGGGTTCAAGACGTGCCACCACCCGGGTTGAAGCATCTGTGTATGGTCCGCCTGCATGGAGTCTTGCCGTTGTTGTGATCTCTGCCTTCTGGCCCGGTGTAAGGCGTGTCGTGTTTATCTCGGTTGTGACCCTGAAGGGTGCAGGAACAAAGTCCCCCACCAGCACCTTGAGGGGGGCCCAGACAATTTCTGTGAAATCGGCCGAGAGTTCAAACTGGTAATAACCTACGCCGGCGGTTTTTGAAGTTGTGAATCGACCGTCAAAGGCCCCGAACCGTGAAAGCTTTATACTCTCCTGTTCATGCACCGTCTTGCCCGTGGGATCGATGATTTTAAGGGTGTAACCGTTCCTGGGCGGCTGGATGAACGTTCCGTTGTCCTGATCCCGGACATAGATCTTGAACTCGATTGTATCACCGGCACGGTAGATGCCCTGGGCCGTTGTTCCCCAGGTATGGATATGGCTGTAGCGTTGACTCAAACTCGAAGAAAAAACAGCGCCAGAAGCCCTATAGGTGTCGGTCTCAAACTTTGGGGAAAGGGGCAAAAGGGCCATATGGCCGTCTTTCACCACCTTGATGAAAAAACGTTCGACGCTGTTCGCCCAACTCCAGTCAAACATCTTCAACTCGGGATCAAGGGTTGATGTGCCCGGCAGCATTGATATTCCGGCCTCGTCGGTCACCCCTGTGGCAAGAGCCGGTCCATCCCCCTTTAAACGGGTGAGGGAGCCCTTGTAAAGGGTTACACATGCATCGGCAACGGGTTCTCCTGTGGCAAGATCCACCACCCACACCAGGGTATTGAAGTGACCAGACTTCACCTGAACCTCAAACGGGGTTCTCTGAACAAAGAAGGTTTTCTCCCAGTCTGACTTATCCACCCCGGGTCGGGCGTTCATTGTTCCATACAGGGCCCCTGATCGATTTCCAAGCATGGTGTCAACCCCAAGGGGGATTTTGACGGCCAGATCTTCGACCCCAGGTGTCTGCACTTGAAGCTCAAGATTTTCATCTGTTGCATCTACTGTCATCCGACGGTAATTCACCGTGACCCCTTCGAGGTTGGTCACCACCAGGGGAAGATCGTTTTTAACGCCCTGCTCCAGAACGGCGGTATCATAAACGAGCTTATAGTCCGGGGGCCGGTGGTCGGTGTGAAACGAAAAATCAAGGGGGTGCACAAGCCTTCGACCAAACTGATCCCTGAGCCTCAGAAGGCTCTCCTTGACCCGATAGGGGGTGTGAGCCATGAGGCTCACCGGCAGAGAGATCCGGTAGGTTTGCCCTTTTTTATGGGCAAAGCCAAGGCCTGAGTATGAGTAGACATTGGCCCAGGGATCAAAGCCTGCCCCGGGGCCTGCAAGGGAAGGATAAAATTCCATACTCTTTCTGAAATCATCCACACTGACCGGCGTGGAAAAGAGAAGAGCCATAGGGGCCAGGGGATTGGGCCTTGCCAGGGTTTCATTCAAGGAAACATCCGTTCCCAGTAAAAAGGGGTCGTCACCATTGTTAGAATAGGCCTCAAGGCCTATAAACTTAAATTCCGGAAATGTATGAAACTTTACAAGGCTCGAATCTGCAACGCCTGGCACAGGTCCCAGGGGGGATTTAAGCCCGGCCCTTAATCTAAGGGTCACCTGGGTATCATGGGGCAGTTCTTCAACGGGTGATACAAGCCATATCCGCCGGGCATGATTGTTTTGATCATTCTGATTCTCTTCCTGATCCAGATCCACCCCGTTTTCACCCCGGCCATCAACCGGGTACTCAATGTCATCGGGATCAGGAGCTGCAATTCCCCCCGTTTGCCGCCTGTCTGGATCATCTGTTTTAAAAAAAACATTCCCGTTCAGCGAATCCCTTAAAACGGGCTGATTAAACACGACTCTCAGTACGGGGGTTCCCGGCGAATTCCAGGTTTTAAAACCAGTATATCGAACTTTAGGGCGAAGGGTTGTAAACGAGTGAACATGGGGCTTTACAAGAGTTGAACCGTCCTCGGCCATAATTCCTGGTAGAACCGTCAAGGTATAGAGAGTGGCAGGTTTCAGCCGTTCCTGTTCGTCAAGCTCCAGGGCCAGGGTGGAAGGGGTGAGCCATCGCCACTGGCCGTTTATCCTGGGGGTGATGGCAATGGGAATTTCACCCTGATCCCTCTCCATCTTTCCCAGGGGAACAACCTTTTTATTGAACTCGACTGTAATCTGGCGCTTTTCCGGGACATCCATACCCCTGGGAGTGATTCTTGTTATTTTTAAGGAGTCACCGCAAAGACATGGCTGAACAGATAAAAACAACATCAGGAAAAGAAACAGTGCAAAAGGCACGATGGGAAAAAAGGATCGAAGGGATGATTTCATGGCAGATCCAACCTTTTTTTTACTCGATGATCAAACTTTTACCTCCTGGAGGGGTCAGAGTTGCGTTATCCTGATCAGCATACCTAAAAAATCTTATTCATCGAGTTTTAGTTTTTATTTTCTTATATCTCTTACGTATAAAACTGAATTGTCATTTCTCATTTCAACTTCAAAAAGATCACTTGCCCGAATCAAATCACTCAATTTTTTGTAACCGTAATTGACCGGAGAAAACGAGGTGTTGTTGCTAATATATTGTCCAACCAGACTCAAGTGGGACCAGCCGGTTTCATCTGCTGAATGTTCAACCGCTGTTCTTAAGAGCTTCACAAGTGAGGTGTCTTGTCTTAATTCATTTCTCGTCTTTTTAGCGTTTACCCTGGTTACCGGTTTGTTATCCTCCTCCTCAGCCTGTTCCAGATTCTCCGTGTAGATAAACTGGGAGCATGCCTTTACAAAGGGCAGGGGTGTTTTTTTCTCACCAAAGCCATAGACAGTTACTCCGTTTGAGAGAATTCGCATGGCAAGGGGTGTAAAATCGCTATCGCTGGTCATCAGGGCAAATGCGTCAAGCTTCTGGGTATAGAGGATATCCATTGCATCAATGATCATTGCAGCATCTGTTGCGTTTTTACCCTTGGTATATGCAAACTGCTGAACGGGTTTAATGGCATGGGGGTGAAGCTTTTCTTCCCATCCTTTCATGCTTTCATCTTTCCAATTCCCATAGGCGTTACGGATGTTGACTTTTCCATATTTGGAGAGTTCATCAATAACGCCCTCAATGGATTTATGGCTGACATT
>JAVERV010000022.1:0-53016 GCA_034006945.1 Desulfobacterium sp. | reverse complement strand
GGCGATCCCTTGCTACGGTAAATTCATTCTAACCTTCATCCTATCTATTTCAGGCCTTTAAGGCCGCCAAATTATTTTACCACGAAGAGCACGAAGAAGCCCTTACTTCGTGGCCTTCGTGCTCTTCGTGGTCTAAAAAAAATCAAATCAATGTAGTTTTATCCGATATTGATGATAACCGTTTAAATTTATTTTATAATTTGTCAAGAACGAGGTTGCCCTGATCCCTTGCAGTCGCCCTTGTGGACTTGATAATCAAGTATTAAGATTCAAGAATGATTGATGCATCAACTGCAACCGGCAAACCTTCCCGAATAATAAGGGGGTTGATGTCAATCTCCCTGATTCTTTTGTCGTCAACCCCGAGTTGACCCACCTGAATCAGGATCCGGGCAAGCGCCTCCCTGTCCAGGGGAGCCTCACCCCGAAATCCATCGAGCAGTTTTTGAGATTTCAGGCGGGAGATCAGGGCCAGGGCCTCGTCCATTACAAGGGGTGCCACTCCAAAGACAGTGTCTCCCAGAACCTCGGCAAAAATGCCTCCCATGCCGCACATGACACAAACCCCGAACTGGGGGTCCCGGATCATCCCGACGATGAGCTCAACACCCCGGGGAACCTGCTCCTGTACGAGAACCGCCCCCTGATGATCCATGGCGGATAAAAGGTCGGCATATACGGCCTGAACCTGTTCTGCAAATCTTATATCCAGACGCACAAGGCCAGCCTCTGTCTTGTGAACCATTCCCCTGGAGATTCCCTTGAGCACAACTGGAAACCCATGGGCTTCGGCTGCCTTTACAGCCTCTCTCACGTCCAAGACCATCTCTTCCCTGACCACGGGAATTCCCCTGGTTTTCAGAATTTCTTTGGAACGGTTTTCATCCAGAACCCCGGTTTCATCGGGTAGAATTTCCGGTAAGAAGGTTGAATCAGAGGTACTGGGGCTTTGCCGGATATGAGTTACAGCTTCATGCCCTGGTTGATAATCCATGAATGCTGCGAGGCACTCGACTGCCCGATGGATTTCGTGGAATACTGGGAGCCCGAGTCGATTCGCCTTGATCTGAAATTCATGAACCGCATTTCGTTCACCGGTGAGCCAGCACACAAGGGGCTTACCCGCAGATTTTGCAATGGAAACCATGAGCTCCATTTCCAGTTCAAGGGCGAATCCCCCCACAAAACTGTGGACAAAAACCCCATCCACATGGTGGTCACGGCATACGGCCTCAAGGCAGGCGCCATAAACGGTTTCAGCGCCATGGATGATTACCCCGGGCCACAGGTCAACCGGGTTGGCTGCTGGCATCCAGTCTGGAAAGACCTTCTGAATTCTCCCCTTGCTCTCCGGGGTAAGATCGGCAAGTTCAAGGCCAAAATCTTCGAAAAAATCCGTGGAAACAATACCGGCACCCCCGCTGTAGGTGAGAACGGCCAGGCGTTTCTTCCCGGGAGGGGCAAGATGGGTAAACGCACCAAAGGTCCGGCAGATGTCCATCATCTGATTAAAATCATTTGCCGCAACAACATTGCACTGGGCAAGGGCACCTTTCACCACGCTGCCGTTGCCGGCAAGGCTTGCCGTGTGACCCATGGCCGCCTCTGCCCCTTTTTCACTCCTGCCTCCCTTGAGCAGCACGATGGGCTTGGTTGAGCGTCTGCACAGATCCATGAACCTCGGGCCGTCCACAATGGATTCCACATAAAGCCCGATCACGGATGTATCTGCATCTGCCATGAGGTATTCAAGGATATCACTCTCATCCACATCCATCTTGTTGCCGATGGAGCAGGATTTGCTGATGCCGATTCCTCCCTGGGTCATCATGTCGATGAGAAAGGCTCCTGCCAGCATCCCGCTCTGCACGATCAAAGAGACGTTTCCAGGGATCATTCCCGCATCCCAGATGATGGGAACCACCGTTGAGAACACCCTTTTGTTGACGGCATCCACAAGCCCCATGCAGTTGGGCCCCCACAGGCGGATCCCGGTTTCAGCCGCAATGTGTGAGAGTTCCTCCTGGAGCTTTCTGCCCGCTTCACCTGCCTCGGCAAACCCGGCTGACTGAATCATGGCTCCAGGAATCCCCCGGCGGGCACAGGCACGGATGGTGGGCACAACCAGGTTTGGGGAGAGAAAAACAACGGCAAGATCAACCGGATCTGGAAGCTCGACAATATCCCCGTAGCAGGTCAGCCCCTCGATCTCCTGATACCCTGGGTTCACCGGATATATTTTTCCATCATACCCTTTGAGCATATTCTTAACGATGAGATTTCCGCCCTTACCAGGGGAAGGTGTTGCACCGACCACTGCAATTGCCCTGGGCTTGAAAAAAAAATCCACAGAAAGCCTCCTTGATTTATGTAAGTTGTAAACAGTGATATCTTGTTTTGGGCGGGGGCACAACTTAAAAAGGCCAGCCCAAGGGTTTTGGCCGGCCTTTTTAAGAAAAGGAGAAAAAAGATGAAATTAACTGTTTTGTTAATCTGGCCATATCTATATGCAAAGGACTTGCCAAACTATCAAATATTCCTGTCAAACTCCGACAAAAAACCATAATTTGCTGTAAACGCATGACATTTTTTACAATGTTGACTAATGAAATAAAACCCCCACGCCATTAACGCCCCGTCAGTTACTTTAAAAAGTTTATTTTTATAAACTTTTTCCGAATCTACTCTTTAGCATAGGACAAACAACATCCTGTAATAAAAAGAAAAACACCAAAAAAACCTCGAGTTTAAAATTATGAACTTTTACAAAACAACAACGGATTGATAGAAAAACGCCCCATAACTTCGAAGAGCTATCGTCTCTTCTTCCTGATGCCCAGGCGCCCCAGGCGGGAGGCAAAGGTTGAGCGGTTAAGGCCTGAACCTCTGGCGGCCCAGGTAATGTTCCAGGAATTTCTTTCAAGCAGGTAAAGGGCATAGGACCGTTCCACCTCAAGCCAGGTGCTGTCACCAAAATCCATCCCCGATGCCAGAGGGGGATCAGGAGGGAGATTAACGGCAGGGCTGTCCGCTACGGTTTCTGACTCATCATCCTTGCCGGAGACCCTGTCAAGATCCAGGAGAATGGCATCCGGATGAATGGTGTCATCGTCGGTTACCACCATCAGATATTTGATCAGATTTTCGAGTTCCCGGATATTGCCAGGCCAGGACCAGGCCGTAAGCCTGCCCATGGCCTCAGCCCCTATCCTTTTTGGAGGCACCCCGGCCTTTAGAGATTCTCTTGCAAGAAAATATTTTACCAGAAGGGGAATATCCTGCCTGCGGTTGCGCAGGGGCGGCAGTTCCACGGGGAGAACGGCCAGGCGATAGAACAGATCCTGGCGAAAGGTGTTTTCCGCAACCATTTTTTTTATATCCCTGTTGGTGGCCGATACGACCCTTACATCCACATGGATCACATCTGTGGAACCAAGGGGTTTAACCTCATTGTTCTGGAGCACCCTTAGAATACTTGCCTGGATGTTCATGGGCATATCCCCGATCTCGTCCAGAAAAACCGTTCCCCCGTCGGCGGCTTCAAACAACCCTTTTTTATCCCGGAGAGCACCGGAAAAGGCCCCTTTTTTATACCCGAAGAGTTCGCTTTCAAGCAGGGTTTCAGGGATAGAGCTGCAATTTTGCACCAGAAAGGGCATGTCCCGACGACGACCTGTGCGGTGGAGCTTATCGGCCACAAGTTCCTTGCCCGTGCCGCTCTCACCGGTGATCAACACGTGAAAATCAGATGCAGCATAGCTTCTCACAAGGGCCATGGTATCCATCAATACCCGGCTCTGGCCCACAATCGGCGTCTCTTCCCGGTACTCCTTCAGGGCGATTTTAAGACCCTCGGCCTCCTCTATCTTTTTCCGGTAGAGGACGGCATTGCCAAGGGCAATGGATCCGACATCCACGAGGTTTTGGAGGTGTTCAAGATATCCCTTGTCAAGGTTGATGAGATGTTTCTCTGGGGTGGTGTCTATGACCTGCACCGCCCCGTAAACAGAGCGATCCCTGAGGAACAATGGAAAACAGAGAATCAGACTGCTCTTTACCCTGAGGTTCTCCTCCAGCCTCTTGAAATGACGTTCGTCGCTTCCAGGGTCGGAAACCGCCATTTTTTCATTCTCCATCACCCAGCCCACAATGCTCGGATGGTCGGCACTTATGGAGGCTCCTTTGATGCTCTCAGATTCTGCCCCTGCGGCCTCGATACAGTGGTAACGGTCATCTTTTTTGATCCAGATGGAGCCCCGGTGGACATTCTGAAGCTTTAAAAGGGTGTTGAGAAATTTTTCCTGGAGAATCCCGGGGTCGAGTTCTCCGGCAAAAGATTTGAACAGATCAAACGAGGTTGTTTTCATTTTTCCTTTCACCTGAAAATTACAGTGAGTTAAAGACTTGGAAACAAATCATTTCCAATTTCCTAACTCATTGAATAGGGGTCCACATCGATGCCGACGGCAACGTCCCTGTCGGCAAAGACTTTTTTTTCGGCCAGCATGGCACGGACAAGGCGGTTGAGAAGGATTGCCCGGGAACTCTTCAATAGAATCTGCCACCTGTAGCGCATGGCTATCTTCGGAATACCCGCCTCTATGGGGCCGAGGATCTGAACAAGGCGGCCGTTCTCACCGTCCTGATCAAGCAGACGTTTGCAGGTTTCACCCACAAAAAGGGCATGGGCCTTGACCCGATCCTTGTCTGCGCCCGATATTTTCAGCTGGATAATCCTGGACAGGGGAGGATAGGCAAGCCCCCTTCGAAAGGGCATCTCCTTCTGGTAGAACTCGACAAAATCCTGGTTTCTAGAAGCCTCAATGCTGAAGTGATCCGGGGTGTAGGTCTGCATGATCACCCTCCCCTTTCGATCGCCCCGGCCTGCCCTTCCCGCCACCTGGGCCAGGAGCTGGAAGGTCCTTTCCCCGGCCCTGAAGTCTGGAAAGTTCAACGAAAGGTCCGCACAGATAACCCCGACCAGAGTAATAAAGGGAAAATCATGGCCCTTGGCGAGCATCTGGGTGCCAATGATGACATCAACGGTTCTATGCTTCACCTTCTTCAGGATGGAGACCATGGCACCCTTTTTAGCGCTGGTATCCTGGTCAAGCCTTGCCACCCTTGCCTCCGGGAAGAGCGTCTGGAGCATACTTTCGATGCGTTCCGTGCCAAATCCCAGGGGCTTGATCCGTTTAGCACCGCACTTGGGACAGGGGGTGTTCATGGATATGGAAAACCCGCACAGATGGCAGCGGAACTGGTTTGTGTCCATGTGAAGAGTCATGGTCAAATCGCAGAACCTGCATTTTACAGGCTCGTTGCAGGACTGGCACACGGGATAGGTGGCAAACCCCCGGCGATTTAAGAAAATAAGGGCCTGCTCCCCCCGTTCAAGGCACTGGCCGATACCCCTTGCGAGCTCAGGGGTGATGATCCTCTCTATTCCACGAAAGTCCTTGTACCGCTTGAGATCCACAAGCTCGATTTCGGGCAGGGGATTCTGGTTGACCCGGCAGGTCAGCTTCAGCTCCTTGAAGCGTCCCTCGCACACGTTGTAATAGGACTGAACGGACGGGGTTGCAGACCCCAGAACTACCGGGATGTTATCGATTCTGGCCCGGACAACGGCGATATCACGGGCGTTGTAGCGAAGGCCGGTCTCCTGCTTGTAGGAGGTGTCATGCTCCTCATCCACAATGATTATTCCCAGGCGGTTGATGGGGGCAAATACCGACGACCGAACCCCGATCACAATGACGGCGTCACCGATCATGATCCGGTTCCACTGGTCAAGGCGTTCCCCCATGGTGAGACCGCTGTGGAGCACGGCTATCTTTTTCCCGAACCTTGCCCTGAAGCGTCGTTCGGTCTGGGAGATTAGGGAAATTTCGGGCACCAGGACGAGGGCCCCCTGACCCCGGTCCAGGACCTCGGTCACAAGGCGCATGTACACCTCTGTCTTGCCGCTGCCCGTTACGCCGGCGAGAAGATACCTGGAAAACCCCTTATCCATCTCAGACACCACCTGAGTTACGACCTCTGCCTGCTCGTCCAGAAGCTTAGGCGGCACGTCCGGGTCCACCGGATCACCAAGGGGGTCCCTGAACACCTGGCGCTCACCGATCTCAAGAAAACCATCCTCCATAAGGAGATTGACAAGTCTCGGGGCCGTTGGCACCTCCTGTTTAAGAAGGGTCAGGGAGATCTCCCCCTTTTCCCGAACTATATTAAGTATCTCTTTCCGCTTGGCCGAAAGCCTCTTCCCGGTTTCCGGCTGCCCGGTGGATGAGATAAACTTTTCGGTCTTCATCTGAATCTGATCTTTCTTCAGCCGTGCTGCCTGCTCAATCACCCCCCGTTTAAGCAACCGGCGCACAAGGGCCGAAGAATTTTTCCCCCTGGCTTTGATGCTTTTGACCGAAACCGCTCCTTTTTTCTTCAACAGCGCAACGAACTCCTGCTCTTCCGGGGAGAGAAGGGAAAGGTCAGGCTGCTCATCCCCATTTTCTGCAAGGGATATAAACGAAACATCATACCGGTTCAGCCCCTTTGGAAGGGCTGCCTTGATCACCTCCCCCAGGGGGTGAATGTAATAGTCGGAAACCCATTTAAAGAGTTCGATCATGGTGGGGTGAAAAAGGGGGGCCTCATCCAGAACATCGTGGATGGGCTTTGTCTTGAATCCGCTCGTTTCAAGGCTCGGCCCAAGAACGTAACCCGTGACCCTGCGGTTTCCAAAGGGAACAAGCACCCGCATACCCGGGGCAGTCTCCCCAGCAAGGGCCAAAGGGAGCTCATATACAAAGGTTCCGTGGACAGGAAGGGCAACGGCTACCTCAATGCAATTCTGATTTTTCATTCATCTCTTTCACCACAAAACCATGAAAATATCAACAGTACACTCTGGATATTTGCCATAATCCCGCTCCTAACCGGCAGTTTTCGTGCTTCCCTGTACCCGCCAGGGATGAACATCAGGGCAAATATCCAGACCTCATTCATTTTTTCTTGACTGGGGGGCCTGTTTTTTCATATGTTTACGGGATTTATCGATCAATCTCCATTAACCCATTGAGAAAAGGAGAAAATATGCCTGTTTACGTGGAAGATCACCCCCTCATAAAGCACAAATTAGGACTTATGCGGCAAAAGGACATTACCACCAAAGACTTCAGGAATCTTGCATCCGAGGTGGCAAGGCTGCTCACCTATGAGGCGACCAAAGACATGGAAACCGAAGTCGAAACCATCGAAGGGTGGGCAGGACCGGTTCAGGTCGAGCGGATCAAGGGGAAAAAGATCACCATTGTACCTATCCTCAGGGCAGGCCTTGGAATGATGGACGGGGTTATAGACCTTATCCCGTCTGCAAAGGTCAGTGTAGTCGGCTTTTACAGAAACGAGGAGACCCTGGAGCCGGTTCAATACTACGTCAAAATGGCAAGCGCCATGGACGAACGCATCGCCCTGATCCTGGATCCCATGCTGGCAACAGGAGGCACGCTCCTGGCCACCATTGAACTGCTCAAGAAATCCGGATGCACCAGAATCAAAGGCCTCTTTATAGTTGCCGCCCCGGAAGGCATTAAAAAGATCCAAAAGGCCCACCCGGATGTGGATATCCATGTGGCTGCCATTGATGAACGCCTCAACGAGGTTGGTTACATCATTCCCGGCCTGGGAGATGCCGGAGACAAAATATTCGGCACCAAATAACCGGTACCAAAGCCCCCCCCACAAGGTAACAGGCACGGACAACTTGCGACCATAAAGAACAACATAACTCCTCTGATTAAAGACTATGTCAAGCCACAAAGGGCGACCGCAAGGGAAGCCCCTACACCTCGGCCTGTTTAAGCGAGACCGCCATAGGGAACCATTAAACTACCCACTGCCCACTGCCTGCTGTCCACTATACAATGGAACTTTTTATCCCCGATAGTGCAGGGCAAGACCCTTGAGGAAATTTCTCAAGAACTGATCTCCGCACACCTTGTAGTTCTTATGATCGGGTTTGCGAAACAGGGCCGAAAGCATTGACTTTGAGACATCCTTCCCGGCAAGCCTGAATATTGCCATCATATCGTCATCCTTAAAGTTAAGGGCTATCCTCAGCTTCTTTAGAATGAAATTGTTTGTCAAAGGCTCGGAAGGCGGTTCAACCTTTCCCCAGGGCCCGCTTCTTTCTCCCCGCTCATAAACGATTAATCCGTTGAGAAACGCCTCAAGCGAACTATCCTCCAGGGGTTCATACCCCTGTTCATCCGGCCCCAGAAGCCTTGCACGCATCCATTCCAGGGTAGCGCTCTCGCCCGCCAACCCCAGAATGGCCACCATTTTTGCATCACCTATGTCCATGGCATACCTGAACATTCGGAGTATATCGTTGTTTGTCATCCTTTTTCCCTTGCATAAAAAATCATAAATTGAACCTGGGCCTCCACCCTGATCCTAGGGGATATATCAAAATTCTGGTTTTAGCTCCAGCTATAGTATGACTTGACACAAGGATGTATTTGTTTAACAAAAGGGTATGAAAATAATCCCAACCTATGAAAAAGGGCGTGACACTCTGGAAAATTTCGATCTTTCCCATGGGGAGCACCGTTTTCTGACGATCCAAAACCTGGACAGAACCTTTGCCTCCACGGTTATCAAAAAAGGGTTTGCAACACAACATCAGGTCTCCCTGGCCATGGAAGAGCAGAGGCGAGCGTTCAAAAAGCACAGAAAACTCAACCTCCTGGGAGACGTGATGGTGAACATGGACTTTTTGATCCCCGGGCAGCGGAACCTCATCCTGGTAGAGCAGCAAAGAATGGAAGAGGCAGAAAACCAGACTGAACAAGAGACAGGAATCGATGGGCTGACCGAAAACCCAATCAGCGTCACGGTATCTTTGGATGCCATGGAAGCCTGGGCCCATATTTCAGACACAGAAGGTTCACCACCTTCCCTTGCCCAGATAAAGGAGTCCCTGGGAAAAAAAGAGATTGTCCACGGGATTCTTAAAGCTGAACTCCTCCAGTGCTGCCTGGACAAACGAATGCCCCGCTTCATCCTGGCAAAGGGAGATCTTCCGGTCGTTGCAGGAGGAACAAGGTTAAAATATCTGTTTGACCCCAGGGAACAATCCGCCAGGGTAGATCGGGGGTCTCCCCTGGCTGAGATGGTGAAGATCGAACAGGGTGTCCCGGGCAGGGATGTTTTTGGCAATACCTTCGTCAGGGAGCTTGTCCACAGAAAAGAGCCGTCTGTTTTCAACTGCGGGCGAGGAGCGAGAATCGCAAGGGATCGCACCGGGGTTTTTGCAGGTACAAACGGGACCCCGTTCCTATCCATTCTCGGCCAGCTCAGAGTATTCCCAGCCGTAAACGTCCTGGATGATGCCGACATGAGATTCGGCGTCATCGAGACCCATGCGGCCCTGGCGGTTTCCGGCATCCTCACCGGGGCATACCCAGTAAAGGCTGGAACGGTAACGGCCGGGGAGATAAGGGAGACACGCCTTGAGAGTCTCGGAGACATAACCGTTGCCATCGGCATAACCAATGCCGTCATCAACACCCAGGGCAGCATCCGTGCACGCTACATACACAATTGCACCATTGAGGCCTTTGGAGATGTGATCGTGGAACACGAGATCCTGGACTCGACCATCACCATCGGCGGTCGATGCCTTTCGCCCAAAGGCCGGATCATCGCCTCCACCATATCGGCAAGGCAGGGGGTGACGGCCGGAAGCGTGGGAAGCGACGTGACCGAACCCTGCCACATCAGTGCGGCGAGGGAAGAACACCTGATAGTGGAACTTCAAAGAGTCGAAACAGAAATCGACCTTGCCCGGCAAGCACTCCACCTCCTTGAAAAAAACATCAAGGAGATGGATTACGGCATTGCTGGGATTTTTAAAAAGATGGTCCACCTCAAGCGCCTCTATGACAGGGCAAGGGCTGAAAAAACCCGCCATCAGTCTGAATCATGCCCCGAGTCAGACGAGGAGATTTCCCAAACAAAGCCCCTGATAGCGGGACTTGACAAGAAACTCGCATCTATTTTGAATTTTTTAAAGGAGCTGGACCGTCGAAAAAAGACCATGGAGCAGGCCCTGGAGCTACTCAAAGAGAAAAAAACCGTGGCAGAACAAAAAATGATTCCCAGGGTTCAAGCCCTTGAACGAAAAAGATTTCGTCTACTCGACTGGAATCGACAAAGTCAGGGAGTTGCAGAAATCAGCGTCAACGGTTCCATGGCCCAGGGGACCCACCTCGCCGGGCCGTTCAGTTCAACCGTCCTCAAAGAAACATACCGCAGGGTAACATTTACTCAAACCCGACGTCCGGGAAGCGTGGAAAAATTTGAGTTCACCTGTAAAAAAATACCCCTGGGCAGATAAGCCTGTTCCACCTGCCTATTTCTGCTGAACCATTTAATCTGCGCTCCTGAGCAGAGCTGCTGCCGTGTCAAGCATCCGGTTGGCATATCCCCACTCGTTGTCAAACCATGTCAGAATTTTTACAAGGTTACCGCCGCTGACCCGGGTCTGGCAGCCATCCACCACGGACGATCTTGAATCATGATTGAAATCGCACGAGGCAAGGGGCTCTTCCGTGTAGCCGAGGATACCCGACAGCCGCCCGTGGGTGGCACGGCTCAGAACCTCATTCACCTCAATAACGCAGGTCTCCTTCGCCATCACCATGGTGATGTCAAGGGCAGACACATTGATGGTTGGAACCCTCATGGATACCGCCTCAAACCGTCCTGAAAGCTCGGGAAGAATTCGATCGATTCCCCTGGCAAGCTCCGTATTAACGGGAATGATCGACTGGCCGGCGCACCGGGTTCGCCGAAGGTCGTGGTGGTGATAGGCATCGATAACCGGCTGGTCGTTCATGACCGAATGAATGGTGGTGATGATTCCCGATTCAATGCCCAGGGCCTGATTCAGCACCTTGAGCACGGGGACACCAGCGTTGGTGGTACACGAGGCATTGGAGATGACCCGGTGGCGGGATTTCAAGATGTGGTCATTAATACCGTAGACTATGGTGGCGTCCACATCATCTTCAGCCGGCTGGGAAAAGATGACATGCCGGGCTCCGCTCCTCAGGTGACCTTCGGCCCGTTCCCTTTGGGTAAACGAACCCGTACATTCCAGAACCACGTCCACCCCGAGTTCCTTCCAGGGAAGGCGCTCGATATCAGGTTCATGGATAAGCCGGATGGGGGTGTTGTTCACATAAAGGTCGGCGCCCGAGATGCCTACCTCCCCCGTAAACCTTCCGTGGGTGGTGTCGTACCTCGTCAAGTGGGCCATGGTTCTGGCATCGGCGAGTTCATTTATGGCCACGATCTCAAGGGTCCTGAAATGGTGGGACTCGTAAAGGGCTCGAACTACGGAACGTCCAATTCTTCCATATCCGTTGATGGCAACTCTGTAACCCATATTTCCTATGCTTTCTCCAAAACAATCGTTAAAAAAGGTCGAATACCATATATTTCCAAGATTGTCACGGGTGAGGCTGCTAAAATCAGCAAATCCTTTACAAGACACCGGTATTAGGCGTATAAATCCCGGATATGGAGAACGTCAAAACAATCAAAAGCTGGAATACCGCCGGGATGACCCGGGCCGGTGATGCTCCCCTGGGAGTTTTTGACTCGGGTGTGGGCGGGATTTCCGTGCTGAGATGGATCCGCTGTCTGCTTCCCCGGGAAAATCTCATCTACGTTGCCGACAAGGGGTATGCCCCCTATGGGAACAGGTCTTCAGACTACGTCCGTGAAAGGGCTGTCTGCCTTACCCGGTTCCTTGTGGAAAAAAAAGCCAAGGCCATTGTGGTGGCCTGCAACACGGCAACGGTAAACGCCATCACAACCCTGAGATCCATGTTTGACCTCCCCTTTATCGGCATCGAACCAGGCGTCCGCCCGGCCCTTTACGCCACCCGTTCCGGGGTGATCGGTGTCCTTGCCACCACAGAAACTTTAAAAAGCCCCTCTTTCAAGAACCTGATCAACCGCTTTTGTAAGGATGTCAGGGTGGAGGTCCAGGAGTGTCCCGGCCTCATGGAACAGGTGGAATCCATGGCATTTACCACCCCTGAGACCCGGGAGCTTCTTGGGCGCTACCTTGCTCCCCTGCTTCAAAAGGGTGCTGACACCATTGTGCTGGGATGTACCCACTACCCCTTTCTTGTTCCCCTTGTACAAAAAATGGCAGGCCCGGAAATCAGAATCATAGAGACCGGCGAGGCAGTATCCCGTCAAGTGGTACACATCCTCACCCAGAGAGATCTTCTGACCAACAGGACCACACCCGGATCTACGGCTTTCTGGACAAGCGGTGACTGCGGCATCAAAACGGTCATCTCCCATCTGTGGGGAGAACCCGTAACCGTTTCCCCCTTAGGCCCTTGCCAAATCCCCGGTTGAGGCGTATAAAAGTCCCTTTGCACCACATGAACAAGAGGAAGAACTGCCATGATCTATTTAAAATTACTGTTCACTGCCATCTTCTGGGGAGGCACCTTTGTTGCGGGGAAAATCCTTGCGGGCGATGTAAACCCCCTGGATGCCGCCTTTATCCGTTTTTCAATTGCCTCGATCTTCCTCATTGTGATAACAAGAAAACTTGAAGGAAGGCTTCCAAGGGTACAAAAGCGACAGATCATTCCCCTGATTCTGCTGGGTTCCACAGGGGTCTTTGCATACAACGTCCTGTTTTTCACAGCCTTCCACCACATCAATGCGGGCAAAGCAGCCCTGATCATCGCAACCAACCCCATCATCATCAGCCTGCTGTCAGTCCTTTTTTTCAAAGAACGACTGGACCTGATCAAGGGTCTTGGCATTCTCCTGTCGGTCACCGGCGCCATGGTTGTCATTTCCAACGGCCATATAACCGATGTTGTAAGCTATGAAATCGGCAGGGGTGAGATCCTCGTATGCGGCTGCGTTGCAAGCTGGGTGGCCTACTCCCTCATTGGAAAGTCGGTCATGGGCAGCCTTTCCCCCCTTGCCGCAGTTTGCTACTCTTCAATAATCGGCACCGTTTTTCTGGGATTGGCCTCCGTCTTGAACGGCGACCTTGCCGCCATTGGCACCTGGTCAATGATCGACTGGTTCAGCCTGTTCTACCTGGGATTTTTCGGCACGGTGCTCGGGTTTTTATGGTACTACGAGGGAATCAGGGCCATCGGTCCCATGAAGGCGAGTGTATTTATCAACTTTGTACCCATCTCCGCCATTACCTTTGCCTGGCTCATCCTGGACGAGCCCATAACGCCCTCACTTGCCCTGGGGGGGTTGCTCGTAATCTCGGGCGTCTATTCCACCAACGCCTCCAGGGTTATCAAACAGGCCTTTAATATGAAAAACCGT
Source organism: Desulfobacterium sp. (assembly GCA_034006945.1). Lineage (GTDB taxonomy): Bacteria > Desulfobacterota > Desulfobacteria > Desulfobacterales > Desulfobacteraceae > Desulforapulum. The sequence continues at coordinate 39,627 of JAVERV010000022.1, read as the reverse complement.
TCAACCATGAAATAAGATATTCGGCTACAGATTTGATGACTTTATAAGTAGATAGGCCAACACTGTCATCTATGCAGTAATAGCCGCCTTTGAGATTGTATAAACGCATGAGATGCAGTGCATAAAGATGTTCCATTTCAGGAGTTGAAAATTTTGCATGGGAAAAAAATATGATAATGTGCTGACACATTTTTCCCCAAACCACATACGATTAATTGCAGAAAGACTAAATTGTCCTCCCAGCACCAATGCTGTTCCAACTAATGTCAAATTATTGAACTGAGCATTGATCAGGGCGGGCTGAAGAAATGACCCTTCAACAAATTGATGTCGCAGCAAAAAAGCGAGGTATGTCAAGATCATCTTTTCTCGTTCATGCCGCACAAAATGTAATTCAATCGAACCACGCGCAAGTCTCCATTTGAAATCGAATTTCAGGGACCTAACGGTGAGCTAACCTGCCAGGGCGATAACCTCACAGGAAACCGATGACCTGACACCTGGTCAGGTTTAGCGCTTGGTTCGGCGATGTTTAGCAATTCATACCAAACGAGTGCGCCATTTCTGTGGGTTCTGGGATGCATGAAAAATACTGTAGACGGTCACCTTCCCGGAAAAGTATTCGTAAAAGATAGCGTACGGAAATCGCCTCACCAATGCCCGACGATACTCCTCGTGAACCTTAGCGTGGAAATCACCTGGATACAGGCATCCACGCAGTAGAGAAACTCTTCCCCCAGACCAGGTCGACGAAATTCGTACCAACAATATGCCTCATCAGCGTCCTGTTGTGCCTCTGGAGCGATTATTAGTTCAGCGACCATACCGACTCCGAACTCTTCGTTTTACATCTTCCCACGAAAGCCCCGAAGCTGGGTTGTTCCTCAAGTTAGTCTTTCGACGAGCCAACTCCTCTTTTTGCCATTCATGCATAGGAACCTCTGATGGGGAAGCCGCCAGATCGTCCCAGAGATCTTCCACCAGTTGAAGCTTCTCTGATGAACTAAGGTCAAATATAGAAACTGTATTTAAATTCATTGTTACCTCCTGATAACAGCACAATCCCAACGTTCAAATTGATTGTTTTAATTGCCAACCTGCAAGCTACATTCTGTCCGCCGAACAGTGTTAATAAGTGAAAGTTTTCCATGCTATTGATTCTATAGGCAGCCTGATTTTCCACATATTTAGGATATGAAACGAATAAACATGTAAAACTTTTCCACTTATGACATTTCAAGCTGTATTTTTCCACCTATTGCGATACAATCAACTTAAATATGGAAAGTCAATTAAAACCTTATCCCAATCCAAAATCAAAACTAATGGATCAGGTTCGTGAGGTTCTACGACACTGCGACACCATCATTATGCCTATCGGACTGAACAGACCTATTGTGCCAATGAATATTGCGGTATATCCGGTTTTTCGGTAGTAACACCCATCCACGCAATCCCAAGGCCCTTCATGTGGAGCGTTTTTTGTCGGATTTGGTGGTTAGAGGTGAGGTGTCTGCATCCACCCAGAGCCAGGCACTGAATGCCATTGTTTTTCTTTATCCTGAGGTTCTTGATCTCCCTTTAAAAGGAAAAATTATGCTCACGCATTGATGGCAAAAACCATGTATGGTTCAGGCCTGGGGTTCATGGGATGTGTAAGGCTTCGCATCAAAGATGTTAATTTTGACCGCAAACGAACTCGCTTGATTCGCCCCTGAAGGAACGAGGTTGCGCCTCATCATTTTTCAAGGCAGCCTGTATTTTCCAATTCGGTCGTTTGCCAGGGTTCCAAGGTAGAGATGACCTTCATACTCCCTGGCAGAGCTGATCCCTGACAGGTGTTTCCCGCTTGGATCATGCAGGCTCTGGAGAATTTTTCCCTGTTCGTCCAGGGCCAGCACCAGGCCGTAAGCCTCAGGTTCGGGCCACAGAAAACCGGGGATTTTGGAGAGTTGAGCTTTTACAAAGGGATAGGGGTGGATGCTGTCCAGGGCTTTGTTTCGGACGGTAAAAAGGGCAAGCCAGAATTTTCCATTACCGTTGCTTGAAATATTGTCGGGAAATCCCGGCAGATTATCGATAAAAACTTCCCATGTCCCTGCTGCCGGTCCCTTCAACCAATACCGTATAACCCTGTAACGATAGGTCTCGTTGATTAATACAAAATCTTCTTTATCGGACAGAGCCACACCATTTGCGAAGTACAGCCCCTTCAACAGAACCCTGACCTCGCCACTGACTGGATCATAGCCCATGAATCTGCCATGGGGTTTTGATTCCAGAAGATCGTAAAGATGTTCATCCGGGCCATATTTTGAACTTGAATCGGTAAAGTAAACTGTACCGTCCCGGGCAACATCCAGGGCATTGGTGAACTTAAAGGAAACACCGTCCGCCGAGGTTAAAAGAACCTTAATCTGTCCCGTGGGATCAATGGAGAGCAAACCCCTCAGGGCATCGCACACAATCAGATTTCCATGGTTGTCAAACTCAAGGCCCAGGGGGCAGCCCTGGGTTTCGGTAAAGTTTTCCAGGGTTCCGTTTCTAAGAAGCCTCTTGATCTTTCCATCCCTGGTTCCCCCATAAATTCGGCCTTGACTGTCCATGGCTATATCTTCTGGACCATTGATCTTTCCGTCGGCTAAAAATTCAGCCTCGCTCAAAAGAGTGTTGGGGGCAAGGGTGCCTGTGGGGGGTGGGGGGTAGGCAGGAATATAGGCAGCAGGATCAATGGGCGGAGACTGGAGCAGGAAAATTGCGATGATGATTGCCAGAAATCCACAGATGCCGACAATTGTTTTTTTCATGTTTTGACCTTCGATCCTCAGCAATTCTATGGAGAGATCAATCCCCCTCAAATTCTACAATGGAAAAGATCCTGTGACCGTTGAGCCGGGACCTGCCCTTCAGGTCGGGCAGTTCCACAACAAAGGCGCACTCGATAATGATTCCGCCGATCTTTTCCACAAGCTTAACCGTAGCCCCGATGGTGCCGCCCGTGGCTATGAGATCGTCCATGATAACCACCCGCTCCCCTTTTTTGATGGCGTCCTCATGGATCTCAAGGGTATCCTGACCATACTCGAGGCTGTAGGGTTCGCTGATGGTTTTGTGGGGCAGTTTTCCCTTTTTCCTGACAGGAACAAACCCCACATGGAGCTGGTGGGCCAGGATGGCGCCAAATACAAAACCCCTGGCGTCGATGCCCACCACCTTGTCGATGGCCATGCCTTTATAGCGGTCAAAAAAGATGTCCGTAGTTTTCCGGTTAATGTCAGGGTTCTGCATCAGGGTGGTAATATCCCTGAAGGTAACACCCTTGATGGGCCAGCCCGGTATTGATCGTATGCTGTTTTTTATAATATCCATATGTTTCACCCTGTTATTATTTTTATAAAAAACTCCCGCCGAGGTTGCCGCCGCAAAGGGCGACCGCAGGGGATCGCCCCTACACTGGACCCGGCTTATTTTACCATTTTTCAGCTATCCTGCCACCTGTTTCCTACTTTCTAGGACTGTGTTTCAACGCCGTGACAGCTGCAATTAAAAGGGACTTGACCCGCTCTGCATTGTTGTTGAACACCCCCATTACCTCCTCCCAGGAGACTGGCACCTCATCCTCCTTCCAGCAGTCATAGTCCGTTGCCATGGCAACGGCTCCATAGGGAATGGACGCCTCACGGGCAAGGGCAGCCTCCGGAGCGATGGACATATTGATCACATCCCCTCCCAACATCTGGAACATCCTTGACTCGGCCCTGGTGGAAAAACGGGGGCCTTCGATGGTCACAACTGTTCCCCTGGGGTGGACCCTGGCATTCTGGGCTATCGCAGTATCAAAGAGGATTTTCCTCAACCTTTCGTCAAAGGGATCGGCCATGGGCGCATGGACCATGCCCTTTTCAAAGGATTGGTGAAAGGTGTTCTTCCGCAGCCGTGTAAAGTCGATGAACTGATCCAGAACCACAAAGTCTCCCCGCCCGATCTCCTGTTTCAGGCTGCCGCAGGCCGTGGTTGCAAGAATGTCAGTCACACCCTGTTCCTTGAGGGCCATGATGTTTGCCCGGTTGTTTACCCCGCTTGGGGTTATAGTGTGGCCCTTGCCGTGGCGGGCAAGGATAACCACATCCACCCCTCCGATCTTACCCAGGGTAAGAAGGGATGACGGTTCTCCATAATCGGTTTTAACCGTTACCCTTGTTGCGTCATCAACTATTCCAGGGTCGTCCATTCCAGACCCGCCAATGATTCCAACCTTTACCATAGATCCTTCTCCCGCCATGGGATTATTGCCAAATCCCCTTAATTTTCTGATTAAAAACAAGGATGTTTATGTTCTCCATTGGTTTTATAGAAAGGCTTATCCCATGTCAAGAAAAGACCCGGCAAAGCCACGGTGAATTCATTCTTATCGTCAATCCATCAATATTAGGGCCTCAGGGCGCCAAATTATTTTACCACGAAGAACACGAAGAGCACGAAGATTCCCTTCCTTCGTGGCCTTCGTGTTCTTCGTGGTTTTTTAAAAAAATCATCCTGGCACATTTCAAGGCTGCTGCTGAAAAAACCAGCAGAGCATGGCATTCTTTTTTATCTCTAACAGAATAACTTTACCCTGCCGGCAAAGCAATTCTAATTTTGATTTTGAAATAGAGGCGACATTTATGCGAATCCCACCAAAGCAACCCCCGACGTTTTCCGTTCCGGTCAGGGAAACCAAAGGGTGGGGAATCATATTTATCGTTGACCATAAACCCACAGTGCTATTATGATGACCGCAAATCCCAGCCCATAAAGGAGAGAACGATGATAGTGGACAACCAGCAGATGCGGCCCATATGGTTTGACCAGGAGAAAAAAGTTGCAAGGATTATCGACCAGAGAATGTTGCCCCACAGGCTGGTCCTGGCCGATCTCAACACCGTGGACGATGTGATCCACGCCATTGGGGATATGCTGGTCAGGGGAGCGCCTCTGATCGGTGCCACCGGTGCCTTTGGTGTATACACGGCCCTTGCCCGGGACAGGGAATGCAGCGACGAACATCTGATTCTTGAATGCAGCCGCATAAAGGCAGCCCGCCCGACGGCCGTGAACCTTGCATGGGGGGTTGACCGGGTGCTATGGGCCTGCCTCCGATCTGATAAAGGTATGGGAAATGGCTCTGGCAAAGGGAGGGACCGCCTCGGGACTGCCTTGAAAGAAGCCCTGGCCATTGCGGAAGAAGAGGCGAAAAACTGCAGGCAGATCGGCCTTCACGGGCTTTCCATCATCCAGGATATCAGCCGGCAAAAAGGGAGGAAACCCGTCAACATCCTTACCCACTGCAATGCAGGCTGGCTTGCCTGCATCGAATACGGAACCGCCACAGCCCCCATGTATGCGGCTTTTGACCGGGGCATCGACATTCATGTGTGGGTGGATGAAACCCGGCCCCTGAACCAGGGCTCGAGGCTCACGGCCTGGGAACTCGGCAAACACGGCATCAAACACACCATTATCACGGACAATGCAGGGGGCCACCTCATGCAGCACAGGATGGTGGATCTTGTGATCGTTGGCAGCGACAGAACCACCCGAAGCGGGGATGTGGCCAACAAGATCGGCACCTACCTCAAGGCCCTTGGGGCAAAGGACAACGACATCCCCTTTTACGTGGCTCTGCCATCGTCCACCATCGACTGGGAGATTGACAACGGCATCATACAGATCCCCATTGAAGAACGGGACCCCCGGGAAATCCAGTATGTCCAGGGCCTTGACAGGAACGGCAATATTGTGGAAGTCCTGGTACCGCCCGCAACGAGTCCCGCCGCCAACCACGCATTTGACGTTACGCCTTCAAGACTTGTTACCGGCCTTATCACCGAACGGGGTATCTGCAAGGCTAACCGGGAAGAAATCCTGGCCCTTTTCCCGGAAAAGGAGGGATAAAAACTTTTCCCTTGACTTATGAGGGCAAAAATCGTTTAAATTTGCCATGCTGACTGAAACGGAAAAAAAAGTAATTTCGGCCCTCCAGGGAAACATGCCTGTCTGTGAACGCCCATATCAGGCCATGGCCCAGACCCTCGGCATGTCTGAGGATGAGGTGATTGCGACTGCCAGAAACCTCCACGAACGGGGTGTGATCCGGCGGTTTGGGGCAACCCTCAAGCACCAGAGATCAGGCTATAAGGCCAATGCCATGGTGGCCTGGAAGGTAGATGAACAACGAGTCGAAGAGGTGGGGCCAGCCATGGCAGCCTTTGATGAGGTGACCCACTGCTATCGAAGAAACCCGACGGACACCTGGCCCTACAATCTGTACACCATGATCCACGCCTCTGATGAGGCCTCCTGCCACGCCATTGCCCACAAGATATCAACGACCGTAGAGGTCACTGAGTACACCCTGCTGTTCAGTCGCCAGGAGCTTAAAAAGACCTCCATGCGTTACTTTGACTGACCGAAGACCCGAAACTCCCCACGTATTGTGCGTGAACCCATGGATCCACGACTTTGCAGCCTTTGATTTCTGGGCAAGGCCCCTTGGACTTCTCACCCTTGCCGCCATCCTGAGGGAAAACCGTGTACGGGTTACCTTCATGGACTGCCTTGACAGGTTCCATCCCCGTGCTGGATCTGGAACAAGGATCTATCCGGACGGTCGGGGACCCTACCGGAAAACCGAAATCCCAAAGCCAGCCGCCCTGAACGAAGAGGCCCCGGGCCGATACTCCCGGTATGGAATAGATCCTGAATGGTTCCGGGCGGATTTAAGGCAAATGGAGAGACCTGATCTCGTGCTTGTCACCTCCCTCATGACCTACTGGGCAGGCGGCGTAAGGGAAACCATTGCAACGATCAAAGAGATTTTCCCCGAAACCCCGGTGGTTCTCGGCGGCATCTACGCCACCCTCATGACCGGCCACGCCGTGGCCCTTTCCCTGGCCGACGAGGTGGTGCCAGGGGCAGGAGAACAAAAAATCGGGGAGATTGTTCGTCGCCATACTGGCTTTTCGTTTACGCCCAATCCAACCTTTGATACTCTTGACGACCTTGACACCCTTCCCCTTCCGGCCCTGGACCTTGTCACAAACCTGACCCATGCACCGCTGCTCACCACCAGGGGATGCCCCTTTGCCTGTGAATACTGTGCCTCCTCATTTCTTGAACCCCGATTCAGGCGAAGATCCCCGGAATCCATCGTCCAGGAGATCCGACACTGGAACAATCTGCGGGGGGTTAAAAACTTTGCCTTTTACGACGACGCCCTGCTCATAGATTCAGCCACCCACGCCATTCCCCTTTTTAAGGCCATCATCGAGTTGGATATGAACCTTGCCTTTCACACCCCAAATGCCCTGCACATCCGTGGGATCACACAGCAGACGGCAACGCTGATGTTCAAGGCGGGATTCAAATCCATCCGCCTGGGACTTGAAACAACAGATTTCTCCAGGACAAGGCGTCTTGACCGAAAGGTTGATGCCAACGAATTCCACCGTGCAGTAACCCTGCTGAAAAAGGCCGGATTCAAACGAGGTCAGATTGGGGCCTATCTTTTATGCGGGCTGCCCGATCAGAAGAAAGAGGATGTTGAAAACTCGATCTTTGAGGTAAAAAAAAGCGGCATCACACCTGTCCTTGCCTTTTACACACCCATTCCCCACACCCCCATGTGGGAGAGGGCAAAAAAATCATCCAGGTTTGACCTTGACAAGGATCCTGTTTTTTCAAACAACGCCCTGTTTCCATGTTTTACAGAAACTATATCCATGGAAACCATTTCGCAATTGAAAAAAATGACAAAATGCCCTATAGAGGATCAGAATCAAGAAAATGTTCCGCTGCTGGTTTAACTAACGATTAAAAAGGTGACATCTTGGATCTATTGGATATTTCCATTCAAACCATCGGGGGCCTGGGACTTTTCATTCTCGGCATGAAAATGATGACCGAAGGGCTTCAAATGGCCGCAGGCCCCAGGATCAAAAGCGTCCTTGGAGCTATCTCTTCCAACCGGTTCCTAGGGTGCGCCACCGGAGCCGGAGTCACGGCGGCTATCCAATCCTCATCCGCCACCACGGTTATGCTCATCGGTTTTGTAGGGGCGGGCATCATGACTCTTGAGCAGGCCGTGGGCGTCATACTCGGTGCCAATGTGGGAACGACCGTTACGGCCCAGATGATCGCCTTTGAACTCACAAACGTGGCCCTTCCGGCCATTGCCATCGGCGTTCCCATGAAGTTTTTTTCCAAAAGGCGACAATACCGCTACATAGGTGACATCGTTCTCGGCTTTGGCCTTCTCTTCTACGGCATGACCGTGATGAAGCTAGGCCTTGCACCCATGAAGGACAACCTTGAATTCATTGCCTTTTTCACAAAATTCTCCACAGACACCTACGGGGGAATTATCCTGTGCGTTGTGATGGGTGCCCTTGTGACCATGATGGTTCAGTCTTCGTCCGCCACGGTGGGTCTCACCATGACCCTGGCCATCCAGGGGCTGATCTCATTTCCAACGGCCATGGCCCTGGTGCTTGGTGAAAACATCGGGACGACCATAACTGCTGAATTTGCCACCATTGGCTCCACAAGCCAGAGCGCCCATCAAACGGCCCGGGCCAACACCCTGTTTAACGTGCTGGGCGTATCCATGGTCGTGCTGCTCTTTAACCCCTTTGTCGATTTAGTCACCTCCATAACCGTGATGATGGGGGCCGCCCCGGTTACCACTGTAAAGAACGGGGAACTTATCAACGCCGGCCGCTACATTGCCAATGGTCACACCATCTTCAATGTCATGAACGCTCTGTTTTTCCTTGTTTTTTTCCCACAGCTCATCCGGATTGCCATTATGCTCTCCCCCAAGGAGAAGAAAAAAGGGCGCTACCAGCTGCCCTCGTTTGATACCCGTTTCATCGACAGCCCCATCGGTGCCCTTGCCAAGGTAAGGGGGGAGGTGATACAGATGGCCGAGTTCACCCATAAAAGCCTCAGACAAACCTGCGAATGCCTCACAGTCAGGGACGATGACCGGCTAGCAGAAAGGGACGCCATCGAAGATCACATCGATGAGATGCAAAAGGTGATCATCAAATATCTGACATCCATCTACCAGGGGGGGGTCAACGAGTCTGAAGCCAACGAGATTTCGGAGTGGATGCGCATCACCAACAACATCGAAAGGATAGGAGACTGCATGGAAAACATCTCCGAAATCCTTGAAAAAGTCTATGAAAACAACTATATTATAAGCTCAGATGCCCAAAACAACCTCGTTACCATCTCCAACGAGGTGGATCATTTTTTTGAGACTGTCATCCTGGAAATGAGCGAACATACCCACACTTACGGTTTCATGGATATAGCCAGGGAGCAGGAGGACCTTATCGACTCGTTGAGGGAAGAAATCCGCAGGAACCACATTGACCGCCTCAGGACAGATTCCTGCTCGGTTGAGGTCGGTGTGTTGTTTATTGCGCTGCTCTCCAACTTTGAAAGAATGGGCGACTATTGTTTTAACATTGCCACCAGCATAGACAGCATACAGTAAAAGGACGCCATGAATGGAACCTCTAGGTGAGATATGATCGTTTTTGACCTTCAATGCATTAATGGCCACACCTTTGAGGGATGGTTTGACGATGGGGAGAGTTTTGCCCTTCAGCAGGAGCAGGACCAGATTCTCTGCCCTGCTTGTGGGACAACAGCCGTGACTCAAAGTCTGTCGCCCATTGCCGTGCGAACATCCCAGGGTTCAGGAGCAAGGGAAAGGGCCAGACAGGATGCAGCACAGGATCTTGCGGCAAGGGTCTCAGAGTTCGTTGAAAAAAATTTTGACAACGTAGGCCCCAACTTTGCCAGGGAGGCCCTTAAGATGCACTATGGCGGAGCTGAACCCAAAAACATAATGGGAACCACAACGACTGAGGAGGACAAAGTCCTTGAAAGAGAGGGCATTGAGGTGATCAAGCTCCCCCGGCCCCCGGAACCCGAGGAAAACCTCAACTGATCCGTATTACCAGAACCCCATCAAAACATCTAAACACATCAAAACATCCAAATGGAGGAGAGCCATGGGCCGGTTTCAAAGGATTACCCCCATCGTTATTTCAGCCTTTTTTTTAATGGGATGCAACACCCTTGACCTGACGGTTAACTTCAAGGCGCTCCACGGCCTTACCCCTGAGGCCCCCGTGATTCTGGACCATACGGTGATTGGCCGGGTTAAGGAGATCCTGCCGCTGAAAAACGGCACCTATCCCACGACCCTTGGAATAAATTCTGACTTCAAGACCCTTGTGACCGACCATTCAACCTTTACCCTGGTACCGGAATACAGGGGCCAGGATCTTATCCCACGGACAATCGTCCTGGTGAACAACAAAACTCCTGGCGGCTCCCCCCTTGGGGACGGTTCCGTTGTAGAGGGGTTCGGCCCAGCAATGATGCCGGAAGTTTCAAACCTGATGAAAAATTTTGCCGAAGGTTTTGAAGCCTTTAAGGATAAAATCGGCAGGCTCCCGGAAACCGATGAGTACAAGCGGTTTGAACAGGCGATTGACGAGCTTAGCCAAAGCATGAAGGAATCGGGAAAAGAGGTTAAGGAGCAGATCAGAAACGAGATCCTGCCAAAGATCGAACAGGAGTTTGAAGCGTTCAAACAAAGGCTCAAGGATCTTCAGAATCAGGATCAGCAGAACCAGGATACCCGGCCCGAGCTTGCCCCCCTGGAGCAAAAGCTCAACAACCTCAGGGAGATATGAAATCCACCCTACTTCTCCTTTTCGATCAACCCTTTAACAAACCAGCGCTGCATGAAAAGAACGACCAGAACGGGCGGCAGCATGACCAGCACGGCCGCCCCAAGGGCCAGGTTCCACTCGGGAAGATCGTCGGCCTGGGGAATGAGATTCTGGAGCCCTATGACTGCGGTTGTCATCTTGGGATTTGTGGTGATGAGCAATGGCCAGAGGTACTGGTTATACCCATATACAAACTCGATTACCACCAGGGCTGCAATGTTTGTCTTTGAGAGGGGAAACAGGATCTTCCTGAAAAAGGTCATGGGCGACGCCCCGTCCATCTTGGCGGCCTCGCAAAGCTCTTCTGGAACGGTCAAGAAAAACTGACGGAACAGGAAGGTGCAGGTGGCGGACGCCACAAGGGGAAGAATTAGCCCCTGGTAGCTGTCCAGGAGCGACCAGTTGAGCATCACCTCCACCTCATGGCCTGCGAACCAGGAGAGAAGACCGTCCATGCGCAGAAAATCCCACATGGGCTGGAGGGGCCCAAGAACGTTGGCCGCAACCTCGTAGGTGGGCAGAATCCTCACCTCCACGGGCAGCATCAGCGTACAGAATACCGAGGCAAAGGCCACAGCCCTGAAGCGATAGTCAAAGTAAACAATGGAAAAAGCGCCGATCATGGAGATGGTAATCTTACCAACGGTGATGCCCGAGGCCATGATAAACGAGTTGAATATCTGGGTGCCAAGATCCCCCCTGTTCCAGGCCTCTCGCATGTTGACAAAGAACTGATCCCCGGGAATAAGAGGCATGGGCACCTGGGACACCTGATCCAGGGGAAGGGTTGCGGCGATCAGGCTGTAGAGGATGGGAAATCCGACGATAAATATGCCCACCATGAGGAAGAGATAGGTAAAAACATCTAAAAGGGGTGTTTTTTCAACCATAATAGTTATCCGGTATATTGTACTTTCTTTTCAACAAATCGAAACTGTAAAAAGGTGATCAGGATAATCAACGACATTAGCACAACGCTCTGGGCAGCTGACGATCCAAGGTTCAACCCGACAAACCCGTCCTGATACACCTTGTAAACCAGGATATTGGTGGAACCGCCTGGTCCTCCCTGGGTCACGGTGTGGATCACGCCAAAGGTCTCAAAGAACGAGTAGATGATGTTCATCACCGACAGGAAGAAAAAAGTGGGGGATAGCAGCGGAAAGGTGATGGCCCAGAACCTTCGAAACGGGCTTGCCCCGTCAATGGCAGCAGCTTCGATAAGGGATTTTGGAATGGCCTGCATGCCTGCCATGAAAAAGACAAAATTGTAGGAAATCTGCTTCCAGGCCGCAGCCATGGTGATCATGACCATGGCGTCCGTTCCGTTGAGAACAGGATTCCAGTCAACCCCGAGCCATTTTTTTATGGCAAGGGCCACAACCCCGTAGGAGGGATGGAGCAGAAAGAGCCACATGATGCCTGAAATGGCCGGTGCCACGGCATAGGGCCAGATGAGCAGCGTCCGGACAAGGGCCTTTGCCTTGAGGGCCCTGCTCGCCATGGTGGCTATGAAGAGTCCCATGGTGATGGAAACCGTTGCAACCATAATGCTGAAGGTAAAGGTAATTAAAATGGATCTAAGGTAGAGGGGGTCGGTGAACAGCTCAATATAGTTGTAGAACCATACAAACCGGCTCTGCATGCCAAAGGGATCGCTCAGGTGGAACGACTGGATCAACCCCTGGAGTGCCGGCCAGTAGAAAAAGGTCAGCGTGATGATCACCTGGGGGAAGATCAGCAGGTAGGGCAGGTAGGAAGATTTAAAAAAAGATCGTTTAATCATGGGTGCAGCACAAGCCAGTAGCGCCTGGCATTCCAGGGGTGCCAGGCGCTTTGGTTTGATCCTTATCTATAGGTTTTTTCAAAGGTTCTGAGCTGGACGTTGCCCCGTGCCGCAGCATCGTTCATGCCCTGTTCGGGTGTTTTATCACCGTTCCACACCTTTTCAAGCTCCTCGTTGATGATGTTTCGGATTTGAACAAAGTAACCAATGCGAAGCCCCCTTGAGATTTCCGTGGGAATTGCCCGGTTGAGCTGGGTGATGCCCACCTCCTGGAGGGGATTCTCCTCGTAGAAACCCTTGGCTTTGAGATCATTATAGGCACCAAGGGTGATGGGGAAATACCCGGTCTCCTTGTGCCAGTACTCCTGCATCTCGTTGGTTGCAAGGAACTTCAAGAAGGCTGCAACTCCTTGGTACTCCTCTTTGCTGTGGCCCTTCAGCACCCACAGGGAGGCACCGCCGATGATGCTGTTCTGGGGGTTTTTCATCCACGCCTCCACGGGAAGTGGGGCTGCATCCCAGCGAAAATCATTGATCGTAGATTGAAGCTTGGCAATGCCCGAGATGCTGTCGATGTAAACGGCGGCATTCTGGGCAATGAATTCGGACTTTGGGCCCTGGTACTTCTGACCGCCGTACATGAAGCGTTTATCATCTGCCCAGGATTTAAGACGTTCGATGTGCTTGATGACCTTGGGATTGTTGATCAGGAGTTCACAGTCAAGCCCCTTGTAGCCGTTGGCCTGGCTGGCAAAGGGAATGTTGTGGATGGCGCTGTAGTTTTCCACCTGGGTCCAGGACTGCCATGCAGTTACCATCCCGGCAGAGGCAATGTTTTGATCTACGATTTTTTTTGTGATCTCCCCGAGCTCATCCCAGGTGATGGGCTCTGTCTTGGAGAGAGCAGGGATGCCTGCCTTTTCAAACATGTCCACATTGTAATACATGATGGGTGTTGAAGAGTTAAAGGGCATGGACATGAGGTTGCCGTCGGCGTTCATGTAGTAGGAGAGAACGGCCTGGAGATAGCTGGACCAGTCGATGTTGCTTTTGGTGTCTTTCATAAGTTCAAAAACCGGATAGACAGCGCCTGACAGCATCATTGTCTGGGTTCCCACCTCAAAAACCTGGAGAATATGGGGCTGTTTTTTTGCCCTAAAGGCGGCAACACCTGCGTTCATGGTCTCATCATAGTCGCCCTTGTTTGTTCCAACAACCTTGTACTCTGACTGGGATGCGTTGAACTTATCGATCATTGTATCAACGGTCTTCCCCCTGGCGCCTCTCATGGCATGCCACCAGTTGATGGTCACAGGCTCTGCAAACACACCGGCCGGCAATGCCAGGCCCAGTGCAACAACGGTATAAATCAACAGTTTGTGCAGTTTCATGCTATTAATCTCCCCATTAAAATTTAGCGATCTTCCATACCATACTCCATATTTAGATGCCATGTTTTCCCATGGGAACAGCCTCCTGCCGATCACAAAACATGGCAATAAATACCTATGACAGAGTTAGCCGTTTATTACAATAGAATCAAGGTAAAGTTTTAAATTATCCATCGTATAATTTGCGTTTTTTATGATTTTGTGCTTTTTAGAACATTCATACTCAATCGAACAATCAAATCATCATGGCAGGATATGGAATGGCTCAACTAAAATTTAAAAATGTTATAAAACGCTACGGCAAGACAGAGGTGGTCCATGGAATAAACCTGGACGTAAGAGACAAAGAGTTTCTTGTGCTGGTCGGGCCGTCCGGTTGCGGGAAATCAACGTTACTCAGAATGATTGCAGGCCTTGAAGAGATCAGCGAAGGCACCATCTCCATGGACGACCGTGTTATTAACGATGTGGCACCCAAGGACAGGGGGCTTGCCATGGTGTTCCAGAACTATGCCCTATACCCTCACATGGATGTATTCAACAACATGTCCTTCGGTCTCAAGATATCCAGGACCCCCAAGGCAGAAATCCAGCAGCGGGTACAAGAGGTGGCCACGATTCTGGGACTTGAAGATCTGCTCAAAAGGAAACCCCACGAGCTTTCCGGCGGCCAGCGCCAGCGGGTGGCCATGGGAAGGGCCATGGTGAGGAAACCCGCCATGTTCCTATTTGACGAACCTCTGTCCAACCTTGATGCCAAGCTCAGAATTCAAATGCGGGCAGAGATAAAGCTTCTTCACCAGCGGGTGGACTCGACCATCGTCTATGTGACCCACGACCAGGTGGAAGCCATGACCCTTGCCGACCGCATCGTTGTACTTAAAGACGGTTATATCGAACAGGTGGGAACCCCCATAGAACTCTTCGCAAGTCCGGTCAACACCTTTGTGGCGGGCTTCATCGGTACCCCGCCCATGAACCTCATCGACTGTACCGTGAACAAACAGAACGACCGAACATTTTTGAGCTTTACCGGGGGCCTTGAGATTCCCGTACCCCAGAAGGAAGGCACGGATTTAAAAGACGGCCAGAAGGTGGTCATGGGTCTCAGGACCGAAGAGATGATGCCGGCAGACATGAACGAACCCCTTGCCGACGAATGGAAATTCAACGGTGTTGTCCTGGTGGTTGAACCCCTTGGCAACGAGACTCAGCTCCATGTGGAAATCATGGGGGTTCGACTCATTGTGAGGAGTGAAGGAAGAAGGGTCCACAGGCCAAAAGAAAAACTAAGACTCGCCCTTAATCTCAACCAGCTCCATATCTTTGATGCCGAAACCACCAGGGTCATCTATTGATCAATTCTCCTGGTTGGCCTCAAGGATGGGCACTATTTCACTTAGAACCCTGTCGGCATCTTTAGCGGCAAGGCTGCATCCGCCTGCCCCGGCATGGCCTCCGCCTCCGTAATTTGCGAGGAGCTTTCCAACGTTCACCCGGCATTCAGGGTTGAAGATAGAACGGCCGATGCTGAGCAAAACCAGATCCCTGTCATGGTCGGCATAACGAATCTTTACGCTCACATGGGTCTCGGGAAACAGAGAATAGGTCAAGAACCGGTTGCCCGACGGCACCTTTTCCATACTTCGAAAGTCTGCAACGCTGACCGTTTGGCCATGGATAACCGTGTACTGCTTCAGGATCTCTGCATAGAGGCGGTTCTCCTTTACAACGGCGTCGCACCGTGCCTTCACCTCTTTATCCGCCATGACCTCTGTTATGGTCTGATTCCTTAATAGGCCGACAAGCCTCTCCCAGAAAGGTGGATCTGTATCGTCCCGGTTTTTAACGGCCATGGAGAGCAGGATGTAGGGATAAGCCTCGGGTCTCAGCACCTGGTCCTCGTTAAGGTCTGCCGCATCGATAATATCGGTCCAATGGATCAGTTCGTCAAAATCCTTTGTCAGACGACCGGCCCTTTTATAGTACTTATAGGCGACACCTGCGGCAGACGGGGCCAGATCAAAGGCGCCCTCTATTTTAAGCCCCTTTGCATCATACAGATCTTCATCATACTCCTCCTTGTCATACCCCTCGGGCCGATTGGAAAAATGGTGGTCAAACCAGACCGAACATCGGGAATCATAGGGAAGGTTTGCCATGATATCCCCCTCTCGGATATCTGCCTCCCCCTTCTGGACTTCGCCTGGCTCGACCCACAGGGTCTGGCTGTCAATCGTTTCCGCCTCGTGGATCAGCACGGCACAGACAATTCCATCAAAATCGGGTCTTGTTACTATTCTCATGGGTACTCACTTTATTTTACATGTTTTAAAATGTATTTTTTATCATACCCCCCTTATTTTAACAAGGCAAACCGCCGCCACCCCAGGGCAACCTCGTTCTTGACAAATTACAAAATAAATTTAAACGGTTATCATCTATCATCAATATTGGATAAAACTACATTTACATTGATTTGATTTTTTTAGACCACGAAGAGCACGAAGGCCACGAAGAAGCCCTTACTTCGTGCTCTTCGTGGTAAAATAATTTGGCGGTCTTAAAGGCCTGAAATAGATAGGATGAAGGTTAGAATGAATTCACCGTGGCCGCCACCCCTGTAATCCTCATATCCGGTTGACCATAATCCCTGGAACGATTATGATGAATAAAATCCAAGACGAGCAGGTTAAGGACCACAACACTCAATGGATCAGTCAAATAAGAATCTGCAGACTACCAGGGTAAAACAACAAAATGCTTTTAAGACAAAATAGACAGTCGTTTCCAGACAAGGTGCGCCGGACCATGGAGGCCCATGGGATGACAAATCCGGGCGAGCACATCCTCATGGGCGTTTCCGGGGGCCCGGACTCCGTGGCCCTTCTCCTTTGCCTTGTGGAACTCAGGGCGGAGCTTAACCTCACCCTTGGTGTTGCCCACATCAACCATTCTTTGAGGGGCGAGGAGTCGGACGGGGACGAGAAGTTTGTAGAGAAGCTTGCCCGAACACTGACCCTTTCCTTCCACCCCCTTAAAATCGACGTGGCAGAGCTTGCCAACAAGGGAAAAACTTCCCTTGAAGAGACGGCAAGACAGGTTCGTTACGATTTTTTCACCGCCCTGTGCCGCAAGAAGGGATACACCCGGACGGCGGTCGGCCACACCCTTGATGACAATACAGAGCAGGTTCTCATGAACCTTTTAAGGGGAAGCGGCCCAAGGGGGCTTGCCGGTATTCCCCCGGTCCGGGACAACTGGATCATCCGACCCCTGATCCAACGTTCCAAAGGCGAGATCCTGGCCTTTTTAGAGGAGAAGAACCAGCCCTATGTTCTGGATTCAACAAACCTTGAAACCGTGTTCCTGAGAAACAGAATCCGCAACGAGCTTCTTCCCCTGCTCAGACAGGAGTACAACCCCGGAATAACCGACAACCTCAACCGTATGAGCCGAATCATGGGCGAGGAGGAAAGATGGATGGAGAACGAGGCAAAAGCTGTTTTCAACAGAATCTGCTTAAATGAGTCAGGCAATGGGGTATCTCTTTGCCTGCCGAGCTTCAACGACCTTGCCCTGGCCCTCAAGCGCCGGATTGTCCGTAGGGCGGTCAAACAAGTCAAGGGAGACCTGAGACGGATCACCCTGGTCCAGGTTGACGCCATTGTCGCCCTTGCGGCTGCAACCTCCCCCGGACAAAGCCTGGATCTTCCCGGCAGGGTCCGCATAACAAAGCTCGGTCAAAGCCTCTGTTTCAAAAAAGAGACCCTGCCTTTACGGGAAATTGGAAAAACCATGAAAAGAAAAAAACGTTCCCGGAGCGGGGATAAAGTTTTTCTTGCCTAATTCCAATTCATGGTTAATATTTGCAAGATGTACCTTTAAAACTTAAACCCTCAGAAAGGAAAAGACCTTGAATCCGTTTTATAAGAACCTCTCCCTATGGCTGGTCATCTTGCTGATGATGGTGATGCTGTACAATATTTTTAACCAGCAGAACATGGTAGACACCACCACCATCGACTATTCAGATTTCCTCGCCATGGTTGAAAAAGGCCGTGTAAAGAACGTCATAATCCAGGGCCAGGACATTTACCTCACAGACAGTAGCGGGGCCAGATTTTCAACCTTTGCCCCCAGGGACAACGACCTCATCAGCACCCTGAGAAAGAGCGGAACAAGCATCAAGGTGAAGCCTCCCACAGAATCCTCCTGGTTCATGTCGATCATCATCTCATGGCTGCCCATGATCGTTCTGATCGGCGTGTGGATATTTTTCATGCGCCAGATGCAGGGGGGAGGAGGTGGCGGCAAGGCCATGTCCTTTGGCAAAAGCCGGGCCCGGCTCATGTCGGACAAGGGAGGAAAGGTCACGTTTGAAAATGTGGCGGGAATTGATGAGGCAAAAGAAGAACTCGAAGAGGTTGTTGACTTTCTAAAAGAGCCGGGCAAATACACAAGGCTGGGGGGCCGCATCCCCAAGGGCGTCCTTTTAATAGGCGCTCCAGGAACGGGCAAGACCCTTCTTTCCAGGGCCGTTGCAGGCGAGGCAGGAGTTCCCTTTTATACCATTTCAGGATCTGATTTTGTGGAGATGTTCGTGGGTGTCGGGGCCTCAAGGGTGAGGGATCTCTTTGCCCAGGGCAAGAAGAATGCACCGTGCATCATTTTCATCGATGAAATCGACGCAGTTGGCCGCCAGAGGGGAGCAGGCATGGGCGGAGGCCACGACGAAAGAGAGCAGACCCTGAACCAGCTTCTGGTGGAAATGGACGGGTTTGAATCCAACGAAGGGGTGATCCTCATGGCCGCAACCAACCGGGCCGACGTGCTTGATCCGGCCCTTTTGAGACCCGGCCGGTTTGACCGCCAGGTCTACGTGGATCTGCCCGACATCAAGGGAAGGGAGGGTATTCTCAAGGTCCACATGAAAAAGACTCCCCTTGACGAAGAGGTCGATGCCCACGTCCTTGCCAAGGGCACTCCGGGCTTTTCAGGGGCGGACCTTGAAAACCTGGTCAACGAGGCAGCCCTTCTTGCGGCAAAAAGAGACCATGAAAAGCTTGGCGTGATGGATTTTGAAGATGCCAAGGACAAGGTGTATATGGGACTTGAACGTAAATCCAAGGTGATCCGGGAGGACGAGAAAAAAACAACGGCCTACCACGAGGCGGGCCATGCCCTTGTGGCGAGACTTCTGCCCGGAACCGATGCGGTGAACAAGGTTACCATCATTCCCAGGGGCAGGGCCGCAGGCGTTACCTGGTTTCTGCCAGAAGAGAGGGACTTCAAGTATAAGGACCAGCTGGAGAGTGAGCTTGCCGTGGCCTTTGGCGGCAGGGTAGCTGAAGAGATCATATTCAAACGCATCTCAACCGGAGCCTCCAACGACATCAAGCAGGCAACCTCCATCGCCAACAAGATGGTCAGGACCTGGGGTATGAGCGATGAGCTTGCCCCCCTTGCCTATGACAAGGGAGACGAGCATATCTTCATCGGCAGGGATATGGGCCAGGCCAGGGAGTACTCAGAAGACACGGCAAGAAAGATAGACGCCGAAGTTGCGTCCATCATCCAGCGAAGCCATTACCGGGCAAAAACGGTGCTTGAGGAGAATATCGAAATCCTTCACAGGCTGGCCGAACTTCTCCTGGACAAAGAAACGGTCATGGGTGAGGAGTTGGACGAGTTGATTCATTCCATGAAACCCGACTTCAAGCCTTCCTATAGGAAATCAACATCACCGAAACCGGCCGCAGACAAGAAGGATGCCGAACCAAAAGCCCAGGAACCTGCAAGGGAAAGCCAGTCATCAGAGGTAAAAGAGACCAGGGGTGTGGAGACTCCCGAAACCGACACTCCAGGCGGACCCTCCGATGAAACCCCAGATAAAGCCAATACCGATAAAACCCCTGAAAACCAGTCCGGGGTAAAATCTGAAAGTGGACAAAAAGAACGATGACCCAATGCCTGACCAGGTTCATGACCGAATCCATCATTAGGTCCATGGAGTGGAAAGGGTTTAAGCTTGATTTTAAGCGCAAGCCCTGCATCATGGGCACCCTTAACACCACCCCGGATTCGTTTTCCGACGGGGGTCGTTATCTCAGCTTTGACAGGGCCGTTGCACAGGGTCTGGCCCTGGTCGAGGCTGGGGCCGATATTTTAGACATCGACGGAAAATCCACCCGGCCGCTTGGAGCCGCTGTGGCGGCCCAGGAGGAGATGGACCGGGTCATTGCTGCCATTCTAGGATACGACCGTTGCCAGCAAGATTGAACCCCAGCGCCTCTGGCCCTTGGCCATGGATTTCAAAACCAGCCTTGATTCTTGCCTTTGCAACACTTTTCATCTTCGCCTGCACCCAGGAACCTGTGGAGACCAATCTTCTGCTCCCCATTGGATTTTCCTCCCTTCCAGCCGACCTTGTCCGCATGCCCTCCCATAGCTCCAACCTTGAGATCAGGATCAAAGGACCGGCAAAACTTATCCAGGATGTCAGTCAGGAAGAGATGAGTTATCTCGTGGATCTTTACACGGACCTTGCCATGGACCCGGCAGGAACAGCCTCATCCATAGAGCCGGGATTCTACTCCATTCCCATCATGGATGAAAGGATACCGCTTAACCCCAAGATTACCATCCTCAAGATAAAACCCACCTATGTCACGGTTCACCTGGAACGAAAGATGGTAAAACGGTTGCCCGTTCATGTTCCCTATACAGGCGAGGCACCTCCGGGGTTTACGGCCCTCGATGCAGCAACTGTTCCCGGGGTGGTGGAGGTGACCGGTGCCCAGTCAATTATTGCACCGCTTATGTTCATCCTGACAAAACCGGTTGATATCACCAACGCAAAGGAAGACTTCAAAAAGAACCTGCCCCTGGATCTTACCCCCCCCACAACGGTTGATCCTCCCAGTGCCATTGTCGTTGCCTCCATTCCCATTGTTGAAACCATTGTCATCCAGAACTTCGAGAATCTTGAAATTGTCACCATAAACAGCTCAAACACCACAAGCGTGGTGCCGCCCTTCATGGGAATAAAGGTAAAAGGCCCTTTAAACACCCTTAAAAAAGATGATATAAAGGAGACTTTTAAAATATACATTGATCTTGAAGGATTGACCCCAGGGGTTTACGTGCGGCGGGCAGCCATAACCCTTCCTGTTGGCCTGATACTTGCCGACACAAAACCTGAACTTTTCACCGTAACCATCAAACCGTAATAATCAACCCATAACCATCAATTAGGAACAATCCATGCTGCTGGTAATCGATGTGGGAAACACCAATACTGTAATGGGAGTCTTTGACGGCACCACCCTGGTCGAGGCCTGGAGAATCAGAACCATCCGGGAAATCACCGTTGACGAGTTCAATATCCTTGCAAGGGCACTTTTTGCAGACAAGGAAATAGACCTATCAACCATCACCAGAACCGTGATCTCGTCGGTTGTCCCGCCAATAAACAGCATCCTGGACACCTTTGCCCGGCGCTATATCAGCAAGCCCCCCCTTTGGATCGATCCTGAGTCCGTAAAGAGCCTCATGCCAATCCTCTACGGCAACCCGTCCGAGGTGGGAGCAGACAGGATAGTCAATGCCGTGGCCGCCTTTGAACGGTATAAAACCAGCATGATCATCATTGACTTTGGAACCGCAACCACCTTTGACGCAATATCTGCCAGGGGTGAATACCTGGGCGGAGCCATTACACCGGGGGTTATGATCTCGGCCGAGGCCCTTTTCCAAAAGGCATCCAAGCTGCCCCGGGTGGAAATTTTCAGACGCCCGGAAAATGTAATCGGAAAGAACACCGTAGAAAGCATGAAATCGGGAATCATCTATGGGAATGGGGCTCTGGTGGACGGCATGGTTGAAAGAATGGCAAAAGAGATGGGATCTACACCCAGGGTCATTGCCACGGGCGGACTTGCCTCCCTTATTGCAGAAGCATCTGCGACCATTGAAGTTGTGGACAATGCCCTGACCCTGGAGGGGTTAAGAATCATTGCCGATCAGTGCACCTGACCGACAATTCTCAGAAGGCATCCGATCTTCCCAACGCTGACGTCCTAAATGAAAATTTACGCCTTGCCTGCCTTCTTGAGGGAGTCGTTAAAAACAGCATAAAACTGTTCATGTTCGTTGATTGCCCGTACAAGTATCTTCTCCAGCTCGTCAAGGCTTGACCGGTTGACCACAAGGTCGACACTCTGTTCAAGGGCTGCCATCCTGTCCATGGTGCGGGATCTCTCCGTGATAAGAACCACAAACATCCGCCTTCTTGAAGCCATCCCAAGCAGGCAGAGGGAGTCCAGCACTCCGGGGTTGCCAGCCCCATCAAATCCATGGGTTTCGTCAAACCCCTCATCCAGAATCACAACATCAAACAGATGATACCTCATGTTTAAAAGGGCCTGCTCAACATTGGCCGCCTGTTTGACCACCCGGCCCATGGCCGTCATTACCCCGACGACCACATCGGCCTTTTTTGCCATGCACACAAGGGCGGTCTGCCTGCCGTCATCCACGAAGTCAAAGGGCCTGTCTGCGGCATCATAGGTTTTAGCGGTGGGCCCATATGAATCGGTGGATGAATCGGTGGATGAATCGGCAGAGAACCCGATGGACGTCCCGGAGGAACTCTCCTCCGGGGATATCTGGATTCGATGCCTGCACTTTGGGCATAAAAACGAAGCTTTTTTACCCTTTGGCACCTTGTGGTCTGGAATGGAAAGCCTGGCCTTGCAACCGGCACATACAATATCCATCATGCCCCCTCATACCCGTGGTCTATCTCTAAAAATTCTATCTCGGTGGTTGCCTCTCCCCTTGAACTTTTAATGCTGTCAAGCCCCCTGCCCACGGTGTCCTTTCTTGAGGAGTAGGCCATGGCCACCTCCTGGGTGATCTTTCCCTGCTCGTAAAGCGAGATGATGTACTCATCAAAGGTGGTCATGCCAAAGGCCTTGCCTGCCCTCATGATCTCGTAGAAAGTCTTTCCCTCGGACTCACCGTGAAGGATGGAATCTTTGACCCTGAGATTTGCACCCATGATCTCAAAGGCAGCCACCCGTCCACCGCCGTTCCCGGGCAAAAGCCGCTGGCAAACCACCCAGCGGATGGTGTCGGCAAGGCGGATGCGGATCTGCCGTTCTTCTTCGGTGGAAAACATGCCGATGATACGGTTGATGGTCTGGCCTGCATCCACGGTGTGAAGGGTGGAGAGGACAAGATGGCCTGTTTCAGCGGCCGAAAGGCCGATCTCAACCGTTTCCCTGTCCCGCATTTCCCCCACCAGAATCACCTTGGGGGCCTGGCGAAGGGCGGCCCTTAACCCCGAGGCAAAGCTGTCAAAATCGGCCCCTAGCTCCCGTTGGTTAAATGTTGACCGTTTCTGGGTGTGCTGATACTCGATGGGATCTTCCAGGGTGATCACATGGACGGATTTAGTCTCGTTGATCTCGTCAAGAAGGGCTGCAAGGGAGGTGGATTTCCCGCTGCCCGTGGCTCCCGTGACAAAGATGATTCCGTTTTTTTCAAGGGCCATTTTATGAAAGGACCTGGGCAGGTTAAGCTCCTTGATGGTGGGAATGGCCGTCTCAAGTTTTCTCAGGACAATGGCATAGTTGCCCGATCTGGAAAAGATATTTACCCGAAACCTTGCCCTGTCTTTAAGGGCGTAGGAGAGGTCGCAGGATCCCTCCTTAAGCAGGGTTTCGGTGAGCCTGCGGTCCTGATTGATCAAATTAAGGGCAAAGGTTTCAGTCTGGAACGGGGTGAGCACCCGAAAGTCTGGATCCATGCTGACCGGCACGAGTTCGCCTGCGGTCTCCACCTGAAGGGGTTTCCCGGGCGTCAGGTTGAGATCCGACACATTCCCATGGCTTTCAAGCATCCGTTCAAGGATGTGATCTATCTCCTGCTTATGCATCCCAACCTCCTTTTAAGCCTCGGTAAAGTCGGCTGGCGGCGTCTTGAGAAAAGGCCTGAAAAGCGATTTATTATTCGCCTTTCCATAGGCCTCGTCCGGACTGATCCACCCCTTTTTGTAAAGCTGCATGATGGCGTCGTCAAGGAGCTGCATGCCGTACTGCCTGCCCGTCTGGATCATGGAAGGTATCTGGTGGGTCTTTGCCTCCCGAATCAGGTTTCGAACGGCAGGGGTTGCCACAAGGATCTCCATGGCGGCGCAGCGGCCCTTTTGGTCGATACGCTTGAAAAGGGTCTGGGCAATAACGGCCCGAATGCCGTCGGCAAGGGTGGATCGAATCTGGGCCTGCTGACTTGCAGGAAAAACCTCGATGATCCGGTCAACGGTCTTGGCCGCACTCGAGGTGTGAAGGGTGCCAAACACGAGGTGACCAGTGGAGGCGGCCTCAATGGCAAGGGAAATGGTTTCAAGATCCCTCAGCTCACCGACCAGGATAATATCGGGATCCTCACGAAGGGCACCCCTCAAGGCCGTGCTGAAGGAGTGGGTATGCAGACCAACCTCCCTGTGGTTGACGATGCACCCCTGGCTCTTGTGCACAAACTCGATGGGATCCTCCACCGTGATGATGTGATCCCTTCGTATCCTGTTTGCCTGGTCAATGATGGCGGCAAGGGTGGTGGACTTTCCACTGCCCGTAGGACCGGTCACGAGCACAAGCCCCCGGGGAAGGGAGGCAAGCTTTGATATGACAGGGGGCAGCCCCAACTGCTCGGCAGTTAGAATGTTCGAGGGAATTTCCCGGAACACGGCCCCGATGCCGTACTTCTGCATGAAATAGTTAGCCCTGTACCGGGCGAGACCTGGAATTTCATAGCCAAAGTCCACATCTCCCGTCTCCTCAAAAACCTTGACCTTTTCTTCGGGGGTAATCTCGTAGAGAAGGGTTCTAAGCTCATCGTTGGTCAAAAGGTTGTACTTGATCCGTTCAATGTCACCGTGGAGCCTCAAGGCCGGGGGCTGACCCGCCACAAGATGCAAATCTGAGGCACCCTGATCATGCATGAGCTTAAAAAAAGCATCGATTTTTGCCATCGTTAAAATCTCCTCATTTTCAGGCCTGTTTGATGAACCTCAGATTCATATCCGTGGCTTCCGATGCCTTATTGTCCTGCTTACTCATCTCCAGAAGTTTGGCGTGGGATTCGATCACCGATCCTATCTGAATCTCAATCTGCATGCGCTGGCGTTTTAGCTCAGTTATGTCGCTGTGGAGCTGGGACAGCCGCTGGTGGGCACGGTTGAGCATCTTTTCTGCCTCGACTTCGGCATTGGCAACAACAAGCTCGGCAGATTTTCTGGCGTTGAGCTTCATCTGTTCAAGCACCTTCTGGGACTGAATCATAACCCGTTTGAGCGACGTTTCACGCTTCTTGTACCCCTGATTTTCAAGATCAAGCCTGTGTCTCTCTTCCTTTATGGTAGAAATTTCCAGGTTGAGTCTGGCAACTTCATGGGCCACCTCCTCAAGAAAACCGTCAACCTCCTGAACATCAAAGCCCCTGAACCGGGTGGTGAATTCTTTCTGTTTTATTACGGCCGGGGTAATTCCCATTCAAACACCTCTCTTTGGGTTTAGGATAAATTGTAGGCCAGCGTGTGCAGGCTTCCCACAACAAAGGTCTGGAGAAAAATAACAATCATGATGGCAATGATCGGTGAGATATCAAGACCGCCCATATTAAATGGAATTCTCCGTCGAATCTGATAAAGAACCGGTTCCGTGACATTGGTGATGAATCTGACGATGGCGTTGTAGGGATCGGGGTTGACCCAGGAGAGCACGGCCCTGGCAATGATGATCCACATGAAAAGACTAAGGCCCCAGTCAAGAACCACGGCTATTGCCTTGAAAAAATTTCCCATAATAAACATATATCCAACAATCTCCTGAAAAATAAAGGTTTAAAATATAAAATAATGGTATCTCAATGGTGAAAAGTCAAGATTTTTCGTTTAAGTTCACCAATCCGCAGACAATAAAAACTTGAATCCACAAGAAAAAAGATTGACAAACCAGGACCATTCTATTAGCAATGTCCAATGGTTTGACCATACAATCCAGCGATACAGGAAAATATGCCGCCCCAAAAAAAGCCTCATTTTCAAAAGGCCAAAAAAAACAGAATTTTCCAGGATGTGGTAGACCAGATCCAGGAGGCCATTCTTGACCGGCGACTCACCCCGGGGGAGATGCTGCCCCCGGAACGTCAGCTCAGGGAGACCTTTAACGTCAGCCGGGGCACCCTCAGGGAGGCGCTGAGGGTCCTCGAACAAAAGGGACTCATCGAGATAAGGGTAGGCGCGGCAGGCGGCTCCATTGTCCGCCATGCCGGCGTGGAACAGCTCATGGAAACCTTTGCCCTGCTCATCCGGTCGGGTAGTCTCTCCGTGATGGATGTGGGACAGTTCTGGATGGGGGTTGAGGGAAAAACGGCTGCCCTTGCGGCCCAGAGGGCTTCGGACCAGGAAGCCAGAACCCTTAAAACCATGCTCAAACACGCAAAACAGATGAATGCCAGGGGGGACGCAGGATGGGAAAATTTCCTGGATGTGGATCAGGAAATTCACAAAATGCTTGCAAAAATATCAAAAAACTCATTATACATCCTTGTGAGCGAAATGGTCCACGACAACATCCGGAAATACTACGATAAATTCCTGGAAAACACCCCGGGCAGGAT
Organism: Desulfobacterium sp.; assembly: GCA_034006945.1. GTDB lineage: Bacteria > Desulfobacterota > Desulfobacteria > Desulfobacterales > Desulfobacteraceae > Desulforapulum. Next base: position 12,967 of record JAVERV010000022.1, on the reverse strand, counting down.
GGCGGAAAATTTAAAGGACCTGGAAGATATGATCGCCGCAGTACGGAACCATCAACCCCATGAGGCAGAGCGGGTTGCGGAAGAACATGTGCACAAGTTTATCGTTCATATGGAAGAAAAAGAGGCTTTGCTTGCGGCTCCTAATACCAAAGAGGGCCGTTAAAACATAACTTGACTTTAACAGGAGAAAAAAAATGAACAAAGTTGTGAGATTGTTTTTTGTATCACTGTTCTGTTTAGCCATTTCAGGTGCCCAGGCAGGTGCGTCTGATACCATCAGGATCGGGGTCCAGGCACCCACCACGGGTCAGTACGCAAACGAAGGTCAGGGAATCGACCAGGGCGTACGCCTCATTGCCGAGCAGGTCAACGCCAAGGGCGGCATCCTTGGGAAACAGCTTGAAATCTTCACCTGCGACGATGAAGGCACTGCCATGAAGGCCGCCATCTGCGCCAAGGACCTCGTGAACAAAGAGGTTATTGCGGTAATTGGCTCCTACACGTCCACCTGCGCAGAAGCAGCCCAGGCCACATATTATCGGGCGGGCATCCTCCAGACCACAGATGGTACGAGCGACGCCCTTACCGAGCACGGTTACTGGACCTTTTTTCGGAACTCATTTCCCAACTCAGCCGAGGCTACCTACACGGCCGACTACTTTGTCAACGTGAAAAAGTACAAGAAAATCGCAATTGTAACCGACTTCTCCTCCTATGCAGCGGGCCTTGGAGACTCCGTGATCGCCGAGATGAAAAAACTTGGTGCCAACATAGTATACCAGGGAAAGATCAAGGCAGGAGAACAGAACTACACACCTGTTCTCACCAATATCAAATCCACCAGCCCGGATGCGATCTGGTTCGGCGGATATTACAATGAGGCAGGACTTCTCAGGGCCCAGCAGATGCAGCTTGGTGTCATGGCCGACTTTTACGGATCCAACGCCTGTGACAACCCCGATTATGTAAAACTTGCCGGCGAATATGTCGAGGGTTCATTTCTGATCAACGTTCCCTCCCCAGATCTCCTTCCCTATGACCTTGCCGTTAATTTTCTAAAGGATTACAAGGCCAAGTACAAGATGGATCCCCCGAGCATCTGGACCCTCTTGAACGTTGACGGCATGAGGGCCATCCTCCACGCAATTGAAGAAACCGGCACGACAGATACCAGGAAGCTTGCCGAGTTCCTCCACACCCTCAAGGCTTACCCCGGCATCACCGGACCCATTGAGTGGGCTCCCGATGGAAACAGGGTGGGCAGCGCCCATCAGACCTACGAGTACCAGGCTGACGGTTCGAAAAAAGTCGTCTGGCCGATTGTAAAATAAACGGCCGCCTGTAAAACAAACGCCACGGCCGGAGCTAAGCATGGGCTCCGGCCGCAACAACAGCCTCCTAGGGGTCAATCATATGGACATTTTTTTTCAACAGCTTGTCAATGGTCTAACCATTGGCTCCATCTTTGCCCTGGTGGCGCTGGGATACACCATGGTTTACGGTATCATGAAGCTGATCAACTTTGCCCACGGGGACCTTGTGGCCATGGCCGCCTTTGTCGGGCTCACCGTGTATGACCAGTTCCTCGGCAAAACAACCAACTCATTCCTGGCCGTCATCACCATCTTTGCCGTTACCGGTGTCATCATTTCAATGGCGGGCATCGTGCTCGAACGTATTGCCTATCGACCCCTTAGAAAGGCACCTAGGTTATCCGCAGTTGTGTCTGCCCTGGGGGCAAGCCTCGTAATCCAGAACGGCATCATGCTCATGTGGGGACCCAGGATGCGATTTTTCCCGGCAGACATCCTTCCCTCAACCACCTGGCACATCGGCGGGGTTTACATCAGTTTCATTCAGGTGGTTATCCTGGTTCTCTCTCTTTTGATCATGATCTGCCTGATCTTTTTCATCGACAAGACAAGGGTAGGTGCAGCCATCCGGGCCACCTCCATAGACCATGACGCATCAAGACTCATGGGAATCGACGTTAACGGCATCATCACCCTCATATTTGTGATCGGCACCTTTCTAGGAGCCGTGGGCGGTCTTTTCATCGGGCTCTACTACCGGGGCATCAACTTTAATATGGGCTGGAACTACGGGCTTTACGCCTTTGTGGCTGCCATCATCGGCGGCATTGGAAACATCCCCGGCGCCATGGTAGGCGGCATGCTTCTGGGCATATTCAAGGCGTTTATCGCAGGCTATGTATCAAGCACCTGGGCCGATGCTTTTACTTTTACCCTTTTGATCGCCATCCTTGTCGTGAAACCCACGGGCATCATGGGTGAACGCGTAGCGGAGAAGGTATGATGAAATTTAACAGCCGAAAAATCGGGTACTCGATCTTCATCCTGGCCATGCTGCTCTTTCCAGCACTTGCCGACTCCAAGTGGCTGGCAATCGGGTCCACCTTTCTCATCTTCTCGGTGGTGGGGTTGAGCGAAGACATCATCCTCGGAAAAGGAGGAATGTTTAATATGGGCCATGCCCTGTTCTTCGGGGTTGGAGCCTACACGGCAGCCATTGCCAACAAGAGCTTCGGCATTCCGATTCTCTACTCGATTCCCCTCGCCATTTTGATTCCCGCCATCTGCGGCATTGTCCTTGCCGGGCCCATCATCCACCTGAGGGGTGACTACCTTCTGGTTGCCACCATTGGGTTCAACATCGTATTTCTCCAGCTTGTGGAGAACAACATATTCGGACTTACCGGCGGCCCCAACGGCATATTCGGACTTGATACCCCGGTTTTCCTCGGTTTTGATCTTGCCTCGCCAACGGCCATCTACTATGTGGGGGTCGGGGTATTGATTCTCACCTTTTTGATCATGGCAAACCTTGATCGGAGCAAGGCTGGCCGAGCCCTTCACTACCTGAGGCTCGACAATCTTGCCGCCAACAGCATCGGCATCAACACCCGGGGATACAAGCTTTTTGCCTTTGGCCTGGGTGCCGGAATCGCAGGCCTTGCAGGGGTGCTGCTGGCCATCCAGTATTCGGCTGTGAGCCCGGAGGCGTTCAACTTCATGCAGTCGGTTCTGTTTTTCTCCATCGTTCTGGTGGGAGGTTCATCGTTACCCGGAATTCTCATGGGAACATTTGTGATGTTTGTCCTTCCCGAAATCTTCCGGGATTTTGCCACCTGGCGCTACTTCATATTTGGTTTTGCCATGATCTTTGCGATGATCCTGAGACCCGAAGGAATATTTCCGGCCCGGTTCGGCAAGATACCCGAATACTTCAAACGAGGATGATAAATGGCGCTTCTTGAATTAAAAAATATGACCAAACGTTTCGGGGGCCTGACCGCCTTGGACAACCTCAACCTCACGGTGAATAAAAACCAGATCTACGGAATCATCGGCCCCAACGGAGCAGGTAAAACAACGGCCTTTAACTGCATCACCGGCATCCACCCGCCTGAAGAGGGAGAGGTGTTCTGGCAGGGAAAAAACATCACGGGTACCCCCCCCCACAAGGTTGCCGCCATGGGAATTGTAAGAACATTCCAGACAATACGGCTTTTTTCCGAGATGAGCGTAGCTGAAAACGTCATGTCAGGCCGCCACTTCAGGAGCAGTCAAAGCTTCTGGCACGGTATCTGCCACACCCCTTCTTCCCTCAGGGACGAGCGGACCAACTGGCTCAAGGTCAAGGAGGTTCTCGAGTTTTTCAAGATCGACAACCTTGCCGCAGAACCCGTCGGCAGCCTTGCCTACGGTATCCAGAGAAAGGTTGAGATGGCAAGGGCCCTTGCGAGCGAACCAGAACTCCTGATCCTTGACGAACCAGCGGCCGGGCTCAACGACAGCGAGACCCTGGAGCTTGTGGACACCATATACACCATCAGAAACCAGGGCGTCACCATTCTCCTGATCGAACATGACATGGATCTTGTGATGACTTTGACCGACTACATAACCGTGATCAACTTCGGCAGCTCCATTGCAGAGGGCATTCCCGATGAGATACAGTCCAACCCCCTGGTAATTGAAGCCTACCTTGGCAGCGAGGATGACGACGATGAATGATATCATGTTTGAAGTAAAGGACCTCAAGGTCTCCTACGGAAGCATTGCCGCCATCAAGGGAATTTCGCTCAAGGTGAGAAAAGGCGAGATCGTAACCATCCTCGGAGCCAACGGTGCAGGCAAGACAACCACCCTGAGAACCATCAGCCGCCTCCACGACCCGGTATCCGGCTCAATCCTGTTCAAGGGAGGAGACATCACCCGAACACCGGCCCACCAAATTGTGTCCATGGGCATCAGTCACTCCCCTGAAGGCAGAAGGATATTCGGGATCCTCACCGTGGAGGAGAACCTCATCCTTGGCAGCTACACCCGGCCTAGGACCGACGAAAAAGTACTCGCCTGGATCTATGATCTTTTTCCCCGGCTTGCCGAACGTAAACGCCAGCTTGCAGGAACCTTGTCCGGCGGTGAGCAGCAGATGCTGGCCATCGCAAGGGCCTTGATGTCAAAACCAGAGCTGCTGCTCCTTGACGAACCCAGCCTGGGGCTCGCCCCCATCCTGGTCAAGGCAATCTTCAAGACCATCAGGGAGATCAGCCAGACAGGTGTGACCGTGCTTCTGGTCGAGCAGAACGCCAAAGCCGCCCTCAAGCTTGCCAATCGGGCCTATGTCCTTGAGGTGGGCAACCTCGTGCTCAGCGGTACCTCCCAGGAACTGATGGCGTCTGAAAAAATCCAGGAGGCCTACCTTGGCAAAAGAAAAAGGCCTGAACAGCCAACCAAAAGATAGCTGTTAGCTTTTAGCTGTCAGCCGTTAACTAAGAGCTAACAGCTAAAAGCTGTTTCTTATAACCCCCACATGTCCTTACAAACACAACAAACCATGAAACTTGTATCAGGACTGAACTTTGTTTCTTGTCTCAAGTTTCAAGTTTCTTGACAACCGGCAGGTAAACCAATGACACAACGAAGAATCACCAACCACCCTGTTCTGAACGTTCCCCAGGCACAGGAGGTGTCGTTTCTGTGGAACAACCGTCAACTTTTCGGCAAAAAGGGCGAAATGATCTCATCGGCGCTCTTTGCCAACGACATCCAGACCTTTGGCCATCACCCCAGGGACCAGACTCCCCAGGGTATGTACTGCGCCAACGGGCAGTGCTCCCAATGCCTTGTGATAGTTGACGGGCTTCCGGTAAAAGCGTGCATGACCCCCCTTAACCAGGGCATGGAGATCACCAGCGTTGAAGGGCTTCCCGAACTTCCAGATGATGATACCCCCCTGGCCTTTGATGATGCTGAGACCCTTGAAGTTGAGGTGTTGATCATCGGCGGCGGACCTGCCGGACTCTCCGCCGCAGTCGAACTTGGCCGCATCGGCATCGACACGCTGATCATCGACGACAAGGACCGCCTCGGGGGGAAGCTGGTTCTCCAGACCCACAAGTTCTTTGGATCGGTGGAAGATTCCTGGGCCGGGACCAGGGGATTTGAAATCGGCAACATCCTTGAGCAGAAGCTCAAGGAATTACCCACGGTTAAGACGATGGTGGCAACCACGGCCGTGGGTGTCTTTTCCGACGGCATTGTGGGTGCCGTCCACGGCACAAGCTACATGAAAATCAAACTCAAAAAACTCCTGGTGGCCACTGGAGCAAGGGAAAAGATGCTCGCCTTTCCCGGCAACACCCTGCCTGGAGTCTACGGCGCAGGCGCCTTCCAGACCCTTGTCAACCGTGACCTTGTCAAGGCTGCGGACCGGGTCCTGATCATCGGCGGGGGCAACGTGGGCATCATCGCAGGATACCACGCAATCCAGGCTGGCATCGAGGTTGCGGCCGTGATCGAGGGACTCGACCAGGTGGGCGGCTACAAGGTCCATGCGGATAAGCTTGTGCGCCTGGGCGTTCCCATCTACACCAACCACACGGTGGTATCTGCCAACGGCCAGGACCGGGTTGAAAGCGTTACCATTGCCCAGAGGGACGAGGGGTGGAAACCGGTTCCAGGAACGGAAAAGACCTTTAAAGTCGACACGATACTGGTTGCCGTGGGCCTTGCCAAGGTGGACGAATTTTTCCTCAAGGCCAAATCCTGGGGCATGGATGTTTATGCAGCAGGGGACGCCGAAGAGATCGCAGAGGCTTCGGCCGCAATGTTCACCGGCAAGATCCAGGGGGTAAAGATAGCTAAGTCCCTGGGAAAGTTTCACCGGGAAATTCCAATGGAATGGATAGAAAAGGCAGGAATTCTGAAATCAAGGCCGGGCAAAACCGTGCAGCGCCCCGCTCTTGATTTAGAAACCGGGGTCTTCCCCGTGTTCCACTGCACCCAGGAGATCCCCTGCAACCCCTGCACCTCGGTGTGCAGGGAAAACATCATCCACACGGACAAAGACCTGATCACCGGCCTTCCAACGCTTACAGACCCCGCCCTGTGCAAGGGGTGCATGAACTGCGTTGCAATCTGCCCGGGACTTGCGGCAACCCTTGTGGACTATCGAAAGGACGGGGAACGCCCCCTTGTAACCCTTGCCTACGAAATCTCAAGGGAACTTGTCAAAAAGGGAAACAGCGTCACAGTAAACGATGCTAACGGCAATTTCCTTGCCAGGGTTCCTGTGGAGCGGGTGCTGACCAAAAAAGAATACCCCGGAACCCTGCTTGTCCAGGTTAAGCTCGACAGAACAATCGCCAGACGAGCCGTGGGTATAAAGGTCCAGGAGCGGGCCATTCTACCCGAAGAGGTGCCCGACACAACCTCTATTGCCGACGACGCCGTGATCTGTCGATGCGAACGGGTGACCGCAGGCGAGATACGATCGGCAATAAGCGCCGGGGTAAGGGACATGAACCAGCTCAAGGCAATCAACCGGACGGGCATGGGTGCCTGCGGCTCCAAGACGTGCAGGCCCATGGTGTGGGGCATCTTCAGGGACGAAGGCGTGGATCTTGAACAAACAACAGACCGCATCGACCGACCCCTGTTTGTGGAGGTCCCCCTGGGGGTCTTTGCCGGGGTAAAAGGAGGTGAAAATGAATAAGGTCTATGATGCCATCGTCGTTGGTGCAGGCTCCGCAGGTGTGCCCACGGCCCTCGCCCTTGGCCGAAGAGGGGTTAAAACCCTTGTCATCGACGCCCATCCTTCACCGGGTCAGGGGGAGAACAAACACGCCATCGGCGGCATCCGGGCAACCCACTCTGATCCAGGCAAAATCCTGGCATGCATGCGTTCTTTGGAAATTTTTTCCACCTGGCAGGAAGAATTCAGCGACGACATTGAATGGCTCAAGGGCGGCTATCTTTTCCCAGTCTACCGAACCGAAGAGGAGACTATTTTAAAAGGCTTTCTGCCCATCCAGAGGCAGTACGGCCTCAAGATCGACTACGTTGATGCAGAGAGAATAGTCGAGATAGTCCCGGGTATCCAAACCCAAGGCCTCATGGGCGGTACCTTTTCCCCCGACGATGGTTCTGCCTCACCGTTGCTGGCAGTCAACGCCTTTTACCGCCATGCCCTTGCATCCAAGAAGGTAGATTTTCTCTTCAAGGAAAGGGTGACCGGCATCACAACCAATGGAGGCAAGGTAACGGGTGTCACAACCGACAGGTCCTCCTACAGCGCCCCGGTGGTGATCGATGCGGCGGGCCCTTTTTCAAGGGAATTAGGAGCCCTTGTAAAGGTCGATACCCCCGTGTTCCCCGACTCCCACGAGGGGGCGATCACCGAACCCGTGGTCTCGTTCTTTAAGGCCATGGTGGTGGATTTAAGGCCGGCACCTGGATCCAGGAACTACTACTTCTACCAGAGCCGCCACGGCCAGATCGTATTCTGCATCACCCCTGACCCTCCCATTGTGGGAACCGACAAACGGGAGACCTCGGTGTTTCTTCCCCAGGTGGCAAAGAGGATGGTGACCCTGATGCCAAGGCTCAAAAACATCCGGGTACGGCGGGTGTGGAGGGGTCTCTACCCCATGACCCCGGACGGTTCCCCCCTTGCCGGTTGGAACCGGGAGGTCCAGGGCCTTGCCCATGTGACCGGCATGTGCGGACAGGGATTCATGCTGGGTCCAGGCATGGGAGAAATCATGGCAAGGCTCGTGACCGGTGAATCAACCGCTGATGACAAGCTTGTACTCGACGAATTCTCCCTTTACCGGGGATTTGGCGGCACAGAAGGCTTGCAATAACCGGCATGACCAGCGCAGAGTATCGCAACCGGCCTCAACAGAGGATAAAACTCCAAGGGCAGACAAGGATTACAATAGCAACCAAGGAGAGCTTATGAACCCGTTTACACTGAAAGAGATCGCATCCGTGACCTACAAGAGGCCGGACATCAATTGCGGCTATACAGACAAATCGCTCCACATCAATGTGTCGGACAACACCATTGCCATCAAAGACATCGAGGAGAAGACCAAGCAGACCTTTATCGGCGGCAAGGGTAGAGGGGTTTGGCATGATCGTTGGCCGGGGCATCCGGCAGATGAAGAGGACCTTTGCCAGGGGCTTTGGTGCAGACCCGACAATGATGCAGGAGATCGGCATGGAGGCCAAGGGGCTTGAATTTTCCGAATATTGTATCAAGCCCCGACTTTTCAACGACCCTGGTACCGGACCGCTCGACCATCCAGATTCTGCCGCTGATTGCCGGCGACTGAATCTGGGGTAGCAAATTACAAATCAAGCTTGCCTCCAGGATAAAATGTGATATTAATGGGGAGGTTCATCTTTCAACTTTATTAATTCAGAAGTTCAATTCAGGAGTTGAGCAGAGGCGGAAAAACTTTGACAAATTCAGACCGGACAATCTGCCTTGAAGCCCTTTCAAGGGCAATAATTACATCTGAACATCCCCCGCCACCCGGGGAGAAAAAATTCAAACCCGCAAGCGTCATGGCCCTGATGTCCTTTGAACATACTCCTAACCTGATCCTGATTCAAAAGACCGACAACGAGGGCTATCCCTGGCGCAACCAGATGGCCTTTCCGGGCGGCCACTGGGATCCAGAGGACAAAAGCCGACAGGATACGGCCCTCAGGGAGCTTGGAGAAGAGATGGGAATCCCGAGGCAGCATGTTTTTACAATCGGCTCCCTGGGGCATTTCCAGACCATCAACAACCGGGACATCGAGGCGTTTATCGGGATCTGGGACCAGGAGCGGAAGATCCTGTTTGATCCTGTCGAGATACAGCGGGTGTTTCACATTCCCCTCGCCCACCTGCTTGAGGTACACATGGAAAGGGGCTTTCCCGGACGAATGCCCGGATTAGAAGAGCTGACATATCCGTTTGAGGATGTGGTGATCTGGGGAGTAACGGCAAAGATTATCCACCACTTCATGGAAATCATCAGGCAAAAGGTCACCCCTGCCTGCTCCGACTGATCAACCTGAAAGCTGTCTTGACCATTACGAACCCTGCGAGCCCGGCAAGGGTAAAGGGAAACCAGACGTGGCCCGCATAGTCGCCTTCGGTCATGGCAACCCAGATACCGACCCCGGCAAAGGCAAGCACCGCTCCCAGAAACAGGAGAACTCCATGGCAAACGGTGTTGGAGTCATACCAGGGAATCATAACGTTTTTATAGAACGAACTCTGATCAAGCTGCACGGTATATCTCCTTATGTCTTACCTTATCTCTTACCAATAAATGTCAGGCAGTTACAGCCAACAACACAATATGTTGAACTATTCCTTGACACCACCCCCCATATTAAGTAGAGTGCCGCCATTCTTAAGTCTATACAAAATAGTACATATGCACACATATTTCAAGGGGATAGTCATGTTGGAAAAGATAAAAAAACGGGACGGACGGGTTGCGCAATTTGATTCATCAAAGATTGTCGGGGCCATTGCAAAGGCCGGCAACGCCACCGGGGAATTTGATGAAAGGGAGGCAAAAAAGCTCACCCTCAAGGTGATCACCCTTGCAAGGGACCTTCGCCTGGGGAAATGCCCCGAGGTTGAGGAGATCCAGGACATCGTGGAAAGGGTGCTTCTGGATTCACCCTTTTACAGGACTGCCAAGGCCTACATCATCTACCGGGAGCAGCGCAACCAGATCCGCAGAATAACCATCAAGGAGAATGTGGGGCTCATGGATGCCTACATCGAGCAGATGGACTGGAAGGTGAAGGAAAACTCCAACATGAGCTACTCCCTCCAGGGCCTGAACAACTTTATATCATCGGACATAACCGCCGAATACTGGCTCAACAGGGTCTATCCTCCGGAGGTGAGAAACGCCCACAACAACGGCGATATCCACATCCACGATCTAAGCCTTCTCTCGGTCTACTGCGTGGGTTGGGATCTCCAGGATCTTTTGATGGAGGGGTTCAAAGGTGTGGCCGGCAAGGTGGAAAGCTCACCGCCCAAGCATTTCAGGACTGCCCTTGGTCAGATGGTCAACTTTTTCTACACCCTCCAGGGCGAGGCTGCAGGGGCCCAGGCCATGAGCAACTTCGATACCCTTCTGGCCCCCTTTGTACGGGCAGATAACCTAAACTACAAAGAGGTGAAGCAGGCCCTCCAGGAGTTTGTATTCAACATAAACATCCCCACCCGGGTGGGATTCCAGACCCCGTTCACCAACATCACCATGGACCTTGTGGTCCCTGGCATTCTCAAGGATTCCCCGGTTGTCATCGGCGGCAGCTTTCAGGAAGAGACCTATGCCGACTATCAGGTTGAGATGGACACCATCAACAACGCCTTTGCCGAAGTGATGATGGAGGGGGACGCCAGGGGCAGGGTCTTTACCTTTCCCATCCCCACCTACAACATCACCGAAGATTTTGACTGGGACAACCCCAACCTGGAAAACGTCTGGAAGATGACCGGCAAATACGGCATCCCCTATTTTTCCAACTTTGTCAACTCGGACATGAGCCCCGACGATGCCCGATCCATGTGTTGCCGCCTGAGACTCGACAACCGGGAATTGAAAAAAAGGGGCGGCGGCCTTTTCGGGGCAAACCCCCTGACAGGCTCCATAGGGGTTGTGACCCTGAATCTTCCCAGAATCGGATTTAAAGCGAACAACGAAACCGATTTTTTTCACCAGGTCGACCGTCTGATCTCCATCGCAGGCCAGTCCCTCACCATCAAGCGCAAGGTGCTTGAACGGTTCACCAGGGGCAACCTCTACCCATACTCAAAATTTTACCTGAGAAAGATCAAGGAAAATGCAGGCAACTACTGGCAAAACCATTTTTCCACCATCGGCATCCTTGGGATGAACGAGGCGTGCATCAACCTTATGGGCCATGGCATTGCCACGGAACAGGGCCAGACATTCTCCATCCGGGTGATGGACCATATCCGAGCGGGGATTGAAAAGCTCCAGACCGAGACAGGCGAAATCTTCAACCTGGAAGCCACTCCTGCCGAGGGCACCACCTACCGGTTTGCCATGAAGGACAAACAGATGTTTCCCGGCATCATCTGCGCCAATGAAATCGAGTTCAACCAGGGCAAAGATCCCTTTTACACCAACTCAACCCAGCTGCCGGTAAATTTTACCGACGATCTCTTCGAGGCCCTTGATCTCCAGGATGAACTCCAGACCCGTTATACAGGGGGAACAGTGCTTCACCTTTTCCTTGGAGAAGAGGTGACCGATATCGAGGTGGTCAAGGCCATGGTCAAAAAAGTATCGGGCAAGTACCGACTGCCCTACTTCACCCTGACTCCGACCTTCAGCGTCTGTCCCTCCCACGGCTATATTCCAGGTGAGCATTATAAGTGCGAACAGTGCGGTGAAGAGACCGAGGTCTACTCCAGGGTTGTCGGCTATCTCAGACCCGTCAAGCAGTGGAACAACGGCAAGCAGACCGAATTCTCCATGCGCAGGACATTTAAGGTGGCCTAGTCATATGAGAATCGGCGGGTTCCAGAAAAATTCCATGATCGACTTTCCAGGCCTTATCTCGTCTGTGATTTTCACGACAGGATGCAACTTTGTCTGCCCCTATTGCCACAACCCGGATCTCGTGGGCAAGGTAAGGCCCGGAGGGGGTGGTGGGTCCATTGACCAGGGGGAGATATTTTCCTTTCTCAAAAAACGCCGGGGCCTCATAGACGGCGTGGTCATAACCGGCGGTGAACCTACCCTTCAGCCGGACCTTGAACAATTCATGGTCGAGGTCAAAGAGCTTGGGTTCAGCGTAAAGCTTGACACCAACGGAACCCGGCCGGAAACGGTCAAGACCCTTATTGAGAAAGAAGTTGTGGATTATATTGCCATGGACATCAAGACCAGCCTTGAAAGCTACCATCTTGTGGCAGGCGATGGATTTACCCCACAAACCGTGGCAGCAAGCATTGCCATCATCATGGAACAGGCCCCAGACTACGAGTTCAGGACCACCTGCGTGAGACCGCTGATTGACCAACAAAAAATGGAAAAAATCGGTGCAATGATCAAAGGGGCCCGGCGCTACTTTCTCCAACCCTGTTCAAGAAATGTGACCATGCTCAACTCCCTTTTCTTTGAACAGGGAGACCGGTTTTTTTCCAGGGACGAAATGCTCGCCCTCAAGACCCGGGTTAAACCCTGGGTGAACGAGTGCAGAATACGATCCTGAAATAAGCCGGGTGTAGGGGCGATCCCTTGCAGTCGCCCTTTACGGCGGCAAGGTCAGTGGGAATTTTTTTATAACCGGCACGGCCGGAGCGAGGGAGGCATCCAGCCACAACGAACATGGAAACTCCTCCAATAACAACGCTTTGGTGGGAGTTTCCTATAAAAAAACAGCTATTAACCATTAGCTTTTAGCTAACTGCTAACGGCTAAGAGCTAACGGCTATCAAGTTTCACGCTTCGTTGTGTCCGTAAGGACATGGGGGTTTATATGAAACACCCCCCTAATTAAAGGTAATAGTGTCCCGTTGGTTTTTTGGTTCTTTTTTTCCCAAATAACACTTTAATTGTCGGTACAAATTGAAAGTTATAAATCGATATAAATTTTTC
>JAVERV010000021.1:0-53684 GCA_034006945.1 Desulfobacterium sp. | reverse complement strand
TTATATGGAAAGGTCGAAAGCTTCTCTTGAAGCTACATGGAAATATGTCTTTATCTGCTCGATAGGTATTTCGATCGCTTTTATCGGTATAATCTTTTTTTCAATTGCCGCCAAACAGATAAACTCATTGTTTTTTGACGATATTCTGAATAATATTAATGCAATCTCTCCATTCTGGCTGAAATTTTCCTTTCCGTTTATCCTTATGGGGTTTGGTACGAAAGTGGGTCTTGCTCCAATGCATGCGTGGCTTCCTGATGCCCATTCAGAATCTCCTGCGCCCGCATCTGCAATGCTTTCAGGCACTCTTTTAAATACAGCACTTCTCGGAATTCTGCGGTTTTTTAACATAATGGAAAGTGCCGGACTCAGGTACTATGCTTCAACTCTGCTTATGGTTACCGGATTCGCATCACTTTTCATCTGTGCCGTATATATCCTTAAAGTTCTTAACTATAAGAGAATGCTGGCTTATTCCTCAGTTGAGAACATGGGCATCATTGCAATAGGAGTGGCTTGCGGAGGTGCGGGGGTTTTTGCCGCATATCTTCATATTATCTGTCATTCGCTGGCTAAAAGTTCTCTTTTTCTGACATCTGGTAATATTTATACCAGATATAAAACCAAAAATATAGAAGAGGTGAAAGGTCTGCTAAAGACTGATCCCGTGAACGGCTGGTTGTGGATAATATCGTTCTTTACTATCACGGGTTTTCCGCCCTCCCCTGTGTTTATAAGTGAATTTCTTATAGCGCGTCAACTTTTTCAAAATGGCTCCTACGTTCTTTTGGCACTGTATTTTTTTCTTCTTACAATAATTATCTACGGGATGGGAAGCACAGTGCTCAAAATGAGCTTTGGAAGTTGTGGTGAAGATCGCTCCAAGACTTCAGTAAAGCACAGATTTCTTTCAGTTTTTCCACAGATGGTGCTTCTTGTTCTGATGCTGATTATGTTTGTTTCGATGCCGGACTTTGTCTATAGCATGATAAAGCTTGCTTCTTAACCTTAAAACCAACTCCTGAAAAACAGTTTAAGGCCTTGAAAATATTCTGAAAAAATAGCAGGCTCTTTTTTACTTACTTTTTGGTAAAAAAGTGCAAAATGTCAAATATCCATGTAAAACTTTTGTCAAATCCATTCCCCCGCCTGTAAAAAACAGCGGCCCTATAGTAGGGTATGAATACTTTAATTTATTATAAAGCTCACATGACAGGCTATCATGTCACAATGAATAATGAAAAAGCAGCTGCTGTTAGCACCCAATACCCAAAACCCAGTACCTTCTTTTTCAAATAAACACCATGCGGGGGACAAATTGCAAAACAAGAACGCTGTGGCGATCGTAGGAATGGGCTGTGTTTTTCCAAAGGCCAACGGACTCAAGCAGTTCTGGCGTCTGCTGTTCAACGGGGAGGACGCCATCACAGAGGTTCCAGAAGAGAGCCACTGGTCTTTAGAAGATTATTTTGATTCCGACCCCTCTTCAAGGGATCACACCTACTGTTCCAGGGGAGGGTTCATCCCCCGGGTCTCGTTTGACCCTGCAAAATTCGGCCTTCCCCCCAACAACCTTGAGGCCACCGACACCTCCCAGCTCCTGGCTTTGATCGTGGCCGAGGAGGCCCTTAAAGATGCAGGCTATGGAGCTCCAGGGTCGTTTGACAGACTTCGAACCAACGTCATTCTCGGGGTGACCGGCACCCAGGAGCTTGTCATTCCCCTTGGGGCAAGGCTTGGCCACCCCATCTGGAAAAAAGCGCTGAAAGAGTCGGGGATTTCAGACCACAAGGCGGCCGAGGTGGTCGAAAGGATCTCGGGCCGATATGCCGAGTGGCAGGAAAACTCATTTCCAGGCCTTCTTGGCAATGTGGTCGCAGGAAGAATCGCCAACCGCCTTGACCTTGGCGGGACCAATTCGGTGGTGGATGCGGCCTGTGCAAGTTCCCTTTCGGCCATTAACACTGCCATCATGGAGCTTGTCTCCGGCCGATGCGACATGTCCATCACCGGCGGTGTGGATGCCCTGAACGACATATTCATGAACATGTGCTTTGCAAAAACAGGGGTTCTCTCCCATTCAGGCGATGCACGACCCTTTTCAAAGGATGCGGACGGCACCGTTCTAGGCGAGGGTGTCGGCATGATTGTACTCAAGCGCCTGTCCGACGCTAAAAGGGACAGGGACAGGATCTATGCCGTCATCAGGGGCATGGGAACCTCGAGCGACGGCCGGACAGGAGGCATCTACGCCCCAGATGCAGCGGGCCAGCTCAGGGCCCTCCATTCCGCCTACGATCTTGCCGGTGTTGACCCTGCAACGGTTGGCCTAATCGAGGCCCACGGAACGGGCACCAGGGTGGGCGACAAGATCGAATTCACAGCCCTTAAGACCCTTGCCGAGGAGAGCGGGAAAACCACGGCCTGTGCCCTTGGATCGGTTAAATCCATGATCGGCCATTCAAAGGCCGCAGCAGGGGCAGCAGGCATCATAAAATCCGCCCTATGCCTCTATCACAAAGTTTTGCCCCCCACCCTCAAGGCTGGGACACCTGATCCAGAGCTTGGAATCAACGATACCCCTTTTTACCTTAACGCCGATGCAAAACCCTGGGTAGCTCAGGACAATTCCCTGAGAAGATCCGGGGTAAGTGCCTTTGGATTCGGCGGCAGCAACTTCCATGCGGTTCTGGAGGAGGATGAGCCCGAAAAAACCAGGGTATCCTGGGACGGCACGGTTCAGATCGCAGCCTTTTCAGCCCCTACCCGCCAGGAACTCAAGGAAAAACTCCTTGAGTTTACCGGAGAGCTTGCCCAGTCAGCCCAATGGGATCAAGCAGAACGGACCGCCCACACGGCCTGGCTCTGCTTTAAGGCAAGAAAATCATTCTCCAACATGGACAGCGTGCGAATTTTGATCCTGATCACCAAGGACGAAGATGGGGCAGGGGCCATGCAAAGGGCCGTCACCCTTGTGGACGACGAACATGAACAATCCTGGACAAGGGAGAATATCTACTTTGGATCAGGACCGCAACAGGGCAGACTCGCCTTTCTATTTCCCGGCCAGGGAAGCCAGTACACGGGAATGGGGCGGGATCTTATCTCGATCTTCCCCGAAGGGCTCAAGGCTCTGGAAGAGGCCAACCGTTACTTTGCCAGGGAAAGGGCAGAAGAGCGGGAAGGGGAGGACCAGAAAGAACCCCTCAGTGACTACATGTTTCCCCCGCCCCTCCATTGCCGGGACAAAAAAACCGGAGAAGAGATGCTGAGAAAAACCGATGTGGCCCAGCCGGCCCTTGGCTGCGTAAGCCTTGCCATGGCGAGGATCCTCCAACGGTTCAATATCCTTCCGGACCTTGCCTGCGGCCACAGCTTTGGCGAACTTACTGCCCTTTTTTCGGCGGGCTGGATGGACAGCGACACCTTTCTTACCCTGGCAGCGGCAAGGGGTCGCTACATGGCCCAGGCCCAGGGGAGAGAACAGGGAAGCATGCTGGCCATGATGGCCACCCTGCCTGAAATCGAGAATTTTATACGGGACGAGAACCTGGACCTCATCCTTGCCAACCGCAACAGCCATGACCAGGGGGTTCTTTCCGGTCGAACAGCCGAGATAAAAAAAGCCCTTAAGCTCTGCAAGGAACGAAAGATCCGGGCAGTTGAGCTTCCCGTGGCAGGGGCCTTTCACACCCCCCTTGTGGAGAATGCGGCCCTCCCCTTTAAGGAGCGCCTCAAGGAATTTGCCCTGACCCCTTCAGGGACAGCGGTTTTTTCAAACACCTTTGCAAAGCCCTACCCCAGGAATGCCAAAAAGGCGGAGGAGATCCTCGGCAGCCAGCTCCTCAACCCAGTCAACTTTGTCACCAGCATTGAGGCAATGTTTGCCGACAACGCCACCACCTTTGTGGAGGTCGGCCCCAAGGGAGTTTTAACGGGTCTGACCCGATCCATTCTCAAGGATAAACGTTTTACGGCAATGGCCCTTGACGGGTCAAACGGGCGGAGATCCGGCATTGAAGACCTTGCCAGGGTGGTGTGTGAACTTGCAGCCCAAGGGTTTCCCGTGGACCTTGCCGCCTGGGAGGAGGATGCCGAGGAACCCGGGAAAAAGATGATGAGAGTCCCCCTGACCGGTGCCAACATCCGGCCCCGACCCGGATGCGACCTGCCCGTATCACCCCCTGAAACGACTTTGCCGGCAGATGCCCCGACCACTTCCAACGACCCCGGGCCTGCCAGGGACAAGGAACAGGAAATCCCTTCGGCCAAAACCCATGAACCTTTCCATGAAAACCCCCATGGAAAGCTGCATAAGAATTCAGGGAGCGCTCAAACCCCTGGAAAAGAGAACAGAGGAACAGTCATGCCAACTTCAAAACCCGACATTCACCAGTCAAAGACTCCTATCAGGATCAACCAGACCCCTACCGGTGCCGTGGAACTTCTTTACCGGGGGCTTGAATCCATGGAGGCTCTCCAGTCCCAGACGGCCAGAGCCCATGAACGATTCCTCGACACCCAGGCCCTTGCCAGCCAGACACTCCAGAAGATGATGGAGCAGACACGTCTGTTTGCAGAGCCCAGGTTTGCAAATCACAACTTTGTAGATCACAACTTTGCAACCGAAACCAGCCATACATCTGCCATCCCCCATCCTGGCAGCCGAGACGGGGAAGTCAAACCCGGGGTCAACAGCCATATCGAAATTCCTGAACTCCCAAGGCCCGTCACAACCTCTGGTCAGACCTGGCCGTCATATTCCACAGAGCCAATGACCGATGAACCCGCCCATAAGGCCGAACCAGGTCATATACCAGGTCATATACCAGGTCATATACCAGGTCATATACCAGGTCATTTGCCAGGTCATTTGCCAGAAGAAGAGCCTGTGTTCTCCTCCGCCCCACCTTCTGCCGCCCCCAAAGTCCTGGGAGCAGACCGGGCCGCCCAGACCATCATGGCAACGGTGAGCCGCCTTACCGGATTTCCCCAGGAGATGCTGGAGCTTGACATGGAGATCGAATCAGATCTTGGTATCGACTCCATAAAACGGGTGGAGATTGTAAGCGAGCTTGAACGGGAGCTGCCCGATGTAAGCTTCGCCCCGGAGGAGATGGGCACTCTCAAGACCCTGCAGGACATTCTCAACGCAATTGTCCGCCTCAACGTTTCGGAGCCCGGGGAAAAAGCAATGACGGAACAGCTTCCGGTCGGCGGAAACAGCCGGATACAAGGCCCGTCAATAATGACAGTTCTTCTAGGGGTTATCGGAGAACTCACGGGCTTTCCTGTAGAAATGCTCGAACCCGACATGGACCTTGAATCTGACCTTGGCATCGACTCCATCAAACGGGTGGAAATTCTGTCAAGGCTGGAACAGGAGTTGCCCAATGCCAGGACCTTTTCACCGGAAAAGATGACGGAATTAAAAACCCTGGCCGACATTGCTGCCCACATTGGCGGCAGCATAACCGAAACACCAACAGTTCAAACAACAGCAGCCGGTTCTCCCTCCCCCGGAACAGCGACTCAAGGAACGGGCAGAACAGATCTCCTGCCCGGTAAACCTGCAACATCAAAAGGCAAAGTTTCACAACGGGAGAACCCGGCCGGAAAGAATCAATCACCCCCCGCTCCTTCCAGCCTGATGCGCCAGACTGTCAAGATCAAACAGCTGCCCATGGACCAGGTGAGATTCCACAACGGTTCAAGGATAACCATTGCTGAATCTAAAACCGTGTTCATCGCAGGCGGAACGACCGAGTTCTCAACCCCCCTGGCCCGGGGCTTTAACCGGGCAGGCGTCAAGGCCCAAGTCATCTCCATGGAAGGGGTGCTGGAAAAGGATCTTGCCTCCATGGCAGGCCTTGTGATCGTCTATGACAGCGGCCAGGATGCCCGGGCGTTTCTCAAGTCGGCCTTTCTCCTGGCAAAAAAGAGCGGCCCGGCCCTTATGGGCTCAGCCAAAGAGCAGGGGGCTTTCTTCACCACCGTATCTTTTCTTGGGGGCTCGTTTGGATTTGATGCTCCAGACGCCTTGGCCCTTGTAAATCCAATACAGGGCGGGCTTGCGGGCCTTGCCAAGACAGCCGGACTTGAGTGGCCGGGGGTGCTGTGCCGAAGCCTTGACCTTGAGCGCTCGTTCCTGCCCGACGACAAACCCATGGAAGCCATCGCAAACCTTGCCATGATCCACGGGCCTGTGGAGATGGGAGTCAAAGGGGATCTCTGCAACATCCCGGAGCTTGTAAAAACAAATGCAGATTCTGGAACTACCTTAACAGACATGGACCAGAATGACGTGTTTGTAATATCGGGCGGTGCCAGGGGGGTAACGGCCCAATGCGCCCTGGCCCTGGCACAACGCTGCCGGCCGACCATTGTTCTCCTGGGAAGGTCCCCTGAACCCGGAGATGAGCCCCAATGGCTCAATGGCCTGACTGATGAGGCAGATATCAAACAAAGGGTGCTTGAACACGAATTCACACACAAGCGCCCCTCTCCCCGGGAGCTTGACACCCGCTTCAGACAGATCGTCTCCAACCGTGAGATCATAAAGACCCTGGAAGAGATCCGGGCAGCCAATGCCAGGGCAGCCTATTTCTCCATCGATGTTCTGGATGCCCGACGGGTGACCGACTGCCTGGAAAGGGTGAAGAGTCAGATGGGAACAATCACAGGGGTCATCCATGGGGCAGGCGTCGTGGCGGACAGGTTCATCCTTGACAAGGAGGAAGCGCTGTTTTCCAGGGTGTTTGACACCAAGGTTCAAGGGCTTGAGAACCTCCTTTCGGCCCTGGAAACGAACAGTCTCAAACATCTGGTCCTGTTCTCGTCCATCGCGGCCCGTATGGGCAACCCCGGCCAGGTGGACTATTCCATG
This sequence comes from Desulfobacterium sp., assembly GCA_034006945.1. Classification (GTDB taxonomy): domain Bacteria; phylum Desulfobacterota; class Desulfobacteria; order Desulfobacterales; family Desulfobacteraceae; genus Desulforapulum. The sequence continues at coordinate 46,798 of JAVERV010000021.1, read as the reverse complement.
GCCAACGAGGCCCTCAACAAGATGGCCCAGGACCTCTCCCGGCGGCTGCCCTGGTGTAAGACCCTGTCCGTCAACTGGGGGCCCTGGGAGGGCGGCATGGTCACCCCCCTTTTGCGACAGAAGTTTGAAAAACTCGGCATCGATCTTATTCCCCTCAAGGCCGGGGCTGAAAAACTGATAGATGAGATGGAATCCAGCGGGCCTGTGGAAGTTGTTATCGGCGGGCACCTGCCCGCACCAGTGCCCGACCAGCCCAAAAGAAAAACCAATCTCCCCAAGGCCTATGGAACAGAGGTTGGAATGGCGCTCTTTCCAATCCTCAAAGACCATTCCATCGCAGGCCAACCCGTCGTTCCCCTTGCCCTCATGGTCGAGTGGTTTGCCCATGGTGCCCGCCACGTCAATCCCGGCCTGACGTTTGCCGGCATGGACGACGTGCGTGTGCTCAAGGGGATCAAACCGGGCAGTAGCACGACCCGGATTACCGTCAACACGGACAAATGCAGGCTGGAGAGCGGTCTGTTCAGGGTTGAGACCGAACTTTGCTCAAACGACAGCATCCACGCGCAGGGGACGACACTGCTGGCTGAGACCCTGGACAAGAGTCCTGATCATCCCCCAAGGAAACCAAAAAATCTTAAGCCCTGCTCGATTTCGGTTGACCAGGCCTATGAATCTATTCTCTTTCACAGGGGTCAGTTAAGGGGTATCAAAGCCATACCTGCAATTGGCGCTAACGGCATCACAGTTTCGGCTGCAAGGGCCAAGGCCCCGGACACCTGGATGAAACATCCCCATGCAGCAAAATGGTCCATTGACCCCCTTGTTCTAGACTGCGCCTTCCAGGCAGCGATCATCTGGAGCCACGAACAGACCGGAAAGGCCTGTCTTCCCTCCCACTTTTCAAGCCTCAGGGTCTACGAGCCATTTCCCTCTTCAACTGGGGAGGTCTTGATCACCCTGACCGTCACCGACCAGACGGCCCACAGCCTCAGAGGAGACTTCAGCTTTGTTGACGACTCCAACCGGGTGATTGCAGCCATCACCGGATTTGAGGCAATCATGGACCCTGGGCTCATGGATAAGTTCAAACCAGGCAAGGCAGAAAAAAAGAGAGCGAAAAAAAAGAAGAACGACAAACGACGGGAAGAACAGCACAAACAGGCGGTGTGCTTCACAGGAGAGGAGATCCTCGCCTTTGCCGAGGGACGACCGTCCCAAGCCTTTGGGGAACCCTACACGATATTTGACGAAGAGCGTGAGATAGCACGTCTTCCACGCCCACCCTATCTTTTCATGGACAGGATTATTCGAACTGATGCCGTTCAGTGGGAGATGACCCCCGGAGGCTGGATCGAAGCCGAGTATGACCTGCCCAGGGACGCCTGGTACTTCAAGTCCGCAAGAAGCAGCGCCCTGCCCTTTGCCATCCTTCTTGAAATTGCTCTTCAGCCCTGCGGGTGGCTTGCCGCCTATGCGGGTTCAGCCCTTAAAAGCGACGACCGCCTCTACTTCAGGAACCTCGGTGGTGAGGCAACCCTTGTGCGGCCCGTCACCCGGGATATGGGGACCCTTACCATGCGGGCCAGGATCACAAAGGTGTCCGAGGCAGGCGGTCTGATCATCCAGGATTTTGAAATGGAGGTGCTGAACGAAGGGGAACCGCTCTACAGGGGCAAAACCGGATTTGGTTTTTTCACAAAAAAATCCCTGTCCAATCAGACCGGGATACGTTCAACCCCCCTTGACCTTGCACCTTCAAAATCCGAAATAAAAAAATCCGGGATCAAAGCCGCCCTTCCCCTCAAGTTCAAGGATGACGCCCCATTAACACCCGAAGATGACAACGTCTCCGCCCCTACGGGATTGCCCTCAAAAGCCCTGAGAATGATAGATACCATCGATGTTCTAACCATGGACGCAGGTGTATACGGCAAGGGATATGTGCGGGCAAGTAAGATCGTAAATCCCGACGAATGGTTTTTCAAGGCACATTTCTACCAGGACCCCGTATGTCCGGGATCCCTCGGCATCGAGTCATTCCTGCAGACGATAGCGGTCTATGCCGGGAAGAAATGGAAATTTTCACCCCAGACCCATGGGCTGATCCTGGCAGGCCAGGATCACCGCTGGACCTATCGGGGACAGATAACCCCCGAAAACAAACTGATCACCATCGAGGCCCACATAAAATCAGTTAATGACCGGGATAACGGGGAGAATCCAACAATAACCGCCGATGGTATTCTCAAGGTCGACGGGATGATCATCTATCAGATGGAAAATTTCACCCTGGAACTTGCCCCTCTGGAACTCCCCTCTCTTGACGGGGCCCGAGATCGAGCAGCAGAACCCGCGAATTCCGCTCATTGTTATACCTGATCTTTCGCCCGGAAGGGAGGGCAGAAGGTGTGCCCGGATAAAAGCCAAAACCATAGAACCAGTCCGAAGTCTGGGTGGTTAACAGGAAAATCCGGGTCATCCCCCTCTTCTGTCCGAGGTTGATAAGGTAACGCATGATTTTCTTCCCAATTCCCCTGCACTTGTACGAGGGGTTGACCGCAATGGCTCCGATCTCACCCTGGTCGTCCTCCTGGGGATAAAGGGCGCCGCAGCCGTAGATGACCCGGTCCACCTCATAAATATAATAGTCGCTGATCCTGTCATTAATCTCGAATTCCGAGCGCAGCACCAGGTTACCCTGCTTCACATAGTCCTCCATGAGCAGAAGGATTTCCGGGACATCCCCCAGGGTTGCCATTCTGATATACGCATAGTCGTTGCGGTAGATCATGGTGCCAAGCCCGGTGCTTGAAAAAACCTCGGTGAGAAGAGCCCCCTCCCGGGTACCGGAGATGATATGAACCCGGTTGACTCCGTTCTGGGGCCGGGTGACTTCAAGGGCATTTTCCAGATACTCCAGGTAGTGACGGGGCAATAGGTCCTGGTTATGTTCCAGGATATAATCAACCTGGGCAAGGTCAAGATTGGAAAAAACGCCGCTCGCCTGGGATACGACACCCCCTGGAACGTTTATATTTTCACCACGAATTCCCCCGTCCTGGCCGATGAAGAAGAGCTTGATCACATCGAGATCCCGGCACAGACGGCAGATGACTTCATTAGAGTTGACATTGTAGCTCTTGCCCGTTGAATTAAACCCCACGTTGTAGAGCACCGGTATGAAATCCTGGGACATCAACTTTACAACAATGTCTGACCGGATCTTTTCCACACGCCCGGTAAACTCAAAATCAACCCCTTGGTTCACCCCAAGGGAACGCGCCCTGATCCAGGTGCCCATGATGCCGTTGGCACCGCCTGCACCAAGGTGGGATATAATGGTCTCGGTAACCTCCATTGCGGCAAGCTTCACAAGGGGCAACGCCTCGGCCGGGGTGATGCGCACCCCTTCTACGAACCGGGTTTTAATGCCTGCCTGGTCAAGCTTCTGATCGATGGTTTTACGAATCCCAGGCACAATGACAATGTTGATGCCAACGTCATGGAGCTGGATGATGTCCTTCATGAGCAAGGGGAAAAGGGGGGTGTCGATCAGGGTGTCCTCAATCTTTAGCACAAAGGTCTTTTCCCTGTATCGCCTGATATAGGTAAACACCTCCCTGATACCGCTTACCCCTGTATCTGTCTCTTTTTTCTGCCTGTACATGGAATATTTCCTAGGAAAGAAAGATCAGGCTCAAGGCCGGAACATAGGTGATAATCAAAAGCGCCAGAAGCATAACAAACATGAAAGGCACGGCCGAGGCATAAATCTCGGTCACCGGCCGTTCAAACCTGTAGGATGCTATGAAAAGATTCATGCCCACGGGCGGGGTAAAGTAGCCTATCTGCATGTTGGCAAGAAAGATGATGCCAAGGTGAACGGGATCAATTCCATAGCTCTGGGCAATGGGCAGAAGAAGCGGAACCATGATAACGATGGCGGAAAAAATATCGAGGATGGCGCCAAGGGCCAGAAGGATCAGGTTCAGAAGGATCAGAAAGGTAAGTTTTCCTGCGATCTTGCTCTGGATAAGGGTAAAAAGGCGGGTCGGGACTTCGGCATCCACCAGGAAATTTGTAAAGGCAAGGCTGACGCCCAGGATGAGAAGTATCCCCCCCACCATGACCATGGCGTCCCTTATGACCGCCGGAACACGGGCAATGGGAACCTCCCTGTAGATAAAGACCTCGACTATAAAAACATAGAGGGCCACAACAGCCGCAGCCTCTGAAACGGCAAAATAACCACCATAAATACCTGCAACGAGAAACAGGGGCAGGGGAATCTCCCAGGCTGCCGCTTTGACCGCAGCCCAGGCCCCTTTGCCGGAAAAGGGCTCCAGGGGAACAACCCTGTCACGGGTTGCCCAGACGCTCCACACAGAAAGAAGAACGATCATCAGAATCGCAGGAAGAATACCCGCCAGAAAGAGCTCCTCGATTTCTACGTTTGAGCCCATCTGCTGGGCCACAATCCCATAGAGGATAAGGGGAAGGGATGGGGGCAGCAAAAGCCCCAGGCTGCCCGAGGTGGTCACAAGGCCCAGGCTGAATTTTTCACTGTAGCTGGCACGGGTCAGGGCCGGAAGCAGCAGCGCCCCCACAGCCACAATTGTGACGCCTGAAGCCCCTGTAAAGGCAGTAAAAACGGCGCAGGTGACAAAGCTCACCACGGCAAGACCCCCCGGCATCCACCCGAGAAAGGCGCTGGATAGACGCACCAGACGTTTTGAGGTGTTGCTCTCTGCGAGGAAATAGCCTGCAACTGTGAACAGGGGCAAAGCAGACATAACCGGAGTGTCTGTGAGCCTGTAGATCTCGATGGCTATGGCTGAAAGATCGATGCCGGTAAAGTAAAACCCGGCACAGGCAGCAACAAGGATCACTGCAAAAAGAGGCATCCCCAGAAGTGCAAACAGGGTTATTAAAGCTATAAGGATGGGAACTATCACGGCTGGGATTCCCGGGAATAGGTAAACAAACGGACCGCAAACCCCAGACAGCGAAGGGCCATGACCAGAAACGCCACCGGGATAATCGTCTGACAGGCCCAGGTGGGAACACCTGCAAAGGCAGGAGTCGTAAACTCAAACTCCATTCTCACAAACATAAAGCTGTACCAGGCCGTTACAAGGCAGATGAGGGATGCAGACAGGAGGGTGATTCCGTTTACCGCCCTTGCAGCACCAGGTGGGAGGTGGCGGGTCACAACATCGATGTTGATGTGTCGATTCTGCCTTGTGGCCACCATGGCCCCCACGAGCCCGACCCAAAGAACCAGAATCCTCACAAGGGTGTCTCCCCACATAAGGGCAGACCCCGTGGTGTTGCGAAGAACTATCTGGAGAACCGCCGTTATCATCATAGTCAACAGGAGGAGGATCAGGGCAAAATCCTCCAGGCGGTGCAGCACCCTGATGATGCGTGAAAACCCCATAACCCTACCGTGATCTAAAGGTTGAGAGGTGGAGGTTCAGGGTGTCGACTATCTCCTGGGAAACAACCCCCTTGTCAACCAGGCCCTGGGGAACAATGGATGCCCGCTGCAACCAGGTGTCACGGGCTTTGTCATCGAGGACCACAGAGGTGAGACCCATCTCTTTCAGCACCTCTACTGCCTCGATGTTCTGATTTCGATTGTGGCTGTCGATTCGGGCAAACGCCTCGGCCATCTTGGATTTCACGATCTTGCCGTCTCCGGGGGACAGGTTTGAGAATGCCCTCTTCTCAATGGCCAGAAGACCGTTGGTATAGAGCAGGGGAATCTCGGTTATATAGTGAACCTGGGTGTGCCAGTGGAGAAGAATGGCGTAGGAGGGCGGGATGGCCACCGTATCCAGAAGTCCTGTCTGGAGAGCGGTCCTCACATCGGCCACTGAAAGGGTAATGGGATTTACATCAAAAGCCTTTACCGCCTCGAGGGCGGCTGCATCGTTTTCAGGTATCCACACCTTTCGCTGCTGAAGGTCGGCAACCGTTGAGATGGGAGTCTTGGACATGATGCGGGCAAATCCTCCTTCGGCAAGGCCAAACACAATAAACCCCGCATCCTCATACCCCTTGATCAACGTCTCGTCCATATGTTTCCTCACATAGTCGACCTCGTCAAAGGATCGAAACACAAGGGGGAGGCTATAGACCTGGCTGTCCGGGTAATAGATCGAGAGACTGCCTGAAGAGAGTGCCCCCCCCTGGAGCTGGTTGATGCGGATCTTTCTTAAGACCCCCTGGTCGTTGCCCATGACCCCTCCTGTGAAAAACTTGAACTTCACCCGGCCGTCCGTGACTGTTGCGATCTCAACTGCCGCCGCCTGCATCTGAACCACCTCAAACGCCCCCTCAGGGGCAAGGGTTGCGATCTTAAATAGAGTGGTGGCATGGGCAGGGGTAAGGCCAAAGGTCAAGATGAACAGGAGTATCACAATGGCTGTTCGATAACTCATAATTTAGGTTTTCTCCATATTTCAACTGAAATTTTTTATTAGAAATAGTCGTCACCGGTTTTTAGAAGAATCACCGCCTTGTTCCTGGCAAGGGTATTTATCAGGCTGTCCCCCCCTGGTTCAACGGGCTCGGATAGAACCTCGTTCAACAACCGGTCGTGGAGATCCCTGTCAAACATGGGCCTTGCATAGTTTTTTGCATACAGAACCCTGGCCATAAGATTCTTTGTCCCGGCGAGCAAGACCCCCCTTTCAAAATGAAGTCTTGCGACCTCTGGCTCTCCCCCTAAGATCTGGGGCAGAATCATGGCAAGGGTGCCAAGGTAGAGGTGGGCCGCGCCATCCTGATGCTTCTCGTCAAGCTCAACCACCCGTTCCATGATCCCCTTAACCTTTGGAATCTGGGCAAGAGCCTTGATGCTGCCACTCCTGGCCTTTATCCACCCGGCCCAGGATGCACCAAGGGTGTAAAGGTGCGACACATCGGAAAGATCGGTACCCTCGAGTCCCAGGTCAAAGGTTTCAAAATCCATCATCTCCAGGCCGCAAAGCTCTTTGTTGTTCTCGCACACAGCCCTTAACCCATAGCCAAGGGCCCTGTCCGTGAGGCGAAGCGCCCTGTCCGTGTCTTGAACAAAAACATCTGAATAGGTGGAATAGAGGTTTGCCGCAGATGCAAGAAGTGCAGGATTTGATGGATCATCCATCACAAAGGCATCCACCATGATCAGATAGGCAGGCCCGCCCTGCCTGATGGTCTCAAGGTCGTTGTTTTGACCTATGGCCGCAGAGAGACTTGCGGCAAGGTTTCCCGTGATGCTGCCGCATCCGGCCCCAAGGCCCGTGATCAAAGGCAAAAAAACGACCAATAAAAATTTCGAGTAAGTTAAAAACCGTTTCATAGTATGAGTCATACCCATGGTTGAAATCTGAGTCAACAAAAAACAGACAACCGCCGGAATTCTCATCTTGAATATTAAATGACGATTCGAAGATTGTAGTTTCAATTTTTTAGTGTATAATTATGAGTTTTCAATAAAACATCGACCTTAAAGGACGGTATAGCAGATGGATTGGGATAGAAAAGGACAGGATCAAGGCGAAGAAAAAAAAAGCAGGACAAAGGCTAAACTCGAGGTTGAGGCCCTTCAGCGCCTTGGGGAAAGACTCCTGGACCTCCCCGTTGAACAGATCACTTCAATGGAGATTCCAGACGCCCTGAAAAAAGAGGTGTTATTTGCCAAGACCATCACCCGCCACGGGGCAAAGCGCAGGCAGCTTCAATATATCGGTTCCATAATGCGGACCATCGATCCTGAAACCATTGTTGCGGCCATTGACAGAATCTCCATGGCCCGGGCCGTTGCAAGTTCAAGGTTCAAGGCCATGGAAGAGATCAGAAACGAGTTGATGGAAGGTGATGATTCCCGGATCGAGGCTTTTTTAGACGAGAACCCCGGGGCTGACCGCCAGCGCCTTCGCCAGCTCATCAGAAATGCAAACCAGGAGATTGCCGCGAAAAAGCCGCCGAAATCCTTTCGGCTGTTGTTCAAACACATTCGGGGAATCCTGGAAGCCCGGGATAGGTAACCATGTTCCTGCCAACCACCCACGATGAACTGGACAAGCTCGGCTGGGACCGGCTTGATATCATCTTTGTCACAGGCGACACCTATATCGATTCACCGTACACCGGTGTGGCATTGCTTGGAAAGCTCCTGGTCAAGGAAGGGTTCAGGGTCGGGGTGATCGCCCAACCGGACATCAAAAGTAATGTTGACATCCGAAGGCTTGGCGAACCAAGGCTGTTCTGGGGAGTAACATCCGGTTCTGTTGATTCCATGGTGGCAAACTATACAGCCACAAAAAAATGGCGAAAAAACGACGACTACACTCCCGGTGGAATTAACAACCGCCGTCCGGACAGGGCCGTCATCGCCTACACCAACCTCGTGCGCAGATACTTCAAGGAGACCTGCCCCATAATCATCGGAGGCATCGAGGCCAGCCTGAGACGGGTGGCCCACTTTGACTTCTGGTCAAACAAGGTTCGCAGATCCATTCTGTTTGACTCCAAGGCTGACATCCTTGTCTACGGCATGGCCGAGACAACGGTGACGGAACTTGCCCGGGCTTTGGACCAAAAACTGGATATTACCGCCATCCGGGGACTTTGCTATATTTTAAAGAGCGTTCCCCAGGATTATATCCAGCTCCCCTCGTTTGAAGAGAGCTTTGCAGACAAAGGTTCTTTCACCGACGCATTCTGCCTCTTTTATGCCAACAATGATCCTGTCACGGCCAAGGGCCTGGCCCAGGGTCACTTAGATCGGTTTCTGATTCAGAACCCACCCCAGCCAACCCTTACAACCCCGGAGATGGACGCAGTTTACGACCTTGAGTTTGAACGCGAAGCCCATCCCTTTTACACCCGGGACGGACGGGTCAAAGCCCTTGATACCATAAGATTTTCCATCCCCACCCACCGGGGATGTTATGGTGAGTGTAACTTCTGCGCCATTGCCGTGCATGAGACAAGGACCGTTGGATGGCGAAGCAGAGAATCGATCATCAGCGAGGCTGAGGCCCTGACCCGCCACCCCGACTTCCGGGGGATAATAAGCGATGTGGGCGGCCCGACCGCCAACATGTACGGGTTTGAGTGCACCAAAAAGCTCGACAGGGGTGCCTGCCCGGACAAGCGCTGCCTCTTTCCAAAGGTGTGTAAAAGCCTGAAACCCGATCATAGCCGCCAGATCGAACTATTAAGCGATATACGAAAGATTCCCGGCATCAGAAAGGTGTTCATCGCTTCGGGACTCCGACCTGACCTTGTTTTTGCAGATAAAAACCATGGCACGGCATATTTAAAAACCGTTGTGAACAACCACGTGTCAGGCCAGATGAAAATCGCCCCCGAACACACGGAAACAAAAATCCTGGAACTCATGGGAAAACCTGACTCAGCAACGCTTAAAATGTTCAAAGAAAAGTTTGACAGGCTGTCAAAAAAGAGCGGGAAAAAACAATTTTTAACCTACTACCTGATTGCAGCACACCCCGGGTCCACCATGGAGGAGATGAAAAAACTAAAAGAGTTCTGCTCCACGATGCTTAAGATCAATCCCGAGCAGACCCAGATTTTCACCCCCACCCCCTCGACCTTTTCAACCCTGATGTACTACACACAAAAAGATCCCTTTTCTGGGAGATCGATCTTTGTTGAGCGCAATCTTTCAGCAAAGGAAAGTCAAAAAAACATTCTCACAACCCCTATACGACCGGATAGTAGGCGACCGGACACTAAAAAACCGGGCGATAGACGACCGCACAATAGAAAAACAAGAAACAAGAAAAAGAAATGATCTCCCTATCACCACATTTTACAACTTTGAGTATGGCTGCTGGACGATGATCACCCCATCCGCTCCATGGTGTGGAGGCGATGGTAAAACCCTCTTTTTTTCATCAACTCATCATGGTTACCCATTTCGGTTATACGTCCCTGCCTCAGGACAATAATACGATCGGCGGTAACGGCCGACCGCAGGCGATGGGCAATGGTGATGGAAATCCTGTTCTCCTTGAGCCTGGTCGTTGCGAGCCTTATTTTTTCTTCTGATTCCGTGTCCACGTGGGAAGCGGCCTCATCAAACACGATCAAATCCGGCCACAGGGCAAAGGCCCTTGCGATGGAGACAAGCTGGCGTTCGCCGCTGGAAAGAAGGGCCCCCCCCTGCCCCACCCTGGTGTCTGCACCGTTGGGAAGATTCTCCACGATTGATTTTAAATGGGCAAATTCCAGTATCCTGGTGAACTCCTTTTCACTAACGGAGCTTCCACTGGAAATGATGTTTTGTCTGATGGTTCCGGAAAAGAGGTAGGGGTCCTGGCTGATCAGGGCTATTTTTGACCTCAGGGACGGTGTTGAATAGGTGTCGATATCCCTGTTGTTGATCAGGATCTCACCCTGGTTCCTCTGGTAGAGCTTGACAAGAAGATGGGTCAGGGAGGTCTTGCCCGACCCGGTGGGTCCGATGATCGCAAGGGACTCACCGCTCTTGACTGAAAAGCTCACGTTGTTCAGCACAGGTTGATCAGGCGAGTAGGCAAACGAGACATCTTTAAATTCCACCGTGTCGATACCGCCAATCTCCTGCCCGCCGGTCTCTTCCTCCTCAACCCGGTCCAGGATTTGAATGATCCTCTCGCCCGAGGCCAGGGCGTTCTGAAGGATATTGTGCTTTTCAGCTATGTCCCGGACCGGCCGGAAAAACATCCTGGTATAGGAGATAAAGGCGACCAGGGTACCGAGGGAGACATGGTCGGCCACCACCCGGCCTCCACCGTAGAAAATTACAACGGCAAGGGTCAGGGAGCCGAACAGATCCACAACCGGCATGAAGAGTCCATAGATCTTTATCTGGCTCATGCTGGCAATGTAGTTCTCGTGGTTAAGGCGTTCAAAAGAATCTCTTGTGCGATCTTCGCCTGTAAAGAGCTGAATAACCCTTATGCCGCCGCAGGATTCGGCGAACATGGAGTTGATCTCAGCGATCTTTATCCGCATCAGCCTGAAGACCTCCCTTGATCTTCCCGAAAAGGCAGCCGTCGTCCAGACCACAAGGGGAAGGATGACCATGACGGCAAGGGCAAGCTTGAAATCCATATACATAAGAATGAGAAGGACCCCCACCAGGGTGAACATATCGCTCATCACAAAGGTGATGACGGTGGTGAACATCTCCTGCATGTTCTGTATGTCATTGGTCACCCGGGTTGACAGGCGGCCCACGGTATTTTCGGTAAAAAAAGACATGGGGAGCTTCTGGATATGCCGGTACAGCTCGATGCGAAGCTCGTGCATGGTTTTCTGGCCTGCGAGCTCCATCACCATGATCTGGAAAAAACCGCCTGCGAATCGTACAAGGGAGAGCAGAACCAGCAGGAGACCTACCATCAGGGCGCCTTTGAGTCGAACCTCCTCGGTCGCCGGCTGCCCCTCCCCAGGAACGATGTAGAGATCCACCGCCATTTTCGTGATATAGGGAACGGCCAAATCAAGCAGGGAAAGAACGACCATCAAGGCAACGGAGATGAGAATCATCCGAAAGCTTGTTGCGGCATAGGGGAAAAACCGTCGCACAAGCCCCAGATCCCGGCCGTTGGCAAGGGGCTGTTCTGCTCCTGCCTCCAACGGCGGACGACGGTTCGATCCGGTCTTCATATATCCTCGTTGCCCGACTGCATGACATGGGCCCTTGCATAGTATCCGCCCATTGCCACAAGCTCTTCATGGCTGCCCGATTCAACGATTCTTCCCCGATCAAGAACGATGATGTTATCGGCTTTTCTAAAGGCCTGGAACCTGTGGGAGACAATAATCAGGGTCATGGAGACCGACAACGCCTCAAGGGTGTCGATGATGCCTGCTGCGGTCTTTATGTCCACCTGGCTCACAGGATCATCCAGGATCATGATGGGGGCTTTTTTAAGAAGCGCCCGTGCAAGGGCGATGCGCTGCTTCTGGCCGCCTGAAAGCATCACTCCCTTTTCCCCGATCATGGTGTCGAGCCCCTTGGGAAACAGCTTAAGGGTTTTTGTCAGGCCCGCCATTTTAACTACGGTATCGATCCCACGGGAGTCGGCCTGAAAATTTCCAAGTTTAAGATTTTCAAGTATGGTACCGGAAAAGAGAAAGGGCTCCTGGGGCATGAATGAGATAAAACGCCTGAGACAGTGGATATCAAAATCCCGGACATCAATGTCATCAATCAGAACTCGCCCTGAATCGGGATCATAGATCCTTGGGATAAGACTCACAAGGGTGGTTTTACCCGCCCCGGGCGGACCTGCAATTCCAAGGATGCGACCAGGTCCGGCCGTCACGCTCACACCGTTGAGGATTCCTGTTCTATCCTTGCCCGAACCGTGGTGAAACACAAGGTTCTCAATCCGGATATCCCCCGTTATTGACTCTGGTGCCAGGGCATTCTCCCTGTTACCGATGGTGGCCCGGGTATTGAGAATGGCGTCTATCCTGTCAATGGAGACCTTGCCCCTCTGGATCATGTTGGTCACCCACCCAAGGGCCATGACCGGCCAGGTAAGAAGCCCGAGGTAGGCTATGAAGGCCACGAAATCACCCGGGGAAATCTCCCCGATAATCACCTTTTGGCCACCAAGCCCCACAACCACGGCAAGGCTGATGCCTGTCAACAGGGTGATAAGGGGAAAGATCAACCCCCTGAACCGTACAAGCCGCATGTTTGCATCTACATATGCCTGGGACTCCCTGGCAAGGGTGCGGGTCTCTTCATCCTCCCGGTTAAAGGCCTTGATCACCCTGATCCCGGCAAACCGCTCCCTGGAGGATTCCATGAGCTGGGAGAAGGATTCCTGGACGGCCATGTAGGCCGAAAAAAGCCGCTTGCTGAGTATCTTTGTGAAAACAACGATAAAGGGCATGGGCACAAGGGCCAGAACGGTCAACTCAAGGTTGATGTACCCCATGAAGGCGACTGCAGTAATCCCGAGGACAACCGTGTCGGTCATCCCCACAAGTCCCATGCCAAGGGCCATCCTTATGTTGGTGATATCGTTGGTTGCGTGGGCCATGATATCGCCTGCACTCACCCGGTCGAAAAAAGGGGCGGGCATGGTGATCACATGGTCAAAGAGCCTCTGGCGGATACCCTCTTCCACCCTTCTAGCCGTGCCCATGATGCAATAGCGCCAGCCGAATCTGAAAAGCCCTATAAAAACAGCGGCCAGGAGAATATAGCTCCCATAGCGTAAAAGGGACCCGGTATCAAGGGATGAGGCGGCAATCCCGTCCACGGCCCATTTGACTACCCTCGGGATAAGGAGCTGGAGAATGTCCACCACAAGCAGGGAAAGCAGACCGGCAGCAACGTAATACCGTCGTTCAACGAAATAGGGTTTGATCAAATCGAACTGTCTCAACACTACCCCTTTATCCCTGAAATCAGAAAAAAACCTGAAAGAAATCTGAAAATCACTGCCGGTGGATTATCTTATTTTACCCATGGCGAGCCTTGTTGTCTTTTAAATGTTACAGGACAAACTATAGAACAACAAATTCTTTCCTGTCAAGCTGGCAGTTATCATAGCAGCAGTTCTCACTTTGATTCTATACTATAGGCGACAGCCAACGCTGACATCTAAAATGAGATCTGCTGTAAAAATTGCTGAAATGTTGCATAAGGTTTCTCTACTCAAAAAAAAGCCCAAAAAAAGTCTTTGGAGGAAGCTGGACCGCCTTGCCCGGAACATGAAAGACCTTACCAATACTATTGAGACCATAAATAACAAGGGCGCCACCCTGAAGATTTTGAACCAAAAGATTGACACCAGTACAACAACAGGCCGGGATGAATCCCACAACGCTATTCAAGGAGAAGGGGTCAGCCATGACACCGTCTACAACGTTATCAAAGAGACAGCACAATGGATTTAAAGCAGATGCAACACACACTTAATGACTCTGGCAACCATTCAGGAAGATGAGAAGGCCTGGTTAAAGATACCGCTTTAATTATTGAGTATCGGGTGTTTTATGACTAATGCAAGTTAGATTGAGGTTGACCCGAATCAAATATTGTTGCAATATTGTTGATATTTGACAATTGTAAAAATGCAGGCATGGTTTTGTTTGTATCATTTCAAAAATGATTAAATAACAGTATAATGATCTGGAAACAAAAGAGAAGAACAAAAGAAAATGCCAACTATTAAAAGCATTCCAGGTCCTTATCGTTTATTTTTTTACAGCTTTGATTGCAATGAACCTATGCATGTCCACGTTCTAAGAGATAAAGCAGTATGCAAATTTTGGTTAAATCCTCTTGTTTTGAGCAAGAACAATGGTTTTTCTCCAAAAAACTTGAATTCAATTAGAAAAATAATTCAATCGAATATGACAATAATAATGGAGGCATGGTATGAGCACTGCGGTTGAAATTTTAGAACTAAAATTGACCAGCATAGAAATAACAGACAGTGAGATAACTGCTTTTCTCTCCGATGGTCGAAGAATAAGTGTTCCATTAGCTTGGTCTTGGAGGTTGTCGGATGCAACTCCGAAACAGCGTCAAAATTACGAAATAATTGGCACTGGGCAAGGTATACACTGGCCTGACATTGATGAGGATATAAGTATTGAAGGAATGCTTTTTGGTATCCCTGCTCGACGTCCCCAGCTTTTATCTGCTTAATTAACCAGGTTAACAAAAGTTTCAATCCGATTTTTTCCCGTTATGTTCCGAAAAACGGGGGATAAACTGGCCTTGCCAATTTTTTCTGCTCAATAAAATTATCCTATTCTTGATTTTTATCGGACTCTAAACTGTTAAGGTTATCTTTGGAAAGTTTGATACTATATATTGTGGTATCAGAGCTTCAAACGTTCTCCACACCCAATCAAAGACTATACAATATATAGCACCCCCTACATAGACAACCCGAGTTCACAACACAAATCAGATTGGCTAAAACTATAAATTTCCAAATCCCTAAACCAGGCCCTTAACAAAATCTTTAACACCCGGAACTCCTTGCCGGTCCACCACCCGGATCATCTCTGAACCCACAACGGCAATATCGGCCCTGCCCTTGAGAAACTCAACGTCCTTTCGATCCTTTACACCAAATCCAACGGCCAGAGGAAGTGTGGTCGAGCTTCTACACCGGGCCAGATAGTCGCCAAGCTCATGGGTAAATTCAGTCTCTTTACCCGTAACGCCCTTTCTTGCCACGCAGTAGACAAACCCCCGGGTTTTAGATGCAAGAAAATCCATTCGTTGGTTTGAGGTCATGGGCGAGAAGATATGGACAGGGGCAAGAGCCTGCCGTTCCATGGCCATAAGGTAGTCTCTGCCCTCTTCCGGGGGAAGATCCGGCACAATGGCTCCTTTGATGCCCGTTTTCGCCATTTTTTCCACAAAGGAGTCGACCCCGTATTTGAACAAAATATTGTAGTAGGTCATGAAGAGAAAGGGGATGTCAAATCTTTCGGCAGCCTGTTCTGCAAACTCAAAACAGCGCTCAACCCGTGTTCCCCCCTGGAGGGATACCTGGTTGGCACCGAGGATTACAGGTCCGTCGGCCATGGGTTCTGAAAAGGGAATCTGGAGTTCCATGAGATCGACCCCTGCCTCTACCATCTCCTCGACAACCTCCATGGAAGTCTCAAAATCAGGATACCCCATCACAATGTGGGTCATCAGAAGAATATCTTTTTGCCTGCGACGTTGCCGAATATAGGTTTCAAGCATTGTAATCACCTGCCTTTTCCATGATAAACTCTCTCCAGGAGGGGTCGTTAAGGGCGTCGGCAATGGTGAAGATATCCTTGTCCCCCCTGCCCGACTGGTTGATGATGATCGTATCGTCGGTTGACATGGAGGGGGCCTCCTTAAATGCCTGGGCAAAGGCGTGGGCCGACTCCAGGGCAGGGATGATGCCTTCTGATCCCATGGTCAGCTTTAACGCCTCAATCACCTCAAGATCTGTCACAGCCTCAAATCTTGCCCTTCCTGTTTCATGCATCCTTGCAAGAATGGGAGAGACACCCACATAGTCAAGGCCTGCCGCAATCGAATGGGTCTCGTTCATCTGACCATCACTGTTCTGAAGAAAATAGGTCTTGTAACCCTGGGCAACCCCGACACTTGCATCGTTGGAACAGAGCCTTGAGGCGTGTTGCCCGGAAGAGATCCCGAGGCCAGCTGCCTCGACCCCGACACACTCCACGGCATCATCGGGAAATCCTGAGAAGAGTCCCAGGGCATTGGAACCTCCCCCCACACAGGCATAGACCCTTGTGGGAAGACGCCCCTCTTTTTCAAGAATCTGTTGCCTTGCCTCGCTGCCGATGATGGACTGAAACCAGCTCACCATCTCCGGGAAGGGATGGGGGCCGCAGGCCGTTCCAAGCACGTAATGGGTGGTATCCATGTTGGCAACCCAATCCCGGAACGCCTCGTTGATGGCGTCCTTCAGTATCCTTGTTCCCTGGGTCACTGGCACAACCGTGGCCCCCATCTGTTCCATCCAGAAAACGTTGGGCCGCTGGCGCTTAACATCCTTCTCCCCCATGTAAACGGTGCAGTCAAACCCGAACTTTGCAGCCATGGTGGCCGTTGCAACCCCGTGCTGACCCGCACCTGTTTCTGCGATAACCCGGCTCTTTTTCATGCGTTTCACCAGAAGCCCCTGGCCCATGACATTGTTGGCCTTGTGGGCACCCGTATGATTCAGATCCTCACGCTTTATGTAAATCTTTGCCCCCTTAAAATGGTTTGTCAAATTTTCAGCATAGGTAAGCGGGGTCGGCCTGCACGAATAGGAGCCCATGAGGTCACAATATTGGTTCCAAAAGGCTGGATCAGACTTTGCCTGCCTGAACTCCCGGGTAAGTTCGTCAAAGGTTGCGACCAGAATTTCAGGCACAAAAGCGCCTCCAAAGGTTCCATAATAGCCCCTGTCAATCATTTGAATGCCCTCCTAGGGTCTGGGAAAATGAAAATTTATCGGTGCGGCAGAATATTTTAGAATAGATACCGTTTTTAACACCCGGAAAATGAATGGATCTTCCGACCTCAAGAACCTGGGCCTTCTCCCCCAGACCAAGAAGGGCCGCCCTGGGGGGGGGAAGGGTTGCGACCTTAAAGGTCTGCCTTCCGTTGACAGCTTTAAGATAAAACCGGTCCTCGACCACCCGGGCAAGGGATACGTGTTCTAACACCATGGTTTCAATACCGGAAAAAAGAGCCTTGTGCAGAAAAAAATCCTCGATCAGGACAGGGCCTTCCCCGGCCAGGATGATGCGTGAAAATTGATAGGCCTCAACTCCTTGAAAGGGATTTTCAGGTTTATCATCCACCACGGCAAGGCGGACTGGATCAAGCATTTTCTTTTGGGCCTTTATGCCCAGCCGTTCAAAGGCCGAGGATGTTCCGGCAAGGGAAAAAAGATCCACCTGGCGTTGCGCCTCAACGACAAAAGTACCGGATCCTCTTTTTCTCTGTACAAGACCCTTATTCACCAGCAACTCAACTGCCTGGCGCACGGTGGGCCGCCCTATGCCATAGTTAGCTGCAAGGGTGATCTCGGGTGTGATCCGGGTGCCCGATGGAAACTCACCCGATTCAATTGCGTCGGTCAAAATTTCGGCAAGCTGGCGGTAGAGGGGCACTGGGGATTGACTGTTCAGCATAAAAAGCTCCAGGGAATTATTGATTACCATTATTCAAACCAAATACCTGTCAAGTTGTCAAGACAATTGTGGGGGACTCTAATTTTATTTGACCCTCTAGCCATGGGTGCTTATTGTTTTATAAGTTTCCTAAAAAAGGTATGAACTTTTCTCGACCCAGGTTGAAAAAATGGAGGTTGCATATGAAAGAGGGACTTTGGATTCTTCTGTTTATCGGCGTTTATGTGCTGCTGCAGGCGTATATTCTTCCCAAAATGGGAATTTCCACATGAATGAGAAACTCCTGCCAGGTGGCAGACAAGGACAAAAAGACAGATACAGGAATTGATCCGGACAAAATCATCCGATAGAACAAATCGGATAAGTACCTCTACACTCGATGATCAGGTTTTTTGGCCTGTTTACCGAGTAGTTTGTCTGGTACTACCTATTACTCGATTATCAAGTTTTTTTGGTTTGTTTTTCGGGATAACTGGGTCGGGTATCCACAAGGGCACCCGCAAGGGGAGCCCCTACAGGAATGATGTAATCAGTTCATAGGTTGGGTTAACGTTCGATCGAGCATATTTAACGTAGGGGCGATCCCTTGCGGTCGCCCTTGTGGATATATGAATAGACAAAATCCAACCTACACCATCTCTGAAATGAAAAAATGAAGACCCATGCGTTTTTGAGCCAACTAAAAACTTGATCATTGAGTATTAGCTATTAGCTACTACCTACTCCCTACTGCCTACTGCCAACTCCGTACCTAATAAGCCGGCCAAAGGATGGGAAGCAGCCACACCGAAACCGCAAAAACAATGGCCGTAAGGGGTGCCCCCAACTTGACATAGTCCATGAAGCGATACCCACCTGGCCCCATGACAAGCATATGGGCGGCATGGGACACAGGACTTGCAAAGCTGGCAGAAGCTGCGATGGCAACTGTCATCATCAAAAGTTGAGGCGAAATTCCCAGGCTGGCAGCTGCACTCAGGGCCACCGGGGCCATGAGTACAACCAGGGCCGACGGGGGAATCACCTGAACTGCGACCACGGTAACAAAGAAAAGAGTGGCAACCACCCAGCGGGGTCCAAGGTCACCCACCATGGTGATCAAAACATCGGCCCCCATCTGGGCAGCTCCTGTTTTTTGGATCGCAACCCCCAGGGGCAGCATGGTGGCCATGAGAAAAACAACCTTCCACTCGATGGCCCGGTAAGCCTCCTGCATGCTCAAAGCCCCGGACAGAACCATGAGAGACGCCCCGGCAACGGCGGCAATGGAGATGGGAACCAGGCCAAGGATGGCACCCACGATCACCGACACCATGATGACGGCGGCAAAGCCCGCCTTTTCCATGCGGGGAACCTGCACGGCCGCCGTATCCAGCACGAGAAAATTAGGATCCCGGGCCACGGCATGGAGCTTTTCCCGCTGTCCATAGACAAGCAGGGCATCCCCGAACTTAAGGGGCATATCCTGCAAGCCGGTTCTAAAGGCGCTGCCCTTACGCCATATTGCGAGCACGCTGACACCGTATTGCTCCCGGAACAAAAGATCCCCCAGGGTTCGACCCGCAAGGGTGGTTCTTGGAGAAAGCAACACTTCAGTAACTCCAACCTGCTGGGATTCAAGCTCGGCTAAAAGGCCGGCAGTTTTTTCAGACATCTCAAGTTCCTGAAGACCCTGGAGAATTTCAAGATCCCGTGGAGAGCCCTGCATGAGAAGCAGATCGTTTGCCTGCACTTTTTCCTGGGGCGACGGCATGCAGATCGTTGTCCCCTCCCGGACAATTCCTGCAACGGTAAGCCCGAACACATTACCCAGACGGCTTTCAAGCAGATTACGATCCACAAGCCCCGAACCCGGAGGAATGCGCACAGGCAGCAGTTGGGCACGGCCGTCGGTCAAACGCTCCACCTCATCCCGGGCGACAAACTGCGGCTCGGTCACTAGATCCTTGTGGAACAACTCTTCCAGGGCCTTTTTTTCTCCCTGAAGCAGTAAACGATCCCCCGCAGCAAAGCGATGGTGCTGGGCATCCCTGACAGGCTTGCCGTCAGGGTCATACAAGGTCAACACATGGACCTGGTACACGCGCCTCAACCCGCTTTCAGCAAGCGTAGAACCCAAAAGAGAGGAGGCTTCAGACACACGGCAATCGGCGACCGTCATTTGTTGACAAATCATATCCTTAACCTGATCCGATGGTTCTATTTGAAGATGCTGACTGCCGTCCAACCGCCTTACACGATCGGTCTGGCCGTGAATAATAAGCTCATCACCCACCAGTAGAACTTCCGTGGGGCGTGGTGCAAGAATCAGCACCCCTTTACGTTTCAACGCCACCACTGTGATGGAAAGAGCCGAACCACAACGACTCTCGACAAGGGTACGACCGGCAAGCTTAGATCCGGGTCGAATCCGGGTGGTAAAGAGGTGCTTGTCAAGCCCATAGGAATCTGCCCCTGAAGCGCTTTTATTATCAGATGCCTTTCCGGCCCCCGACGGCAGCAAAAAACGCCCGAACAAGGCCACAAAAAGAATACCTGCCACAACAATTGCCGCCGTAATCGGTGTAAAATCAAAAATTTCAAAAGTCTCAAGACCCGCACTGCTCAGGACATCGGTGGCTAAAATATTGGTAGAGGTGGAGATCCCGGTAAACGGACCGCCAAGAAGGCATCCAAGGGAAAAGGGCATCAGGAGCCGTGAGGGCGGTCGACCGCTGCGCCGGGCCAGATCCATGGCCGTTGGCAAAAGAACCGCTGCAACAGTAGTGGTGTTAATGAGGGCAGAAAAAATACTCGCCGTAGCCATCAGGACAATCACGAGCAAAATTTCGCTGCCCTTGGCAAAACGCTGGAGGGGTTGTCCGAGTCTATGGGCTATGCCGGTGCGGTTCAGCCCTGCGGAAATGATGAACATAGCCCACACCGTAACCACCGCCGGGCTGCTGAACCCAGCCAGAGCCTCATTCGGGGTGAGAAACCCAAGCAGGGCCAGGGCCGAGAGCACGAGGAGCCCGACAAGATCCACAGAGAGCCACCCCCCGACAAATACGACCAGGGCCATGACAATAATTGTCAGAAGCAGAATTACTTGAACAGTCATATAATACTCCGTTGAAAATACCGGAAAGGAAAATGTAATTTTCAGATGCAAATCATTTTTCGTGCGTATAGCATGGATCTATAACCAAATCAATATAGGATATTTCCTTGACACCATCCCATCACAATTTTACAATCAAATACAGATCGTTTACAGATCATTTTTTCTGGTTTCCGTCCAGGATCTGAAACTTCATGAACTTCATTTTTCAAGGTCATCATACAGGGGACCTGGATGTAAATAGTTCCACGTCCTCAACACACAGATCAAGGTACGATAAGGAGGATAGCATGCGAATACGCCCCCAGAGGATTATATGCACCGTTGATTTTTCTGATTTTACAGACACGGCTCTCTCTTACAGCATTGCACTCTCCAGGGAGTTCAACGCTAAACTCTTCCTGGTCCATGTGGTCATTGAGGTGGAACCACTTCTAAAGAGCAGTGAAATCGCCCTTGACGTTCAAGCCCTTCAGAAAAGCCACATGGACAATGCATTTGAACAGCTTACGGCCCTTGTAAAAAAAACAGATCTCCCCCATGAAATTCTTATCGTCAAGGGCGACCCGGCAGACAAAATCCGTGATCTTGCCCTGGAGCACAGGGCAGACATGGTCATCACAGCCACCCATGGGAACTCAGGTATAAAACGCCTTTTGCTAGGATCTGTTACGGAGAAACTGATCAAGACCATTCACTGTCCCCTGCTGGTGTTGAACACGCAAAAGTTTGATCTCCCATCTTCTTCACCTCCTGGTGCCACCCCTGGTATAAGGCTCAAGAAAATTATGGTGGGCTGCGATTTTTCCCAGGATTCCAAGCTTGCCTTTGATTATGGGTTGAGCCTTGCCCAGGAGTTCCAGGCAGAACTCTATCTGACCCATGTGGTAAAACCATCGGAAAACCTTGAGCTGAAAGCTTCAGACTATATTGATGTAACCCCGGCAGACTATGTAAAGTGGCGATCCAGCGATTATTTTGAGATGCAGAAACGATCCATGGACGCAAAACGGGAAAAATTCGACCAGCTACGGGAAAATCTTGAAAGACAACTTTACTTCATGGTTCCGGAAGAGAGCCGGAACTGGTGTACACCCAGGACAGCCCTTTTAGATGGAGAACCTTATAAGGAACTGATCACCTATGCCCAACAGGAGAAAATAGACATGATCGTCCTGGGCATTCGGGGACATACCCTGTGGGAAAAATTAATGGTGGGATCGACTACGGACCGGATCATCCGCCAGTCACCATGCCCTGTGCTGGCCGTTCGACAGATGGACAAAAAAGAGGACGGATCCGATAATTAACGAAACACGATGGTGCAGGGGGTAATAGTGTCAGTCCGCCCCCTTTGGTTATCCTGACCGGAACCGCAAAACGTCGGGGGTCGCTTTGACCCTTCTTAATGCTTTCGACCCTTTGGTTTTGAACGTTCCGGTCAGGATATCCAGAGAGGGCTCTATACTCAAGGCTCACAAAGTGCTGCCTCAACGGGAGTTTCTTATAACCGGCACGGCCGGAGCGAGGGAGGCATCCGGCCACAACGAATATTGAAACTCCGCTACCTATGGCGCTTCGAAGCGAGTTTCCTATAAAAATTCCCATGTCCTGGCGGGCACAACGAAGAATGAAACTCGATAAAATATGCCGAGGCCAATGAGGGGTCAGGATTCCGTTATTTCTTGTCCGACGAGAAAAGACTTAGAATTGCCTTTACAATTTCGCCCATTGAACTTGTGTATTGGGTCAGGCGATTCACCGTTTCATTAATAGTCACAGCAGCATCGACTGTTTCCTGGGATATCATTTTAATTGATTCAGCAGCCTGGTTGACACTTGTCTTTAAGCTGGTGCTGATAGTGACAGAATTTTCCGAAATTTCATTGATGTTTGGAATAATCTTATTGATATGCTCTTTGTTTTTTTGAACCGTCTGTTTGATTTCCCCAAGCAGGGCATTTACATTTTTCAAGGTCACCATAACGTACCCGCCGACCATTAAAATCAAAACAAAGACAATAAAATCACCCAGCTGACTCAACGTAATGGATGTTTCCATGCAAGCCTTCCCTTTTTACTATAAAACAATTATTTTTTACTGGTTTTAGATTTGTTATCCTCTTTTTCCTTCAATGGCTCTTTTTCCTTCAAAGATTCTTTTGCAGCATCAACGCCTTTAGCACCGGCCTCGTGGAGCTTTGATCCCGTTTCCTTAACCGATTCAGCGATCTTTGTTTTTACCGCACCCATATTCTCTTTCATGCTTTTCGCCGCCTTACCGGTTTCCTCCACAATCTGTTGTCTGGTTTCCTTACCGGCTTTTGGGGCGAACAAAATGCCGGCTGCAACCCCCACAAGGGCTCCGATACCTGCACCTAGGGCCACATTTTTTATCCTGGTACGACGAAGAGCCTTTTCCTGTGATTGCCTTATCTGATTTACTTTTTTTGCAAGTTCATTTAAAATCATTACACTCCCCCCGGCCTTGATAAGATTCACCCACATGTCTTTCCTCCTTTTTTATCCTGGTGCAGTGCTTTTAAAAAATTATTTTTCCAGGAGTTGATTCAGGGAAATTTTTCCTTTTTTAGTAACCCATATAAAGGGGTACAAACTGCCAACATCCAATTTTGCCGTAAAGCCATAGGTGATATTATCTTTTTTTTGATTTTGTATCAGGTCCTTTAAAAAACCCATGCTGTTGAAAAAATCAACCGAGGCATTCAAGACCACGTCCCCCTCACCATAGGCCTCAATTTTGGGCAAACGGTTGGAAACTCCGGTTAGGACCTTGTTTCCTTCAAGGGAAATTGTGTAGGAAACACCCTTTAACTCAAGGGGTGTGCGATTGGGATTGATGATATGCAGTCCAATTTGAAAACGGGGGATGACCCCCTGGGACGGCAATGCCTCAAACGATGAAATTGTGACCTGGGGTGTTTCATATCCCGGCTGCAAAGCAGCACAGCCAAAGCCAAACAGCAAAAGAAAAGGTAAAAGTAAAAAACCGTTGGTTCTAATCATAAATTTATCCCGACAGGTTGAAAAGGCTTATAATAAACTATTTTACCTGGGAGCAAATGTCAAGAAGGAACATCAGGCGGCAGATGGGGATTAAACCCTTGGAATTTTTTGCTCTCATATGTTAAGAATCAAATTATGGCTCAATCTAGAATAGACCTGCAGAACACAACAATCTAAGGATAACAACCTTTGGGACTGACATGCCGTCAACTTGAATACCGCTACCCGGGATCCGATGAAAAGGTTTTTAAAGATCTCTCGCTAAGCCTTGACAGGCCGGGGTTCCATTCCCTTTTCGGACCCTCCGGGGTTGGCAAGACCTCCCTTGCCAGGGTGATTGCAGGAGAGATCAAGGGGTTTGGCGGTGAGCTTGAGCAAGGAAACATCAAAACCGTACTCTACACCTACAACCAGGAGCGTCTGCCCGGATGGTCATCCCTGGCAAGGCATCTTACCGGTATGACCCCGCCGGGTAAGGACAAATTGAGGCTCGAACTTGTGGAGACCTTTGGCCTTAAACCAGTTCTGAACCATACCTTTGCCCAGCTCTCCCTTGGTCAGCAGAACAGGGTCAACCTGCTCCGCTATCTTCTCCAGGATTTCGACCTCATGATCATGGACGAAAGCCTTGCCAACGTGGACGAACGATCCAAAGAGACCATTCTGTTAAAAATCAAGGAACTTTTTTACGACCGCTACTTTCTCTATATTTCCCATAACCTCATCGAGGTGGCAAAATTCTGCGACAGAATATTCGTATTTCGGGGCAAGGGAAAATCCCCCCAGACCATGACCTTTACCGGGCTTGACACCCGCATGGAAAAACCCTCCCGCAAGGAGGATCTTGACAGGGTCCTCTTGGAGATCATGAATGCTGGGTAGACGAATCCTTCAGTTTTTTCTGGTCTTTATCCTGGGCCTCGTGTGCCTCATGGGAGTGAAATACTCCCTCAACCTGTCCGACTATGTGATCCCCGGTCCCAGGGAAATCCTGTCAACCGGTAGGACAATTTTCCACGAGTATCTTTTTGATACCATGAACACACTCATGGTGGCGGTGATCGGCCAGGCTATCTCCATATTCATGGCTTTTTTTGTGGGTATCACAGCCCGGCGAAGCACCTGGGCCGGTACCCTTATCCGGGCTGCGGCCTACAATATCCAGGCATACCCCATTGTGGCGGTGGCACCAATCATCTTTATTCTTCTTGGCGACGGTTTCACATCACGACTCTTGATCGCAGCCATGATATGCTACTTTCCGTTACTCCTGTCGGTCATCGGCATCATGGCGGAGCCCGTGGTTGACATCGAACATTTTTACGTGGCCACCGGCCGCATGCGCTGGCAGCTTGAGGTAAAGATCCGGGCCTTTGAGAACATGGGCAAACTCACCACCGTTATTGCCGGAAGCTCCACCCTTGCCATGGCCGGAACCATTGTGGCCGAGTTCATAGCCGCCAACCAGGGAATCGGCCACAGCATCCGCATTGCCCTCTACCAGAGCGACCTTGCCCGGATACTTGTGGCCCTGTTTCTCATTGGACTTTTTTTATCCATCTACCAGGAAATCCTGGAAAGTATTGGAAAACGCATCACCTCAAGCTGGTTTTTAGGATCTCAGATTAAATAAATCAGGCAGGAAGACCACCGAATTTATTTGATCTGCAGTCGTTAACCAAAGGAGTGGTCCATGAACAAAAATAACACCTTTATCACTTTTTTTATGGCCCTGGCAGCGGTGCTCTTTTTTTTCCCCTACGACGCAACCTGCGCAACACTCAACTACCGCCTCAAATGGCTGTTCAACACAAGTTCGGTGGGGGATCTCTACGCCCTGGATCAGGGTTTTTTCAAAGGGGCTGGACTTGATATCATTGTCAAGGCGGGCGGCCCTGAACGGGACGCCATCCGGGAGCTTGAACTGGGTCATGCCGCCTTTGGGGTTGCATCGGCGGACCAGGTGATCCGGGCAAGGGAAAAAGGAGCGCCCGTGGTTGTCATCGCACAACTCTTCCAGATCAACCCCCTCCAGTGGGTCTACCGGGCCGTAAAGCCAGCCGTCAACTCCCCCCGTGACCTCAAGGGCCGGGTCCTCGGCGTCACCTATGGCGGCAACGACGAGACCATCATGGGAGCCCTTCTCGCCCGGGCAGATCTCAAGAAAAAAGATGTCTCCCTGTACAGCGTCCGCTATGACTACACCCCCTTTTACCGGGACATGGTGGATCTCTGGCCCTGCTACATCAATGCCCAGGGAATAATCCTTGCCGACAAGCTTGCCCGGGAGGGGGAGGCGGTAAAGTTTTTCAACCCCGCCGACCACGGCATCACCTTTGTGGCAAACTCGGTTATTACCTCCCAGGACGCCCTGAACTCCCACCCGAAAACTGTGCAGGCTTTTGTAAGAGCCCTCATGGCAGGGTGGACAGAGGCCCTTTTGCCGGAGAACAGAGAAAAAGCCCTGGCCGTCCTCCGGAAATACAACAGAGATACGCCCGAGGATCTTCGTAAAAAGCAGCTTGATGCAACCCGCATCCTGGTCGTTCCACCGGCTCCCAAACGAGTCGGGGCCATTGATGTTGGGGGGTGGAAACAGACCGAGCAAATCATGCTCGACCAGGGGGTGATAAACAGTCCGGTCAGAGTCGAAGAGGCTCTTTTCCCTGGAGGGAATCCTCTTTAACTACCCGCAAAGAGCCTTGTTAGACAAAAACTATTGACAACATTTTCCAATTAATGGGGCACAGCTGCCCGTTCCATGGGTGAAGTTTTTACCGGTTTTTTCCACTATCCTGATGGTCCCGACCCAGATGGAAATCAATTAAGGATGAACTCTGGTTTAGTCCCCACATCCTGGGCGACACAAAGTTTTCGATGTTATGGCTGAAAATGTGCAGTATGGATACCCTCCTTGATTAATTTTTCACAATTGCCCCAAACGGTGATCAAGACCCTTTCTTTTGAAGCTCGAACCTGCGACAACCCCCATGATGACAAGCCCTGCCATGAGCACCAGGGGAAACCAGGCAAACACATCCATGAACACCTGATTTTCGATCCCCGTAGGATCTAACCCTCCCGGAGATGCGACTTCAAGGGAGAGCCGTTGAATCTTGAAGGCAAGGGCATACACCACTCCCATCATTCCGTAGGAAATGTTATAGATCAACCCCTTGAAGCTCAAGACCGTGGCCCTGTTTTTTGAGGCGGTGTTCCGATTGAGGTAGTAGCTTACAAAAAAACCGTTAAAATACATGGCGCTCGAGGTGATAACAGCAGAAAGAACCCCGAACCAGGGCCAGAAAAAATTCATACTCCAGAGCCCTACAAGGGCCAGAAGGGCTGTAAGCACAAGGGCATCTCGTGGGGGCCTTGTTTCAGCGATTCGTAAGGCCAGACGGGGAATGAAAATCCCGAGGATGGCAACGGCTGAAGCAATAATGCCAAAAAGGGACTCAGGAACGCTCACAAGGCGGTAGTACTGGCTCGACAGAGTTACAACCATGCGGATCACTCCATCAAAGAGCATGCCAAAGAGCATCACCCAGAACACAAACCAGGTATTAACTATCCAGCGTCCACCATCCATGGTAAGCCTGAAAGCCTCTACAAGAGACGCACCCTGCCTATCCTCACCGAGCTCATCTTTCCCATGACCCCCGGCATCACCCGTCATGCCCAGGGTTATAAAAAGGCAGGCAAGGGCCAGAACAAAGGTGAGATAAAGGGGAAACCGCATGGTCATGGATTGAGCTACGACAACATCAAGGCCAACAAAATTACACACCCCTTGAACAAGACCTGGATCATATACGGCAGCCCCCAGGGTCATGGCAAGGATGAAACCCATGGATTGAAACCGGGTCATGTAATCAAGCACCCTTCCCCAGTCCTGGGGATTGCCCTTTTCGGTCAATGCGTCATAGGCAAGGGCTTCGTCGGCCCCGCTTGCTGCGGCCTCGGCAAATCCGCTCAAAACCCGATTGATCAGGAAAACCCAAAAGATGACATTGGGTTCCATGAGCGGCACAAAGCTGATGATGCCCACCTCAACAACCATCACGGCCGAGGCAAATACCACCAGATGTTTTCGCCCGATCACGTCGGCAAGAGCCCCGGACGGCACCTCGAGCAAAACAATGGTGGCGGCCCACACGGCGTTTAAAATGGAAAACTGTGCCACGGTCAGCCCGAAATCAAGAAAGAGGATGGTAAAAACCGGGTAGTAAAACCGTGAGTTAAACAGTACCCGAAAGGCAATAAAACGACGGATATCGGGGATGGAAAAGGGGGATACATCTCGTCGCTCAACTTTTGAATTCATGTGCAAAGCCTTTTCTGAAGATATTTTTCTCCTAATTTCATAGGAAGTACAACGGTTGTAGCACAAAGAGCTGCCACCATCGCAGACGAGGCAAAGATCCAGAGGATGGTTCCAGAGCCCAGAGTCTTTCCGTCGAATGCAGCTTTGAAAATGGAATAGACCGGGCCTGCCTCGATCATGATAACGCTCCCCGTAAAAAGAACGGAAAACACCATGAACAAAAGTCCCCCGTGGCTGGATAGGGTCTGGGCCGGGTTTTCTGATTTAAAATCGGCAAACATCGCCCCGAACCCCACGCCAAGGCTCACCACCCCAGGCACCATAAGGCAGACGTTCACAAGGGAGAGGGTCATCATCAAAGGGCCCACCCTAAGAAGCAGGTTGGTGGCAATTATAAGCACCAGGGTGAGGACAAGGAGAGGAACAAGATAAATGAGATGCTTTACCCACAGGAACTGACCCAGAGTGACGGGGCTTGACCTGATGATCCAGAAAGCCTCCCCCTCCATGCCCACGCAGGGAAAGACAAACCGCCCGGCAATGGCCGTGAGGACAAAAAGGGCAAGTCCCATGTTTAAAAAGGCAAGAAGATTACCGATAAAAACGGTCCCCATGGGCGATCTATCAAGGGGGAGAACCTTGAAGTTGTAAACATAGATCCCGATCAGGGCAAAGATCAAAAAGAGCTGGGACCACTGGGTCTGATCCCGGAAGAAACTCTTGATTTCCTTGAACACCAGGGCCGCCACGGGCAGGGGAAGAAGTTTTAACCCCCAGATTTTTAGCCGCCGTCGTTTAAAGAGCCGGGCCGGGGCACTCTGGGCCCTTGATACCCCTTTAAAATAGATGGCGTCCGCAACAAGGAGCATGATAAAGCCCATGGACAGCGAAAAACTTGCCAGAAGTCCCAGATGGAACAGGGCCTCAAGTTTCTGACCTCCAAGGGCCGCAACCATCGCATCATAGGCCCAGGTGCTGGGCAGGAACGGCAACGGCGAGGTCTGCATGGCCTCGAGGTAAACAAGGGTTGAGGTGAACACCTCCGGATCCACAAGCCTTTCCGGCCTGATCACCCTCACCCCCACGTAGAGCCCGATAAAAAGAGCTAACCCCACAAACACAAAGATCGTTCGAATCCTGTTTGCCGGAAGCAGCACAACTGCCCCCATCATGGCAACTCCGCTGATGGTAGAGGCCCCTGTGGACAATAGTAAAAGGACCATGCCAAGGATAAAATAGTAAAACCAGGAACCGTCAAAGATCATTCCATAGGCGGCAAACATGGGAATGGCAAATACCACCACCATCCAGGAGCTGTCCATAAGGCTCTCAAGCCACCTTGCCGCAAATATCCTGTAGCCTGGAACCGGCATGGAAAACACAAGGAGAAGATCCTTTGACAGATAAAGCTTTGACAGAATTACAAGGATTCCGGAAAAGATCAGCAACGAAAAAAAGGTGACAAAGACAAGGGCCATGAGCTTAAAGGCAAGGACCCTGCCAAGCTCCTCGATGGTTGAAAAATAGACCAGCACCCGGTGGGAGATCCAGAAGATCAAGACCCAGAACAGGAGACCCATAAACCAGAGGAAAAACCGGCTCAACCGGTTTTTTCTATCCGAGCCCCGGCCCATTGAATTTTTAAACGATAGGAGCCTTGGCTGCAGCAGGGTGACGATCTGATTTCCAAAGCCCGGAAACCTAGGCCCAGAGTCTGAGTCAGGTTTTGCCATTGTTTTCTCCCCCGGGAAAATCCTTACCATGGTCCCACCCATCATTGGTAAGAATCATGAACAGCTGTTCGAGATCGGCATGGTCGGCCCGGGCAATTGCCTTGAGTTCCTGTATCGTTCCAACGGCCAGAAGCCTTCCGTGGTTGATAACCCCCACCCTGTCGCAGAGTTCAGCTGCAATGGAGAGGGTGTGGGTGGACATGAACACGGTTTTATCATCTGCTACGAACCGCCTTAAAAGGCCCTTGACCATGGTAATGGCCCCGGGATCAAGGCCCACCATGGGTTCATCCACCACAAGGAGTTCGGGATCATGGATCAGGGCCGCCGCCATGATCAGCCGCTGCTTCATACCGTGGGAAAAGGACTCGATCATCTCATCGGCCCAGTTTCCTAGGGAAAACATCTCCAGAAGAGCCATGGCCGTTTTTTCAAACCCCAATGGGTCCATGGAAAAAAGATCAGCCGTGAATTTCAAAAACTCCATGGCCGTGAGCCGTTCGTAGAGATAGGGCCTGTCCGGAATAAAGCCTATCTTCTGCTTGGCAAGCCTGGGATTTTTTTCCATGTCAATGCCGCAGACCCGAACACTTCCAGAGGTCGGGGCCGTCAACCCTGCTATCATCTGGATGGTGGTTGTCTTGCCGGCTCCGTTGGGTCCGATAAAACCAAAGATCTCCCCTGGGTAAAGGGTCAGGCTCAATTGATCCACCGCCACCAGGCGGTTATATTTTTTGGTGAGTCTGTCAAGCTCTATCATGGTTCAACCCCTGTAATCTCAACTTTAATTCTGCCAATGGCGCCCAGGATGTCAAACCCCTCGCCCCCTTGTCCGCTTACAAGCCTCAGATGGGTCACGTCGGCGGGGAACTGGTTGAAAAGGGGATCAACCGTGATCCATGAACCAAGAAAGACCCCGTTCCATGCATGGTAGTAGAACCTGTCGTTTAAAAAGACCAGGCCCGCCTCTATCCTTGTTGGGATGCCAAGGGATCTACAGAGGGCCGCAAACAAAACCGCATGCTCGTTGCAGTCGCCCATGCGGGTTTCCAGGGTGGAGATGGCGTTGGGTAATGACACCAGGGGCCGTTTTTGAATGTGTTCGTCCATCCAGGTCAGCACTGCCCGGATTTTCCCGTTGGCCGATCCCTGGCTATCTTCCCGTATATCGTTATAATTATCCCCCTGGCTATCCATGATCTTGTCGGCAAGGGCCTGAATGTCGGGATGGTCCGATTGAACAAGGGGGCCGGGCTCAAGAAACGATCCAAGGCCAGGGAAGGCTTTCTGGCCGGACAATTCCTCCGACATGGATGGTTCCGAGCCAGGACTTTCCCTTATTATGGTGAGACGGTTGTTGCAGAGAATCTGACGTCCCCCGTCAAGATCAAAGTCCAGAGGATCAATTCCTGAAATCTTAAGACTCAGTTTTGAGCAGGTTTTCACACGATCGTTCCATGGGGGTTTCGAGAAATTTCGTCCTTCATCGACCGGTTGATCGATCCCATCGCCCTTAGAAGGTTCCAGGTTCCAGACAGGTATGACCGATGCAGCAAGGGTTAAGTCGTCTCCGGCCACAATCCCCTTGAGGGCATCCTGCCTTGTGGCGGCAACAAGGGTGATCCCAAGGAGACCCTCCTCCCTTACCACCCGGCCCGTGGCGTCAACAAACGAGTACTGGGTCATTCCTTTGGCCTTAACGGCCAGCTTTTTGACACTCGTTTTCTGACCCATCACCGCCATGGTTTCTTCGCCCACCACCCTGACCCCAACATCCATTTCGCCCATGGTAACCGGATCAAACACCGAAAAGGTCATCTCCTGGAAAGGGCCATTTGAACTGTCATTCTCATCTAAAGGAACGAGACCTGTCATGGCAGGGGCAATGAGACCGATCAGAAAGGGTTTTCGGGTCAACCTGATCTTGACCAGAGAAGAGGGGGTCTGGTTGTTGGCGGCTGTGGTCACCCCAAGGCTCATCTCTTCCACGGCTCCCTTGACCCTGAACTGAAACCTGCCCGAACCAACCTCGAAATCAAAGGACCTGAGCGACAAATCAGATTCAGTCACAGTATCGGAACGAACGGTCAGATCCTGGACCATGCCCATGGTGTTGACCTTCATAAAGGTCCGCTCAAGAATTCGAAACCCTGTTGAACTCTGCTCCAGAACCCGGTGGGAAAAACCAATGTGCCGCCCGTCCTGAAAAACCGCCATATAACTTTCACCGGGCTCGATTGCTGAAGCTACGCCGCCACCCGGAGGAGCAGGGACGTTTGTGGCACTGTCGCTGCCCCCCTTGAAGAGGCCCACACGAGCCATGAAGAGGAAGGCAAAGAGCGTCAGACAAAGTATGCCCCACACCTGGAAACTCTTTTTTTGAAACAGCATCAATTCTTAGAACTCATTTTTTCAACAATCGGCCAGGATTGGTCGTTCAGGACCAAAAAAAGCTCTCCCTCCTGATCCTGCATGAACTTTGACAGTTTTACAAGGGCCCGGTCGGTAAATTTAATGATGTGCTCCTGGGTTTCAAGATAAAGGGCATCGTTGGATGAGTAGAGCTTATCAGGCTGGAGGGTCAGCCTTGTTCTGTTGTTCAAGGCAAGCCTGACCACGTCTGAGACGGTTAAATCCACAACAAAAAGGGCCGTATCCTCATGAAAGAAGTAGACCTTTTCTTCGAACTCGTCGGTCAGCTGGTACAGATGGTAGCCCATGTGGTCTTTACGGATGGAGGAGTTAAAGTAGGCGATCAGCTTTGGATGTTCAAAACGTCCATGTTCGTTGTGCCACACCCCGTTTTTATCCATCCAGAAGATTGCCTTCTCCTTTGGTATGGTGATACTCTTAATCTCCAAAGCCATCAATAGCTTCCTTTAGATGCCGGATCTCGTTCTCCCACAGGGCGGGGTCTGGGGTTTCAAGGATAAGGGGGATGTTGTCAAACCTCACATCTTTCATTATCCATTCAAACGGCTCCATGCCAAGGGTGCCCTGGCCGAGACTCCCATGACGGTCCACCCTTGAACCCATCTCTTTTTTTGAATCGTTGAGGTGCATCCCCCTTAAATAGTCAAACCCGATCACCCGGTCAAAGGTCTCCCAGGTCAGGGTAAACCCTTCCCGGGTTTTAAGATCATATCCGGCTGAGAAGGCGTGGCAGGTGTCAATGCACACCCCTATTCTGCTCTTGTCCTCAACCATGTCGATGATATCCCGCAGGTGGGCAAAATCAAAACCGAGGTTGGTTCCCTGGCCTGCAGTGTTTTCGATAACAGCGATTACACCTGCCGTACTCTCAAGGGCTATATTGATGGATTCGGCAATGGTTGAAAGGCAGGTGTCAATGTCAACCTTTCCCAGGTGGCTGCCCGGATGAAAGTTGAGCAGGGAAACGCCAAGCTCCGCACACCGCTGCATCTCATCCACAAAGGCGTTTCTTGATTTTTCAAGACTCTCCTCGTCTGGATGTCCCAGGTTTATCAGGTAACTGTCATGGGCGAGGATCTGGTCTGAGGAATAGCCAAGGGTTTTACATCTATCCTTAAACAGTTCAATACTCTTCTGGCTAAGGGGCTTTGCCTTCCACTGGCGCTGATTTTTTGTAAAAAAGGCAAACGCCGTTGCCCCTAAAAGGCTTGCATTTTTCGGGGCATTCTCAACCCCGCCTGCTGCACTTACATGGGCACCTATATGCTTCATAATCTTCCTTTTAATTTATTCCAGCAGGGTGTCGATTCTGCCGGTTTCAGCCATTAAATCCACAAGGGCCATTCGGTAATCGATCCAGGTTGCGGCCACGGCACTTGAAGCCCGCACAAGATCTGTCTGGACTTCGTTGAGCCTTGTCAATGAAAGCGTGCCTGCCCGGTAGGCCATCTCCACATGATCCCTGATCCTCTGGATCATTTCAAGGGTTTTCTGCTGACGTTCGTAGATCCCAAAGGCCGCCTCTGCCCGATCCCTGCTCTGGCGAATTGCCGAGGATATTGCCAGAACAAGCTTTGCCCGTTCATGGTCAAGCGTTCTAATTTGAGCGTTGATCTCTTCGATCTTACCCCGTCGGCGACCACCGGTATAGAGATCCCAGGAGGCGACAATGCCCACGTAGGTGTCGTGCTCCTCCTGGTCGGTGACGGTGATGTTTTCCTGGTAAAGATAGTCGGCCCCGGTTATAAGGGCAATTTTTGGGTACAAGGTCCCCTTTTGTGCGACAAGTTTCTGGTTTATTGCCAAGACTCCCTGGTCCAGGGCCTTTAAATCCGGGCGATGGTCCAGGGCAAACTCCAGATCCTCGTCAAAACCGACCATGGGAGCCTGGTGGCTCCTTGAGATCCGGACCGGATAGAGATCTTCGGGTAAAAGCGAGTCCGGCAGGGCCAGGAGCTGGGCCAGGACGGTTTTAACGACCTTGAAGTCCCGTTGGGCCGTCCTGTAATCGCTCTCTGCCTGAAGGGCCTTTACCGAAAAGTTGAGCATTTCAGACTCTGCTACCGTTCCCACCTCCCATCTGATCCTGGAATCCCTTTCCAGGGTCTGGTTGAACTCCTGGTTCTGCCTTGCCACAACCATACCTTCAACGGCAAGCTGGGCCTGGTAAAAGGCAGTTGCAACGGCCTTGAACAGGAGCCGCCGGGTTTCCGCCACCGCCTCTTTTCGCCGTTCAACCCCGTGGCTTGCTGCAAGGGTGTTGGCCTTTCTGGCAAATCCATCAAACAATAACCAGGCGATCTCAAGCGCCGCCCCGGCCTCGTTAAAAGATTCGTCCATTCTAAATTCGGAGGCCCAGTCCGGCTGAACGGTTGTATCAAGGGCCTTGACACTGCCCTTTAAGGAAACGGTGGGAAGATAGGCGGACCGAGCCTGTTTGAGAACAGCCCCTGCCTCATCGATCCTCTGCTTTGCGGCAAGAATGTCGGGATTTGAGGCAACCGCCATTGTAAACGCCTGCTCCAGGGTCAAAGTTCCCCGGGGGATATCGGATAAATCCCTCTCCGTCTGGGCAAAGAGCAACGACCCGGTACAGACCAGCCAGAGGGAAACAACCACCGCGCATTTCATGGATGAATTTTTCATAAATATCTCTTTTCAGATTTTATCCGGTAAAAAACGCAATAGAGCACGGGAACAACGATCAGGGTCAGGAAGGTCGCCACAAAAAGACCGCCCATGATGGTGACGGCCATGGAGGCAAACATGGGATCAAACACCAGGGGCACCATGCCGAGGATGGTGGTTCCAGAGGCCATGACAACCGGCCGGACACGGCTTACCGAGCTGTCAAGAATGGCCTTGTAGGGAGCATAACCCTTGCCAAGCAATATCTCCACCTGTTCGAGGAGAACGATGGCGTTCTTGATCAGCATGCCGCTAAGCCCTAGAAAACCAAGGATGGCCATAAAGCCAAAGGGAAGGCCCGTGAGGAGGAGACCTGCTGCAATCCCCATGATGGAAAGGGGCACGGTCAGGAAAATCACAAGAGGAGTTCTAATTGAATTAAAAAGACCCACCACAATGACAAACATTCCAAGCACACAAAGGGGAAATATTTTGCTTAAGGGTTCCCTTGCATCATTTGAAGCTTCAAACTCACCGGCCCACTCGAGGGTATACCCCGGAGCAAGGGGCAGAGCCTCTATCTCCCGGACCATGGAGAGGCGGAGGGGTGCCGCAAGCCCCTTGGAGGGATTACACTGGACCGTGACTGCCCGCTGTTGGTCCCGATGCATGATAAGGGGCCACTCCCATTCCATTTTAACCCCGGTAGTGACTTGATTTATGGGAATGAATGCCCGGCTTGCATGGCTGTAGATCTGAACATTGTGAAGATCTTCGGCTGAATCGCCCACTCCTTGCGAAGGGCGGGTAACGATGGGAATCATTTCATCCCCCTCCCTGTAGAGCCCGGCCACCACACCTGTGAAATGCCATTGTAATGCATTTGAAAGTTCACTCCTTGTCACCCCTGACCTGCGGGACTGACTTTGAGAGAACTCGGGCCGTAGGACCCTTACCTGACGGCGCCAGTCGGTTCTTACATCCCTGGCCCTGGGGGTCTGTTCCATAATCTGCCTGGTTTTATCTGCCAGCTCTTTGAGCACATAGATTTCCGGCCCCCGGAAACGCGCCTCCACCTGAAAGGTGATGGGCGGACCTGATACGATCTTTTCAGCATAGGGTTCGGCATCTGGAAAATTTTCTGCAAGATAATCGTTTGTCCGGCGGACAAGTCCGTCAATCTGATTATGATCCTCAACCTCGACCAGCAGCTGTCCGTAGCTTGAGTTGGGAACCTGGTAGTCATAGCCAAGGATAAACCTTAACGCCCCTTCGCCTGCAAAGGTGGTGATGTTTTTCACCCCGTCCATCTTTGCAATTGTCGTCTGTATCCTTTCCAGATCATTCACCGTGTGATCCATGTGGGTTCCCTGGGGGTTCCAGAAGTTCACGAAAAAATAACGCTGGGTGGAGTCCGGGAAAAAGGCCGAAGGAATCGACCCAAACCCCAGGAGTGCAAAGACCATGAACAAACAGATTACCCCGAGGGTGATATATCGTCCCTTGAGGGTCAGATGGAGCCCTCTCCGATAGATACGATATATCTTCGCCCCATGGGGATCTGGGTTTAATTTTGATTTTGGAATCTTGAGCGCCCACACGCAAAAAAGCGGGGTGATGGTAACGGCAAACAGCCAGCTCAGCAAAAGGGAGATGGCCATGACCTCAAACAGCGATCGGCAGAATTCCCCCACATTTCCCGGAGCATAGCCAATTGCGGCAAATGCCAGGATAGCCACAAAGGTGGCACCCAGGAGGGGCCATTGAGTTTCCTTGACTGTCCTCAAGGCAGCATCTTCCCTGCCGTCGCCTTTGGCTATCCGTACGAGCATTCCGTCGGTGACTACAATGGCATTGTCAACCAGCATGCCCAGGGCAAGGATCAGGGCACCAAGGGATATTTTCTGAAGATCAATCCCCATGAGCATCATCACGATAAAAGTTCCAAGGATGGTCAAAAGAAGAATGATGCCGATGAGTATGCCGCTCTGCAACCCCATGAACAGCATGAGAAGGATGATCACTATGGTCACTGCCTGGAAAAGATTCAAGAGGAAAGAATTTACAGATTCAGTCACCACCCGGCTCTGGTAATAAATGGTATCAATGGTCATGCCGGGAGGTTGCCGGTCAGCGAGGAGCTTTAGTTTTTCCGCAACCGAATCGCCCATGGTGACAACGTTTCCACCTCCCACGGTGGAGATACCGATACCAATACTTTGCTGGCCGTTATAACGCATGAGGTTTCTGGCAGGCTCCCAATACCCCCTCTTAACCGTGGCAATATCTCCAAGACGAACCATGGAGTCACCTCCTCCAATCAAAAGGTCTGCGATCATGGCTTCGCCTTTGAATTCACCCGTGGGAGTAATCCGCATGTATTCAGTGTTTACATCGACCTTGCCGCTTGCCTCCACAACATTCTGGAGATGAAGGGTCTGGTAGATAAGGTCCGGTGAAAGACCGAGACGGGCAAGTTTACCGGGTTCAAACTCAATGTAAATCACCTGCTGTTCGATTCCCCAGAAGTCTATTTTTGCCACATCCTTGCACAGGAGAAGCTCCTTTTTAAGATATTTGGCGTACTCCTTCAGCTGGGCCTGGGTGTAATTGTCCCCGGTCAGGGCAAAAAACACCCCGTAGACATCACCGAAATCGTCGTTGACCCTTGACGGGCCTGCCCCCGGCGGAAGGCTCGCCTGGACGTCAACCACCTTTCTTCTTAATTCATCCCAGACCTGGGGCAGCTTTTGTTTTGTGAACTCATCCTTCATATCCACGTATACAAAGGAAAGCCCCTCCTGGGAGGTCGAATAGATCTCCTTAACCTGGCCCATGGATTTAATGGCCTCTTCCACAACTTCGGTAATCTCTTCCTCCACCTCCAGGGGGCTTGCCCCGGGATAGGGGGTTATCACAAGGGCTGTCTTGATTGTAAATGTGGGGTCCTCGAGCCTTCCAAGTCGTTCAAAGGCAACTATTCCCCCGCCGATCAAAAGCAGGGTCAGGATTGCCATAAATACTCGGCGGTCAAGGGCAAATCGGGCCGGGTTCATTCGAGGTTTCCCCTGGTAAGAACTGTGTTGAGTTTCATGCTGGGACGGATAAAATCAACCCCCTCGATGATGATTTGCTCGCCTGGTGCAAGCCCTTTTTTGATGAGTATGCGTGAAGAATCACGTATTCCTCCCACCTCAACCTTCTTCATTTGAGCCGTGGAGGTCGCATCGTCAAATACCCACACGGATGAACCGCCGCTGCTGTTTGTTACAATCGCCTTTGATGGAACGGTAATCCCTGACTCCTCCCCTTCATCCGCCGACCAGAAGACATCAGCCGTCATTCCCGGCAACACCGTGAATGCGTCGGGAGACACCAGGGTGAAAACCATGGAATAGGTTCGGGTGACAGGATCTGCACTGGTGTTAAATTCATAGAGCGACATCTTGAAACGCCTGTCGGGTCTTGCTGGAAAGGAGACAAGGGCCATGGCTCCCGGACGGGGGTTTTGCCGGATGATCTCATTTTCAGGCACCTTGATTTCAACTTCCAGGGTATCGATGTCGTGGATTCCCACAACGGGTCTCCCCGGCTGGACCATCTCATAATTATCAATAAACCTTGCGGTTATCATGGCGCCAAAGGGGGCCCTAAGGGTGGTATAGGCAAGTTGATGCCTGGCGATTACAAGCTGAGCCTCCACGGCGTCCACAGAGGCGGTAAGGGTGTTCACCCCGTTTCTTGCATGGTCGTAATCCACCTCAGGAACCACATTCTTTTCAAACAGAGTCTGGATCCTCGCATAATCAAGGGCAGCCGTTTGCAACTGGGCCACGGCCCCGGCCTTCTGGGCCTTTAATACCCTGATCCTGTCCTCGTAATCCTGGGGATCGATCTGCATGAGGATCTGACCCTTTTTTACGGCATCACCGGATTTTATGTCAACCCGAACCAGGGGACCTGCCACCCTGAAGGCAAGGTTTGCGGTTCTGGACGCCCGGACGGTTCCCGGATATCTGTTGTCTGTGGTGATATTTGTGCTGGCTACCCTTTCGAGCACAACGGGCTGCGCCCCTTGAGTGTCGGAAGAAACTGATTCCGAGGCAGGGCAGCTCAATGCAGTGAACAGGCTCGATGCCATGAAAACAATGATCAAACATAGAATCGTTGAACAATTTCTCATCTGTTTCTTTCCCTTATTCGGACCTCAAACGAAGCAATTTTACCTGAGATAACAAAGGATTACTGTCATCTACAGGGTATCTTAAAGTTACAAACAACAATTTACTCCATCGACCAACATTCAATCGAATGACAGACAACATTACCTAGGCGACAAAGTTAAGTCAAGGAGGAACTGGGGTCAGAACTGGGGTGGAAAATAGGATAAGAACTTGCCTTTTGTCAAAAACCAATACCCTAAGAATCACTCCTGTACTCTGTTATCCAGCAGCTCGGAAAGCCCAAGCGCCTGAAGTTTTTCCGGCCTAGGGAACCCTGTTTCAGTATCCCAGCCTCTTAATTGATAAAATTCATCCCGCATCTTTTCGAACAGGTGGCGGTCCAGGGTTTCTCCTTTCCGGCTTAAAACAACATCCCCCTCACCCGGGACCAGTACATCCGGGTTCATAAAGACAGATTGAACCGGATCTTTGAAATTAAAGTCTGCAATCGTATCATCTCTCTTTGGATTCCAACCTTCCCGCAGGAGTATGGCACGCTGCTGATTAAAAATGACTTCACCAAATTTGAGCAAGTCATCCTCTTCCAGCGCTTTCCCGGTTACGGCATTGAAGGTACGGACCTCCAGGGTTGAGTCGCCCACCTTATCCGGTGTATGGTGTGAAAACATCAAGGGCCAGCAGGAATCACAAAGTCCCAGGCTGTCCTTAACATAGGTGCGATCTATGGTACAGGTGGCTGCCATGGCTTTGCCCTCATGGGAATTTAAATCCCAGGCCTTATCATGGCGCCAAAATTTGGCGGCGGCGGCCCGATAGACATCGGCAGATACCGGTGTTGATCCCGGATATTGCAGATTCATCACCCACATGCCGATAATCTTGCTGACCTCATGGAGCATGGCAATGGGCTGCCTCGGCTCAAAGGCGTAAAGCAGGCCATTCACCAGATATTCCCTTGCCGAATAGGTGGCACCGTCACCCACACCTGCCACTTCATTGGCAAAAAGCTGTTTGGCGTCCAGGCCCAGGGTTTCACCGGCCCTCAGGAGTCCTTGGGCCAGGATGGCACCAAACCCTTTTCCATGGGCGATCATATGACACAGGGTCTCAAAAAACTCCCATGTACCCAGTTTCTCTACTTCAAGACCGGTTTGTGCATCACTCAACACCCCTGCCTTGTACCCCTCACTTATCCACTGAACCACATTGGCCATCTCCATGGTGCAAAGGGAGAGATCGTTGCAAAGTCCTGTCGCATCCAGGGCAGTTTCTGCAGGTTCCCCCGGGCGTCCCATGACCCAGGGAAAATAAACAAACATGGACTGGCACTTTCTAACAACCGCCTTGTTGGATTGAGTTTGGAATGTGGATCGCATGACGCAGTCAAGGCCGCACTGGAAACAAGATGCCTTACCTGCACGGGTAATTTGATCCGGCGGAAATGGGTTGAATGAGGTGTCCCGCTTATTCAGCTTTATGGTCAGGCGATTGAGCTTCTTGAGTGCGGCCGGATCATAGACCATTGGAGACCGGGTTCCGACTGCAGCAATGGCCTTTAGATTTTTAGACCCCATAACCGCACCAAAACCGCCGGTTGCACTCCCCTCGTTGTCCGTCATCAGATTGGCCGTTCGGCATAGATTCATCCCGGCAGGACCGGTTGTGATAAAGTGTGTTTTTTTGCCATGTTTTTGTTTTAAATATTCACCAACCTGGGTAACCCCCTCAAGGTAGATGCCGGCGGCATCTTCAAGCCTTGCGTTTCCATCTGAAATGAACAAATAAACCGGTTGTTTCGCCCTTCCGAAAACCATCACTCCATCAAAACCCGCTCTTTTTAATGAAGCCCCCCAAAATCCTCCCAGGTTACCATAGCAAAAACCTTCGGGCATGAGCATGGGTGATTTGCCCACGACTTCAAACCGGGATGCTCCCTGTACACCGGTTGCAGTTAAAGCTCCTGTCATAAAAATCAAACAATTTTCCGGATCAAAGGCCTTGATTTCGGCAGGAACATTCTCCCAATAAAGACGGGTGGCAATTCCCCGCCCCCCTAGAAACCGGTCTGCGTAAGGTTGGGTATCAATCTCGGTGATGGTTTCAGAAGAAAGATCAACCCTTAAAATTTTCCCACACCAGCCATAGGGCAGAACACTTTTAGATTCTTTTTTATTTTCAATCATATTGGCCTCCTAATTTTATTGCAGCAATGTTGATGTTTTCAATTGAGTCACCGATTTTACCGTAAGGTTATCACAACAATTTCCGGGGGGCAACCAACTCTCATTGGCGGTCCCCATGTTCCGGCACCCCTTGAAATAAAGATTTGAAAACTGCCGTCTTTGTGCAATCCATAGTCAAAACCATTATAAATATAGCCTGTCAGCAGATTGAAGGGAAAGAACTGACCATTGTGTGTATGACCTGAAAGCTGGAGGTCAATGCCCATCTCTTTTGCCAGGGACATGCTGGTATCCGGGTGCCAGTAGGTATATACCTGCTGTTCAGCACGGTTATTGTACTGGTCGGAAATATTGGTCGGCGTGTGATACATTAAAATAGTGGGCCGGGCAGGGTCAAAAACTGCTGATGTTTCAAGCATGGTGCGAACATTGTTTTTAAGATTATGTTCAGGAAAGCTGATGCCGGCAATTTGAAGCCCGTCAATATCGATAACCTCATTATCCAGAATTTTGATATTTGTTTTTCTGATTACAGAAACCGGTTCTGTGAGCTTAAGGTATCCCTCATGATTACCGGTTACAAAAAATATACCTTTTGATGCTTTCAAAGTGTTAAGAGGTTCAATAAATGATGGCAGATTCCCTCCCATACCATCAAAAAGATCACCTGTAATCAAGATAAGGTC
Source organism: Desulfobacterium sp. (assembly GCA_034006945.1). Classification (GTDB taxonomy): domain Bacteria; phylum Desulfobacterota; class Desulfobacteria; order Desulfobacterales; family Desulfobacteraceae; genus Desulforapulum. Next base: position 4,809 of record JAVERV010000021.1, on the reverse strand, counting down.
CGGATTAACACTATTTACTCGTTCAGCAATACGTTTCATAAATCCGGTCCGGTTGATTGAACCGAGATGTACATCCGACAGGTGAACAATAGTTTTGCCCTGCCAGGCGCCAGGCAGTTTTTCAATTTTGACCTCCACATCTTTTATTTCAGGATACTGTGCTCGCCAGACCCCATAAGCCGCAGTTAAGCATGCAATGGTAACACACACAATGGTGATCATCCCCATGTCAGGAATGGTGCCCATCATTTTTCCGGCAACAAATATAATCCAGATAACCACTGCTGCAAAAACCAAATAGACGGAAAGTCCAATCCAGGTGCTGGCGATAGTATAATAGATGGTGATAAGTATATTGTTATTTATGCGAAGTAAAATGGCCGACGGTAAAAAGCTCAGGGCCAGAAAAGTCATTATCCAGAACAGTATCTTTTTGATTACAGGATTGGAAATTAAAAAAAACCGAAGGGAAGAGGAATATAAAAAATAGTGGACACCACAGATCATCGATAGAAGAATTAATACGGTGAAGAGAAGTCTGGCAATTTGCATTAAGCCCCTCATTATTAAAAAATGTGATTATTTAACAAAAGATCAAAATCAATTAAAATTGATAGAATGCACGCCGCCGCCTGTTTACTTTAACCTTGTTCATGCTATACTCATTTTTAAAACAAATTGATCATTGAAGATCTCACCTATCAACCAGAACGTTCTTGTGAATACAGGGAGTCATACCGCTTTATTTATCATAGAAACGATCCCAGGAGGCGTCGTGAAACAGATTAAAATCAAATACGGCCTGGATGAACATCCCCCATTACTTCAAACCCTGATATTCGGGATGCAATGGCTGGCCATTACCGTTGCCACGGTGATCATCATCGGCAAGGTGGTGGCTGGATTGCATTATGCCGATTTCGGACAGCAGCTTCTCTACATGCAGAAGCTCTTTTTTGTCATTGCCATATCCTTGTTTTTCCAGGTGCTGTGGGGTCACAGGCTGCCGCTTATCACAGGGCCGGCAACGGTGCTGCTGGTGGCTATTCTGACCGGAACCGGCAGGGGGATCGATGCCATATACACAAGCATTGCAATGGGAGGCGCATTTCTGGTGTTGCTGAGCGTTACTGGATTGTTCTCCTTTATATCCCGCTATTTCACCCCCCGGGTAGTTGCCACAATCCTGATATTGATTGCACTGACCATTACTCCGACCATCCTGAACCTGATCCTCACCACCACCGCAGCTGAAACCCCATTGACCAACCTGGGGTTTGCCCTGCTCTTTTTCATGGCCATGATAACAGCCGACCGGCTTCTTCCGGGCATCTGGAAAACCACCATGATCGTGTGGGCTCTTATTTTCGGCACCATGGCCTACCTGGTGGTGGTGCCTGCCGAGGTATGGCATGACCGGGGTCATTTAGGATTGGTCTCCGGTTTTTTCAGCAATTTCACCACAGGTCTGATCTTGGATCCAGGTTTGCTGATATCGTTTATGATCTGCTTTATAGCCCTTTCCATCAACGATTTAGGTTCCATTCAGGCAGTTGGTCAAATTGTGAACCCTCCAGACATGAAACGCAGGGTGACCCATGGCATAACCCTGAGCGGCCTGTCTAACATGCTTGCAGGTTTCTTTGGGGTGATAGGGCCTGTAAATTTTTCCATGAGCGTCGGAATCATCGCAGCCAACGGCAATGCCTCCCGCTTTTCCCTGATTCCCACCAGCCTGGCCCTGATGGTCATGGCCTTTTTACCCGGGGTGGTGGCTTTTATCTGGAATGTACCGGCAGTTGTGATAGGAACGATCCTCCTCTATATCATGTGCGCTCAACTTGCAGCCGGTCTGATGATGGCCTTTGGGTCTAAAGGGTTCTCTTTTCAGGACGGCCTCACCATTGGAATACCCATGATGATAAGCATCCTTGTTTCCTATCTTCCCCCTGAGGTGAAGGCAAGCTTTCCCCCTTTACTCCTGCCGGTAATAGGGAATGGGTTTGCCATGGGCGTGCTTGCGGCACTGATCCTGGAACATATCGTCTACCCGGTGCATGAAACCTAAAAACTGCAAGCGTCAGCAGGTGGCTGGTAATTCTACCAGTCAATGGGTCGATAATCCTTCAGGAACTTTCCACTCCAATGTTTTTTGGTGATAATTCCGTCAAAAAAAGGATCACAGATCCTGGCTGCCCCGTCAACGATATCAAGGGGCGGCTGGAAATCATGAACCCGCTCCTTGAACTCAGCGAGTTCAGCCGGGTCCTCATCGGTCACCCATCCAGTATCCACAGCATTCATGTAAATGCCATATCGGGCAAGATCGCCAGCCGCCGTGTGGGTCATCATATTGAGGGCAGCCTTGGCCATATTGGTATGGGGATGGCGGGAGGCCTGCTTGAACCTGAAAAACTTCCCCTCCATGGCCGTGACGTTGACGATGTGCTTTTCTCCGGTGTACTCCTTCTTCATCAGCGGAATAAGCCGGTTGCACAGCACAAAGGGAGCTATGACGTTCACAAGCTGGACCTCAAGTAATTCAGGCGTTTGAATCTCTCCCATCTTGAGCCGCCATGAGTTGGTCTTTCTGTAATCCTTCTGCTGAAGGTCGGCGTCAAGTTCCCCCCTTGGGAACACACGTTCAACGTCCAGGGAGTTGTCATAGGAGTAGGGAATCTGGGACAGTTCGGCTGAGGCCCTTAGACCCACGCCTGGTCCCTGGCCGTGCCAGGCAACCGGCAAGGCCGATTCAGCCAATTCAGGCGAACCGCATTGGTCGGCAAGCCTTGCCTTGCACTCCTCGTGAAGGCTTAAAAGAGCCGTTATCCCCCCGGGAAGAGTTGCCGAAGAAAGGTTCTCCCCATCCATTAGGTGGGCGTAAAACCCCGGCGGCCGACGCACGGTCTGGGCGGCATTATTGATGAGGATGTCAAGGCGACGATACCGGGTCTCAATATAGTCTGCAAAAATCTCAACGCTCGGAGTGTGGCGAAGATCAAGTCCGAATATCTGGAGACGATGGCCCCACTCGGGAAAATCTTTTTCACCCGAATATCTGATTGCGGCATCCTTTGGAAACCTTGTAGTAGCAATCACAGCTGCACCGGCCCTCAACATCATAAGGGCGGCCTGGAATCCAATCTTTACCCTTGCCCCGGTTATCAATGCCACCCTGTTTTCCAGGCTTGCAGTCTGAAATCTTTTTTGATAGTTAAACTCACCACAGGCCGGGCACATGGTATCATAAAAAAAATGAAGATCCATGAACTCTTTCTTGCACACATAACAATTCCTTGGTGAATTAAGCCTTTGCCCCTTCCCGGCAATGTTTAGATCTTTATCCATTAATTGCCCGGATAATTTCTGGGTAAGTTGCGGGGGGGCCTCAAAGACCCTGGCGGTCCTGGCAGTTCTAATGCCGGTCAAGGCCCTTGCCGCCCTCTCCTTCTCTTTAACCGGCCTCATCTTTGCACGATTTACGGCCTTGCGCCGCTTTTGTATCTCCTTTCTATCGGGGCGGGAAAGCTTTCCTGCAGCGGTCATGAGGGCAATTTTGTCAGCCTCTTCGAGTTCTGCCAGTAAATCGTGGTCATGCACAAGCGCTTGAAGAAGGGGAATACAAGCCTTGACCTGCTCAAGGGAACAGCGGATTTTATCCGAATTGTCGTCGGTGTTCATCGTTTATCGTCCTGTCCTGTCAATTTTACAAAATTACAAATATACCCAGCCCCGAAATTATTCACTCTCTTTTATTCTTGATACTATGTTACCTAAAAAATGCATCTATATTTTAGGTGATAGTTGATTTAGAAAGGTCACAAAATATTTTGCTTCCTTTACCCCTCTGAGCCATGGGGCTACCTAAATTTCAGGGGAATGGCACAGAAGATACGTTTAAAGTAAAATTCCCGTCTATAAACTTTAAATCATAACCCAGAACAACTTTTTTTAGATCTGGAAAATATTTGTTTTTTCTTTCTGCAATTAGATCTTGAATGTAAAGAATGGAACCGATATCTTCAGCATTACCACCAGAGGGAAAAAAAGAGTTAATCATCGATTCTTGTAAATTATCTTGTTCTTCCTTCTGGAAAGACTGTTTGTTCCATTCAATCACAGCCAATGAGATTATTGTCTTCACTCTTTTCTCATCATCCCCAAATTTTATTAATAATGGTTCAGCTATTTTCAAAATAACAGCAGACATTTTAATACCATCTGGAGGCTCAATTAATTTAACAGCTTTTGATATAATAGGATTTGTAAAACCATCTCTACTTGATTTCTGTTTTGATTTTGGTGAGAAATCCTGCACAAGCTGTTTCTTAGTTTTTTGTCTCTTTCGATTTTTTTTTGCTTGTCTGTTTGTATTTTTTTTCTTTTTTGCCATGTATAAAGTTTCTTTATTTAGCGAATCGTTGCAACGAGTTCAGGGTTTTAAGAATTAGTCCTTATATCCTTCATAAATTGCTCCTTCATATCACAATAAAAAAACAATGGATATTAAATTTGTTAACTCAAAGAGAATCCGCAAAGGGCGACCGCAAGGGGTCAACTGGGGTCAAACCTTGATTATTGCATTATAGGACATTCCATTATAGGCCCTTTGCGTTAGCGTTAGGATCTATAATGCAATAATCAAGGTTTGACCCCGCTGACTCCCTTTGGATACTAAGGGACAAAGTAACTTCCGATAAAAAAAAGCCCCGACCATGTTTCCATGATCGGGGCTTTATAAAGATAATCCGGCGGCGTCCTACTCTCCCACAGAGACTCCCCTGCAGTACCATCGGCGCTGGAGATCTT
>JAVERV010000115.1:0-9706 GCA_034006945.1 Desulfobacterium sp. | reverse complement strand
GGTCCAAAGCATCATCTCCTTGTTTGTATCAGGTTGTTTGGCGACGACCTATTTTACAACAAGAGATGATGCTTTTGTTTAATTATTTCAACATGTTAAACATTTTTCTCGTCTGCGAAAGTTGAGTAAAATAATTAAGGGGATGGCGACGTTTTCTGGATGTAAAGAAAACGGAGGTTTTCTGTCTTAAAAGATTTGAGAATTCACATCATTAATGCTAGGCTTACTTTTTAGCAGGTGGGGCCAGTCTTTTCCAGCAAACAAGCCAGAGAAAATCTTTCCTACTCCCACAGGTGAATTGAACGATAATTTAGTGGTGTGACTTTTTATGTCACATCCGCAGAATATCGTATTGGGTATCAAAATTTCCCCCAGGAGGTATCTTCATGCCCGTTTTTATTTCGCACAGAACCGCTGACAATGCCATTGCCCTTCAAGTCGCAAATCGCTTGAGGAACCAGCACAACATAACATGCTATATCGATGACCTGGACAAAGAGACTCAAGGATTGAGCGGTACAAAGGCGATCACCGACCTGATTGTTAAACGGCTTACCTCCTGCACAAACCTCTTGGCAATTGTCACGAATAACACCTCGGGATCGTGGTGGGTTCCATTCGAGATTGGCGTTGCCAGACAAGCTCCCCGAGTAATAACGACATTCACTAATCTCTCTTCTGGACTGCCGGAATACCTGGAGGAGTGGCCGATTCTGAGGGGCGAATACGCCATTGATCTTTTTGCTCGACTCTATAAAGAACAGGGCTATGCTCTCAATCAGCGCATCATAAGAAAAAGTGTTCAGGAATCCGTTCAATTCGATACCGTCAATTCTTTCCACCGCACCCTTAAGGCGGCTCTGGGACAGCGGTAAAACAAGAGTCTTTTTCAACTATCTGGAGGGTAAAAATGGCTGGGAAAAAAGTAATTTTCGTGGCGTTTGCAATCGAGGATGAAAGACAACGAGACTTCCTCAAAGGGCAATCTCTCAATACCAATTCGCCATTTGAATATGTCGATATGTCGGTGAAAGAGCCTTATGATTCGAACTGGAAAGAACGTGTGCGAACCCGCATCCGCCGCTCAGATGGGGTGATTGCTCTGGTAAGCAACAATTCCCTTTCCTCTACAGGCCAAAAATGGGAAATCACCTGCGCAAAAGCAGAGGGGAAAAAAGTTCTTGGTGTCTATGCCTATACGAATGACCGCACAAATCTTGTGGGCGTTAATACGGTGGTGTGGACTTGGGATGCCATCAAAAAGTTTATCGACAGTCTCTAGCAAGGGGGGAGTTCCATATGAGAATCGCTCTTATTGTCGGCATCAATTATTACGAGAATGGCAGCTCTCTTCATGGCTGCGTAGACGATGCCTATGAGGTAAAAGCTGTTCTTGAACGGCATGATGGTGGGGCTGTTAATTTTGACTGCAAAATATTTACAGCGTCAGGTCCGGCAGACAGCGTTAAACGTGGAGACCTGAAAGACCAAATCGAAGAACTCTTCAAGGCCGAAGCAGAAATTGCTCTGTTCTATTTTGCTGGGCATGGCTATATCGAAGCGACAGGGGGGTACATCATACCCTCCAATGTCTCTCGGCCCGATGAGGGGATATCTCTTTCTGATATTCTGACTCTTGCAAACGCCTCCAAAGCCAAGAACAAAATCATCGTACTGGATAGCTGTCATTCCGGTATTGCTGGGACAGCTCCTGGCAAAGAGGAACTGGCTACACTGTCTGAAGGATTGACAGTTCTCACGGCCTCAACCAAAGACCAGTACGCAACGGAAAAGGATGGCAGGGGAGTGTTTACAACCCTCTTCGTTGACGCTATGAGCGGAAGTGCGGCCAACCTTACGGGCGATATTACTCCAGGCAGCGTATATGCCCATATCGACCAGTCTCTCGGTGGTTGGGAGCAAAGACCTGTTTTTAAAACCAACGTCAAGCAGTTCGTTTCCTTACGTCAGACTGCACCCCCAATACCCACTGCTGACTTACGCAGGATTGTTGAATTCTTCCCCACGCCGGGGTATGAGTTTCCCCTTGACCCCACATACGAACCAGAAATGAAGGGGCGCGATCCAGAGATGCCTCCTCCAGATCCCGAGAATACTCGTGTTTTTGCGATCCTCCAAAGCTACAACCGCCTAAACTTGCTTGTTCCAGTAGAGGCTCCCCACATGTGGCACGCAGCTATGGAAAGCAAGGCATGTAGACTGACCGCCCTCGGAGAACATTATCGCCGGCTGGCGGAAAAGGGCCGTATCTAAGCCGTCTTCAATAAACCCCTTCCGGCTCTGCCCATCCTTCGCTTTGGATAGGGCCGGTATTTCTTTTGGTGCCTGGCATGAGAACTTTGCTGTTTATCTTTTTTTGTCTGTCCACCACAACATCTTTTGCCCTATCTTTCTCTGGCAAGGTCGTCAAAGTCAGTGACGGAGACGCCATTCAGGTAATGAGAGAAGGAAAGGCAGAGAAAGTTCGTTTAGCAGAAATCGACTGCCCCGAGACAAACCAGCCGTTTGGACAAGCCGCTAAACGCTTTACTCTGGACTTGGCAGCTCACAAAATTGTCACGGTGGAAGTTGAAACAAAGGACCGTTATGGCAGAACCGTAGGTGAAGTGATTTTACCTGATGGCAGCAGCCTTAATCGACGCATTGTAGAAGAAGGCTACGCCTGGTGGTATCGGAAATACAGCGAAGACAATTCTCTTAGTGAACTGGAATCAAAGGCTCAAGCTAACAAGAAAGGAATGTGGGCAGACAAAAACCCAGTTGCCCCTTGGGAATGGCGAAGAAAGAAAAAAACTAACTCACTACGCCTAATTAACGAGTGACATCAGATGACGGATGTACCACCACTGGATCGGTTTAAAACAACACTTCCCTCTCTACCGCGTACACCGTTAAATCAAGTGTGCTTATTCTGATCAAATTCATCCAGGGGTTCTTAACCAAACCCTTCCACCAATTATCAGGCAAATCCATCCAGGCATTCTTGGCGTAAAACCGTCCACTCCTTATCGGGGGGCCGTTTGAGTGTTTCGGATTGCAGGGTCAGCAAGAATGACCGAATGTTGACCTCTGACGACATTCAAAATCAACAACACAACATATGAGACAGGTTAGGTTCCCATGGTGGGCTCAAGGCGACAATTGCCCTGACAACCGCCACGACAAACATTTTGCAACAACAAATAAGACGACTTGCCACTGGCTGAAACAGGGGGGAGCCGTCTTATTTGTGCATACTGTAATCCTAAGTTTCAGGCGTAAAATATCCTACCAAGGAGGGAATGTTATTGGGATAGTATTCATTTTGTCTTGCTTTAAGTAGTTAGTCGTCCCTGAAAAATTCGATTTCTCGTCTTCAGCGGGCGTTTGCTTACAATTACAACCTTAACCCAGCGACCCCAAATTTCTGATCGTGGGGTTCAAGGGGGAATTTGACGCGGAGCAGGGACAATTTGAGCCGCACAAGCTCTTTGAAAAAAGCCAAAAGAAAGCTCGCAGGAGCTTCCGCAGGTTAAAACCACACCCGGCCAGGATAGCGTTCATCTTGTCGCCATCGGTTCCTTTAAGGTAGTTGCGATTCATCCGGTTATCCTGCTTCATGTGACCGATCACCGGCTCGATGGCGCTGCGTCGTTTTAACCAGCGCCATTCGCTGGGCTTCATGCTGCTTTTGCGTCGGTTGGCCAAATGAACAGCTGTTTCACCCAGATGCTTCGGATTCCCCTTATAGCCCTTATCGCAGTAGGCGTTCTGGGGGTTCCAGCCGACCAGGCGCTTAACCTGCTTAAGAGCCCCCTTGAGGGTATGCCCGTCAAACGGATTGCCGTGCAGGGCTTCGACCCCGACCACCCAGTTATCCATGGAGGTCGTGACCACCGAAACCTTGCAGCCGAACTCGTACTTTTTGTGCACCTTGCCTTTGGCGATACACTCCACCTCGGGAGCGTGCAGGCTGTACAGCTTGTTCTTGTCGTGACGCTGCTGCATCAGTAACCGTCTGGCATTGTGTAGCAATTCCGTCAGTTGTGCGTCGGGCGCCGAGCAGTTGCGCAGAATGTTGCGATACACCCGGCCCAGAAAGTTCTTCAGCTTCTTTTGTTCACGCTTGGCCCGTCTCATCTGCCGGGCATGGGCATAGCGGCCGGACATAATCAGGGCACGCTTACCGAGCCGCAAATAACTCTGGCGCAAGACAATGCCCCGATCTTTGGCGGCTTTCACCAGCAGAACTCGGGCCTTATGGTACAACCGGGCATCGGTTGGGTAAGCAATCGCTTTCTCCTGCACAGTGGTATCGACATTGACCCGTTCCATGTGCTGTTCGGACAGCTTCTCCCCACGCTTAGCTGTTTCCAGTGTTTCGCTGAGCAACTGTTCCAGGCCTTTGGGGCCGATCCGCTTGCGCCAGCGCGTCATGGAACTCGGATCGATCGGAAGACGGTGAATGAAGAACTCAAACCCGCAGAAATACTGCCAGTAGGGGTTTTCCAGTAACCGGGCGACCACGGATTCATCGCTTTCGTTGAAGGCATGCTTCAGGTAGTGCAAACCGACCAGCAAGCGGGTCGGTTTGCCGGGTCTACCTTTTTCGGCATAAAGCGAACCAAACGTTTTGTCAAAGACCGACCAATTGATCTGGTTGGCGAGCACATACAGCGGATGGCGGCGGTCCAGTATCTGCTCAAGGCGCGAACGGAACAGATCCGACTGGTCAGGCTGTGAATTTTTTGGCTTCATGAAATCACCAGGTTTTGAAGTATGAACTACTGTTTCTGGTGATTTTAACAATCATAAACAGCAAAATAAAGCTGTAAATATAGTTGGTTACATTTTTTCAGGCTCGACTAGTTAGTGTTCTGAGAATTTTTACATAAAGAGATCTGTTCGGGGGTGGCGATCTCCCCTTTATTGGTTAGAAAAAGAGCGACAAAGTCTTCAGGTGGCAAAGGCCGGCTGAAAAGATATCCCTGAGTAAAATCACAACCGCAATTGGCTGCCAGGGCAAGTTGATCGTTGTTTTCAACGCCTTCAGCTATGGTTTGAAACCCCAGAGTGTGGGCGATAGCGATGATGCTGTTGAGGATTGCGGCGTTGCTGGCGTTGCTGGTAGCGTCCGAAATGAATGAGCGGTCGATTTTTAGAGAATCCACGGGGAATTTACGCAGGTAGTTTAGACTTGAATAACCGGTGCCAAAATCATCCAGGCTCAGGCTGGCCCCAAGTTGTTTAATTACACGCATGGTACGCTCGGCCTTGACGGCATCGCGCATAACCATGCTCTCAGTGATCTCCAACTCAAGGCGTGAGGGTGCCAGTTGATATTGCTCCAGAGCCGACTTGATCGTCTGGATGAGGCTTTCTCCCTGATAAAACTGTCGGGCCGAAATATTGACGGCCACGGTCAGTGGTGGAAGCCCCTCTGTCTCCCAAATCTTGGACTGACGGCAGGCCTCTACCAGCACCCATTGACCGATTTGCACAATCAAGCCTGTTTCTTCGGCAAGCGGGATGAATTCACTTGGCGGAATCATTCCCCTCTGCGGGTGCATCCAACGCAAAAGTGCCTCACATCCGATTATTCGACCGGTTGCATGTTCCACTTTAGGCTGGTAATACAATTGGAATTCTTTTTTTTCCAAAGCTTGTCTCAAGCCATTTTCCATCTCAAGGGTCTTAATAAGTTGTTGGTTCATTTCGTGAGAATAAAAATATAGCCCGCAACCTTCTTCCCTTGCCTTATACATCGCTATATCGGCATTACGAAGCAGTATGGTACCGTCGACGTTGTCGGTTTCCGAAAGGCAGATGCCAAGGCTGGCACTGACGTAAAGCTCGCGCCCGTGGAGAAAAAAAGGTTCATTCAGTTTCCTCAACAGGTTATGGGCGATCTTCCCCGCCGCGGTTGTGTCCCTGACATCAGTCAACAGCACCACAAATTCGTCTCCACCAAGTCTGGCCACTGTATCGGTGCTGCGAACGTATTGTTTGAGCCGTTGGCCTACAGCCTGCAAAACTTGATCCCCCACTAAGTGGCCTAGGCTGTCGTTGATCACTTTGAAACGGTCTAGATCTAAAAGAATTACCGCTACCAGCCTTTTGGATCGTTGTGATTGATGAAGGGCGATCTCTAGATGATCATAGAACAGAGTTCGGTTGGCCAAGCCGGTCAGCCCGTCGTGAGTCGCCATATATTCCAGGCGTTTTTCGTTCAGCTTTTGCTGGGTTATATCCTCTTTAACTCCAATAAAATTAATGAGCTTTCCCGATTCGTCAAAGAGTGGGGAGATGGAGGCGCGCTCCCAAAAGATACTGCCATCTTTACGCTTGTTTTCTAGCTCACCGTACCATTCCTTTCCGGAGGTGATAGTTTTCCAAAGGGAATCGTAGACAGATGACGAGAGGTTCCCCGACTTCAGTATTCGCGGATTCTGATCAATAACCTCCTCAAGGGTATACCCGGTGATCTGGGTGAATTTGGGGTTCACATATTCGATGTTACCCTCAGGGTCAGTGATAACAACCGAAACAGGGCTTTGCTTAATGGCTCGACTTAGCTTTTTTAGCTGGCTTTCCGATTGTTTGAAATCAGTGATGTCGATTAGCAGACCGCGCAAACGCAGTTTGTTTTCGTCATCACTTTCTATCCTAATAATGTCTCGTACCCAGATGATGCTCCCGTCCCTTTTAACAAAGCGATACTCAAAAGAATGAGCCTTTTGCTGATTTAATTTTGACAGTTTTTCGCGTGACGCTTTCCCCCGGTCGGCTTCGTGGACTCGATCCAGCCAAAACTGGCTGTCTATCCAATCTTCGGGTTTATACCCGAAAATGCGTTCAACCTGGGGGGCGATGTAAGTCCATTTATTGTCGCTAAGGTTATATTCGTAAAGCACCGCTTCGGTGCTTTCGGCTAGTTGTTGGATATTCTTTTTGCTCTTCTGAAGAGTCTGCTGCGTTTCCAGTTGCTCAGTGATGTCCTCTAAAAAGTTTTCGTACTCCCAATTCTGACTATCCTTTTCCGGTAATCTTCGGGAGTGCACTCTGCAGGTTGCCAAACTACCATCTTTGCAACGTAGGCTCAGGTTATGGAGGCACCAGGAATAGCTGGTGATAACTTTATCCACCATGTCTTCCCGGTCTGCAGGATTGGAAAAGATGACCTCCTGAAGGCTGGAGCGACCAATGGCCTCTAAAAGCTCTTGGGAAGAATCGTATTTCAGGATATTGGCCATGGCCGGGTTGGCGCTGATTAGCTTGCCATTCCTGGTGGTGCGGGTAATTCCGAAAGGAGCATGATCGACAATATGGCGGTATTTCTGTTCGGAGACCTGGAGGGATTCCTCGGTAAGCTTTCTCTCTAAAATGGTCCAGGCAAAATCGGCCAGTAGGGAGGCTGCCTCCTCATCCCTGGACGTATATGCTTGTGACTTATTGCCAACCCCGAGGATAGCCACTATTTTCTCACCTCGAAATACCGGTACAACTAGTTCTCGCACTATCGGAGGGTGTCCCTCTGGCAATCCTTTGGAGTGGGGAAGCGAGGCATAGTCGTTGTGGAATACCGGTCTTCGCTCGCGAATGCAATCGACCCAGACACCGGCCCTTTCCAATGGGTAGTGCAGTCCCGCCCCATCCATTTTGCAGAAATCGTTTTTGGTACTTCTGGACCAAGCTTGAAGAGAAAGGGTTTTCTGGTCGTCTTCGAGGAAGTGATAGAATCCCATTCGGCTTTCGGTCAACGCCTCTGCCTCATCCAGCGTAGCTTCCAGAAGTTGGGCAAGGGTGTTGTTGGTTGTAAGTTGCAGTAGACGCATACGCGCCGCCATGACCAACTCGGTCCGCTTGCGTTCATCGATATCGATAATGAACCCTTGGTAGTGGATGACCTTCCCATCGGCATCTCGTTCCACAAAGGTTCTTTCATCTACCCAGCGGACCTCTTTCTGCTTGGTGATTATCCGGTATTCAGTCTGGAATACTCTCTCACCGCGATTAATTTGCGTCTGCAATTCCTCTTCAAGTCGATTAAGATCCTTCGGGTGGACCAGCGTTGCATAGGAAAATTCGCCAGACATAAGTTCTTCCTGCGCATACCCGAATTGAGAAATGTTTTTCGAGACAGAAACTATCGGCCAGCCGTCTTCCGCTTTCCAATGGAATAGCACCGCCGGGCTGTTTTCCACAATCAGGTTGGCTTGGCAAAGTTCCTTCTCAAGAAACTTCTTTTCCTGTATGAGACGCCAATGGCCAAGAACACGGACCACCTTCTGCGGCATTTTCGGAAAAGCTTCGGGCGATATCAAAATATAATCCAACGCCCCGGCCTTCAAAAATTCTATTGCCGCTTCCTCCTTGGCTTTGGTAGTCATTACAATGATAGGACAAGGGCAGTCATTGGGGGGGATTTTCAGGGTTGCAAGGGCGTTTCCATCGGGCAGATCGATGTTTATTAACACCAAATCAGGTACTTCAACAGCCATGAGCTGATGATACTTCTGTAGCGTGTCTACCTGCTTAACTCTCCAAGATGGGCATGTGGCGAAAAATACCCTGCGGATAGCATCGGCATGGGTGGGGTCGTTTTCGACCAGCAGGATTTTGAGTTTATCTGAAAACATTATAGGTCGGCTCCTTGAGGGTCGTGCCAAACCTCGTAAAATGCAAAAACATCTTGTAATTGGGTAGATTTATGGTTTTTTCTTTTTATCGGTTTTTTGGTCCTAAAGGATTGTTCCGCAGTTACAACATTCCAGAGTAGCTTCTCCCTATAATCCCATGTAGGTCCTTATGAGGTCCTTCCAAGTGACAATGCCTTCAATGTGGCCTTCCTCTGTCAGGACTGGCAGACAGGAAATGGAATTTTTCAACAACAGCTCAGCCGCATCTTTGATCGAAGTGTGCGGGACGGCAGTTATCAGATCCCTGGTCATAATCTGATGGGCTTTTCGTTCCCAGCGGCTAGCGTCTTGCGGGCGTTCGGCTGCAGTGCCCAAAAATGGGCTGGTAGCCTTAAGTAGATCGCGGTCAGAGATAATGCCGACCAGCTCCCCGTCTTCCAAAACCAGCAAATGATTGAACTTGGCGCTACAGAAAATGGCGTTGATGGAGCGCAGGGTGTCGTCCATCTCTACGGTCGCTACCCGTTTAGTCATGATTGAGGAGATTCTCATGTACAACAATTCCTATTGTGTTGCCTAAAGAAAAGGCACCAATAAAAAGCTACCTGGTCAGATAGGCTCTACCCAAAACTAAGCTTTATCAATGCTATTCCGATGCCAAAAAACACATATTCCATCAATTCATGATTGAAATTGGCAACCCTTCTGGTTATGTTAATTTTTTCAAAAATATAGACTTTCTCTCCTTAAAGTTATCACACGGACCATGCCCCTGACCACACGAAAAAGTGTGACAGCAAGTGTGGCATGCCACACTTATGGGGCAAGCCGCCCCACATGGAGAAGACTTGCCTCCTTTAGCCGGCCTGGAGGAGCAGCTAAGCTGACCTGAATCGCCTCGGGTCCATAGGCACCCTCAATCCATTTGGAAAAATCTCACAAATCACTATATTTCAGGCACTCAAATGACCACCTCGGATTGACAGGGTGGCCATTGCTTTCTGTACATGTTCGGGCGTCCTCATCCGCCCTCTGGCCAGTTGGCCGGCATACAGCCTCTCTCATTT
>JAVERV010000114.1:0-9850 GCA_034006945.1 Desulfobacterium sp. | reverse complement strand
GTTGAACTAATGTGCGAGAGATACAATCACAGCAACCCGGCTGTAACAATGCGCTATCTTGGAATAGAGGATAGAGAGATCCACGGGGTGCTAATGAATGATATAGGGTAGCACTTTTCCTGTTATAGATCCATCCAAAAACGTTAGTTCCTGATTTTCCCGCCAAAACCCTAGTGTAATTGTACCCCCCCAACAAACAAAAGGCCTTTCAGGAGTATCATCTAAACTCCTGAAAGGCCTTTTGGTTATTGGGTGGTACCGAAGAAAGGGCTTGAACCTTCACGCCTCGCGGCACTAGATCCTAAGTCTAATAAAAACACCCCAAACTTATAGATACTTTTATGCACTTTCTTGTTTCAAACCCTTGACAACCCTTGATAAACGGGCTATCTTAAATGCACTTTAATACACTTTAAAACACCTTATTTAACGGAAAAAGTGCATAACATGTGCATACAATCAATAAAATCAGTAAGTTATGTTTTTAGACAGGAATTAAAGTCTTTAATCTAGTGGTTTGAAAGGGGGCACTTATGGCAAAGATTGAATGGTATTCCACAAAATTTCAAGGAGTTACAGCAAGAAAGCATGACTCCCGAAAACATGGCATTAAATTTGATGAATACTTTAGGGGACAGTACCAGGCAGGAGGAAAAAGGCAGACGGTTGGATTTGGTTGGAGTTCTGAGGGATGGACCGCACAAAAAGTTTATTACAAAATAAATGAATTTAAAAAAAATGCAAAGCAGGGAAAAAAACCAACCAACCTGAAGCAAGAACGGGAACTCGCACAAGAAATAAACAGAAAGAAAGATGCAGAAGAAAAAAAACGAGACAAGGAGAAAACCACATTTAGTGAATTTGTAGATTCTGTTTATCTGCCATATGCTGAAAAACGAAAAAAAGCAAATACCATATACAATGAAAAAATTTATTTAGGAAAATGGATCTACCCTGATTTAGAAAAAAAACAGTTACGGGAAATTGACGACACAGACATTGAAACCATTGACGGAAAAATGATTGATGCCGGGAAATCCCCTAGAACCCGACAATGCGCCATTGGTATTGTTCGCCATATTCTAAACCATGCCATTAGAAAAAAATATTATACTAACATGAATCCGGTAAAACAAATTGATATGCCTAAAGTGAATAACAAAAGGGAAAGATACCTTTCTGAAGATGAAGCAGCCCTTTTGCTTGATACATTGAAAGCTAAAAATCCTGCGTTACATGACTCTGTTTTAATGGCATTACATACTGGTATGCGAGCAGGAGAAATTCATAAATTGCAATGGAAATATGTAAACTTTGAAACAAAACAAGTTTATCTACCGGATACAAAAGACGCAGCCAAAGGGGGAAAACCTAAATATTGCAAGATGTCCGATGATGTTTTTGACATGCTGAAAAATCGAGACAAAAACAAAATATCAGAATGGGTTTTCCCTGATAAAAACGGAAATCAAAGAAAACAAGTTCCGAAACATTTTTTTTCGATTGTAAAAGACCTATTTAACAAAAATGTTACTGACCCCAGAGATAAAGTGGTTTTCCACACGCTCAGACATACGTTTGCATCATGGCAGTTACAAAATGGGGTTCCTTTGGCGGAGTTACAACATTTTTTAGGGGTTAGTGATTTTGCTTTAGTCCAAAGATATGCGCATCATGCAAAAGACCTGAACAATAAAGCCGTTGAAATTTTTAACAATCCTAAAACACCCGAACCAGATCCAGAACCAGAGGCAAAAGAAATGCCCGATAACGTGGTAAAATTTAAATTAGCATAAGGGGGGGGGACCATGACAGCTACGGAAAAATTTAATGAAATTTTTGGCAGGCAAAGGGATACTCGGTCCCCTGAATATAAAGCCGGGGTTATGGCATGGCTACAACACAAATTCGAAAAAAAGGAAATACAGGTTCCTTATAAAGCGGGAACATGCCAATTTGATGCTTTTTTCGCTGGTATGGATGAAGGGAAAAGTTATCCAATAAACTAAATTAAATCAAAAACTTGCAAGTAAATTAGGGGCAGAAATGCCCCTTTTTTATGCACAAAATTAATAGAAAGTGCAGAAAATTACTTGACAAGACATTACAAAATCCAAATATTTATGAAACAAAATGATAAAACCCCAACTAACAATAATATCGCATCTGTTTGGGGCTTGTCAAGAAAAAAATGCACATAACATTAATTTTTTTTAAGGAGTTCAAAATGGACGAGAGAGCAGAGCGAGGGCAAAAGTATTTGGACCTACCAGAACAGTTCAAAACTTTGGTTGAATGCTGGCCATACACACACGTGTGTTTTGCTGATTTCAGTGATTTCACAGGGCAGGCAATGGGACCGGGTAGACTTAGGAACCTTGTGAATTTAGGTCAAGGCCCAAAGGCAATTTTTAATATCGGGAAAAAAAACTGTATCGACAAAATAGATGCTGCATGGTGGTTGTGGAAACACACCCAGAAAATTAATAAAAAGGAGAACTAATTCATGCCAAGAAAATGTAAAAACGATTATGAACCAATGAATGATAAGGAAATGCTGTTAACGATAACCAAACTCAATGGTACTAAAAAACCGGCCGTTTTTGATACTTGGAATTTGAAGAAGGTGGAACAACGGCAATGGCATGTCACAGCAAACGGGTATACCAAAACAGGGCGGGATATTGGTATTACAGACATAATCATGGGACCACCACCAGACGGTTTTGTATGGCACCACCAGAATTTTCTAAGAGGAGACAACAGAGAATCCAACCTTTCCCTTGTAACAGATTCGGTCAATAAAGTCTTGAGAATAAGAAAAGGCAAAAAAAGCCTGTTACCAAATGGATTGTTTCCAACAGAATCCGAAAAAATCCGGGTTAGAAGCGTATATAAAAACCACCAACCAACCATGCCAAATGAACGTAGGGCAATAGAATTTAGATTTCATACTTTGAAAAAAAAGGGCGTCAAATATGACGACGCAAGATACCTTTTGGGGCAGCTATCCCGAAAAGAATATGATGATTATTGGAAAATCCGAACTATACTTGGGAATTAGTGTACTCCGTGGACACTTGAAAAATATAAACCCCTGGGCAAAAGGATAAACCCCAGGGGCTATGGAAGGCGGGGAAATATGAAAAACCCCGCCTGATTATTACAATACATTAATCATTAAGCAAAATAAAGTCAATAGGAGAAACAAAAAAAATATGAAAGAAATCAATAACTTGAGTTTAAAAGATGCTGCTTTAGAATACCTTGAAATGGGCTTTCCCATTGTTCCCAGATACCCTAATTCTAAGAAATTTCTTTTCCTAAAACCTAATCATGGATCTGTGGATAATCCCCTTACAGCAAAGGGAGATATTGAAAAAGTATGGAAGGAACACCCGGAGGCTAATATTTCCATAAAATCCCCTGGTCTAATTATAATTGATATTGATCAGCATGAAAAATCAAATGGTGTAGACAAGGCAAAGGAAATGAACCTGCCAAAGACTTTAGCACAAGAAACACCAAACAACGGTCTACACCTAATATATAAGAATCCTGAAAAACGAAAAATTAAAATTGCAGATGCTGGAATTGATTATATTTCCGGGGATTATTGTTTAATGATGGCACCTTCTATATTAAACGGCAAAAAGTATGAATTTGCAAATGAGAGGGAAATCATAGATTTTGAGTATTCTTTAATCCCTGAAAAAAAGATCGACACAGTAACAGGCAAAGGCAGGATCCCAGATATAATAGAAGATGGTGAAAGAAACCAGCAACTAACCCGGTTAGCTGGAAAATATGCAGGCAAGGGGCTTTCCTATGATGAAATTTTTACAGCATTGTGGGGAGAAAATCTATTAAAATGTGACCCCCCAAAAGATAAAGATGAAGTAAGAACGATTGCAAATTCCATACATAATAGGGAACAATCAAAAAGTGACACCTTAAAATCGAGGATTGAAGAATTTATAAAAGACGATACCGGTTTTTTTACGTTATCACAATTAGACAGCGAACTCGGTATAATGCAATCCGAAAAAAATAATAGGAAACAGATCTTGCATAGAATGACGCAGGACGGAAAATTAGAAAGAGGGAACCAGAGGGGATTATATAGAATTTGCGACTACCAACTTGCACCGCTTGATTTTGTAAATGTAAAAGATGCTGAGGTATCCCTACCATTACCTTTGGAACTTTCAAACCATGCTAGTGTAATGCCTGGGGATATCGTGGTAATAGCAGGCAGCACAAATGGGGGCAAAACTTGTTTTGTAATGAATTTGGTTCATAGTATATTAAATGGGCAGGCTGCAAAAATAACAGATATAACAGGGGAAAAAGTGTCCAGGAATGCTAGGATTTCTGAAAATTATGTATATTTTAACCAATATGGAAAGAACATCCCCCATTCCAAACCTGTCAGCGTACTACTTAATGAACAAATGAACAGCAAAAGTGACCCCGTAAACGTTCGATACCTGATAGCAGAAGGAAATCCAACAATATTTAAAAAAAGAGCAAACAACTTTTCTGGAGGGTTGAACAGCTTCATAAAACACCCAAACTTTCAGCATTCAAACCGTCAAAACAGCTTTCAAGATGTAATAGACCCGAACGGGATTAACATTATAGATTATTTGCGTATCTATGATAACTTTTGGCTAATCGGGGACACAATTACAAAAATATTGAATAAACTGGAAAACGGCATAGCTATTATCTGTATCCAAAAACGGAGTGACAAAGATTTTGCAAGGGGGGGAGAATTTAGTATCGAGAACTCGGCCCTTGCATTTAATCTGGACACCAATAAACCGCATGGGCATACAGCCACTATAATGAAACTGAAATACCCCATAGGTGAAAATATAGACGGTATGAGCAGGGATTTCAAAATTGGTGGAGGGGCTAATATTAAAACAATTAGCGACTGGATGTATGTAAAAGATAAAAAACAAAGATCAAAAATAAATGCAGAATATGAAGCAAATGAAAACCAAAGTAGAATAATAGAAAACACACCAAAAACGGTAAAAGATTTAATGTGAAAAATGATACCTTGTAAGGTTAGTTACATAAATTTTGTAACTAACCCCCTTATATATAAAGAAGAATATTATAACATACTGATATTATTATATTTATGTATGTAACTATCCTTACATAAGAATTATTTATTTTTCTTTTATGTTATAATAAGGGGGTTAGTTACATTTTTTCTTTTTGGTTTAACTATCTTTATGGTGGTACTTTTTTATAATAGCCCTTTTAAGCCCTATTGCCCTTAACTGATACTACCACACCAAAAAATTCTAAAACGCTCTATATGGCCCTGTCAGGGCCTCATTTCCATACATAGAGGTATGAATTTAATTTAATATGTTGAAGTGTCCTTCAAGAGCACTGCAAAGTAATATTTCCGGCCAGACCAACCAACTTTTGCAGCAGCTTTATCACGGGCTTTACCTTTGTTGGTATGTGGTGGTAAATTTTCCCTATCATTAGATTGAAATCCTTTTGTTCCTTTTTGGGGTAATGTCTCTGCTTTCCTTTTCTCGGCCAGCTTAGATTCAATAACTTTAATAGTTAGAATATTCCCTGGCCTTTTGTTTGGCAATAATTCGCGGCAAAGATCATAATTATATAAGGTATTAATAATTCGCGGCAAAGATCGTAAAACTACCAATGCGATACACTAAAGAAAATCGGCAACTATAATACATAACAGACTAAAATAATTACAAATACCCTTGACAAGATATCACAATGTATTATGTTATAGAGTAAGATTTAAACATCGCACGAAAACCAATAATGACAAAGGTTCTAAGCTATTTAATATAAACAAAGACTTACAAGGTTAAACCTTGTTTAACCCGATTAAACCTTGTTTAACTAATTATTTCATTGGATTTAGCCTGATTCTATTGGATTCTGATTTGTCCCCAGCGCCCTTTCATTCAGCTAATCAGCCATTAAAGCTGGTCATCCATTTTGGAATATCAGCAGGGCAACTACTTTGCATCGCCCATTTTGGGTGGTGCAATTTTACAAGGTAGCAGGCAGGCAGGGGACCAGACAGGGCAGGCAGGACAAAGCAGGCAGACGGGGCAGATTTGAACCAGTCTGCGAAAATGACAGACCGGTTGACCAGGGCAGATTTGAATAGATTAGATACATGATCTAGTGCTGAATAGCTGCAAAGGCTCTATTGACAAGGGTTCTAAAGCAGAACAGGTATAGAACATGACAAAAAGTATGCACATAGTATGCAATTTAGTAAATCAGGGCAGGATTTCAGGGCAGATACAGGGGCCTATAGGGGTGTCCCCCCAGGGGGAAAAGGTGCTTGCCTGTCCTAAGTCCCCATAAAATATTTTTCCAATTTTTAACATTACAGTGAACTCAAGTTCACAAAATGAGTACACAACATGAGACCAAAAGACACAGAACTTGATGATTTAGGTAATCTTACAGATATCTTGAATGATTTGGGTATTGACGGCCGCACAAAACCAGCCATTAAAGTTACCCGGATCAAAAGGGCTTTAAAGACTGGTGGTGCTAAAGCATTTATTGAGATTTTCACGGCCAACATTGCCTTAAATTTGATGATAGAGAATGAACTGGTCAAGGAACTAATGCAGAAAGGTGAATTTATTGACGATGAAGGGAACCTTTCCCCTGCCATAAGCAAAGACCTGTTAAAGTTGCGTAACGATACCTTATCTTATCTAAAGATGCTGCAATCTGTGCAGAATAAAACCGGCGAAACATCTAATACTAATCCCTTGGCAGACCTATTAAATGCTGAATAAAGAAACTATAGCCTCCTGGAAGAAACCTCCCCAGGGATTTTTTCAATGGTTACAGGATGTTAAGCCACAAATCCCATCTTTTAAAGGTGGGTTTGAGGTTTTCCAACCAACAGATGACCAAATGGATTTTTTTAATAATGCCCTGGCTACAGATTCAGATGGAAACTTCATATTCCAAACGATAGTTGATTCAGAACCACGACGACATTCTAAAACGATAAAAATGGCCTTGCTTGTTTTATGGCGGTTTTCTTTATTCCCTAATCAAACAGTTGCGGTTATGGCAAATAGCACCGTACAGGCACAAGGGGTTAGCTATAAACTTTTAAAACAAATTATCCTGAATACTAAATTTCTAAGGGAGCAAATCGGCACCAATAATGTCCAGGGGCAGAAGATTATTTATCCTGCCCTGCAATCTGAAATTGTACCGGTTTCCACTGCTATATCCGGTTTGTATGGAAAAAAGATTTCAATAGCCTGGATCACTGAAATTCATGCTTGCCCTGACCCGGAGGCACCCCAGGTGCTTGCGTCCAGTATAGGCGATACCCAGAATAGCTGGTACTTGATTGATAGCACTGTTGATAGTGTAGATGGTCCCTTGCATAACCTTGAAAAATTAAAAAATGAAGATGAAACCATCTATTACCACAAGGTAGAATATAAAAACCTGCAAGATGCTCTTAAAAAATCCCCGCCATGGATTGATAAAAAATGGTTGGCCAGCAGACAAAAACAACTACTGCCCGCCACCTTTAACAGTCAGCACCTAAACAAACGGGGACAGGCTGAGAACAGTTTATTCAATGCTAAAGATCTAAAAAGAGCAATGGAAGATTACAAAAATCCCCTTACCCTGAATGAATTTTTAAAGATTGCAGAAGGCAGAAAGTTTGTAATTGGTGCAGGGCTTGACAGGGCAATGTCTTTTTCTAAAAATGCAGATCAAACCGTTTGGACAGTTACGGCAAAAATACAAGATTCTGACACCGATGATGCAGAATTTTATGTTCTGAAGAGCAAATCAATCCTTGGAAGTCTTGCCAGCAGCATTAAAAAGACCATAAAAAAGGATTTTGAAGAGTATAACCTAATTAATATTTGCTTAGAATCTTATAACTCACAGGATATACACCATTGGTGCCTTGAGCAAGGCTTTCCTACTGAGTTAACCACCCCTTCTCCCCCAGTACAGGGGGCAGCTTTCCTTGATTTGGCAAGTATAGTGTCAGAAAATAGATTTCATTATCCTAAAAGTTGCATTGAAATTTTTAGGCAGGCTGAATTTTTTCAATATCAAACGGGAAAGGCAGGGTATTTTAAATTTGGTTCAAAGCACAGGAAAGATGATTTTGTATATTCTTTGGTTTGGGCAATTTATTCCCTAAGAAAACAAGAGTTAGGAGCCTTTGAATTAGATTGTATCACCTGCCAAAGTAAGTCAAAGCATGCAAGTTTATGTTTCCTTAGAAATGGTGACAGCATCTTATCTTGTTCGGATACCTGCCCTGCTTTTGTAAAGACAAATGAAATGTATCAGAAATTTAAAAATAGGAACATTGAAACAGATTTGACGTTACCCCAATTTTTCAAAAGGCGGGTGAAACTCACCGGCACTAAATCATATAGGAGCATTTGAATATGCTATGGCAAAAAGTTAATCCCGTTACACAATCTTATAATTTAGCTTTAGAAAAAAGCAATTATGAGCGGAAAGAAAAAAGTAAAAAATTACTCGATTTTTATCATGACCAACAGTTAGCCTATGTGTATGATCGGTTACGTAAACATTTTTCTGACCCTGATAAATTTTCTTTGGCAAGCCTAAATATTGTTCGTAAAATCATAGACGGTTTGGCTTGCGTATATTTAGAAGATGCCAAAAGAATTGTTACTAAGGACCAACCAAAGTTTGATCAAATCCAGAACAAAGCTAAACTTGGCATTAAATTAAAAACAGCCAATAGGCTATCCAAACTTTTAGGAACTGTCCTATTAAAAGTAGTTCTTAGGAACGGCAAGATTGAATTGGATATTCTGACACCTGACATTTGCGACGTAACTACAGGGGATAGTCCAGAAGATTTAAAAAGTGTGACAATTACCTATTTTCCTGAATCTGGTATCAGGAATGAATTGGAATACACTGAATGGACAGCAGACACCATAACTTATTACGACTATAACAAGCGGATAAAAAGCATTGCAGATAACCCTTATCAGACACTGCCTTTTGTCCCTGTTTGGGACAGCCTCCCCATATCTGATTTTTGGGTAGAAAAAGGGGACAGCCTAGTATCTGTTCAAGAGGCAATAAACGAAAAAATCACGGATCTAATGTATATTTTGAGGCTACAGGGCTTTTCTGTTCCTGTAACTAAAGGGTCCACTGCTGAAATAGGTATTCTTGATCCAGGGCAGGCGCTGAACTTGCCTGAAGGGGCAGACTTTAAATTTGAGGCACCTGGTTCACCAATTAAATCACACTTGGATACTATAGAATTTTTAATTAGGAATACTGCTATATCTTATGGCTTGCCTGCTTCTTATCTATCAAGCAAACCTTCTGAAAGAAAATCCGGTCTATCCCGCTTGATTGAAAATAAAGAATTGGCAGAAAAAAGACAAGACGATATAGCCCTGTTCCGGTCTTATGAAGGACAAGTATTTGATATAATTAGAGAAATTAATAATTACCATAATATAGATAAAATTTCTATGGATGCAGAATTTAAAGTTGATTTTGCAGAACCTAAGAATGTTAACCTTGCCGAACAAGCCACAAGCTGGACAATGCTTATTGATAAAAATGCAATGTCCGCTATTGATGTAATCGAGAAAATGAACCCTGATTTGACAAGAGAACAGGCACAAGAACTATATTTTTTCAATATCAAAATAAATTCATCCGTCCAGGATGTAAAACAGGAGAACTAAAGCATGACAGATACCACGGACACCAACACCGATAAAGTTGATGACAAAACCGTTCCGGTTGATGAACCGAAAAAAACAGA
>JAVERV010000140.1:0-7035 GCA_034006945.1 Desulfobacterium sp. | reverse complement strand
TGGTGGGCCACGGCATAGGACCTGTTCTTGTGCTGCACCACAAAGGGCTGGGCATTGGTCATAACCGAATCCCCGGTGGTTGAATACCGCACATGGCCGATGGCACTTCCCCCTTCGATGCGCTCCAGATCCTCCATCTTGAAGATGTCATGGACAAGGCCCATGCCCTTGTGGGAGATGATCTTGTTGTTCTCCCTGGAAACGCTTATGCCCGCACTCTCCTGCCCCCTGTGCTGAAGGGCGTAGAGCCCGAAGTAAGTCAACTTTGCCGCCTCGTGATGGCGATACAGTCCAAATACCCCGCATTCGTCCCGGGGTGTTTCGTTTTCAAACATCTTAATTCACCTTTCTGTGATATTCCTGGAGGGCCTTGACCGTAAGGCTCTCTCTTTTAAGGGCCTGGATGGCCTTGCAAATGGCGCGGGCGCCGTCGGTTGTCGTTGCATAGGGGACCTTGTACCGGATGGCGGACCTTCTTATGGCATAGCCGTCGGCCTTGGTCTGGCTGCTGGCACCGGTGTTGAGAATCAGCTGGATCTCGTTGTTCTTGATGGCATCCACCACGTTGGGCCTGCCCGCTGATACCTTTTCAATAACCTTTGCCGGGATGGCATTTTCCTCAAGAAAAGCCGCTGTTCCCCGGGTGGCTACCAGGGCGAAACCCATGTCGTAAAAATCCCTTGCCACGGTCAGGGCCGAACGTTTATCGCTGTCCTGGACGCTGATGAAGATACTGCCCTCTGTGGGCAGATTCTGCCCCGCACCAAGCTGGGCCTTTGCAACCGCAGCCCCGAGATCCATGTCAATACCCATTACCTCACCCGTGGACTTCATCTCAGGCCCAAGGACCGGGTCAACCTTGGCAAAACGGTCAAAGGGCATTACAGCCTCTTTTACCGAATAATGAACCGGTATTGTCTGCTCTGTGATCCCAAGTTCGGGCAGGGTTTTCCCCAGCATGACCTTTGTTGCGAGCTTTGCCAGGGGAATCCCGGTGGCCTTGCTCACAAAGGGAACGGTTCGCGACGCCCGGGGGTTGACCTCTATCACGTAAACCTTATCGTCCATGATGCCGAACTGGATGTTCATCAACCCCTTGACCCTGAGCTCCTTTGCAAGGGCCTTGGTCGCCCTTGTCATCTCAATGATGTGCTCGTCTGAAATTGAATAGGGGGGAAGCACACAGGCAGAATCCCCGGAATGGATGCCTGCCTCCTCTATATGCTCCATCATGCCGCCGATCACGGTGTTTTCCCCGTCTGAAATGGCGTCCACGTCAAGCTCAAAGGCATCCTCAAGGAACTGGTCAATGAGAACCGGGTGGTCCGGGGATGCCAGCACTGCAAGGTTGAAAAACTCTTCAAGTGCCGAACGGTCATAAACTATCTTCATGGCCCTGCCCCCAAGTACAAAGGACGGTCTCACCATAACGGGATAACCTATTTTTTCGGCAACGGCATGGGCCTCGTCAATGTTTGTGGCAATACCGTTGGCGGGCTGGGCAATGCCGAGCTTGTCGAGCATGGCCTGGAAACGGTCCCTGTCTTCGGCCCGGTCAATGCTGTCGGGACTTGTGCCGATGATGGGAACCCCTGCCCGCTCGAGATCCATGGCAAGGTTCAAAGGAGTCTGACCGCCAAACTGGACGATCACCCCGAAGGGTTTCTCCTTTTCCACAATATGAAGCACATCTTCTTTGGTCAGGGGCTCGAAGTAGAGCTTATCCGAGGTGTCATAGTCTGTGCTCACGGTTTCAGGATTTGAATTGACCATGATGCTCTCAACCCCCTCTTCCTGGAGGGCAAATGCTGCATGGACGCAGCAATAGTCAAATTCAATGCCCTGGCCGATACGGTTGGGACCGCCGCCAAGGATCATAACCTTTTTCCGGTCTGAAACCCTTGCCTCGCACTCATCCTCATAGGTTGAGTAGTAGTAGGGGGTAACGGCTCGAAATTCCCCTGCACAGGTATCCACAAGCTTATAAACGGGCACAATGCCAAGGCGCTTTCGCTGTTTTTCGATTTTTTCCTCACCGATCCCTGTGAGATGGGAGAGCTGGCGGTCTGAATAACCCCACCTCTTTGCCTTTTTGAGCATCTCCTTGGGGATGTCCTGGCCTGCAAGGGTAACGGTTTTTTCAAATTCCACCATCTGTTTCATCTGGAAGAGGAACCAGGGGTCGATGGATGTGAGGGAATTTATGGCTCCGATATCCATCCCGTTTTCAAGGGCGTGCCTGATGTAAAAAATCCGCTGGGAATTTGGGGTGGCAAGGTGATACTCAAGCTCGGTACGGGAGACCGATCCTGGAAGTGGATCTTTACCGTCCGCCCCAAACCCGAAACGGCCGATCTCAAGGGATCTAAGCCCCTTCTGGAGGGCCTCCTTAAAGGTCCGGCCTATGCTCATGGTCTCGCCAACGCTCTTCATGGCCGTGGTCAGGATATCGTCAGTTTCGGGAAACTTTTCAAAGGTCCAGCGGGGGATTTTTACAACGCAATAGTCGATGGAGGGTTCAAAGCAGGCAAGGGTCTGGCCCGTGATGTCGTTGGTGATCTCATCAAGGGTGTAGCCCACGGCGAGCTTGGCCGCAATCTTTGCAATGGGAAAGCCGGTTGCCTTGGAGGCAAGGGCCGAACTCCTTGACACCCTTGGGTTCATCTCCACGACGATCATTTCGCCGTTGGCAGGATTTATGGCAAACTGGACGTTGGAGCCCCCAGTATCCACCCCTATTTCCCGCATGATGGCAATGGAGGCGTTCCTCAAAATCTGGTACTCCTTGTCGGACAGGGTCTGGGCAGGGGCAACGGTGATGCTGTCGCCGGTATGCACTCCCATGGCGTCGAAGTTCTCGATGGAACAGACGATCACCACGTTACCGGCATGGTCCCGCATCACCTCAAGCTCGTACTCCTTCCAGCCGAGCACCGATTCTTCGAGCATCACCTGGGTGACAAAGCTTGCATCAAGACCGGTCTTTGCAAGACCTGCAAGTTCCTCGGAGTTGTAGGCCACCCCGCCGCCGGTTCCGCCCAGGGTAAAACTTGGCCGCACAATCACGGGAAATCCCAGTCTCTGGGCAATCTCTTCCACCTCGGCCATGTTGTGGGCAAACCCGCTCTCGGGAATCCTCAGGCCGATCTTGTTCATGGCATTGCGGAAAAGCTCCCGGTCTTCGGCCTTGTTGATGGCCTCAAGGGACGCCCCGATCATCTCCACATTAAAGCGTTCGAGAACGCCCATGTTGGCTACCTTCACAGCCGTGTTCAGTCCGGTCTGACCACCCAGGGTCGGCAGCAGGGCGTCTGGTCGTTCGAGCTCGATGATCTTTGCAACGGTTTCCGGGGTGATAGGCTCTATGTAGGTTCGATCCGCCGTTTCAGGATCGGTCATGATGGTGGCGGGATTGGAGTTCACCAGGATCACCTCGTAACCCTCTTCCTTCAGGGCCTTGCAAGCCTGGGTGCCCGAGTAGTCAAACTCGCACCCCTGGCTGATGATGATGGGACCTGCTCCGATGATCAAAATTTTATGTATGTCGGTTCGTTTTGGCATTTTGCTTATTTTTCCATCATTGCTGCGAACTGGTTAAAGAGATAGGCTGCGTCATGGGGGCCGGGGGATGCCTCCGGATGGTACTGAACGGAAAAGACCTTGAGGGATTCGTTCTTGATCCCCTCAAGGGAACTTTCGTTCAAATTGATGTGGGTCATGACTCCCCCCTTATCTCCAAGGGTTTTAATATCAACGGCAAACCCGTGATTCTGGGCAGTGATCTCCACCCGGTTGGTGGCAAAGTTCTTCACCGGCTGGTTTCCCCCCCTGTGGCCAAACTTAATCTTGTGGGTTTTAGCCCCCATGGCAAGCCCCATTAGCTGCATGCCAAGGCAGATGCCGAACATGGGTTTGAATCCCAGGATCTCCCGGATGGTTTCAACAACATAGGATAGAGACTCTGGATCCCCTGGCCCGTTGGAGAGAAAGACGCCGTCCGGCTCAAGGGCCTTGATGATACCGGATTGGGTTGAGGCCGGCAGCACCAGCACCTCACACCCGGCTGCCTCAAGACAGCGTATGATGTTATATTTTATCCCGAAATCAAGGGCAACAACCCGTTTCTTTTCCTGGCCGAACCGCCAGATGGATGGGTCCAGCACGGCGTTTTTTGAAACATGGACCGGCCCGTTGTCCCGCCAGAAATAGGGGAATCGGGTGGTCACATTCTGCACAAGATCACACCCCACAATGGGAGCCACCTTCTTTGCCTTGGCAACAAGGGTTGCAGGATCAAGGTCAATGGTGGAAATTACTGCGCCCATGGCTCCCCGGTTACGGATGTGGCGGGTCAGAGCCCGGGTATCAAGGGCTTGGACACCCAGAACCCCCTCTTTTTTTAAAAAGTCGGCCAGGGTGCCGGTGGATCGCCAGTTGCTGGGATAATCCACGTACTCCCTAACGATGATTGCCCTTGCCTGAATCCGGTCGGATTCCATGTCCTCGGGGCAGACCCCGTAACTTCCGATCATGGGATAGGTCATTGTCACCATCTGCCCGAAGTAGGAGGGGTCGGTTAAAATTTCCTGGTATCCAGTCATGCTGGTATTGAACACCACCTCGCCAGAAGCCTCCCCAGGACCGGTAAAGCTGCGGCAGGGAAATGTCCTGCCGTCCTCAAGTGCCAGTAATGCTTTCATAAGTTTTGTGGCAAAAGTTGCCACCTCCTGTATATGAGTTGTTGTTAGCTTTTAGCTAACAGCTAACCGCTAACCGCTAACCGCTATCAAGCTTCAACCTTCGTTTTTTTTATAGGAAACTCTCACCGAAGTGTTGTTATTGGAGGAGTTTCCACGTTCGTTGTGGCCGGATGCCTCTCTTGCTCCGGCCGTGCCGGTTATAGGAAACTCTCACCGAAGCGCCATAGGTAGCGGAGTTTCAATGTTCGTTGTGGCTGGATGCCTCTCTCGCTCCGGCCGTGCCGGTTATAGGAAACTCCCACCGAACCCAGGGCCTCCATCCGATAGATATTTGCCTGTAAGTACAAACAGACGGCACATGCTCTTTTTCTCCTTGTCATTTTCGATAGTTTAAGCAATATATAAATCTGCTTACCATATGGAAAACAAGCAATTTTTTCAATAGTTTTGTAAAAGAGAATAAATATGGACCCTGAAAAAATCCCTCGACCACTGGCCAAACAACTCAGGGACAGGCACGCCCTTCTTGGGGCTCAACTCAAGTTAGGGGGGTTTATTCTGCCCCGGGATAAAAGTTTTAAAAAAGATCTTGAACGGGCTTTGCTCTTCAGCGAGTTCATCGCAACAACCGTCACCCGCCACCCTGAAATCCTGATTGATCTGATTGAATCAAATGATCTTGACCGGGCCTATGGTCCGGGGGAGTACGATGCAAAGCTCCAGCAAAACATCACCAAAACCACCAACAAGGAAAACTTCAAGGAGATCCTCCTCCGCATTCGCCAGCGTGAAATGGTAAGAATCGCCTGGCAGGATTTAAACGACAAGGCCACCCTGGAACAGACCACAGGCGATCTGTCGGCCCTTGCCCAAGCTTGCATTGACAAAACTTTTACGATTCTCTATGGTGAACTTTGTTCCATTTACGGAACCCCAATGAACAAACAGGGTTCAAAGCAGGAGATAACCGTCCTTGGCATGGGAAAACTCGGAGCCCGGGAACTGAACTTCTCATCGGACATAGATCTGATCTTTGCCTATCCATGGGAGGGATTTACGACGGGTGGCGGTCGAAACCATACCAACGAAGAATTTTTCACAAGACTGTGCAGGAATTTTTTACGGATGTTTGATTCAACCATGGCTGAAGCCACCATCTTCCGAGTCGATACGAGGTTACGGCCATTTGGAACAACCGGCCCCCTGGTAACCAGTTTTGACTCCATGGTCAATTATTACCAGACCCAGGGCAGAGAATGGGAGCGCTATGCCCTGATCAAGGCAAGACCCGTTGCAGGAGACATCGAGGCAGGCAACCGACTCCTTGCGACGCTCAACCCCTTTATCTACCGCCGCTATCTGGATTACGGCAGTTTTGAATCCTTCCGGGACATGAAACGAAGAATATCCCTCCAGATACGGGACAAAAAATTCAAGCATAACATCAAGATAGGACCGGGGGGCATCCGGGAGATTGAGTTTTTCGGCCAGCTGTTCCAGCTGATCCGGGGAGGGGTGGAGCCTGAATTCCAGGAACGAAAAATCCTTAAGGTGCTGGCCCTGCTTAACCAGCGGACCTCTATTGACGATCGAACCCGGGAGGAACTGACCCGGGCCTATCATTTTTTGCGAAAGGTTGAACACAGACTCCAGGAGTATGGGGATCTCCAGACCCACGATCTTCCCAGGAATGCAACCGAGCGATTACGCCTTGCCCTGTCCATGAATTATAATACCTGGGACCTGTTTATCCATGAGCTTGACCGGCACAGGCGGATCGTGCAGATCCACTTCAACCATCTCCTCGTGGAAGAAAAAGATAAAAAACAAGACCGGGTAAACCAGTTCAGCTATCTCTGGCAAAATATAAATGATCCCCAGCTATGGGGGCCCCAGAACGATAATGTCCCCCTTAACAAGCTCCCTGGATTTAAAGATCCGAAAAAGGTCATTAGTCTGCTGAAATTCCTGGAGGCAAATCCCAACACCCAGCGACTTACGGCCAACGGACGGGAACGCCTTAACAGGCTTGTTCCAAGAATCATCCAAAAAGCCGGGGAACAGGATTCGGCTGAAACCGTTCTCTCAAGGCTTGTGGATCTTGTGATCACCATCGAACGGCGCACCTGCTACATTTCACTTCTCCTTGAAAGACCCGAGGTGCTTGACCAGCTTGCAGGCCTTGCCGCTGAAAGCCCCTGGATAATCGACTTTGTATCAAAGCATCCAGCCCTTCTGGACGAACTTCTGGGCCCGGACAAGGACCAGGCCCTGCCCACCAAAGAGGAACTGGGGATTGAGCTTAAACACAGGATGTCCCAGATACCTCCAGGTG
>JAVERV010000113.1:0-9940 GCA_034006945.1 Desulfobacterium sp. | reverse complement strand
TGGACCGTGCTCTGGATCTCGTCACCCGGGAGCCAGGAGAGATAAACAACCTCAAGGAACAGGCCGCGGTGAGCGCACCGTCCAATGACCTTGTGTCAGAAAAACCCCTTGCAAACCTCACCCCCCTTGAGGTAAGTCAGATGGAGGCGATCATTGAAAGACTCGTTCGAAAACTCAAGGACCGGGCCTCAAGAAGGTTTGCCGTCAAGAACCGGGGAGCCATCGACATAAAGAAGACCCTCAGGAACTCGGGAAAATACCAGGGCGTGCCCCTTGATATCGTGTTTAAAAACAAACCTCCCAGAAAGAGCAGCATACTTGCCATTTGCGACGTATCAGGTTCAGTCTGGTCAGGTGCCCGTTTCATGCTGACCCTTCTCTACTCTCTGCACGAATGTTTTTACAGGGTTAAAAGCTTTATTTTTGTTGCAGACCTTGTCGAGGTGACAGACCTGTTTGACAATTTTCCCATCAACCATGCCATTGACAGGGCCCTGGGCCAGGAGACCATCAACCGCGATCTTCCCACGGACTACGGCACCATGCTCCAGGCCTTCAGGCAGGGCCACATGAACGACCTCAACCAGAAGACCACCCTGATCATCCTCGGGGACGGCCGTTCCAACTTTCTCAACCCCCAGGCAAACATCCTTGCCCAAATGAGGAAACATTGCCGCAGGATCATCTGGCTCACACCGGAACATGCCCGCACCTGGACCACGGGTGACTGCGAAATCATGGCCTACAAGGCCCATTGCCACGAGGTCAGAACAGTAATGAACCTCAACCACCTAATGGATTTCATCAGGGAACTTGTGGTGTAAAAATGGATAAAAAATTTAAAGATATAGGCGAACGGGTTGCAGATATCTGCCGGAGGCATGGCTGCTCCAAACGATCAGGAACAGCCCCGGATTTTCCACGGGATTCTCAACCTGATCACCCAAAAGATTTCCCAGTTGATCTGTGGCGGGATCTTGGTCGGAAAAACTTGATGGGGATAGTCGTTCCCGAACAATACAAGGGTCTTGGACTTGGGCTTGATGCCCTTGCCACTGTAACCGAACAGCTCGTTATCTCCGGAGCCTCAATGGGATTTGCCCTTACATTCTTAATCCACCAACTTGTCTGCCACCACTTTATAATAACCCACGCAGACAAGTGCCACCGTGATGCTTTGCTCCCATCTATGGCCAGTGGTGAAGTAACGGCAGCGTTTGCTGTGTCAGAACCCGGAGTCAGTGCCCACCCAAAATATCTCAAGACCCGGGCCAAAAAAAAAGATCAAAATTTTATAATCACCGGTGAAAAGAGCTTTGTGACCAATGCTCCCCTTGCCGATCTCTTTATCGTTATTGCGGTGACAGGAATAAAAAATAACCGCAACCTTTTTTCCGCCTTTATCGTTCCAAGGCAGACCCGTGGACTCACCGTGGGAAAACCCATGGATATCGGGCGTCTTTACCCCTGCCCCCACGCATCCCTTACCCTTGAACGGTGCAGCGTAAAACAAACTTACGTTACAGGGAAATCTGATTTTGCCTTTGAAACCATGGTCATCCCCTTTAAAAGGCTCGAGGAACTTATGGTGCCGGTGATCGTTTCAGGCGCAATGATCAATCTTTTTAAAACCCTTGGGGCCCGCCTGCCCGCAAATCTTCAAAAAAGCGAGGCGCCAGCCCTTGAGGCCATGGCCTGCCGCCTTTCACAAATGGCCCACAGCAGCATAAAAGAGTATATGAACCACAGGAACTATGATTTCCCTCGGGCAAAAACCAGGGAGTTTGCCCGAAGGACAGAACAATCCCGGCAATATTTCCGGAATCTGATGCAGAGGACAAAAATACCCCCAGACAGGGATCAGGACCAGTTCGACAGGGATCTCACCACCTTTTTAGGCCTATTCCATTGATTTTAAGCCCTGTGAGGGGTATTAAGTAGTGGGTAGTAGTAAAATATTCGGCTTGGCGCTGTAAATGTTTGGACAGTGCCCCAGTTTCTGCCCTTTAGGGCATATTCGCCTATTTGGGGCTGCGTAGCATACTATTGCTATGTGAGCAGTCCAAAATAGGTGAAGATGGGGTGCTGACCGAATATTTACGGGTAGTAGTCAGTTTACCAAATGATTAAGGAAATCTAAAAGAATGAAGTCACGCGCACTTGAGGTTAACCTGGCAGACTATCACGTTGATGTAACCATCGAGGAGAGATACGCACCCCTCCAGGAAATCATGGCCGACTACTATGGCATTTTAAAGAAGCTCAACATCTTTTTAAAAGAACTTTCCCACCCCTATAAAAACTGGGGTTTCATCGTCAAAGAGGCCAGGAGCCTTTCTCTTGGTTATTTTCACCTGCTGCGTCCCCATCCCAAAGGTCCCGATGCCGTTCAGATTTTTGCCGACATTTTCTTCAGGGCCATTGCCGAAAACAAAGATCCGGGCATTCGGGAAGATGCCGCTGAGAATCTCCTGCTTTTTTTAAAGCAGGTGCTGACCGACGCCTCAACCGAAATGCCGAAGTTTCTGCCTTGCGTTAGAAATATTCTCGTTCAAACCCTTGAACTTTCAGACACGGAGTTTCATCTTTTTGTCACGAGCTATTTTCAACCGGACAAACTTGCCAGACTCTTGATCAAAATTCAGAAACAGGAGCAGAATCAGGAGCTGGAGCAAGTGCAAGCGCTGGAACAGAAAACCGGGAACAATGAGATCCTGAACCGGTTCCTCATCCGGTTTTACGATCTTTCCTTCTCCTACTGGCTGGAGCTCGAAGATCCCCTGGTATGGATAAAAAAAGAGACGACCACAACAGCCCCGGACAAATTGTCTGAACGGTTGATCAGCGACACCTCCCTCCAGCAGTTTCTCGTCTGGCAGGAAAACCTGCGCTCCATGGCCCTGGCCGAGCCACTAGGTTCCATTGAGCTTGCAAAAAAACTTGTTACCCTTCCCGGGTATAAGGACATCGTCACCCTGTTCCGGAAGATGCCCAGCAAGATCAGCCAGAGCATCAAAGACGAAATATCGAGCAAACGCCTGGAGGTGATGTTTCTCTTTTACGTCATGAACACCCCCGGTCTTGCCATGATCCACAAGGACGCCCTGGGGGACATCAACCGTTCTCTTACCTGGCTCATAGGCCATGAAAACTATAAGAACAACCTTGCCATCATAGACAAGACCTTTGACGTATTGCGCAAACTTGACGGCAGTTTTCCCCAGACGGTTCTCAACTGTGTGTTAAAATCCGGCGAAGCCGTCTACCTGACCGAGGAGGTGGAGGTAATCAACTACTTCATCGACCAGGTGGTTGATCTTGGGTTTCACACGCCAAGCATCAAGGGCATGGGCAACGACTGGCAGGTGATCGGCAACGACACCCATGTTCAGAACATCCGCAACTGGCTGGAACTCATCGGTCAGAAGCCCAAACGGTCGGCCCGTCTCATGTCGGCCCTGATCATCTTTCTATCCTGCGGCGGAGTTTACATCAAGGATACAGATCTCTTCCCAAGGGACATCACCGCCTTTCTCGGCAAAAAAATCGCACCTGTGTACAACCTCGTGAAACAGCTTGCACGTCTTTTGCCCGCATTTTTCAACGAAATCGGGGCCGAAGGAAAACTCAGGGACATCTCAACCAAGCTTGACGAGGCGTCCATGCGCAAGGACACCCTGGTTCATTTTCTTCGAAAGCAAAGCCATGTGGAGAGCAGCAGCCGGGTGGTGGACTTCATCGAGGCTGTTATCATATTCTGGCAAACGGCGGATAAACAAGTTCTCAGGCCCTTTATCCCCCCCCTGATCTATGATGAAACAGACGAGACCGGTCCCTACACCCGGGGCATGACAAAAATCTTTTCAGAGCTTGAAAATCAGGGTGTAAACCTGCCCCAGGATCTGTTGACCAAAGGGGAGTCAACCCTTACAGCTATGATCAATCGGGTTGGCGGGGCTTCGGACCTTGACAGGGAGCGGGCCGTTCTTACCCTGGAATTTTACCGGCTCCTTAACCAGAAGTACAACTTCGACAACATCGAATTTAACAGCTATCTTGCCCAGCTCAAATCCGAAGACCTTCCAGACACGAACAAGCTCAAACAAGCCATGGCCCAGACCGATCTGAAGCTGAAAATTGCCGGGCTGCTGGATTATCTTGCCCAGTTAAAAAACCTGATCCTGTCCGACCGGACCTTTGAGGTCAGGGAAAACATGTATCACAAGCGTCACATTGCCGTGGACATCCCGTCCGTGTATGGGAGCTACCACGAGGCAAAATTTGACGCCCTGGGACTTACGCTGCGCATCGAGGCCATTTTAAACGTGCTGTTCGAGGAACTTATCAATTCGATTGATCTGAGCCTCATCACCAAGGCGACCTTTTCCCAGATACTCGAAATCCTTGAACTATTTGCAAAGGCTCTGGGGGTGGACGGCATCTCGTCCAACAGGATGAAAACACAGCTTGAGCTTCTGACCCATTCCATCGGCATCAGGGAATTTTCCTTTACCCAGTACATTGACATCTTTAAGGGATTTTCCAGGGCCGTCAAAAATATCATTGACGACAACTTCCACACCATCCACGGCAGAAACATCCTCCAGATCATGGAAAAAATGCCCGAAGATCAAATCCTTGAAAAATTTCTACCCAGGGACAAAGAGATTGAAAGGAAAAAATTCGCCCATATGGTGGCGGACATCTTCTTCCGGGACAAGATCGTCACCTCCCTGGGACTTCAGCAGCTGGATGTGTTCCTCAACCGGATCATGAACACCATGTTCCACCAGAGTGAAAAACTGTCTGAAAACCTGCTCAACAAGCTATTCAACTATGACCCCAACAATGCCATGACCGAGATGGGGGACAAGAGGAGAGACACACACCACATCATCCACCTTGGCAACAAGGGACTCAACCTGGTCGAGCTGAAACGCATGGGATGGCAGGTGCCCCCGGGCTTTGTCATCACCACCGAGGCGTTCCGCTGCCAGGAGCTGATCAACACCTATGAGTCGGCCAGAAACAACTTCAGGAACCAGATTACGGCCAACCTTGCCATCCTTGAACAGAGCACGGGCAAATGTTTCGGCAACCCCAGGAACCCCCTGCTCCTGTCGGTCAGAAGCGGTTCATCCATCTCCCAGCCCGGAATGCTCGAATCCTACATGAATGTGGGCATTAACGAGGAGATCGCCCAGAGCATTGCAAAAATTTCCGGCAACTCCTGGTTTGCCTGGGACTGCTACCGCAGATTCCTCCAGGGATATGGCATGTCCTTCGGCCTTAACCGCAACGACTTTGACTCGATCATGTACAAGTTTAAAAAGAAAAATGGAGTGCCCCTGAAACGGGAATTCACCGGCGAACAGATGAAGCTGCTCTCCATCGCCTATAAAAACATGATCCTAGATTCGGGTATCGAGATGGTTGAGAACCCCATTGACCAGCTCTATCTTGCTATTAACAAGGTGTTTACCTCCTGGGACTCCCCCAGGGCCAGGGCCTATCGAAGAATCATCGGAATTTCCGATGAATGGGGCACGGCCGTAACTGTCCAGTCCATGGTTTTCGGGAATATCTCAAGCCAGTCCGGATCTGGAGTTTTTTTCACCCACAGTCCAAGGCTTCCCGGCGACACCCTGAGGCTCTGGGGAGATTTCACCATCGGCAACCAGGGTGAAGATGTGGTGTCCGGACTTGTCAGAACCCTTCCCATATCCGAAATGCAAAGGGAGATCGAACAGCGGGGCAGCGGCATCAGCCTGGAGTCAGGATTTCCAGTACTCTACAGCAACCTCAAGGCCATTGCCCATTCCATCATCTACGACAACCACTGGGATCCCCAGGAGATGGAATTCACCTTTGAAAGCCCGACCTACAAGGACCTCTACCTGCTCCAGACAAGGGACATGTCCGTAAGGGGAAGAAACGTCATTCGATCCTTTGACGTGGAGGACCTGAGCGCCGTTGAGTACCTTGGAAGGGGTATCGGTGTATCGGGCGGCCCCATGAGCGGAAGAATCGTATTCACCCTGGAGGAGATCAAGCGGTGGAGACAGGAAGAGCCCCACATGAAGCTGATCCTGATAAGGGGAGACACTGTGGCCGACGACATCAGGGAAATCTATGCGGCAGACGGCATTCTGACCGCCAGGGGAGGCGTCACCTCCCACGCCTCCGTGGTTGCCCACAGCCTTAAAAAGACCTGCGTGGTCGGCTGTGAAAACCTCATGAGCAATGAAAAAAAGCGCCAGTGCAAATTTGCAAACACCCTCATGAAGTCCGGAGATTTTATCAGCATGGACGGCAGGGAGGGATTAATATATAAGGGATACCTGAAGGTAAACGAACTATAGGAGAAAAACCATGGGCGAAGACAGTTCAAGGACACTTGGGATTAACGGACTCGGAAGAATCGGCAAGCTCACCGTATGGCACCATGTGGGTCGGAGGTTCTTTGACAAAATAGTGGTCAATATCGGCAGGGAGGCGGGCAGATCCCTCGAAGATATTGCCCACTACATTGAAAGGGACACAACCTATGGTCGCCTTGAATCATTTCTCCACGGACAGGGAGCCCTGCCCGTTATCACCAGCATTGACGAAGCCTCAGGAACCATGGAGATCAACGGTGTAAAGATTAGCATCCTTCGGGACAAACGCAACCCCCGGGATATCGGATGGGGAGATCACAGGGCACGCCTTGTGGTGGACAGCACCGGCCGCTTCCTCGACCCCAACCTCGCCTTTGACACTCCAGGAGGATCGGTCAGGGGCCATCTTGAGTGCGGAGCACAAAAGGTTGTGGTGAGCGCTCCGTTCAAGGTAAAGGAGGGCGACTCCATGCCCGAAGATGCCATAACAACAGTGATGGGCATCAACGACAAAGATTACGACCCAAGGATTCACACGCTTATCTCCAACGCCTCATGCACCACCAACTGCCTTGCCCACATGATGAAGCCCCAGCTTGACTACTTTGGTGCAGACAGGATTATGTCCGCATCCATGGCAACCGTCCATGCGGCCACCGGATCCCAGCAGGTGCTTGACCGCCTTCCCCAGAGCGGGGCAACGGATCTTAGAAAAAACCGCAGCATCATGAACAACATTATCCTCACCTCAACCGGTGCTGCAAAGGCCCTGGTCCTGGTAATCCCGGAGATGGAGACCATTGGGTTCATGGCAGAGTCCGTAAGAATCCCCACGGCTTCAGGTTCATTGATCATCCTTGTGTTGAACATCCAGGACACCCCCAAGGATTCACCAATCAACAGGGCTCTTATAAACAACCTTTACCAGAAAACCGCAGAAGAAAAGAACGATGGGTATCTGCTGTTCACCGAACAGCAGAACGTATCCTCGGATATTGTGGGCACCCCAAGGGCCACGGCCATAATAGAGGGCCATGAGACCCATACAAGGACGGCGGAAATAAAAATTGATCTCGGCCAGGTCAAGGGCCTCGATCCCGCAACTTTCAAGATCCTTGACCGAAAAATCGCCCGCATTCCAGTGACCACAGCCGTTATTTACGGCTGGTACGACAATGAAATGGCAAGCTATGTCAACGCCCTTGGGGATAGAACTGTCTCCGTTGCCGAGACCATATGAATACAGCAGTTCTAATTTTGACTTTCTTCTTTAGGCGTAAGCCAGTATCACCTTGCTGAACGAAGAAAGTCGGGGGGTTTTCAGCCAGGACAAACCCAAACCGCAAAAACTCGGTCGCGCCTCCCTCAGACAATTTGCGGTTATTAGGGTTTGTCCTGTCCGAAAATCTGATCCCCTTTGTTTCTTGATGTTCAACAAGGAGATACTGGCCGCCGCCCCCAACGCTGACATTGCATAATTAGTGGGTGACCGAAAACCCGTGTTTGGATGAAAACTTGCCCAGATGCAAGGCGCGAGCAAAGCTGAAACCGGAGCGTACTGTTGTACGTGAGGATTTTAGCTTTGTGAAGCAACGCAGCAGGTGGGTGAGTTTTCGTTCAAACACTAATTAGAATTGCTGATATGAATAGTAGGTAGTTGCCTATAGTGTAAAACCAAAATTAGAACTGCTGGAGAATTGTTGTATGACTTGACACTTATTGGGGGATTGTATAAAAAAAGTGTTTTAACTTTTGATGTTCAGGAGAACAATGATGGCTGACAAATTTGGAGACAATGGATCTGACAATCAGGAAGAAGCAAGCTTTGCAGAGATGTTTGCCTCCTATGACGCAGAAATTAACCACGATATCCGCCAGGGTGACAAGATAGAGGGAAAAATCATCTCCATCGGTCAAAATGCCGTATATATAAGTACAGGTTCCAAGAGCGACGGAGTGGTGGACAAGGCCGAACTTTTAGACAAGGATGGACAGTTCAACCATGCAGTGGGCGATATGATCTCCCTTTACGTGGTGTCCAAGAACGAGAGCGAAATTACCCTTTCAAAATCCCTGTCAGGTGCCGGCACCGCAACCATGCTCGAAGATGCATCCTATACCCGCACCCCGGTGGAAGGAAAGGTCGCAGGAACCATCAAGGGCGGATTCAACGTCACCATCATGGGTAAAAGGGCCTTCTGCCCGGTAAGCCAGATGGACATAAAGTATGTTGAAGACACGGAATCCTATGTGGGCAGCACATTTGACTTCCTTATCACCCGGTTTGAAGAAGGCGGTCGAAACATCGTGGTTTCCCGCCGGGACCTTCTGAATCTGGAAAATAAAGACCGCCAGGATGCGTTTTTCAAGGAGGCCAGAGAGGGAGAGATAGTCACCGGCAGCGTCACCAAGCTCATGCCCTACGGGGCGTTCATCGAGCTTGTTCCCGGAGTTGAAGGCATGGCCCATATTTCAGAGCTCAGCTGGTCAAGGGTGGACAAAGCAGAAGAGGTTTTAGCCCAGGGGGAGACAGTCAAGGTCAAAATTTTAAAAATCGAGGCCAAGGAGGGAGTAGACATCCCCAAGATATCCCTCTCCATCAAGCAGGCCCTGTCCGAAGATCCCTGGGATTCCCAGGCAGGCACCATTGCCCCTGGGGACCAGCTCACCGGCAAGGTGGTTCGCCTTGCCCCATTTGGTGCCTTTGTTGAGATAGCTCCCGGCATGGACGGGCTGGTTCACCTGAGTGAAATGAGCCATACCCGGAGAATCGTCAAGGCCGACGACGTTGTAACCCTCGGCGAAATGATCCAGGTGGTGGTTAAGGATGTGGACATCGAAAAACGACGCATATCCTTGAGCATCAAGGATGCCCTGGGAGACCCCTGGACCGGAATCTTTGAAAAATATGCCCCCGGCACCATTGTAGAAACAACGGTGGAGAAAAAAGAGCAGTTCGGAATATTCCTCAGTCTGGAACCGGGCGTTACAGGGCTCCTTCCTGCATCTGTAATCTCCAAGGCATCCAAACCTTCGGACTACGAATCGCTAAAGCCCGGAGACAAGGTGACCGTGATGGTGGAATCGGCCGATGAGGAACGACGCCGAATATCCCTTGCCCCTCCCGAAATGAAGGATTCCGACGAATGGCGGAAGTTTGCCGCCCCTAAAAAGGAAGCTGAACCCATGGGAGACATGGGCACCCTTCTCATGGAGGCCCTTAAAAATAAAAAGTAGGGCATCCTTGATGCCAGCATAAAAACAATTTGCACTTGTTAACCATGAAAGGCACGAAACTTTAGTGTGGTTCGTGCCTTTCGTGGTTAAAGTTTTTTTCTTTGACCTTACTCAAAACATGAAATGAAAATCAAGGAAGCTCCATAAAAACTTAAAATCTTGTTGGCCGCTAAAAACTTTCACCGGGAAAATAACCGGTGGATTTGAGTTGACAAGAATTTATTTTTTGCATAGATTGATCCCAATTCTGCAATTGAAATTGCAGCCAGTTGCACCGAAAAAATTTTGAGTTGTCAAATCTAGGGCCAAGAAGGTCGGACAGG